>MKTD01000026.1 GCA_001898165.1 Bacteroidia bacterium 43-41
CTCGTATCCTCTTCAACTCCCTAGCTACAAAGATAATAGTTTGAATTAAAAAAATATAATTATTCTCTTAATATTTGGATTACAACATAGAAGAGTTTATATCGAATAAGATTTTAGATATCTGATTATCAATAGTCTTATTTCTTAATCAATATAATGAATGCTCATGTGAAATGATCTTTTATTAAATATAAACTCTATTGAATTCATGTGAATACCGACCTTTAATTCGATGAATCGTGGAAAGAGCATGATAAAATGATTTTTTCAAGGTGTATTACTGAATGAATGTTTTAAAATCTTAATAAATACAATCAAATATGAATCTATCGGAGAAATAGTTGCGTACGTTCGCGGGAACTTTTATTTTAGTTCCCGTTTTTCAGGCCGTTCCGTTAGTAGGAAATACCGGTGCAATCTATTCGTTGTTTTCGGTATCTGTTCAGAATTTTCAAACCCAACCGGAATATTATAATAACTCACATAATTTATGACAACACGTAGAAATTTTATTAAGAAAACTGCTGTAGGATTAACCGCATTGACCGTTCACCCAGCTTGGGCTGCCTCATCGTTAAAAGGAGCGGCCGGAAAGAAACAATTTGTTTCCAATCGTCCTGCAACGGCCGACCGGCATTTTACTTCGATAGCCGTAGAGCAGACCATTACAAGAGTAAAAGCAAAGATAAAAGACCCGAAACTGGCATGGATGTTTGAGAATTGTTTTCCCAATACACTCGATACAACGGTAAACTTCAGTATGAAAAACGGAAAGCCCGACACTTTCGTAATCACCGGTGATATCAATGCTATGTGGCTCCGCGACTCATCGGCACAGGTATGGCCCTACCTCCCGCTTACGAAGTCCGATACAAAACTAAAGCAACTGATCGCAGGGGTGATCAACCGGCAAACACAATGTATACTGATCGACCCTTATGCCAATGCTTTCTATGCCGAGCCCAATACGGATGGGGACTGGATAAGCGATCGCACAGAAATGAAGCCGATGTTGCATGAACGTAAATGGGAAATCGATTCGCTTTGTTATCCTATAAGGTTGGCTTATAATTACTGGAAAACGACGGGTGACACTTCTGTTTTCGATGCCGACTGGAAAAAGGCGATGGGGCTTGTGGTAAAAACATTCAAAGAACAGCAGCGAAAAGAAGGTCGCGGCCCTTATAAATTTCAACGCGTAACGGAGCGTCAATTGGATACGGTGAATAACGATGGATATGGCAATCCGGTCAATCCAGTGGGATTGATCGTCTCTACGTTCCGCCCTTCGGACGACGCCACGACCTTCCAGTTTCTTATCCCTTCCAATTTTTTTGCCGTCAGATCACTGAAGCAGGTCGCTGAAATTGCCGGAAAGGTGGTCGGAGATAGTACACTGGCAGCCGAAAGCAAGGCTCTGGCCGACGAGGTGGATACTGCTCTGAAGCAATACGCGGTTGTAGAGCATCCTAAATATGGAAAAGTATATGCTTTTGAAGTGGATGGCTTCGGTAATGCCTATTTTATGGACGATGCCAATATCCCCAGTTTGCTGGCGACGCCCTATCTCGACTCCATCGCGCAAAATGACCCGGTCTATCAGAACACGAGGAAATTAGTGTGGAGCAAAGATAATCCTTATTTCTTCAAGGGAAAGGCAGGAGAGGGAATCGGTGGTCCGCATATCGGATATGATATGATCTGGCCGATGAGCATCATAATGCGCGCACAAACCAGTAACAGCGATGAAGAGATCTTACATTGCCTTCGGATGCTGCGCGATACGGATGCCGATACAGGCTTTATGCATGAATCGTTCCATAAGGATAATCCGGCTAACTTTACCCGTAAATGGTTTGCCTGGGTAAACACCCTGTTCGGCGAACTGATCGTTGATTTGGAAAGTAAGGGAAAAATGGATTTAGTCAATTCGATATAAAACTGTTAAAAGAGAAATTATGAGAAAATTATTTGTTATTATGACCGTTCTGTTGTTGTCAGTGGCACATACCGGAAAGACAGCGGCGCAATCGAAGAGTAGTCCGGTCGATTATGTAAATATATTGATGGGGACCATGTCCGAATTCGCCCTTTCCAATGGGAATACTTATCCGGCTATAGCACTCCCTTGGGGTATGAACTTCTGGACGCCTCAGACCCGTAAAATAGGCGATGGCTGGCAGTATGTGTATGCCGATTATAAACTGAACGGGTTTAAACAAACGCATCAACCGAGCCCTTGGATGAATGATTACGGGCAGTTTTCCATTTTCCCAATGACCGGCAGGATGGAATTCAATCAGGAAAAAAGAGCCAGTTGGTATTCACATAAGGCCGAAGTAGCTAAACCCTACTATTATAGCGCTTATTTGGCCGATTATGACATTACCACCGAAATCACTCCGACCGAAAGGGCGGCTATCTTTCGTTTTACCTTTCCCGAAACGGAAAAAGCCTATGTACTGGTCGATGCATTCGATAGAGGATCGGCTGTAGAAATACTTCCCGAAAAGAATGCCATCATTGGTTATACAACACGCAATAGCGGAGGTGTACCGGAAAACTTCAAAAATTATTTTGTGGTTGTGTTTGATAAACCGTTCCAGTATAAACATGTTGTCAAAGACGGAGAAATTCAGCAGCAAGGCTATAAGGCGGAAGCCGGCCATACCGGAGCATTTATCGGATTCTCTACCCGGCGGGGTGAAAAGGTGATCGCAAAGATGGCTTCCTCATTTATAAGTTACGATCAGGCTTGGCAAAATCTGAAAGAGGTGACGGAGAAAGACTTTGAAACGGTGAAACAGGAAGGACGTGATGTCTGGAACGAAGTACTCGGGAAAATAGAGGTAGATGGTGGTAATCTCGACCAGAAACGTACGTTCTATTCCACTTTCTACCGTTCTACGTTGTTTCCCCGCAAATTTTACGAGATCGATGCAGAGGGAAATATCGTCCATTACAGCCCTTACAACGGTGAAGTCCTTCCCGGATATATGTACACCGATACCGGATTTTGGGATACGTTCCGTGCGCTTTTTCCCTTCTTGAACTTAGTCTACCCTTCGGTGAACCTGGAAATACAGAAAGGATTGGCTAATACATACAAGGAGAGTGGATTTTTGCCGGAATGGGCGAGCCCTGGCCATCGGGGGATTATGATTGGCAACAATTCGGCTTCGATAGTGGCCGACGCCTATCTGAAGGGATTGCGCGGATACGATATTGAAACTCTCTATAAAGCGATGCTGCACGGTACTGAAAATGTACATCCGAAAGTCTCTTCCACAGGGCGTTTAGGTCATGAGTATTACAATACATTGGGCTACGTTCCATATGATGTAATGATCAATGAAAATGCGGCTCGTACACTGGAATATGCCTATGCCGACTGGACTATTTACAAGCTGGCCAAAGCGTTGAACCGTCCCCGGGAGGAGATCGACCAGTTCGCCAAACGGAGCCAGAACTACCGGAACCTCTACTCCCCGGAGCATAAACTGATGCGTGGGCGTAACAAAGACGGTTCGTTCCAGTCTCCATTCAGTCCTACGAAATGGGGCGACGCTTTTACGGAGGGCAACAGTTGGCACTATACCTGGTCGGTTTTCCATGATCCGCAAGGACTGATTGACCTGATGGGTGGTAAGAAAGAATTTGTGCGGATGCTCGATTCCGTATTTGTGATGCCCCCCATTTTCGACGACAGCTATTATGGAGGAGTAATCCATGAGATCCGTGAGATGCAGGTTATGAACATGGGACAGTATGCCCATGGCAATCAACCTATTCAGCATATGATTTATTTGTATAATTATGCTGGCGAGCCCTGGAAAGCCCAGTATTGGGCGCGCGAGGTGATGGATAAATTATACAATCCGAACCCCGACGGTTATTGTGGTGACGAGGATAACGGACAGACCTCGGCCTGGTATGTATTTTCTGCCCTTGGTTTTTATCCTGTATGCCCCGGCAGCAATGAATATGTGATCGGCTCCCCGTTGTTCAATAAGATGACAGTCCATCTGGAAAACGGGAATACAATCGAAATCAATGCGCAAAACAATAATAGTGAGACGAGGTATGTGTCCGGCATCAGATTAAACGGAAAGGAATATAGTAAAAACTACTTTACGCACAACCAGTTGATGGATGGGGCTAAAATCGACTTTTCCATGTCTGCTACACCCAATAAAACACGGGGTGTCCATAAATCTGATTTCCCATATTCGTTCTCGAACGGGAAAGAATAAGGTGTAGTTATACCAAATGGAAAAAGTACCGCCAAAATTTAACCAACCCGGCGGCACTTTTTACACAAAGGTCTTTTTTCTGCGCGGATTATCACATGGGAACTTCTAAAAACTCGTTATTTTTCTCAAGCTCTTTTTTTACCAATTTTTTATGTGCCAAACTTTTGATTGATTTTTGAGCTTTATGTTTCCATTTTCTATGTTTTATTTATACTTATCTGATTATATGATTGTTACATTCAAATTAATTTGTCGACAAGACATGATTGTCCTGATTGGGCGCAAGTAACTGAGTTTTGTTTTATGATACATATTATAAGTCAAATTCATCAGCCCTATGATGCAGGCAGCACGCCTTATTCCGATAGAGTTGATATACATTTGATTAAGGGTTTATTGCGGTATCCCTTTTCGCAGACTTGATTGATCATTTCTTTACCGGCAATGATTTTTTCCTGTGGCTCGTCCGTGTAAGCACTGTCGGCATAAAATGGTTCACCCTTGTCGTTTTCATCCAAAAGGGGAGCGGTAGCGTTCGAATCATGTACAGAAGCATCCGTCACCATATATTTGGTTATGAGCTTACTCTCTGCATCGGACTTTACATGGCTTTTATAGCCAGAATAGTTGACGTTGTTTTTGCGTGTCCAACGTGCGTCAACATCCTTATGGGATTTGCGGTGCGGATTTTTGTTGAACGATTCTGGGGTTTCACCCTTTTTTATCTGTTCGTTTTCCGCCCTGGTGTTTCGTTGCCTGGGAACTTCCACAAAACTGGCGTCAATTATTTTGCCTTCGTTTACGATTAAACCCAATTTGTCAAGTTCCGAGAGAAACAAATTGAAGAGTTGTTCTACCAGGCCCGGGTTGGTTATCTGTTCACGAAACGCCCATACAGTACGGCTGTCGGGAATATTGTCGGCCATGGTAAGGTCAAGAAAGCGCATGAAGCTCATACGGTTGTTGATTTGGCATTCAACTTATTCGTCCGACAAGTTGTAATAACGCTGGAGGATTAATATCTTGAACATCAGTATATAATCGTATGGCGAGCGGCCGTCGGGACCTTTGGGTTGGCTGGAAAGGGCAGTCTCAATTGTCCGTTCCCCAGGCTTTACATCCACATATTTGGGAAATCCTTTCATGTAACTACCCACGCTTAACGAGTCTATACGCACCAGCAGCGCCATCTCGGACGTCTTTTTCTTTTTAATCTGAAGTTTGTGCGTCCCCTAATGGATACGAGCAACATCGGTAGCGGTCAGTTTGTCTCCCCGGTAGCCTTTTGTGCTACCGCAACTTGTGGATAGTGCAAGACACGCGGCATGACTCCGGTGAATAAAAATGTTCTTGTTTTCATTGGATAATTTTTTGTTTTTTGATTGAAAAATTGAATTGGATTGGAACAGCTACCCCGCCGCCGCAGGATAGCTGTTGGGTTTGCTTGTTGTAGTTTGAAACTACTTGTTTCTTTAATTCGAATATAGAATATTTCTTACAATATCAGCACTAAAAAAGTGAAAAAATAGACCCATTAATAAAAACGCAATGGATATTATTTTTGAAATCTTCTGACTGTAAATCATTGGTTTATTTTTCAATATATCTTTTCTTTTCTCTTTCCTGAAAGAATAATGCATCAAAAAGATTATTACGATTAAAATTCCTAATCTTACGTACTTGTTCAAACAGATAGAAAAAATCGAAGTAAGTATTATATCAACTATCCCATTTATAATAAGATAGCTAATAAAGCTTAAGGATAATATAGTCGTTAAGTGAGGATCTTTATCTTTCCAAATATTCTTATAAAATAAATAGTAATAGTAATACAACACCTTTATCATGGTTTATAATTTTGATAAAAATAATTCCATTTCCATTCATTTAAAGAAAACGGCTAGTCATATCTTCGCCCCATCCTTTTGTTTTGGACAAAAAATGAATAAAATACGAAATAACAGGAATTTCAGTTCTCTTTTCAAAAGAAATACCCCACCGAAACGCTTGCCGTCCACATCTGCGTGGTGGGTTTCAGGGAGCCGCCGCCTACCATGTATCCGAATGCTGCCATGTTGTTAAGCACATGCCTGAAACCAACTCCAACCGTTATTTTATCCATAATTTCCGCGCCGATTTCGGCTGCCAGGCCCACATTCCAACGTTGCTGCATGTACACGTTGCTTTCTTCCGTATCCAGAATGCGAATTTTGGGCTCAAACAAACTCCATTTCACTTTCATGGATTCTTGTTCATAAGATGTCCTCACGTGCTGATTGGCAGTTGGTGCAAACGTGGCAAAACCACCACCCATAACATAAAGCTTGGCGTTTGGAGATACGGCGAACTTGGTTTTCAAATACAAGGGCAGTTGAAACGTGTGCATGTCCACGTACCCTTCCAGGGAAGCTCCGTCGGGAACTTCCAACCCTTGCATGTATTTTTCGGAGTCAATGGCAGCACCGCTGTAAAAATACATCAATTCGGAGTGTAACCCGAAATGAGCGCCGAACATGTATTCCGCCATAAATCCGGCATGTATGCCCATGCGCGACTTGTAAATTTCCAATTCCACACCGCCCATATTCATATTGATGTTCGAAATATTTCCGCCCCCTTTTACTCCGGTGCGGAATTGTGCGAACGATGGCGCTACAATCAGAAGTAGCACCACAAAATGGATGATTCTTTTTTTCATGATTTAAAGCGCTGGATTACCACGAACGGAAACTGATAAACGCGGTAACCATCAGGTTAGACACACTGATTTTTTCATCGGAACTAAGCTGCAAGTTCTGCCCTTCAACGTTTATGGCATCGATTGTCCCCAGCACATACGACAACTTAAGCCCGAGGCCCGTTTTACTGCTCACTTTGTATTCGCCAGCTATCCCGGCGTTTATACCGATGGTTGTTTTACTGCCGTTCAGGTTCACTCCGTTCAGGTTCATATCGCTGTTGAAGAAAAGCGGGCCGACACCAATATTGGTTACCAGTAAAAACTTCTCCGATTCGTTGCGTCCGACGAACGAAGGCCCTACGTAAAGAAAACTTTGCGTTTCCTTGTAATTCGCGCTTTGGCCTAATTCGGGAATGGTAACATTGTCGCCCGATGTGCCTGCCGAATAATAATTGGTGTTCAAGCCCAATCCCCAGCTTTCTTTGAAGAAGTATTGGGCATCCGCATCAACGGTGAAACCGTGACGCAGTTGGTTATTCATGTCATCCAGTTGGGAGTTGCCGGTTTTCTCCACTTTCCCCAATCGAAAAGCATAGCCGCCGCCAATGGCAAAGCGGAAATCCTTGTAGTTTTGCGGGGCCTGATATTCTACCTGATACGATGTCGCCTGCTGTGCAGTTGCAGGTGAAATGGCCGACGTGCAGATAATGGCGGCCGTGAGTGCGATAAAATAAATTCGTTTCATAAAATGGATATCTCTTTAAAAGGGTTTATAAATACAAAGAAATCTCAAAAAAAGAAATGTTGCTAATTTATTGAGAAGAATTTCTAAAACTTGACGGTTTTTATTAATTAATACACTAATTAACAATATATTACACAGGATATTACTTGACGGTTATTTTTCAAATTATGTGTTGGAAAAACCTTTCTGCTCAAAGAGAGAGGTGCTCATATTTAAACTTAATAGTTTGTTTTTCAATTGATTTTTTCGTGAACGTATGCTTTCGGGAGTTGTTCTGAAAACTGTTGCTAAATTTTTATTAGAAACGCCGCAATAAATTAAATAAAGCATCAAAAATTCGGATTTGTTTACTTTGTTATCAAGTGAAATCCCGGTCAATTCACAAAACTTGGAATCAGATATGGTTTTTGCAAAATCGTTTACCAAATTTTTATTCATGGAAGCGCGAACGTCATCGACAAAATTAGCAAAATCGGGTTTTGCTTTTCGTGCTTTATCTGCCAACGACTGGAGTTGTTTTTCCAACGAAAAAAATTGTCCAAGCATCATGTTATATACTATCATCGTCAGTTGTTGCTTTTCAACTTCTATGCGTAATATACCTGCTCTTGCTTCGACAAGTTCTTTATCCATTTCGGTTTTCCTTTTTTCTTCCTTCAGGCTTCTCTTTTCCTGTTGCATTTTAATCCTGCGGGCTCGAACATAAAATAATGAAACAACAATAAGAATAACCAAACAAAGTATGATAATAATCGCGATCCTTGTTTTTGCCTCTGCTTGCAGCGCCTTATTTTCAGCCCGGCTCAAATCGTATTGTTTCTCTAATTTCAATATATGCTTATCTGTTTCTTTCTCAATTGTCTTTTCTCGGATTAAAGCTGCTTGTTTTCGATAATTATTTGCCGTATGATAATCACCACTAATTTCTGCTATATCGGCAACATTCTCATACAATAGATAATTCAGTTGATATGTAGTGTCGGAGATATGTTCAATGGCTTTCAATGCGTAAACAGCGGCGCTATCAAGCTGATTCATATCTTTATATTGGTCTGATATAGAATAATACAAGCGAAAGATTTCCGGCTTTTCTTTAATATGCGGAGCCAGTTTTATCTGCTCTTTTTCCTTTTCCAATGATTTTTCATGCATATTTTGTGTGTCATAATAAACGGATTGCGCGTTCAAAAGAAAATATTCCTCATCAATGCTTTTGGAGTTTATCATTTCTAATGAATCTAAATATTTTTTTCCCTCATTAAATTTTTCCTGTTCCATGCTGTTCCAAAACATTGCCATATGGCTGTCGAAAGAGTGTGCAAAATTCTTTTCTCTTTTAGAAAATTGCGATGCTTTTTTGAAATATCCCGATGCGAAGGAAAAATTCTTATTTTCGTGATGTACTTTTCCCAGGAAAAAATTAAGTAAATACCCAACAGATGGATTTTGATTATCCAGATTATTAAAAATTATTTCAGCCTCTTTAAGCGGAATGAGGGCTGTGCTATCAATTATACCCATCCGGATCCTGACTATGCCCATATAGACAAGTGAGCGAATATGTAAATTACTCGATTTAGCATGATTCCGGTAATAGTTTTCGGTTTCTCTTATCAATGAATCGGATGTAAATTCTGCATACGTTTTGTCGTCGGAAATGGTTTTTAGCAATCCGCAATAAGCATTGTTCTCGTTTGACAATATAGCAGGGTTGAGTGTTTGAAGGCTATCACGGACAGCCTCAGGATTTGCTTCGAGCATGGCATCCCACTGCTGCAACCGGACATTTAAGAATAAGTCCGGTTTTGAACCGCACCTGACAAACAATAGAAATAGCAACACGCATATCAGATTATTATTTTGCATTTTGTTTCAACGAGAAATAAGGGTAATTTTACTCTGCAAAAGTATAAAAATAATCTTCTATAACCGGATTTTATTGAGATAATATTGCTTCATACCGCTTTAAGGCCGATTTGTTTGAATTAACCATTGACTACAAGTAAAAAAGACCTGAAAAAACAAAGTTTTGCAGTTTGTTCCCTTTTTCTTAATTTTGTCACAGGAAACAATCCTGAAGGGAAAGATCATCAAATAAATAAAAGTCTTTAATGGCAAAAATCTGGAACAAAGGCTTCGATGCCGACAAAACCGTGGAGAACTTCACAGTGGGAAAAGATCGTGAATTTGATTTACGGCTGGCAAAATACGACATCATCGGTTCGATGGCGCACATAAAAATGTTGGTCAAAATCGGATTGTTGGATAAAGCCGAAGAAGAAACGTTACGCGCAGAATTGCAAAAGATCCTCGCCGAAGTGGAAACAGGGAACTTCAATCTCAGTGCCGACGCCGAAGATATCCACTCACAAATTGAAGCCATACTCACCGAAACTCTCGGTGAAACAGGGAAGAAAATCCATTCGGGACGTTCACGAAACGATCAGGTATTGGTGGATCTGAAACTTTTCTTCAAAGACGAAATCCGAAAAATTAAAGCGGGCGCCTGGCAGCTTTTCGAGCTGTTGCAATCACTGAGCGAAGAACACAAATCGGTTCTGCTGCCCGGATATACGCACGGGCAAATAGCGATGCCTTCGTCTTTTGGACTGTGGTTCGGCGCATACGCCGAAACGCTCGTGGATGATATGCACACGCTGGTCGCAGCGTGGCGGGTAGCCAATCAAAATCCGCTCGGCTCTGCTGCCGGATACGGCAGTTCGTTCCCGCTCGACCGGGAGATGACCACACGTGAACTCGATTTCGAAACCCTGAACTACAACGTGGTTGCCGCACAGATGGGGCGGGGAAAAACAGAACGGATCCTGGCTTTCAGCATGGCGTCGTTCGCATCAACGCTCAATAAACTGGCTGCCGATAACTGCATGTACTTATCGGGGAATTATGGTTTTATCTCTTATCCCGATAACCTGACAACCGGATCGAGCATTATGCCTCACAAGAAAAACCCGGATGTCTGGGAACTTATCCGCGCACACAGCAACCGGCTGCAAAGCCTTCCCAACGAAATCGCCCTGATGACCGCCAACCTGCCTCACGGCTATCACCGCGATTTCCAACTGCTGAAAGAGACTCTTTTTCCTGCGCTTGAAACGCTGGGCACCCTGTTCGAAATGACCTATTTCATGCTTTCGCACGTTTCCGTAAACAACCACATTCTCGACGATGAAAAATACAGATACCTCTTCACGGTGGAAAAGGTGAACGAACTCGTTCTGCAAGGTATTCCGTTTCGTGAAGCTTACCAACAAATCGGGCACGAAGTGCAGGAAGGGACCTTTACTTTCGAATCGACTCTCCACCACACGCACGCGGGAAGTATGGGAAATTTATGTACGGAGGAGATTCGAACAAAAATGAAAAACGTAATGAAAGGGATCGGTTGATTTTCTACTTACTATTTGTAAGCTTCGTATCGCTTTTTTTACTACTTTTGCAGAAGACTAATTTCAAATTGAAACGAATAAGGTAAATCAATCGACATACAAAATCTATGAACTTAATCAACGAAATTATCGAACGCGCAAAAGCCGATAAACAGAGAATTGTCCTCCCCGAAGGTACGGAAACCCGCACTCTCCAAGCTGCAGACCAACTCATCCGGGATGAAGTAGCAGAAATAATTCTCCTCGGGAACTCGCAAAAAATTAACATATTGGCTGATCAGCTCGAGCTGAAAAATATCAGGAAAGCCATTATTATCGATCCTAAAAACCACGGTAAAAAACAAACATACACAGACCTGCTGGTGGAACTCCGGCAATCGAAAGGGATGACACCCGAAAAAGCAGCCGTTTTAGTGGAAGATCCGCTCTATCTGGCATGCCTGATGATTAAAAATGGGGATGCGGATGGCGAAATTGCCGGTGCACAAAATACCACAGGCGATGTACTCCGTCCCGCCTTGCAGATCATCAAAACATCGCCGGGGGTAAGCGTGGTGTCCGGAGCATTTATTATGTTCACAAAAACACCGCAATACGGGAAAGACGGTATTCTTATCTTTGCCGATTGCGCCGTGATGCCTAACCCCACAGCAGAGGAACTGGCATCAATTGCCATAGCGTCGGCACAAACGGCACGTGGTATTGTCGGGATTGAACCGCGTGTGGCGATGTTGAGCTTTTCCACCAAAGGCAGTGCCCGGCACGAAATGGTTGACAAAGTAGCGGAAGCTACCCGCATAGCCAAAGAGATGGCCCCCGATTTGCTTATCGACGGCGAGCTGCAGGCCGATGCGGCACTGGTTCCGTCCGTTGGTGCAGGCAAAGCTCCCGGAAGCGCCATTGCAGGACAAGCCAACGTGTTGGTCTTCCCTTCGTTGGAAGCCGGAAATATCGGATATAAACTCGTCCAGCGGTTAGGTGATGCCGAAGCGGTTGGCCCCATCTTGCAAGGGATGGCAGCCCCCGTAAACGATTTGTCGCGTGGTTGCTCAGTCGACGATATTTACAGAATGGTTGCCATAGCCGCCAATCAGGCTATTGCGGTAAAATCAAAAAAGTAGAAATCAAAAAACAATAAGATAATGAGTGAGTTAATCATTGAACCCATAGAGAAGTACGGCCTCAACATAAGCCACGAGAAGAAAGCACTGTTTTCGAGAGTGGGTGTCGTAGGAGCCGGAAAAGAGGGGCGGACCATTATCAGCCTGACGGCTTCGGCAGGGATGGATGTGGTCTTTATGGATGAATCGCAGGAACGTATCGACTTCGTTTTTGAAGAGCTGAACAGAGTAATGGACCAGAAAATCAGCAAATGGGGTTTGACACAATCGGAAAAGAAGGTGATCATGAACCGGATTACTCCCACATTGAGTTACGATGATTTTGCAGGATGCGACCTGGTCATTGAGTGTACCCGGTATTCTGAATCGGGGCGTCGCAGCACTCCGATTCGAAAAAATATCTTCAAAATACTGGACGATTCCTTAGAGCCCGATGCCATAATCGCCACCAACGGCCCTACCGTTATTATCAGTGAGCTGGCGGCCGATCTTGTTCATAAAGAGCGCTGCGTCAGCCTCTATTTTCCCGTTTCTCATCCCGACGCAAGAATTCTCGAAATAGTAAAGGGGATGTACACCTCGGAAGAGGTATATAATAAAATGGAAATCTTCGCTCAGCTCATCAATTATCGTCCCCACCGGATAAATGAGAGCAACGGCAACGTAAGTATCCGCTTGTTGACAACAATGCTCAATGAAGCCTGCCAGATGTTGCTGGAAAGAGTAAGCAGCATGGAGAGTATTGAAGAGACGTTTACCATCATCTACGGGCAGCGGTACGGTGTTTTCAGATTAGCGGATATTATTGGCATCGAACGTATTGTTACCATAATGGAAGCCATGTTTAACGATTTTGGAGAAAAACATTACAAACCCAATCCGCTGTTGTGGAAACTTTATCGTTCCAATCAGCTGGGTATCCGGACAGGCAAGGGATTTTACATTTACGATGAGAACGGGAATGTAATTTCCGAAAACAGATCGTTGTTTAATTGAGAGAAATCAGGATTCAGAAATCAGAAGTTGTTGAAATGAAGATATTGGTATTAAATTGCGGAAGTTCTTCCATAAAATACAAGCTTTTCGATATGAAAAGCAACGGGGTAATTGCACAAGGCGGTGTTGAAAAGATCGGAATGAAAGGTTCATTTCTGAAACTCACGCTTCCCGGTGGACAAAAAGTGCAGCTCGAAGGAGAAATCCTGGAGCATCGTGCAGGAATTGAATACATCTTCGGTGTCTTGTTGAGCGAGAAGTACGGATGCATCCGGTCACTCGATGAAATTGACGCCGTCGGGCACCGTGTGGTACACGGTGGGGAACGTTTCAACACCAGCGTGCTCATCACCGAAGAAGTTATAGAGATGCTGAAAGAGTGTATAGAGTTGGCTCCTTTACATAATCCCCCTAATCTCAAAGGTATTTATGCCATTCAGGAACTATTGCCCCATACGCCGCAAGTGAGTGTTTTTGATACGGCATTCCATCAAACCATGCCCGATTACGCTTATGTTTACGGATTACCATACTCGCTTTACGAAAAATACGGCATCCGCAGGTACGGATTTCACGGAACGAGCCACCGGTATGTCTCCAAAAGAGCCTGCGAATTCCTGAATGTCCCTTACGAATCTCAACGCATCATCACCGCTCACATTGGTAACGGGGTTTCCATCACGGCTATAAAAAACGGCAAATCAATGGATACGAGTATGGGAATGACGCCTGTCGAAGGGCTTATGATGGGTACCCGCTCAGGCGACCTGGATCCCGGGGTTATCTCCTACATTATGGAAAAAGAACACATGAGCGCTTCAGGCATGTCCACCCTGCTGAACAAATTTTCAGGCGTCTTAGGCGTTTCAGGGCTCTCGTCGGATATGCGCGAGATCAATGCCGGGATAAAAGAGAACAACCCGAGAGCGATTCTGGCGCTGAAGACGTACGACTACCGCATTAAAAAATACATAGGCGCATACAGTGCTGTTTTAGGCGGCGTGGATATTCTGGTATTTACGGGCGGCGTGGGTGAAAATCAGTGGACTACCCGGAGCGCTGTTTGTAAAGACATGGAGTACATGGGTATTGAGCTCGATGAAGAACTCAACAGATCGGCCCGAGCAAAAGAAGTGGTGATCAGCAAACCCACATCGAAAGTGAAAGTGCTCATCATCCCTACCGACGAAGAATTAACCATTGCCAAGGATACCATGAAAATATTAGAGAAATAAGGAATTTAAACAGTCTCTAAATTCAACGGCCCGAAACACTCAAAAAACGTCGCCAGAGGAGAATTCTCCAACCGGCGGCGTTTTTACTCAGGAAATTTTAGTAGAATTCAAAGAGTAGAGTTTATCTGTTCGAAGCATAAGCTTGTCGGATTCAGGTTCCCTGGACAAAATTACGATAGTATGAAGGCGTAACCCCGGTATGTCTTTTAAATGTACGGGAAAAATAGGCCAGATCTATAAAACCGCAGTTTTTTGCAATTTCACCGATATTTTTATCAAAACGGACCAGTTGTTTTTTTGCATGATTGACTTTCAACTGAATGATGTAAGCATTGGTTGAATATCCTGTAGCCTTATTGATTTTTCTGTTAAGCTGTGACACGCTCATATTTAATTCTTTTGCTATTGAACCGGGTGACAGGCTGGGATCAGATATATTTTGGTTGATAATATCGGTAACCTTTTGAAGAAAAAACATATTTACCCGCATTGTCCTTGATTCATTTTTGAGAGCTGTTTTCATGTTTTCATCTTTTTTTGTTTTATTATGTGAACAAGTATTACAAACAGATGCTCATTATCGGTCAGAACGAGTGAATTCTCCATGAACTTTCTCTCTCAACCAAATTCGAAGGCACCATTAGTTGTATGAAGAAAAATAAAAGGGCCTTGAAAAGTATCCGACAATAGAATATTGCGCATGTTAAACATTAATATTTTTCAAAAAGATACACCGAAAGCCCTTTTAGTAACAATGCATCCATACTGACACAAAAATAACTCGTCAAAAATGAAAATGTTAGGATTATATATACAAAATTTTGGACTCAGCAAGCATTAACATTTCTCCATTTGTATTCCACACGCACAAACGACATAATAACTAATTTATAAACAAATAATTATGCACTTAAAATAAGAATAAAGCTTTTTTTTGAATAACTGCTGATAAGTTGCAGGAGGGGCAAATACTATTGTATAAAGAAATCTTCTTTTTCTTCCTCTACTGTAATAAAAAAATCAAAATTGATTTCCGGAATATTTTTATCTGTCTCAAACTTAACTATCTTGAACTTAGGATAATGTTTTACTATTTTTATTCCTGAGTTTACTAATTTTGTTTCGACCTCTTTAAAAGAGATACCACCTTGTATGACTCCAAAGTACGTTTTCATATTCTTGTCAACGGATAACCTGAATCAACCCTTTCCCGATATCCCTGTATTTAAGACTTTCAATCGGTTTTGCCTTACTTTCAAGCAGCTCCCAGATCTCCCGGGCATTCAAGCCGGGGAACTGCTCCATATAAAGAGCCGCCAAACCCGAAACATGGGGAGTTGCCATGCTCGTTCCGCTCAATAATGCATAATCTCCCGAATTTCCGCTTTTCTTCGGATAAGAACTCAGCACATCCACACCGGGAGCACAAACGTTGATATTACCTCCTGTGGCTGCATTGATTCCGGCATTCGAAAATCGGGCAATCCGCATCTGATTGTCGATAGCCGCAACAGCCATTATTGACAGGGAGTTTGCCGGTGCAGAAACCGGAGCGGGCAGTTCAGGCCTTTTACTTTCGTTCCCTGCCGCGGCGATAATCAGGCAGTTGTTATCCAAGGCCCTGTTCCCGACAGTCTCGAAAAGGACGGAAGGCTTCTCGTTCAGCTTTACGGGAGATGCCAACGAGAGGGAAACTATCCGGAACTTTTTGGTAATTGCCCAATCAATAGCATCAATGATGCTGCTGGTTGTTCCCTTTCCGCTGTTGGCAAGTACTTTCCCGATTTTCAGATTACAGTCATTTGCAATGCCGTAGCGTTTGCCGGTATCGCTTCTTACATTCCCGCAGGCGATGCCGGCACAATGTGTCCCGTGTCCGTTAGGGTCTTTATCCCACTCTTCACCTTCGATGAAAGATTTTCCTTCGATGGTCCTGCCTGCAAAATCGGGATGCAAAACGTCGAAACCCGTATCCAGAATACAAACATCAATCCCTTTGCCCGAGAACTGCGTATCTCCTATTCCAATAGCCTTCAGCCCCCATTCCAGGTCCGTTACAACTGGTTTCGGAATGGGTTTCTTCTGCATGAAATTTTCCAGTTCCAGAATTTTATTTTTCAATTGATCAACGCTTGCCTTCAGGTCGTTAATTAGAGTAATTTCATCGGCAGGAAAAAACTCCCTCTCTTTTTCAAAATAAACAACAGGGCTCTTACTGTCGGCGACCGACCGGGTTAACTGTTCCTCATCCACATCATCCACCACAACCACTCCCAGATTTTTGTAGAGAACGGCATTATTGTTATCGATAATGTTGAACGATCGGTTGTCTTTCGATAAATACTCCGATGATGTAACACTTACAGAAAATCCTTTTTCCACATTCCTGATCGATTTTTCATTCTGATTGTCCAGCAAAACGATATACCTGTTCTTTGCCATAATTTTATTTTATTGAGCGATGATTTTACAAACGATTTTTTCGATAAGCAGGTTAATATCTTCCGGTATTAGATTCGTGAGCAGTTTTTTATTTATTACGGATATAGAACCGTTTTGAGACAGAAGATAGTTCCAGGAAGCATCGATCCTGGGAATAGAATCCAGGCCTTTCAGTTTTTCATCCGATAAAATTCCCTGTTGACAAAGGTTTAGAATTAAATTGGTGAGGAGCTCTTCTCCTTCCTCGAGTTTTGAGATTTCTTTTTTATAAATTTCCTGCAGCAACAAGTCAAGATGTTCAATCCCATTATAAGAAAATCCCCACCATAATTCTCCTTTTCCGGTATTTATCTTTTCCATTTTTGAAGGATTAAAGCCTCTTTTTACCGTTTGGAGCATGCTTCTTATCCTAAGGACTTCCGACTCCCTGGCGCTTTCGCCTCTATTTTCGAAATAATCAGATAATTTAATCAGGAAAGCATTAAACCGACATTCAAAATCAAATGATTTCCCGGCAAATAACTTTTGAATCTGATTGAATTCTGCAAAAAGACCATCTATAACTTTTACTTTATTATGGATAAACTCTTTCATCTATTCAAAAATGATTTCTTCGATGGTTTGGCCATTATTATCCTTAAACGTTTTAATCCGTAAACCCTCTTCTTCCATCTCAATATGGAGATTAATAAACAACTTGTCTTTATCCTCTGCTCCGGACGTTTTCGGGTCGATATAAATATCATTCAGTTTGGTAGATGCCAAGGAATAACTATTGCCGATAGCTTCGTACAATATTTTTTTCATCTCCGAATGCTCTGTCTCAGCGGTGTTGTCCTGAGGCCTGAATATGCCGATATTTAACGATTTGATTGGTGACGAAATATCAATCTTCTTCACTTCATCGTCGAGACTTCTCACCAGTTTTTGATCTTTTTTCTCGAGTGTTTTAAAAAGTTGTTTAAATTCCGGATTTTCTATCTGTTCTCTCGTAACAGGAGAGATGTTCAGTTGTTTTTCCCGGTTTACAACCTCAATCCGTTCATTTACCTCTTTCAGGAATTTCTCGTTATCGAGCTTAAAGTTGTATTTCGACTGAGAGCTTATATCGCTAACCTTCAACGGGATGTCCATCTTTATAGCCGGAAAAGCAAATCTTGGAGCCTTAAAATATTTCAAGTATTCATGGTTTGCATACTCTTTAGCCACAAGGACCGATTTTTCATCTGCTTTTTTACGAGCCTGGATTATCTCGCTGTAGAGATAATCCAGGTAATCTGAAAGTTTAATCATAGCCTTAGTTTGTTGAACCCAGTAAACCCAACACTTTTTCCAGGCCGGCCGGCATCTCATCATTGGTTGCCCTGACTTTAACGCCTAAAGAATACTCTTTTTCCACCTTAATACCGGTACTCGAAGATCTTTTGTAGGAAACATCCACTTTGAATTTTACCGGTCCCCAGCCACCTGAAGCTCCGGCATTGATGCCAAATTCACTGCTGACATTTTTTGTATATGTGGAGTTGAGCTTAACATTGAAATCCACCTCGCACGATTCAATCCGGAAACTCGGCACATTGAGCAGGGCGATAAAGGGCACATTAATTTCCGCATCTTGTTGAATAGTTGGAGGCGTACTGCCCGGGTTTGCAGGATCATAGGCAGGATTAGGAGCATTTTTCTTATACCTGAACTCCGCCATTCTGAGTTTTTTAGCACCGGATGAATCCGTCTCGAATCCCACTTCGTTGATAAAGCTCACCGTACTGATCGATGCATTTGATTGTGCTTTTACACATGCATCTAACGGGCCGCCGATAATTGTTGCAAAATCGATGCTCCCCAACTCGGCGGCAAATTCTGCGCTGGCAGCATCTGAAGTGGCAAAGATCTTTTCGTCTTCAGCCATTTGTCCGAAAATTAATTTTAACGTATCGGCGGAAGTTTTAGCGATAGAGCTCTCCCATTTCGGGTCGTAGCCGATCTTAAAATTGTCGATAATGTCCAGAATATCCTTTTTAGTAAGGCCCTGTAATTCCGAAGGGGCAATTCCACTCACCTGTTCGTACACGGAAGGAGATAGCACCTCTTCCAGTCCCGACAGCATCTCAATCAGTTCATTTTTCGTTTTTTTACTGTAATCTTGTTCCAAGACAGATTTTAAAGTTTTCATCGTGCATTAATTTTTAAATGATAAAATTGCGGACTTATCGGGAATAAAATT
This sequence comes from Bacteroidia bacterium 43-41, assembly GCA_001898165.1. Classification (GTDB taxonomy): domain Bacteria; phylum Bacteroidota; class Bacteroidia; order Bacteroidales; family Dysgonomonadaceae; genus Petrimonas. The sequence goes on from MKTD01000026.1 coordinate 19,104, forward strand.
AATGGAGAGTTTGAATAAAAATTAGGACAATTCGAACAAAAATCAGGATAATTCAAACATTAACATCTTCCAATTTGTACTACGCGAGCATGGATGAAAAGCCACTTATCTTATAAACAGCATATTAAGCAGTAAAAAATAGTCAAATGGTTATTGAGGAAGATTTCGAAAAGCCGTTGGAGTAACTCCGGTTACTTTTTTGAATATACGGGAGAAATAAGCCACATCGAGGAAGCCGCACGCCTCTGCCACTTCTCCAATATTTTTGTCGCGTTTGGCAAGTAATTTTTTCGAGTAGTCAATTTTTACATGAAGAATATAGGCGGAAGAAGAAAACCCCGAAATGGCATTTACTTTTCGGTTAAGCTGCGACGGGCTAATGTTAAGTGAGTCGGCAATCTGTTGCGCGTTCAAATTGGGATTAGATATCTTTTTAAAAATTAAGTTCGTCACATTATGAAGAAAAACCATGTTGGCATCCATAGGTTCTTTTGAATCTCCATCAAAAACAGCCTTCATGTATTTCACTTTCATCACTTTAATAAATTCCAGCAAGTTTGAAATCCTGATCAAAAGTTCCTCCGGTTGAAAAGGTTTTCTGATATATACATCCGCACCGCATTTCAGTCCGGCCAGCATATCTTCAGAAGCGGTCTTTGCCGTAATCATAATGACCGGGATATGGTTTAAAATGGTGGAAGATTTCACTTCCTTGCACAAGGTCAGCCCATCTTTCCGGGGCATCATGGCATCCGTGATGATGATATCGGGTATCAGCTTAAGGGCTTTTTCCATACCGTCGATCCCGTCAACGGCTGTTACCACGTTATAGTTGTCTTTTAAGAGTGAACGAATATAAATGAGGACATCCCTGTTGTCTTCAACCAGCAAAATGGCAGGCTTGTCGTCAATGGGAGAGAGGTCTTCCTCTGTTGAGGTGACTGCATCTGGTTCGTCTTTCCGATCCATGGAGAAACTCGTATTATAGGGCGAATCACTACCGGGTTCCCACTTCTCAATGAGCGCCCTCCCGTTTGTTTTTAACGGAAGGGTAACGGTAAACTCAGATCCTTTGTTAATCTGGCTCTTCACCTCAATGGTTCCATTCATATGCTCAACCAACTGTTTGGTATAAGCCAATCCTATGCCGCTGCCCTGCTTGTCTCCGGGGTTAGGGACCTGATAAAACAGGTCAAATATCTTTTCAATATCTTCTTCGCTTATCCCCACTCCATTATCCGCCACCTTTAACTTTACGTCCTTATAATCGGTTGTAATTAAAACACTCACTAAACCGTGATTGGGGGTGTATTTAATGGCATTGGAAAGTAAATTCTGAAACATATCGGTCAGGTAATTAGGAATAAAATCCATCTCAATATGTGGACTTTGAGGATAGAAAGAGATGAAGATATTCTTGTCGTTCGCAAATAAGCGATACCTGTCAATCAGGATCCCGATGAAGGTTACAATATTGCCTTTTTTCCAGACCGGGTTGTCCTGCCCGGAACTGATTTTAGTAATGTCGAGCAACTGATTTACCAAGCGTAGCATCTGCTCGCCTTGTTTCTCAATGGCCGAAAGGTAGAATTTCTCTTCTTCATGCGGGATATTCTTGTTCTGCAACTGCCTGCTATGTCCCAAAATAATGGTTAACGGCGTTCGGAATTCATGGGTGATATTTGTGAAGAAATTTGATTTCACTTTATCTATATCACGAAGCATTTTATTTTTCTTGGTACGTTGTAAAAAAGCGTACCACAACGCCACAGACAGAGATATTAAAAACAGGAATGCAGCAACAGATGCCGAAAGGATAATTCTTGTTTCACGAACCTGCCTCTCTTTTTCCCTGTTCAACTGATCAATAAACTTCAAATTCTTTTCGCGCTCATAATTGATCCGTATATCCGTCACCTGATTATTCTTCTGTATGCTTAGGATGCTATCCTGGTACATCACACTCAGTTTATTGTTTTCGAGAGCATCTTTGTATTTTCCCATCCGGCTGTAGTACATCTCATACAAAGCATATACTTTCGACAAATGTTCGGGAGATTCTATCTCTTCGGCAGTATCTTTCGCTTTCACAAGATACTTGAGCGCTCCATCAAAATGATTCAACTTTAAATTAATCCGCGAAAGAGCCAGGCAAGATACAAGCCAATGCCATTTATCATCTGTTCCCTCCATCACAGCATAAGCTTTCTGGAACTCATCCTCCGCTTTAAGGTATTCGCCCTGCTCTTCGAAAATTTCCCCAAAATGCGTATGGCAAAGCCCCATTCCCAATTTAGATCCAAGCAACTGGTTTTTAATCATAGAAAGATCATAATAATAGAACGCAGAATCGTACTGTTTTCTCATTTGATATATGGATCCTAAATTGGCGTAATTAATCGCCTGGCCAAGATTGCTCTCTATGGTGATTTCTCCACTGAGCGCTTCCTTGAATTTACTCTCGGCTTCGTTAAAATCGTTTATTGAAAGGGCGATATTACCAATTCCATTCAGGGCCATCACCCTGTTTTTTTGGTTAACCTTATTATTAACATCGTGAAAGCTTTCTGTAATTTGAAGAGCCCGATAGTGATAGTCAGACGCCTCGGGAAGAACGCCAATTCTTCGTAAGTCTGTTCCTATATTGTTGTATGCCTGCGCAATATAAATAGTGTCTTTTAGGAGGAGTGCGGCATTTAATGATTGTTGATGATAGTCGATAGCCCTGGAGAAATTGGATTGTGCACGATACCTGTTACCCAGTTCACAGCTTGTAATATAAATACCGGTATTGTTTTTCGATGTCGCATAGCTATTCAACAGATACAAAACAGAGTCGGAAGAAAAGTCCCGGGAATAGACCTTCTTCTCCAGACTGTCTTTAAATGCGGTGTTTTTGATAGTGGCATTCCCGGTTCTTGTACACGAGATAATTGTCAATAACAGAACAAAGAGTATTCTGACAGTTAACTGAGGTAACTGCTTCTGAGAAATATGAACATATTTTATCAATAGATTTATCACTCTTCGTGGTCCTTAGCAGTAAACAATAGATATACACATCGTTGCAAATGTAACAAAAAAAAGCTGATAAAAACAAATTTTACCAGCCTTTAAAAAAAATTATTTTAATTTTCTTATTCTGCAATCACTTCAAAAGGAATTTCAACAGATACTTCCTTGTGTAGCTTAGCGATAGCTATATAGTTCCCTACTTCTTTTACCGCGTCTTTTATTACTATGGTTTTTCTTTCCACGTCAAAACCTTTTTCTTTCAATGCATCGGCAATCTGAATATTGGTAACCGATCCGAAGATAGTTCCGGTGGAACTGGTTTTTGCGCCAATTGTAAGAGAAACTCCTTCCATCTTTTCGGCCAGCGCCAAGGCAGCTGCTTTAATCTGTTCCAGTTTATGAGCCCGCTGTTTCAGATTTTCCGCCAGTACCTTTTTCGAAGATTCGGTAGCAATTATCGCTTTCCCTTGTGGAATAAGATAGTTGCGGGCATATCCCTTCTTTACGTTCACTATATCGTCCTTGTAGCCTAAATTCACTACATCTTCTTTTAAAATTACTTCCATAACTATTCCTCCTTCTTTTTATTTCATTAAATCGGTTACGTACGGAAGCAATGCCAAGTGGCGTGCTCTCTTAACTGCTTGTGCAATACGACGTTGGAACTTAAGCGATGTGCCTGTGATTCTGCGTGGAAGAATTTTTCCCTGCTCATTCAGGAACTTTTTCAAAAACTCGGGATCTTTGTAATCGATATACTTGATTCCGTTCTTTTTGAAACGACAATACTTTTTCTTTTTAACATCTACCGATACGGGAGTCAAATATCTGATTTCTGATTGTTTAGCCATCTCTTAGTCCTCCTTTTCTTCTAATTCAACTTCTTCAACCTTAGCGGTTTCTTTAACCGGTCCGTGCGTGCGGTCTTCCTGTTTTTTACCGCCTTTGTTGTTCCGCCTTTTCTCAGCATATTCAAATGCAAAATGATCCTGCTTAATGGTTAAGAAACGGATCACACGCTCATCGCGACGGAAATTAACCTCTAGTCTGCCAATCACTGACGGATCGGCTTTGAATTCCAGAAACGTATAGAAGCCGGTTGTTTTTTTGTCGATGGGGTAAGCCAGCTTACGTAATCCCCAGTTCTCTTCGTTTACAATTTCAGCCCCTTGCTCCGTGAGCAGGTTTTTGAATTTTTCAACCGCTTCCTTCATCTGCTGATCAGACAAAACGGGAGTCAAAATGAAAACGGTTTCGTAATTGTTCATACTAAAATGAATTAATAATTAATGATTTAAAACCGAAAATTTATTTTTCGGACGGCAAAGATACAATAAAATATGTTAGGAACAAAGCCGTGAGGGCAATAAAAAAGATAAAAGGAGGAAATAGGGTTAAGGTATACATAAAAAGTCGTATTTTTGCATTTCGAAAAATCACAGGGATGAAAAAAATTCAAGATTACGAAATAATGTCGCCCGCGGGGTCTTACGAGTCCCTGATGGCGGCTATACAAGGCGGTGCAGATTCCATCTATTTCGGCATCGAGGGGTTGAACATGCGTGCCAAATCATCCAACAATTTCACCATTGAGGACCTACACAAAATTGCGGGAATCTGCAGGGAGAACAACATAAAAAGTTATCTGACCGTCAACACCATCATTTACGACAACGATATGGGACTGATGCGGAAAGTGGTGGATGCGGCCAAAGAAGCCGATTTATCGGCAATCATCGCGGCCGATGTGGCGGTGCTGATGTATGCTCGGGACATCGGGATGGAAGTGCATCTATCCACCCAATTGAATATTACCAACACTGAATCGCTGAAGTTTTACGCTCAGTTTGCCGATGTAGTGGTTTTGGCGCGCGAACTCAACCTCAGCCAGGTCGCTTCGATTCACAAAGACATCATTGAGCAGCAAATTAAGGGACCGTCGGGCGAGCTGGTCCGTATAGAGATGTTTTGTCACGGCGCTTTGTGCATGGCAGTTTCGGGGAAATGCTATTTGAGTTTGCACGAGAAAGATTTATCGGCGAACCGGGGTGCCTGCAATCAGATCTGCCGCCGCGGATATATCGTAAAAGACAAGGAGAGCGAAATTGAACTGGAGATTGACAACGAGCACATCATGTCGCCCAAAGACCTCAAAACCATTCATTTTATGAATAAGATCATGGATGCAGGCGTTCATGTTTTTAAGATTGAAGGCCGTGCCCGTGGTCCTGAATATGTACGGATTGTCACATCGTGTTACAAAGAAGCCGTTGAGGCATATTGCAACGATACGTTTTCGCAGGAAAAAATCGACGTGTGGGACGAGAAACTGGCAACCGTTTTCAATCGCGGATTCTGGGACGGATATTATCTTGGCCGGCGATTGGGCGAATGGACGCACCGATACGGTTCAGGGGCAACGAAAAGGAAAGTTTACGTGGGCAAAGCCATCAAGCATTTTGGGAATATTGGCGTAGCCGAGTTTTTGGTGGAGGCACAATCGGTAAAAACAGGCGACGAATTGCTGATTACCGGACCAACCACAGGTGCTGTTTTCTTGACGGCAGAGGATATCCGCGTAGATCTGAAACGGGTTGATGAAGCTGTGAAAGGCAGCCATTTCTCCATAAAAACGCCCGAAAAGATCCGCCCGAACGATCAACTTTATAAAATGGTAAAAGCGGAGCGAAGAGGAACGGCACACGAGAGATAAATTGGCCAATCAGGAATTATTCCAGGGCCTTAAAAAAGTCCCAAATCACAATTCCGGCTGTAACCGACACGTTGAGTGAATGTTTTGTGCCGTACTGTGGAATTTCGACACAGCCATCCGAAGCATCTATCACCACCTGTTGCACTCCGTGCACCTCATGCCCGAAGATAACAGCATATTTTTCATTCTTATCCAACCGCAAGGTATCCAACAAAAGGCTGTTCTCGGCCTGTTCAATGGAAAAAACGGTATAACCCCTGGCTTTCAGTTCTTCAATTGCCGGCAAGGGGTCTTCAAAATACCGCCATTTCATCGAATCTTCAGCTCCAAGGGCCGTTTTATGAATCTCGGCATTGGGCGGTGTGGCGGTAATGCCGCAAAGAATAATTTCCTCCACCCGAAAAGCATCGCCTGTACGAAAAACCGAGCCGATGTTATGCCGGCTACGCACGTTATCCAACACCACTACCAACGGTATTTTCTTTGCTTCCCGGAATTCTTCGATACTTATCCTGTTGAGTTCTTCAACGTTGAGTTTTCGTCGTTTCATTTTTTTGAGTAATGCTATCCTGGCAATAACTATTGACATATATAATCACCTATTTCAATACGGCCCGTAAAGCAAACCAGAGATGATGCAGGAACGTTGACACCTGTCCGTAATGCTTCACCATTATCCGGTAACGTTCCTTAAGCGAAGCCTTCCGGTTAGCCGTAGTCACTCCTTCGTTCAGGTAATTAATAAGCGTAAGGTATGTATTGTGAATGCGGCGGGATTTTTTCATCATCCGGATACACCAGTCCACATCGGCAGAGAAACGGTAGTCCAGGCTGTAAGGTTCAAAAATCGTTTTTTTCACAATAAAAGCCTGGTGGCACACCACCATTCCCTGTTTAAAACTTTTCCAGGAAAGGGTCTCGGGTACGCTTAGCCGGCGCATGAAGAGGAATTTCCCGCTATCGTCAACAATAGCCGTTTCGCCGTATATGATATCGGGAGGCGAAGCAGCCTCGAAAGAATTCATCATCCTCTCCACCGTATCATCGGTATAAAAAGTATCGCCCGCATTCAGGAAGCAGAGGTAGTCGCCCGTAGTCATTGTTACGGCTTTGTTCATCGCATCGTACAATCCTTTATCGGACTCGCTGACCCATTTCAGTGCCGAGTTCCCGTATTTCTGTATCAACGAAACCGTATGGTCTTCCGATTTTCCATCCACAACAATATGCTCCACGTAGGGATACGTTTGTCCGCTGACACTCTTCAGTGTCCTCTCCAACGTTTTTTCGGCGTTATAAGTAACGGTTATGACAGACAGTTTATTCATTTTCGGGCATAAATAGCGATATACGGCGATAAGAACTTACCTTTTACCGGAAAAAGCTTGGAGGCGTAACTCAGCATTTTCACCATTTTCCGAAAAGGCTTGTTTTCGGGCTTCGGTTCTAACCAGAGCATGGGTTTACCGATATAATCGACGGAAACATCGTGTAAATCAAACAGCCCCATGATCTTATGCAAGTATCCAATTTCCATCGACTTCAAATTGTGCGCCTCCAGGTTCTCTTTATCAAACCATTTTTGCATTTTACCGTTCAAACCGAGAAAATTAGGAATCAGCATAAATAATTGTCCGTCCTCCGAAAGCAAATCCACATGCCGCGCAATCACATCTCGCGTGTCCTGAAAATGCTCGATAAATCCCGATGAAAAGACTACATCGTATTTTTTTTCAGACGAAAATTTGAAAAAATCGGTATCGATACACCGGATAGTATTCTCCGGAAGATGATTGATTGCTTCAAACTTCCGAACAATACCCATATTCATGTAAAAATCCAACACGGTAACCTCTTTGATGCCGTGCTTGTAAAAATACGCCGCAAAGACCCCGGGAAAACCGCCGATCTCGATAAAACTTTTGCCCCGGCAGAGCTTCGGGATAAATTTCCCGAAAACCACTTTCCGGGGGATCTTATCAAACTGATAATTTGACCAGTATGTCTCCCAGTGCGACTGATCGGTAATATTATTGGGGTCGTTCTTCATAAACCTTTAAATAACGATTGACAATTTTTTCCTGTGCGTACTCCGACAACACTTTTTCCCGGGCATTTTCCGAAAGCAACCGGAAGTCGGCCTCAAAAAGAGTCCAGAGCAAGCCATCGGCTAAGTCTTCAGCGTTTTTATATTCAGCCACATATCCGTTTTTCCTGTGATCGATCATTTCAGGGATTCCACCAATGTTGAACCCCACACAAGGTGTTCCACAGGCCATCGCCTCCATGATGGTATTCGGCAAGTTTTCCTGCAACGAAGGCGTCACAAAAACATCGGCAGCATTATACAGGCCGGGCATCTTATCGGAGGTAACGAATCCGGCATTTACGGATGAGGCCGGTAATTGTTGTGCTATTTCGTCTCCGTTGGTTCCGGCAATCAAAAACAACACATTCTTATTGTCCATCCGCCTGCCGGCTTCTATCAGGTAATCCATTCCCTTTCGTTTGTCGGAAGCCTTTACAGCTGCAAAGAGAATAATTTTTTTATCCGTAGGCAAGCCCAGTTTATGCTTTGTTTCCGTTTTATCTTCGGGAGAGTACTTTTGTGTATCAATAGGGTTGGGAATGGAAATAACCTTGTGTCCTTGTGTGAGCGGGCTATTTTCGGCCAACTCCTTCAGCCAGTTGCTACAAGCCACAAAATCTATTCTTCCCCGAGCGTAAACCGATTGTTTTTTTCGAAAAATCCGGTGGGAGAGATCGTTGTCCGATGCTCTCTTCAAATAAGGGCAATTTCCGCAGGAATGTTGAAAGTTTGTACACGTTCCGGCGTGATGGCAGATGCCCGTAAACGGCCACATATCGTGCATGGTCCATACTACTTTTTTCCCGGAAGCAAGAATCTTCCCGATTTCGTTCAGCGATAACATTCCCTGGTTGATCCAATGCAGATGAATGACATCGGCCGATTTGAATTCAGGAAGTTCGGTAATCGAAACGCCCCTGTTGGCGATGGAGATATCGAATAAGTGATCTCTTGAGAACCGGTTGTCTAAAAATATTTTTCCCCGCTCCCAACAGAAATTCCACTCATTTTGAATTTTACTGCCGATCCGGACAACGCTACCTTCGTTTGAATACTTATCGCACACCAGCATCTTTGCCTCAACGCCATTGAATCTGCCGGAATTCAACGCGTCCATCAATCGAAACGCCGCTATGGCCGCCCCGCCGTGAATATCGGATGTGCTGATAATAAGTACGTTCATACTGCTACCTGTTTCTCACGAACCGGTTTATTCTTCCGGTCAATTTTGCCCAAAATGAGTTTTTTCTTCCGTAATATTTTCCGATTATTTTTCTTGCAGTCTTATTTTCTTCGATCTGCGCGATCTCTATCTTCAATTCATCCCTGTAAAGATGGGTTGTATACGTTATATTTTTTCCGCAATGCCTTCCGCTTCCGTCAAATCCGATATTCTGTACCAGTGATCGCCCGGCATTGAGAGACAGGATATCTTTCAGGAAAAGGGACGCGTTCCACCGGATTGCCCAAGAGTCATTTTCCCCTTTTATTTGTCTGCGCAACATGCGTGTATAAGGGTAATTCCCATTGAAGTCGAATGTTTTGCTTAAATTTCTTCTTTCAATCTCCGACAACAACGCTTTACCGTCCGGATTGAAGTGCTCCCATGCTCTTTTCCAAGTTGCCCAGCCCCAGCTTCCCGTCCATTTTATTAAAAAGGTTTCCGGTAATTCCGGCAAAGGATGGCAGTAGCCATGTATGTGTCCGATCCTGTTCTCGTTCTCAAACATATCCAAGGCTTCATTCATGAATGTCAGAAAAGAAGGAGACGTAATCAAATCATCCTCAAGAACAATCACCTTGCCATATTCGTTCACGATGCGGGTGACGCCGTCAATAATGTTTTTTGCCAACCCAATGTTATGGGTGTTTTCTATAATGTTGATTTTCCTGAATCCGTCGATAGTCTGAATGATTTTTCGTACTTCCTCTACATCCTTTTTATCCGTTTCATTTTTGTATCCATCGGAAAACACGAATAGTTCACTTTCACTGCAGAGTGAATTATTAAGTAATGCTTTCAATGTTTGCTGTGTATGGGATGGGCGATTATACGTAAAGAGTAATATGGGAGCGGATGACATAAATGAATGGGATGTTAAATAATTGAATGCAAATTAAATACAAAGATAAAGGAAATAAGTTGAATCTAAGACACTCCTGACTACCGAATTCATGCTCTCCGTTCTACTTTCTCATACGGTATATTGCCGATTTCAGCAGCCGTTTCGGAGTAAGAACTATAGTATGAACCTATCATTTTTTGTGTGCGGGACAAGGTATATAGTTCCACCAAAGCATCCTGCATCCCCTCGGGTGTAGAGCGCGAAACGGGTTTCCAATGAGTGATTATACGATCTCCGAAAATAGCTGTCAGTCTCTTTTTTTCTTCCATTGAGTCGGAGGCAAGATAGAAGCACACATCATTATTCATTTTGATTTCTTCTTTCATCCGCAGGATGAATAATTCCGTAGGGCTTTTTTCGATGGAAATGATATTATCGGTGCGGCGGATATGGACGCCCACGGTATGCGTTGTGAAATCTTTACATTTTTCATTGATTTGCTTCTGCAAATCCGGGATAGGGCTGAAAGATGCAAAACTTCTTTGTCGGTCACCGGGATGAAATTGCAGGCATGCCGACAAATAAGATTTTTTATTGGACAGTGCCCATCGGCGAAAATCGAAATTCCTGTATGTTCTTTGTGTGACCTCGTCTTCATACAGACAACTGCTGAAACGTATTTTTTGAAACAGGTGCGGAATAAAGAAATTCTTTTTTCGTGGACGATCGTTCAGTATATAATCTGTGAGGATGGCATTCCGCAATGTTAAACGTGGAATTTTCAACGGTTGGAACAGTTGCTCGAAGGAACAATTCAATCCTTGGTCTTTAAACCAGATTGCAGTGGCAGATATATCTGTATCCTGTGTCAGGACGATAAGCGCTTCTATGGCTTTCATGCGGTTTGCCAGCCCGCCATAAGGTATAAGTGTAACGGATGATTTCACAACTTCAGACCTCTTTACCAGTTTAAAATTGAATTTTCGAAGATAAAACATTCCGGCGGAAAACGTCTAAATTTACTTCCACTCCCACCTCTATTCCCTTGCGGGTAAGTTCATTCTTCACTGTTTCATATGCCAGATCGGGATGATTGTTGTCGCCGCTCAGGTGGCAGAGCCAGATATTCCGGAGATCGGACGAGTAATTGTTTGCCAAAAATTCGGCTGTCTGCCGGTTGCTTAAATGCCCCGAACCGTTGCTGATACGCTGTTTAAGATAATAAGGATAGCGCCCGTTCAGCAGCATCTCTTCGTCGTAATTGCTTTCTATAACCAGATGATTGGCTTTACAGGCGTAATAGGCCACCTCATCGGTTATGGCTCCTATATCGGTGGCCAGCGTAAGCCGTTGGTTACCGAACTCGAAAAAATATCCGGCGTTGTCGCTGCTGTCATGTGGAACATCAAAAGCCGTAATCCTGAAATCTTCAACCCGGAACGGTACTCCTTTCTCGATAATCCGTTTGGTTGGGCCGTTGATTATATTTTTAATTAGCGGACAATTGCGGATGCCACGATGCACTTTCTCGGTGGCATATACCGGGATATTGAATTTTTCGCTCAAATACCCGGCAGATTTTATATGGTCGTAATGGTCGTGTGTAACAAGAAGGGCGTAAATCCCGGAAAAGTCTATACCGTACTCGGCAAGCCGTTTTTTAATGATTCTCGGCCCTATTCCCGCATCAACAAGAATTCCGTAGTGGCTGTTGCCCAGGTAATAACAATTACCGCAACTACCGCTGCCTAAGCTGAAGAACGAAAATTTATCGGATGAAAATAAGTTATTTTGCATATTCTAGCAGACAAAGGTACAAACAATTTACGAGTTGCGGGTTGCGGATTACCAGCAAAAATCCTCAAAATACCGCGTGATGTGTTCGTGCAGATGCACACGGTCGCGCCCCACCATATTGTGTTCGTGCCCGGGATAAATAAAGTAATCGGGATGTGTTCCCGCATCGATCGATGATTTTAAAAACTGCAAGCTCTGCTGCAACACCACTACCGGATCTTCGTCGCCGTGAATGATAAGAAGCCGCGATTTCAGGTTACCGGCTTTGTTCAACAGGCTGGCCTCCCGGTAGCCATCGGGATTTTCTTGCGGCGTATCCATATATCGTTCGCCGTACATCACTTCGTAATATTTCCAGTCGATCACCGGGCCGCCCGCAACACCCACTTTGAACACATCGGGATAGCGCAGCAACATATTTATCGTCATAAACCCGCCGTAGCTCCAGCCGTGAATACCCAACCGATCCGCATCAACATAAGGCAGCGATTTCAGAAACTCTACACCGCGCATCTGGTCTTTGGCTTCTTCCACTCCAAGCTGACGATAGGTGATATCTTCAAAATCGCGTCCCCGGTACGTTGTCCCCCTGTTATCCATCACAAAAACAATGTATCCTTTCTGTGCCATATACGTTTCCCATCCACCCGATCCGTAACGCCAGCGGTTTTGCACCATTTGCGAATGGGGGCCTCCGTACACGTAAATCACCACAGGATATTTTTTGCTGGCATCAAAATCAGCGGGTTTGATCATCCGGTAAAACAGATCGGTTTTATCGTCATCGGCTTTCAGGGTTCCCAGTTCCGCAGGCGGCATATTGATTGCGGCAAACGGGTTCCGCGCCGATGCGAGTGTAACGGCCTTGCCTGTCCGGGTATCGATAAGATCGGCCTCTCCCGGATTGTCGTGAGACGAATAGCGGCTAACCAGGTATCTCCCCGAACGGCTGACGGCAATATTATGCATCCCGGGAACAGTGGTCAGCCGATTGATTTTTCCACTCTTCACATTTACGCTGTATGCATGCCTGTCTATTGGAGTAGGATTTGTGGAAATGAAAAACAGATGATCTCCTTTTTCGTCAAAGCCCACCACATCGGTAACTTCCCAATCGCCTTTGGTGAGTTGTTTCAATAATTTTCCCGAAACGTCATACAGGTACAGGTGATTGAATCCGTCGCGTTCGCTTTGCCAGATAAACTGATTGGGATTATTTTTGACAAACAAAACCGGATTTTCCGGCTCCACATATTTAGGATGAGTCTCTTCGAAAAGGGTCTTGTCCCAATCACCCGAACCGGCATCGTACCTATTCATTTTCAGGTGATTCTGTTCGCGGTTGAGTTCGGCAACATATATGAATTTCCCGTCGGGGCTCCAGGCCACGTTTGTCAGGTACTTCTCCCTGGGCTCCCCTGTTTTCAGGTAAACAGTTTGTCCGGTTTTTATATCGTAAACCCCGATAGTTACTTCGTGGCTTTTCTCGCCTGCCATCGGATACTTGATGCTTTTCTCCGTTGCAATCCGGGTGGAGATATCCACAATCGGATAATCGGCAACCATTGTTTCATCCATCCGGTAGAACGCCAGCTTGTTTCCGTTTGGCGACCAAAAGATTCCGCCTTTAATCCCAAACTCATCCCTGTGAACCGCTCGGCCGCAAACAATCCCCTTGTTCTTTTCCGAAGAAATTGCCGTTTCTTTACCTGTCCCGTCTGTTATATAGAGGTTGTTGTCTTTAGTATAAGCCAGATAAGCATGGCCTGGCGAAAATTCTCTGTTGGCGCTGTTTTTAGGAAAACCAATAGAAGAGATTACCCGACCGGTTTTCAGATCGTAAACTCCCATACCGTCAGGAGTCGAAAAGATCAGGTTATCGCCTCCTTCCCTATCAAAACTCACATTAGAGACATTTCCGTTTCTTTCATTCCCGTTCTTCAGGATTTCATTGAATCTGAAAGCAAGTTTTTTTTTGTCCGGACTCAACGGATTCACTCTAAAAACAGAATCATGCCTAAGCATAACCAACTCATCTCCATGCCATTGAAATTGCTCAAGAATCCGTGGATAATAATTGTAAAAGTTCTTTCCTCCCGGAATAAGTTCGTCCAACGTGAACTGTTTGTTTTGCTGGGCGAAAAGCACGCTTGTGAAAGCAATGAATAAAATGAAAATGATATGTTTTTTCATAAAAAAACTATTTTAAAATGCAATTCTGTTCAGCTTTTCTACTGCCTCGAAATATTCTTTCACCATCTCTCTCACCACCTGTTCTGCGGGAACAATTGAATCTATCAACGATGCAATCTGCCCGATCTCCAGTTCGCCTTCCACCAGATCACCTTCAAAAATGCCACGCCTGGAACGTCCGCGACCCAACAGGGAACGAAGTTCATCGGCAGATGCCCCCTGGTCTTCCAGCTCCTGCACCTGACGGTAAAAGTCGTTTTTAACCATGCGGGTGGGGCTGACTTTTTTCAGCGAAAGCATTGTATCGCCTTCGTTCAGCGAAATACATTTTTGTTTGAACGCCTCGCTGGCACTGCTCTCTTCGGTAAGTGCAAAACGCGTTCCCACCTGTACACCCTCTGCGCCGAGCGCGAAAACGGCAGCCATTCCTTCCCCCGTGGCAATTCCGCCTGCGGCGATAAGCGGTAAGCCGGTGACTTTTCGTACTTGCGGAATAAGCGTAAGCGTTGTGGTCTCTTCGCGACCGTTGTGACCACCGGCCTCAAAGCCCTCTGCAACAATGGCATCAACGCCTGCTTCAACACATTTTATTGCAAATTTAGAACCGGATACTACATGGGCAACGATAATGCCTGCGGCTTTCAGTTTTGAGGTCCACGTTTTGGGATTTCCCGCCGATGTAAAAACGATGGGGACCTTTTCATCCATCACGATCTGCATAATCTCTTCAACTTGCGGATACATCAGTGGAATATTCACACCAAAAGGGTTACCGGTGGCTAATTTACATTTTTTTATCTGTTCACGTAACGTTTCAGGATACATTGAGCCTGCGCCAATCAAGCCTAATCCTCCGGAGTTACTGACCGCCGACGCTAATCGCCATCCGCTGCACCAGACCATCCCGGCCTGGATGATGGGATATTTTATTCCAAATAATTGGGTAATCCTATTTTTTTCCATACTTTACACAAAGGTACTTTTTTTTCAACTCGCTATCAAGAAAAGTTTTTAGAAGTTTAGAAACTGTTTAATTAAATTTTATTAGTTTTGCATGTCCAACAGATAATCATTGGCGTAAAAAACTCTTCCATTTGACTATGAACGTATTAATTCTTGGCTCCGGTGGGCGTGAACATGCTTTTGCCTGGCGTATGCGTAGCAGCAAGTACCTGAACAACTTGTATATTGCGCCCGGAAACGCGGGAACTGCATCGTTAGGAACAAACGTCGCCGTCTCTCCGACAGACTTTCAGGCGTTAAAATTGTTTTCGTTGGAAAACGATGTGGATATGATTGTGGTTGGGCCGGAGGTTCCTCTTGTTCAGGGAATTTACGATTACTTCCGGAACGATGAGGATGTGTGCCACGTGGCCGTTATCGGACCTTCCAAAAAGGGCGCTCAACTGGAAGGAAGCAAAGATTTTGCCAAAGCATTTATGAGTCGCTACAATATCCCGACCGCACAATACAAAACGATAAAATTAGAAAATATTGAAGAGGGAAACCGTTTTCTGGAGTCGTTGCAACCACCTTATGTCCTGAAAGCCGACGGATTGGCGGCCGGAAAGGGAGTACTCATTATCAACGATATAAACGAAGCCAAACGGCTGCTTTGGGAAATGCTGAACGGGATGTTTGGTTCGGCCAGCAACAAAGTGGTTATCGAAGAGTTTTTAAAGGGCATTGAATGTTCGGTTTTTGTGCTTACCGACGGAAAATCTTATAAAATCCTGCCTGTTGCAAAAGACTATAAACGCATTGGCGAAGGTGACACCGGATTAAATACCGGCGGCATGGGTGCTGTTTCGCCCGTCCCTTTTGCGGATGCGGAATTTATGAAAAAGGTCGAGCAGAGAATAGTCCTTCCAACCGTTGAAGGAATTAAAAAAGAGAGAATCGACTATAAAGGGTTCATCTTTCTCGGATTGATCAATGTGGATGGTAACCCGAAAGTGATTGAATACAACGTACGCATGGGGGATCCCGAAACGGAAGTGGTATTGCCGCTTGTAAAATCGGATATTCTGGATCTTTTTGTAAGTGTTGCCACCGAGACACTGGATGCTAAAACATTGGAAATCGACAATAGATATGCCACTACCGTTATGATGGTTTCCGGCGGATATCCGGGGAATTACGAAAAAGGGAACGTCATATCGGGAATTGAACAGATAAAAGATTCCATCGTTTTTCATGCCGGAACAATATTGAAAAATGACGAAACAGTCACATCGGGCGGACGTGTTTTGGCCGTAACCTCTTACGGACAAACGATGGATGAAGCGTTGGAAAATTCCTATAAAAATATCGAAAAAATTTCCTTTGAAAACAGTTATTACCGAAAAGACATAGGCTTTGATTTAAGATAAAAAAATGAATACCCTGTTGGTCCGAAACTTCAGATCTTTTTTTGTAGAATCGCGATTCATTTCGTTGGTTGTTTCTATTGCCGTTATCGCATTACGTTTCCTGATGTTTTTGAAAAAGGGCTTACCCGATTTTCAAATCAGCAGTACCGGTTTTGTCTGGCCTTATATTGAACCTGTTTTCCAAAAATATCCCCTCGTTTCGTTTTTATCGAGCACGCTCTCTGTTTTCATTATCTCCTATCTTATTTCCGAATTGAACGTCCGCTACGGCGTTATCCGCATGCGGACGTCGATGCCATTTTATGTTCCGTTGATTCTTTTTAGCGTCCATCCGTTTTTCCTAAGGATGACACCCGATTTTCCGGCGCTCATCTTCATCCTCTGGTCGCTTTTTCCTTTACTGGCATCGTATCAATACCACCATTCCCACCGATGCGCTTATCAATTCAGCGCATTGATAGCCATTGCCGGAATTTTTCAGATCCACGCTTTACTGTTCTTACCCTTGTGGGTAATTGGTTTGTCGGCGATGGGCGGGCTAAGCTTCAGGTCGTTCATCGCATCCATTTTTGGAATAATACTGGTATATTGGATTGTTTTCGTATTTTATGTTTTTGGGGATAACATCTCCGGGTTTATCGTCCCTTTTCAGCGTTTGGCCGAGATTTACGATTTTACACAACCCTCCAGTTTATCTGTACCGCAATGGGGGTTTATCGGGCTTATACTGCTATTCCTGTTTTTTATCATTATCGCTGATGGAAAACAGATTACGAGAGAGCGAAGTTTTACAAAAAAAGTGTTGGTCTTCAGTATCTCAGTCATCCTGGTTTCTTTTCTCTTACAGACTTTATACCTGAATCAAACTTTCATTTGGCTGTACGTTATAATATCATTTTTCTCCATTATTGCAGCGCATTTTTATACCAACACCACATTCAGGCCGGAAATTTTATCTTACTTTCTTGTGTTGATATTATTGGCTTTTTATTACTGCCTGAACCTGTTTACCGATTTATCCCCTTTCTAAAACAAAAACGCCTGTTTTTTTGTTTTACAATAAAATTAAAAGGATAAACAGATGAAACAATCGGCATTGCATTTATTTATTGCGCTCTCTCTGGCTTTTGGGCTGATGACGTGCGGCACGGCACAAACGGCAACAGAAAAAGAAGCTGTAGCCAACGAGGTGGACCGGAGAGTCAACGGCTCCGACTTTACTTTTAAAGCTTCTTACGCTTATCCCACCGGGTTCAAGTCCATTTACCTGTCGCCCTACTACGATGTGAAGGTTTCGCCCGACACGGTCAGGGCATACTTGCCTTACTACGGTCGTGCATACGTTGCTCCCATGAATCCGGCTGAGGGTGGAATAAAATTCACCAGTACCGATTTCGATTATCAGGTGAACCCCGGCAAGAAAAAAGGGAATTGGCAGGTAAATATCCGGACGAAGGATGTTGGCCGGGAGATATTTTTGTATTTCGATATCTGGCAAAACGGAACAGCCCGGTTACAGGTTACCGACACCAACCGGCAACCTATTTCGTTTCAGGGGGATATTGTTACAACCTCTTCACCAAATCCTTAGGCAAATAGAACGTATCGTTTTTATCGATATAAACTACCACCGAACCGATATCGAACGGTTTACCGTTAAGTTTGCCAACCGATGAAAATGCCTTTACTTCCAAGCTGTTTTTCCCCTTTTTAACCGTTAGAACCGGAAAATCGGGATCGTTCTTGTTGACGGTATATTTCTGGCCGGCAAAGAGATCGGTATGCTTTACAAAAATCTCATCAGACAACTCCTGCAACGATTTCTCCAGCCCCAACGCTTTTTGCAGGTATTGGTTGACTTCCACATTGCGTACATTCCCTTTCAGGATATCCCCCTGCGGATGATACGACGCCAAAAGCACCTCTTCGCCGGTGTGCCCGCCTGTAGTGAATCCGAAGCAGGTACGCGAATTCAGTATATTCACTATGTTGTGCGCCATATTATTGCTTGTCCCCACTTTGGTATAATCACTCTCTTTGTAATTTTTCGAAGAAAGGAGCAGTTTCAGTTCATCGTCGGTAATATCAATTCCCGTGTATTTTCTGAATTCCTTCTTTATATTTTCGGGTTTGGTATTCACCAGAACGGCTTCTATACCGTTTGCAGAAAGTTTGTAGTTAGATACGGTTTCAAACAACTGATGAATCGACAATTTGTCGTATCCGGGGCAGTCTCTCGAACCGATGGTAAAGCCGCTGTTGCCGTGGTCGGCCATAATAACAACCGCCGTATTCCCATCCTTTTCAGCAAACTCCATCACTTTTCCCACGGCAGCGTCAAAAGCCAGGTACTCGGTAATTATCCCGATGGGATCGTTAGCATGAGCCGCCCAGTCCACCTGGCTGCCCTCCACCATCAGAAAAAATCCATTTTCTTTTTTCGATAAAAGGTCCAGCGCTTTGGAGGTCATCTCGGCGAGCGACGGTACTTTGTCGGGGTCCCTGTCGATGGAATAAGGCAATGCCCGGTCTCCGAACAGCGCCCAAACTTTTTCGTTACCGTTATAATGCAACAAAGCATTTCTATCATCCTGAATCAATACCGTTCCGTTATTTTTGAAGTGCTGCCTGATATCATCGGTCAAAATACCGTTTCCACCACCAAACATCACATCCATATTCTGATAAGCCATTTGCGGAGCGATAAACTTATAGGCGCCGCGCGTATAGTAATGTGAAGAGAAATCAGCAGGCGTGGCGTGAGGAAACTCACAGGTCACCACCAAGCCGACAGCTTTATTCTTCAGCATCCTGGATGCCTCTAAAAGAGTAGCTGCAGGCTGATACGTCCGGGTTGCATCAACCGGATAAAGGTCGTTATCCGGATCGGCTTCAGGATATATGGCCACGTTGCCCGTCTTCTGTAAAACGCCTGTTGCATAGGTTGATCCCGTAGGCGCCGAATCACCGATTGGCGCATTGGATGAATGCGTAGTTACTGTCCCGGTGAAATAGGGATCGATATGCAAACGGTCGCCCATTTTGTTGTAAATTTTATACCAGCGGGAAGCAGAATATACGCTAACCGATGTACCGTCGGGAATCATTACAATAACATTTTTTACCGGGCGCACTTCCTGCGCAAACGTCAAGGCCGTAACTATTAGTAATATAAACAGCAAACTTAATTTTCTCATGTCTTGAATTGTGATTGTTTTTCAGTTTTAAACAGTAAAGTTAATAAATTGTTGTGTTTTTTGAAATATAAACTTCAATTTAACGATTTTAAGAAACTGTTTTGAATTTTTTTATGTACTGTTTTTTAGTCATTTTTTGATGGATTTGGATTTTCGTTTTGCATCGTATAGCGGGCTATACGGAAGAAAGGAAAGTTCAAAGACGCGAAAAAGGGCATAAAACAGCATAAAAGAGAGAAGTGCAACTATAATTCGTAAAATTCAAAACACTTTCTAACACTTTCCATGTATGAAAAGTCGATGAATTTGATTAAGTTTGTCACTTATTTTAAAAGGAAAAAAATAATGAATAGCAGGAAACCTCTTATCCTTGTCACCAATGACGATGGATATCAGGCAAAAGGAATTGTTTCGCTTATTGAAGCGATGAGGGAGTTGGGCGATGTAATTGTTTTCGCCCCGGAATTGCATCAGTCGGGCATGTCGTCCGCCATTTCAGCAACTCAACCGTTGAGGAGCAGAATGTATAAACAGGAAGAAGGATTCACAGCATATATGTGTACGGGAACTCCGGTGGATTGTGTAAAATTGGCGCTGAACGAGTTTTTAGACCGCAAGCCCGACCTGTTGGTTTCGGGAATCAATCATGGGTCCAACGCGGGAATCAGCGTCATATACTCGGGAACGATGGGCGCTGCTATTGAAGGATGTATTTTTGAAATTCCTTCTTTTGGGGTATCTCTTTGCGAATATTCGCCCGATGCCGATTTCACATACGCCTGCGAGGTAGCTAGGAAAATGGCCGCGACCGTTCTCGAGAAGGGGCTTCCCCGAGGCATCTGCTTGAACATAAACGTTCCGCAAGGTGAAATAAAGGGAATTAAAATAACATCACAAACGCAGGGAAAATGGGTGAATGAATATCAACGCTCTGCTGACGGGAACGGCCGCGATGTGTTTTGGATGACCGGGAACTTCGAAAACTGGGAAGAAGACAACGTAAATACCGATGAATGGGCTTTGGCAAACGGATATGCAGCTGTTGTCCCCGTGAAAATTGATATGACCGCACACGATTTTATTCCTGAACTGAAGAAATGGGACCTGATGAGTTTTATCTGACAGAGATGTAAAAAATGAAATATTACTTTGTGGTTGGTGAAGCTTCGGGCGATTTACACACATCAAACCTGATGAAGTCGCTTAAAGCGTATGATGGAAATGCCGATTTCCGATTTTTCGGCGGCGATCTTATGGCTGCCCAAGGCGGAACGCTGGTAAAGCATTACCGGGAAATGGCGTTTATGGGAATCGGTCCGGTGGTTATGAACGCAAGAACCATCCTCGGCAACTTGCAACTTTGCAAAAAAGATATCGCAAGTTATCGGCCGGATGCGGTTGTTCTGGTTGATTATCCGGGATTTAACCTGAAAATTGCCAAGTTTGTAAAGACCCGGTTGAATATTCCCGTCTTCTATTACATTTCACCCAAAGTATGGGCGTGGAAAGAATACCGGATAAAATCGTTCAAGAAATATGTGGATGAGATGCTTTGCATCCTGCCCTTTGAAGTGGAGTTCTACAAAAAGCACAATTATCGGGTACATTACGTCGGCAATCCATCTGTAGACGAGATTGACACGCGCGATTTTAAAAATGAAACATTTTCCGGATTCATTGCTGCCAACGAACTCCCCGACCGTCCGATTATCGCACTTCTTGCCGGAAGCCGGAAACAGGAAATATCCAGGAACCTGCCATCCATGCTGCAGGCTGTAAAAGGATTTGAAGATTATCAGCTTGTCATTGCGGGTGCGCCCGGCATTGAACCCGGCTTTTATGATAAATTTACAAAAGGGCTCCCGTTAAAGGTGTTATTCAATCAAACATACCGCATCCTTGCCCAATCGCAGGCAGCTTTGGTTACATCGGGTACGGCTACCCTGGAGACGGCGCTGCTGAATGTTCCTCAAGTGGTTTGTTACCGTATGCCGATGCCCCGATTGTCGTACTGGGCTTTCAAAAATATCTTGCACACACCCTATATCTCGCTGGTGAACCTCATTTGTGACAGGGAAGTGGTGATGGAGTTTTTTGCAAAGTTTTTCACCGTCGAGAATATTCGAAAAGAGCTTATTCAGCTTCTCCACGTGAAAAACTACCGAAAGAACATGTTGGATAATTATGCTGAAATGCGCCGGATATTGGGCAACACCGGAGCTTCAGACCGGGCGGCGGAAATAATTCTGGATAAACTCGGGAATAATCCACTCAAAAAATTCAGTATCTAAGAAACTGTTTTGAATTTTTTTGTTTCCTTTGTAGCAGAACTAATTTAAAAAAATCAGAAACAGCATGAAAATTGGAATCCTCACTTCCGGCGGCGACTGTCCCGGAATTAACGCGACCATACGAGGCGTTGGAAAAACAGCCATTAACAATTTCGGGATGAAAATAATCGGGATCCAAAATGGTTTTTCCGGCCTGCTCTACAAGGATGTCGTTGAACTATCCGACGCGTCGCTCTCGGGAATTCTTAATCTGGGAGGGACAATTCTTGGAACCGCCCGCGAAAAGGTATTCCGAAAAAAAATAACCTCTCCCGATGAAAATGACCGCGAAGAGATAAAAAAATGCTACCACGAGTTAGGGCTCGACTGTTTGGTTTGTATCGGCGGAAACGGCACTCTAAAAACAACAGGAATGCTTGCCGAATTGGGATTGAACGTAATAGGAATTCCTAAGACCATTGATAACGATGTGTATGGGACCGACGTTACTTTCGGATTCGATACCGCCGTAAACATCGCTACCGATGCTATCGACCGCCTGCATTCCACGGCAAGTTCACACCGCCGGGTTATGGTTATCGAGCTGATGGGGCACCACGCCGGATGGATCACATTGCATGCCGGGATGGCTGGCGGAGCCGACATTATTCTGCTTCCCGAACTTGGGTACAACATGAAAGTAATTATCGACAAGATTAAGAAACGGATGGACCTGGGAAAACCCTATTCCATTGTGGCGGTTGCCGAAGGAGTTGTGATACAGGGGAGCAGCGAAAGGCCCGCTATGTATTTCGCCAGGGAGATTGAAAAACAAACCGGATTTGAGACCCGCGAAACCGTTCTAGGATACATTCAGCGCGGCGGCTCACCCTCTCCGTCAGACCGTAACCTGGGCACACTCCTTGGCGGACATGCCGCACAACTCATTCACGAGGGGAAGTTTGGTCGCATGGTTGCCCTGATCAATAATCAAATATCGGATGTCTCTTTGGAAGAAGTCGCGGGAAAGCTTCGTCTAGTGACAGTGGATACACCATTGGTACAACAAGGGAGGAGAATGGGAATATCTTTCGGCGTTTGGGAATAAAGTTTAGCTTCAGGCTTCTATAGGCAGGCCTTCTTCCGCCGACCCGGGCAGGTCCGAAGATTCGCTTTTCCTCTTCTCGAGAAGTTTTTCTAAAAGCTCATTATCGTTACGCAATTTTTTAATGGCTTTCTTTGCCGCTTTCTGATGCGATTCTTTTTTCGAATAACCTTTTCCTGAACCGAGTTCTATCCCGCCGACAATAACCCGCGATTCAAAAACGGGATTGTTTTGTTCGTCAAATGTAGATTCGGTTACCTCAAAGCCCACCTCTATCTTGTATTTTTGCCCCCACTCTATCAAACGCGATTTAAAATCGACCTCGCTTTTCAACACAACATCCATATTGATGTGCTGCTTAATGAGTGTTTCAAAAACAAACTTTTTGGCTACACGGTAACCCTGATCAAGATAAATCGCCCCGATCAGAGCTTCAAGAGCATCGCCGTATATATTGGTGTTGTGAGCGAGATTACGGGTAGAAGAGGTGATGATTTTATCGAGTCCTATCTCAACAGCAATTTTATTCAGCGTTTCGCGTTGAACAATCCTCGAGCGGGTACTGGTAAGAAATCCCTCTTTTTTATTCTCGAATTTTTTGTACAAAATATCGGCCACAATAGCATCAAGAATGGCATCACCCAAAAATTCAAGTCGTTCATTATTCACCCACTTTCCTGAATTTGAGCGCATTGATGACGATCTGTGTGTCAATGCTTCCTGGTACAGATCAATCTTATCGGGATAGAATCCCAACATCTTGTAGAATGAAAAGTAGGGTTCCTTCCCTTTGTGAGGGATAGCCCTTACTTTTCGCATAAATTTTCTTAACACATTACTTATTGAATTTCTTAAGAATAACGCTTGCGTTGTGGCCTCCGAAGCCAAAAGTATTCGATAGTACAGCTCGTAACTCGCGTTTTTGAGCTTTGTTGAATGTGAAGTTTAGATCGTAATCAATTTCCGGGTCTTCGTCGCCTTCGGTAAAATTAATGGTTGGCGGGACTATTTGGTTCTCAAGAGCAAGAGTGCAAAACATTGCTTCCAACGAACCGGCAGCACCCAACAGGTGGCCTGTCATCGACTTGGTTGAGCTGATATTCAGCTTGTAACTGTGTTCTCCAAACACATCCTTGATCGCTTTCACTTCCGAAATATCACCTACCGGCGTAGATGTTCCGTGAACGTTGATGTAATCTATATCTTCGGGTTGCATTCCTGCATCCTCCAAGACGTTGTGCATTACCAGCTTGGCTCCCAAGCCATCGGGATGAGAAGCAGTGATGTGGTAAGCATCGGCCGACATTCCGGCTCCGGCTACTTCAGCATAGATGTGTGCGCCGCGCGCAAGGGCATGTTCCAGTTCTTCGAGAACCAGACTCGAAGAACCTTCTCCCATGACAAATCCGTCCCGGCTGGCGCTAAAGGGGCGCGAAGCTGTTTCGGGCGAATCGTTACGGGTAGAAAGTGCGTGCATCGCATTGAATCCGCCAACAGCCGACGCACTGATGGTCGCCTCGGCACCACCGGTAATAATAACGTTTGCCTTGTTCAGCCGGATAAGGTTAAAAGCATCAGCTATAGCGTTTGTGGAAGACGCGCATGCCGAAACGGTTGCGTAATTAGGACCTCTCAGTCCGTAAATCATAGAGATATGCCCGGCGGCAATATCGGCTATCATTTTCGGAATGAAAAATGGATTGAATCGAGGGCCTTTGTCCTGTGTAAGATAATAATTACCAACCTCTTCCTCAAAAGTTCTGATACCTCCGATTCCGGCAGAGAAAATAACGCCGATTCGGTTAGTGTCTTCTTTTTCCAGATCAAGTCCCGAGTTCTCTATCGCTTCTTTCGCCGCTTTGAGGGCAAGTTGTGAATAGCGGTCGAATTTCCGGGCTTCTTTCCGATCAAAAAGCTCATTGGGATCAAAATCTTTTACCTCGCAGGCAAATTGTGTCTTGAATAAAGATGCATCGAAAAGAGTAATAGGCCCGGCCCCGCTTTTTCCCGCTACGGCATTCTCCCATGTTGTTTTAACATCGTCTCCCAACGGCGTTACAGCTCCCAGGCCTGTTACTACTACTCTTTTTAATTCCATGAATTTTTGATTATGGATTTCTTATTTAGCATGTTGTTCAACGTAAGCAACAGCATCGCCTACAGTAGAAATTTTTTCAGCTTGATCGTCGGGAATTGAGATGTTGAATTCTTTTTCGAACTCCATGATAAGCTCAACAGTGTCAAGTGAATCAGCTCCCAAATCATTAGTAAAGCTGGCGGCTTCCGTTACTTCAGATTCTTCAACACCTAATTTATCGACAATGATCGATTTTACTCTTTGTGCTACTTCAGACATAACTTTTTATTAATTAAATTAGTAAATAAAAGATATTTTCTTTTTAATTTTGTGGATGCAAAGTAAATCAATTTTTCTTTAACCACACAATTTTTCAATCAATAAATTCACAAAAAGTGCACATTTGCCGTTTTTTTGTGCAAGAACAACACCTGTTTTATGAAGAGAATAGCCATATTTGCCTCGGGCAGCGGATCGAATGCCGAAAATATTGCCCGGTATTTTTCAGGGAGCAACGACATTGAAATTTCGTTGATACTTTCCAACAAAAAAGAAGCTTTTGTGCACGAGCGAGCCAAAAAGCTGGGGATTCCGTCTTACACCTTTTCTAAAACGGAATTTGATGAAGCGGATTTGATTTTGGAAACGCTACAACAGTACGAGATTGATTTTATCGTGTTGGCAGGCTTTCTGCTGAAAGTACCCCGACCCATTCTGGAAGCCTTTCCCAACAGGATAATCAATATCCATCCGGCTCTGCTCCCTAAATATGGCGGGAAAGGGATGTACGGCGACCGCGTTCACCGTGCGGTAATTGATGCCGGCGAAAAGGAGTCGGGCATCTCCATACATTATGTTAATGAACACTACGATGAAGGCAACATCATTTTCCAGGCCACCTGCGAAGTCCTTCCCTCTGACTCTCCCGACGATATTGCCCAAAAGGTACATCAACTGGAATACAACTATTTCCCGGAAGTGATCGAAAAGATTGTACGGAATAATAACTTTGACAAAATTCACAAAAAATAAAATTTTGTATTACCTTTGCACGCGCAAGTAAAAACGCTGCCCGCGGTCGTGGCGTAATTGGTAGCCGCGCTAGACTTAGGATCTAGTGCCGAGAGGCGTGGGGGTTCGAGTCCCTTCGGCCGCACAATAAAGCTCTCCCAGAGAAATCTGAGGGGAGTTTTTTTATCCAAATAATCGTTATATTTGCATTTCACGTTTCCACCGCTGCATCCGGATTTAATGAATATTCGCAAACAACCCCAATAGGGTAATTATATGTATTAAATGGGCGGATCCAATATTACGGACACGATAGAAAACTTACAACGCAATCGCTTGACGATTTTACAAAGCAAAATGTTTTGAAAAAATACAAAAGCCTGAATAAGTTTTTAAACCGATGGCAAAGTGCAGAATCGCAACAGGAAGTTGGCAAAGAATTAGAAAACGAAACTTATCGAACGGCTTAAAATGAAACTTGGAGAAATAATAAAAAACAATAATTGGTTAAGCGTTGAAATGGTGCTTTTAAAACTCTATCCCGATGAGAAAAAGAACATTTCGGGCTACGAAGAAGTTTTTAATAAACAAACACTGATGAACTCACCAATTCCCTTGCTATTGAATTTACACCTTGGAGTGAATGGCTTGGGATGGATATTGACCCAAATACGCTTAAAACATTCAGCAAACTCGAAATTATTTCACATTGCCTTTATGAAATGACTTTCGTAGGTTTCGAAGAAGAAGAAATTCAAGCGGAAATGGACAGGATTAACGACACCGTGGAAGAAATTAAAAACATGACCGATGAAGAAAAGAAAGAAAAACTAAAGTGAACTTAAAACAGCCCTCGAATCATGAGCGAAGAAAAAAACATCATTATTTATAACACAGCTGATGGCAAAGCATCTGTATCGTTGTACGCCAAAGACGGAAGCGTATGGATGAATCAAAACCAGTTGGCCGAACTTTTTGACACCTCAAAGCAAAACGTTGGGCAACACATAGCTAATATACTGGCAGAAGGTGAATTACAAGAAAATTCAGTTGTAAAGAATTACTTTACAACTGCCAACGACGGAAAAAACTACGGGGTGACTTTCTACAACCTCGATATGATTCTGTCCATTGGTTTTCGCGTGCGAAGCAAGCGGGGAACACAGTTTCGGATATTACCATGAAATTTTGGCATGAGAATGTGGATCGCATGCTCGAATTCCAAGATAAAAACATACTGCGAAACGCCGGTTCCATAAGCAATCAACAAATGGAAGAAAAAGTGCGCGAAATTTGTGCCGCCTTTGACGCGCGCCGTAAAGGATACGAAGCCATGGAAGCCGACAACAACGATTTGCAGGAACTAAAAGAGCTGGAAGAAAAGATTAAAAAACATGACCAATAATTTTCTTATGGAAACTTCAAAATTTGATATAGCAGACTACTTAGATGATAACGAAATGATTGCTGAATACCTCAATACCGTGTTGGCGGAAGGCAATGATTCAGATGTAATTACGGCAATAGGACATATTGCAAAATCAATTGGAATGACAAAAATTGCTCAAGAAACAGGATTAAGCAGACCAAGTTTATACAAAGCTTTATCTGATGGTTCTAAACCTCAGTTTGAGACAATTATGAAAGTATTAAGAGCAATTGGAGGACGGATACAGATAAATCCCCTGACTGCATAAGAAAAAGAGTGCACCACAACAGCATCTATGTCCAATAGTGCCCCACAGAAACATTGCGCCGTTGGACAATTTCTAAATTACGCATATGATTTACGTTGGACTATTAAGGGGAATAAATGTAGGAGGAAATAACAAAGTGGAGATGAAAAAATTGAAAACCACTTTTGAGTCTCTCGGCTTTACGAATGTCATCACCCATATCAACTCAGGAAACATCATTTTTGAATCTAACTCAATACAACAAGGAAATATTACTGCTAAAATTGAAAAGGCAATAAAAAATGACTTCCAGTTGGATTTAAATGTTTTAGTTAAAGATATTAATAGCATAGTAAGGATTTTTGAAAATTTACCTGCCACTTGGGTAAAAGATAAAACGATGAGAACTGATGTGATGTTTTTGTGGGAGAAATTCGATTTTCCGGAAGTTATTGAAAAATTAAGGACTAATCCCGTGGACAATATAAAATATGTGCCGGGTGCACTTTTATGGAATGTAGAAGGAGAAAATTATAGTAAAAGTGGTATGCTAAACCTTATGGGAACTGACTTATATAGGAATATGACGATAAGAAATGTAAATACCTTTAGAAAAATTCACCAAATTATGATGGATTTAAATAATAGATAAACATTAAATCTGTCGCATAGGGTTCACGCCAAGGCGCTCAATGCGTTGGGATATGATGCCTGGCTTAGTACGTATGATAGACTTTATATACATGCGGTAAAAGTCAATAATTATCGCTTTCACGTTTCTACCAACAAAAAACCGATTTTTCTAAATATAAACCGGACAGCCCTATATTTCCTTAACATCAACAGAGAAGCCCGCTCACAATACTAATTAATATAAAATCACTAATTTTAATCAAAAATTCAAAGCAATAAATGCTTTATACTGTAAAAAACAATATCTTTGCGAATCAATATAACGAATTTTAATGCAATCAAAAAGCGTTTTAAATTTAATCATATTTTAATACTGGGAATATTGATATATTTAACAGTTCCTACGCTTATATTTTATTAATACCAACCTTGTGGAACGGGGAGGAAAACAATTAAAAAAAAATGAAAAAATCAACTTTGTTACTTTTCACATTATTGGTTTCAGCAGTTGTTTTTGCTCAACAAAACAACCTGACAGACGTTGTTTACCTCAAGAACGGAAGTATTTTACGAGGTATTATTATTGAGCAGATTCCAAATGAGTCAATAAAACTGCAAACTGCCGATAATAATATTTTAGTTTACAAAACAGATGAAATAGAAAGAATCACCAAAGAGCCTGTTTCAAATCGAAACAACTTTAGGAATAATGATGAAAGGAAAGGCTTTATAGGACTGTCATTGGGTGCAGCATTTCCTGTAGGAGATGCAAGTGGAATGCCCATCGGAGCAACACTATCTTTAATCGATTTTGGGTATTTATTCACGCAAAATATTGGTATTGCCGGCAAATGGTTCGGTAATGGACATGCTGAAAATGGAGTAAGCTTCGGTGTTGGCGGTTTAATGGCCGGTTTTTTGGCATCTACTCCAATAAGTCCGAAGGCAAACTTTGAAGGCAGGGGATTAATTGGCCTTGGGACTTTTACGGCAGAATACGCCGGTAAATCAGCATCTTCAGATGCATATTTTGCATACGATTTAGGAGTTGGGGGAAGAATTAACACAAGCAATAAAGTGTCATTGCTAATCAATGCGGATTATATAGGTATGTCTGATTATAATTCGGTTAATGTGACATTCGGGGTAGCATTCAGGTTAAGATAAAAAAGGTTGTATTAAACCAAAGCCGTGTATTTTAATAGAGACCTGAAAAATTAATCAAACCCGTTGATGATTAAAAAATCTTTTATAATTTCGTATCCAAATGGATACATGTAAAAATGCATAGTATTAAGAGCAATTGGAGGACAGATACAGATAAATCCCCTGAATACATAAGAAAAAAGCGCACCACAACTAAAATTGCTGATTACCAATCTCCGGTAAAACTTTGGGGTATCTTGTTTTTTTAAAAAAAATAACGTAGTTTTGTGAAGAATCAAATCAGGCAGCTAACCCATAAACACTTATCATAAAGTGGCACGATCAGTAACACTCTACTCCCTGCAATGGGGCGATCTATCATTGGAAGGAACATGCGTAAAGGCGAAAGAATCCGGCTACGACGGCCTTGAGCCGGGATTACCCGACCATCTGGATGTCCGGCAGACAGATCCTGTATTATTATCAGGGCCCGCTCTCCATAGAGTGGGGAGACAGCGCATAAGTGTGCGTTGCTAACATATAAATGCTTTGTGGGGTACCCGTATGATGAAACAGGCGTAATCTGATAAGCTGTCCAAAGCGAAGCGAGTTAATTATCAGATAGCCTGTAAATCGAGAACGGATCACAAAATATTGACAGTCGGGATTTAGTTGTTCAATATATGTAAAATCAAAAAAATGCAGACAGATGGAAAACAGACGATTAAAAATGGGAATGGTTGGAGGCGGTATTACCGGTTTTATCGGAGCCATTCACCTTCGTGCAGCTTTGATGGAGAACATGGTAGAACTGGTCTGCGGATGTTTCAGCTCAAATCCGGAGATATCAAAAGAGTCCGGACGCTCTTATTTCCTGCCGGACAATCGCATCTACGGCAGCTATCAGGAAATGTTCGAAAAAGAGATGGACTTGCCTGAAAACGAAAGGATGGATTTTGTGGTGATCGTGACCCCCAACAAATACCATTTCGAACCGGCCATGATGGCGTTGGAAAGAGGTATTCACGTGGTGCTGGATAAACCCATGACTTTCTCCCTGGAAGAGGCCAAAGCCCTTCGGAAAAAAGTGGAGGAAACAGGCCTGGTACTGGCTTTAACCCACGTTTACTCCGGTTATCCCGCAATAAAAGAGATGAAAGCGAGAATTGCCGCAGGAGAGTTGGGCAAGTTGCGCCGCGTATATGTAGAGTATCCGCAGGGTTGGCTGGCAGAACGCATTGAGTTGCAGGAAGGGAACAATGCGGGATGGCGCACCAATCCGGAATTATCGGGGAAAGCCGGTTGTATGGGCGATATCGGGACTCACGCCTGGCATTTGTGCGAATACGTGACCGGACTAAAGGTGGAAGAACTTTGCGCCGAGCTGAACACTTTCGTTCCCGGGCGCCCGATCGACGACGACGGAGTTGCCATGATGCGGATGGAACAAGGGGTGAAAGCCTTGCTTTCCGCCAGTCAGGTTGCCACAGGTGAAGCCAACAACATAAACGTTCGTGTATATGGGGAAAAGGGAGGAGTACAATGGCTCCAGGAACATCCCAATCAACTGTTCCTGAAAAAAAGCAATAGCCCCGAAGAGGTCGTACACATCGGCGGGAACTACCCTTATCTGGCTAAAAGCGTCCGGTGGAATACACGTACCCCGGGAGGACATCCCGAAGGTTTTATCGAAGCTTTTGCCAATATCTATCGCAACTTCACCCTGACGGTGATGGCTAAAATGAAAAAAGAAACTCCAACAGCCGGGATGCTTGATTTCCCGAATGTGAACGACGGTGTCCGGGGTATGCAATTCATTGAAACGGTGGTAAAATCGGGTTGGAGCGATGATCCGAAATGGATAAAGTGGATAGAGTAATGATGATATCGATGGACATGGACAAGACAATTATCTCATTTTTAAACGAAGCTGTCGAGAAGTACGGTGACCGTCCGTTTCTTTACGAAGCGAGAAGAGGAACAGATTACACCTCACTTTCCTACAAAGAAGTCCAGGAAAGAGCCAGGCAATTTGCAGCCGGATTAATCGCCTTGGGGATTCAGGCAGGCGACCGCATCGCCCTTATTTCCGAAGGTAAAAACAACTGGGTAATAGGTGAGCTGGGGGTGCTGCATGCCGGAGCCGTTTGCGTTCCGCTTTCAGTAAAACTGGAAACGGAACAGGATATCGGGTTTCGCGTGAATCACTCCGAATGTTGCGCAATCATGGCTTCCGACCAGCAAATAGCGAAAATCCGCCCGATGAAAGGAGCATTTTCTACCGTAAAACAGTACATCTTGCTTGACCCGGAGGAAGCGTTGCAGGAAAATGAATTACTGTTTGATGCAATAACCGGAAACGGCAAGAAATTGATATCCGACAATCCAGAGGCGCTGGAAGAACGGATGAAGGCCGTAACCCCCGATTCGTTGGCGAACATCTCCTACACATCGGGAACAACGGCAAACCCGAAAGGGATCATGCTGTCGCACGGCAACTACGTATGCAACTCGGAACAAGCGATGGAACATTTAAACGGAATACCTTCATATTTCAGGCAACTGCTTATTCTGCCGTGGGATCACTCTTTCGGGCACACTGCCGGAATTTATTCGTTTATGAAGTGCGGCGCTTCGCTGGCATCGGTAGCTATGGGAAAATCGCCGATGGAGGTTCTCAGGAACGTTCCCAAAAGCCTGAAAGCGATCAATCCGCATTTGCTGATGAGTGTCCCCGCGCTTGCTTCCAACTTCAGGAAAAACATCGAAGCCGGAATAGAAAAGAGAGGAAAATTGACCGCTACGTTATTCAGAAAAGCGCTTAAAACCGCGTACGCGTACAACAAAGAGGGTTACAACAAAGGCTCAGGCGGACGTTTCTGGATGAAACCGCTTCTGGCATTTTACGATAAAATCATCTTTTCCAAGGTACGTGAATCGTTTGCCAGCAACATGGAGTTTTTCATTGGAGGCGGTGCATTGCTCGATATTGAGCTGCAACGGTTCTTTTATGCCATCGGCATCCCGATGTACCAGGGCTATGGGTTATCGGAAGCCACTCCCATAATTTCCGCGAACTGCCCGCATGCGCACAAACTCGGCTCTTCAGGAAAACCGCTTCCGCATATGGATATAAAGATTGTGGATGACAATATGAAAGAGGTTCCCACGGGCGAGAAAGGAGAGATTATCATCCGGGGAGGAAACGTGATGAAAGGATATTGGAAAAATCCGGAAGCTACCGCCGAAACCATTGTGGACGGATGGCTCAGAACGGGCGATATGGGGTATATCGACAACGACGGATACCTGTACGTGCTTGGACGCACCAAATCGTTGCTGATCAGCGATGACGGGGAAAAATTCTCCCCCGAAGGAATCGAAGAGTCCATCATGGCCAAATCACCGTTTATTGAACAAATTGTGTTGTACAACAATCAACGGCCTTATACAACGGCATTAATCACAGTTAATCCCGTTGAATTGAGAAAAGAGACATCTGACCCGACAGAAGCGGCCCGACTCATTGAAAAAGAAATTGCGGAGTACCTGAAAGGCGGCAAAAACGACGGGATGTTCCCTTACCGGTGGCTGCCATCCGCCTTTGCCATTATAGAAGAACCGTTTAGCGAAAAGAACGGAATGGTAAACTCCACGATGAAAATTGTAAAACACAAGGTTTATTCGGCATACGCTTCGCGTATTGAAGAATTATACACGCCCGAAGGAAGAAAAGCCACCTCACCGGGTAACTTGGAGGTATTAGCTAATCTACTGTAAGTCGCATCCTTTGCATCCGCCACAAAATCCGGACTTCTTCTTCACGAAAAAGAAACGGTAAACCGCGCGGATAACTATGCCGGAGACAACAATGCCGATGAGGATAACTATAAATAACTGCAAACTCATGTTTTTACAACAAATAGATGTTCAAAATGTTTAAGAGACGAAACTGCCGATTTGATAAACCAGGAACGCTATGATCCAGGCCAGCCCGGTAGAGTAAATCACGCTGAAAAGCGCCCATCTCCACGAATGAGATTCCTCTTTGATGGCTACTATGGTGGCAATGCAGGGAAAATAAATAAGTATGAACAGTAAAAATCCGATAACGACCAGGGGTGAGAAAACAGGTGTCCCGTCCGGATGCTCCGCCGACAACAACCGGGTTTGAAGCGACTGCTGATCGTCGCTATCGCCGGTGTAAAGCACGCCCATTGTACTGATTACGATCTCTTTTGCCGCCATTCCCGACAATAAGCTTACCGAAATCTTCCAGTCAAACCCAAGCGGGCGCATAACCGGCTCCATAAAATGGCCGATTTTTCCGATGTATGAATTTACCTGATGCTCGGTATTCCTCGCATGCTCAATCTCTACCATCAAATTTTCTTTCTCTGTTTGCGGCAAGGCAAGGTTATCGAGTTGGGCTGCCTGCGCGTCAAATCGGCTTTCGCGTTCCTTATTTTGCGGGAAATAACCCAAAAACCATATAATGATGGATGCAACCAAAATGGGACCGCCCATCTTCAGCAAATACTGCTTGGCCCGCTCCCACATATGGATGATCACCGATTTAAATGTGGGCATCCGGTAAGGAGGCAACTCCATCACAAACGGCGTCTCTTCCTTAGTGAAAAATCTCTTGCGAAGCAAGATCGCCGTCAGAATGGCCACCAAAATGCCCACGCTGTATAACCCGAGCATGACAAAACTGCCGTTCCGGGGGAAAAAAGCGCTCACAAACAAGATATAGACCGGCAATCGCGCACTGCACGACATGAATGGAACGATCAACATGGTAATCATCCGGCTGCTCCGGCTTTCGATAGTGCGGGTGGACATAACGGCAGGAACATTACATCCAAATCCCATAATAAGCGGGATAAACGACTTTCCGTGAAGCCCGATGTTGTGCATCAGCTTATCCATGATGAACGCCGCACGCGCCATATAACCCGAATCTTCCATAAAAGCGATAAAAGCATACAGAATCACGATGTTGGGCAGAAAGACGATCACACCCCCCACCCCGCCGAAAACTCCGTCAACCAGTAGATCCTTGAGCGGACCTTCGGCCATATTACCGCGGATTAAATTTCCGGCTTCGTCCACCATCCACTCTATCCACTCCATCGGATAAGCGCCGATCCGGAAAGTGGCCTCGAACATAATCCACAAAAAAAGAAAGAAAAGGGGAAGCCCAAAATATCTATTCGTCAGGACGGAATCGAGCACAGCGGTTTTATCTTCGAATTTGGTTTTTTCACTCAGGGTCTCCTTGAGCGCACCGGCAATAAACCCGTACCGGGCATTGGTAAACGCCGACTCAGGATCCTCTTTCAACAGCCTTTCGATATAGTCCCGCTCTTTGTTCCTACGAGCCAGGAGCTCCTTAGCCTTATCGAACTTACGGATAGTGTTTTCCACCTCTTTATCGCCCTCCAGCAGTTTAATGCCGATATACCGCTTCGGCATATTCAAGGATGAGCCGTTGACCGATAAATCACGGCACATAATACCGATGGATTTTTCCAGTACGCGCCCGTAAGGGACATTTACGCTGTGTAAATTATTGCCCGATTCGTGAATCCGGATCACATTTTCGAGCAATTCGGGGATGCCGAACCCTTTCTTTCCCACCGTAGGGACAATAGGAACGCGCAACATTTCGGAAAGCGTTTGATGGTCGAGAGAACGGCCGCTCCCTTCAAGCTCGTCATACATGTTGAGCGCCACAACCATCGGCTTTTCCAATTCAATAAGCTCAGTGGTAAGGTAAAGGTTCCGTTCCAAGGCCGACGCCGCCACCACGTTGATAATGACGTCGGGTTCCTCTTCGAGAATAAAGCTCCTCACGTACAGCTCTTCGGGAGAGTAAGCCGACAAAGAATAGGTTCCCGGAAGATCAGTCAGAATAAACTTATAACCGTTGTGCCTTAGCGTCCCTTCTTTGGAGTCGACCGTTACGCCGCTGTAATTCCCCACATGTTCGTGCGCTCCCGATGCCAAATTGAAAATGGATGTTTTTCCGGCGTTGGGATTTCCAACCAGCGCCACACGGATAACTTTTCCTTTTTTTGAAAGCGACGGATCGGAGAAATCCGTTTCCGGAGGTTCATTTTCAAACTCTTCAATCTCGTCACTACCCGAGTCGTACAGCGCCTCTTCTTTCAGTTTCGAAATTTCAATCAATACAGCTTCACTGCGCCGCATCGACACTTCGTAGTCCATTATGCCGTATTTGATGGGATCTTTCAGCGGAGCATTCAGGATAGATTTCACTTCTTGTCCACGCACGAATCCCATTTCGAGAATCCGTTTCCGAAATGCTCCCGATCCGTTTACTTTTACAATAAATGCCTTGTCGCCGGTTTGTAGTTCTGAAAGTCGCATAAATGGCACAATCTCTTTTCC
The DNA here is from genome assembly GCA_001898165.1 of Bacteroidia bacterium 43-41. Taxonomy (GTDB): domain Bacteria; phylum Bacteroidota; class Bacteroidia; order Bacteroidales; family Dysgonomonadaceae; genus Petrimonas. Next base: position 54,881 of record MKTD01000026.1, read on the forward strand.
GGATGCAAAGGAACATATTTTTTGGCTAAAAGGCGATGTTTTTAAGATATATTATTTATAATGAATTTAAATAAGATGCATGATGAAAAAATTATCTGATTTCGACGCAGCATTTTTTCAAAAATTCCATCTATAAATATAGGAGGCATAGACTTTTAGAGACTGTTAAAAAAAATCGTATGAAGAAACTAATTTGGATGTTAATTTTTGGCGCCATTATTTTGGGCGCTCATGCTCAAAAAACGAGCAATTTCAAGATCGGTGTGGAATTTGGGCAAGGGAGTGTGGAAGGCGACTACAGTAATAAATGGAATATCCGTCAGGATGCTGGCGCCTCCCTGTACGACCATGGACTGCTTAGTTCGAGAGTGACTTATGCTCAATCGGATTTCTTTTATTTTGGAATTAAGCCACAAGTTTCACTTTGGAACAATCGGGTAAACCTCTATTCGGGCTTGCGTTTCACCATGTTCAACAGCAATTTGGGAGACAAAAATAGCAATAATTTTTTCTATTTCCGCACCACAAACCCCGATGCGGTTGAATTCTACAAAATATCCCTCATCAAAGAGAAAACCGGATATTTGAGTCTTCCTCTCGAAATAAGTTACAACATTTTCCACCGCAACATTTTGACACCAAACACAACTTTCTCTTTTTATGGAAAAGCAGGAGCGGAAATTGGCTTAAGCATTCTCAACAAACGGAATGTCGATTTTGTATCGGCAACGATGCAATCGCACGAAAACGAAGTTTTGGGCAGCGTTGAAAAGCCAAATAAGCTTTACGGCACGTTTTACGGCGCATTAGGAGGACAACTTACCATTGAAAACGGGATGCAATTTAACGTGGAAGGAATAATTCCATCGCAAATATTGACTAAAAACCACAGCAGCATCATTGAACCGGATACTTTTTCGGGAGTTCAACTCTCTGTGCAATTTCCATTATCCATGTTTATCAAAAACAATTAAATGCAATCGTTATGAAACAATATACGTTTTTACTTTTTTTCGTCTGTACAGTATTGATTTTTTTCGTCTGTACAGTATTGATTTTTTCCGCCTGCAGCAGTTCGGATGAATATCGTTTAAGCGGCTCGGTCTTTATTCCCGATAAAGATTTTCCGGAGTTGCCCAAGTATTCGGAATGGGGTTACAACACTTTTGGGACATATATCGACAGAACCCCTTTCGTTTCTGATAATTACACTATGCCCGTGAAAATAATTGTTGAGTCGGACACGTGCCGGATCGGGTTTAGCGGACAATATTTAAACAAGACCACACTCACGTTTCACCTGCCCGGCTTCTCTCCGGAAAACTATTCCGCTTTGTCGGCCCTCAACAATAAAACCATTTCATTGACGGAACCCTCGTGTATGGTTACGTTTACAAACAACAATAAAACCGATACATTAAATATAACGGAAGGCTTGCTTACATTCAAGCGCGTGCAAAAACTGCTTGTAGATAAAGAAGAAATGAAATCGGTGCTTTCGGGTACATTTTCAATGAAAACAACCATTGCCGGGGAACCGGTCACGATTGGAAACGGACGGTTTGATGTAACCGTAGGGGAGATAAACTTCTTTAAAAAGAGATAATCCGCCGGAAAATTTTAACAAAGTCATTGGATAAGGGCTTTTTCTTTGTAATTTTGCATCTGTTCGAAAAAACATTTGCAAAACATCATTATATGGCAACAAAATCGTTTCATTATCAAGAACCATTTCCCATGTCGGAAGACAAAACGGAATATTACTTGCTGACCAAAGAGCACGTATCGGTTTCGGAATTTGAAGGAAAAGAGATCCTGAAAGTTTCTCAGGAAGGGCTTACCCTGATGGCCCAAAGTGCTTTCCGCGATGTGGAATTTCTGCTTCGCCCCGAACATCAGGAACAGGTAGCCAAGATCCTTACCGACCCCGAAGCGAGCGAGAATGACAAGTATGTAGCGCTCACCTTTCTGCGGAATGCGGAAATATCGGCAAAAGGGATCCTTCCTTTCTGTCAGGACACGGGAACGGCGATTGTGATGGGAAAAAAGGGGCAACAGGTATGGACGGACGGGAACGACGAAGAAGCTCTCTCACGCGGTATTTACAACACCTTTGTGAACGAGAACCTGCGCTACTCGCAAAACGCACCGCTCAACATGTACGACGAAGTGAATACAGGAACAAACCTGCCTGCACAAATCGATCTATACGCCGTTCAGGGAGACGAATATAAATTCCTTTGTATTGCCAAGGGTGGTGGATCGGCCAACAAAACTTACCTATATCAGGAAACCAAGGCGTTGCTCACACCCGGGAAGCTGGAAGCGTTTTTGACTGAGAAAATGAAATCGTTGGGAACGGCCGCTTGCCCGCCCTACCATTTAGCGTTTGTTATCGGCGGCACCTCTGCCGAAGTCAACCTGAAAACCGTGAAGCTGGCATCCACAAAATATTACGACAACCTTCCCACCGAAGGCAACGAGTTTGGGCAGGCGTTTCGTGACATAGAAATGGAAGAGAAGCTGAAAATCTCATCTGAAAAATTAGGACTGGGAGCACAATTCGGCGGAAAATATTTCACACACGATGTTCGTGTTATCCGCTTGCCTCGCCACGGAGCTTCATGCCCTGTAGGAATGGGCGTTTCGTGCTCGGCCGACCGCAACATCAAAGCAAAAATCAACAGGGAGGGTATCTGGATTGAGAAAATGGAAGACAACCCCGCCCGCCTTATCCCCGAGTCGATGCGTGAAACAGGCGAAAGTGGCGGCGTGAAGATCAACCTCAACCGCCCGATGCCGGAAATCCTGGCGGAATTATCCAAATATCCGGTTGCCACCCGGCTGTCGCTGAACGGAACAATTATTGTGGGGCGCGATATTGCCCACGCTAAGCTCAAAGAGCGGATCGACCGCGGCGAAGGGCTCCCGCAATACATCAAAGACCATCCCATCTATTATGCAGGGCCGGCAAAAACTCCCCAAGGCTATGCATCAGGCTCCATGGGGCCGACCACGGCAGGACGGATGGATTCTTACGTAGATCTGTTTCAATCACACGGCGGCAGCATGATCATGCTCGCCAAAGGGAATCGCAGCCAACAGGTCACCGATGCCTGCAAGAAATACGGAGGATTTTACCTGGGCAGCATAGGCGGGCCGGCAGCAATCCTTGCACAGAACAGCATCAAGAGCCTCGAATGCGTGGAATATCCCGAATTGGGGATGGAAGCCATCTGGAAAATAGAGGTGGAAGATTTTCCCGCCTTCATTTTAGTGGACGATAAAGGCAACGACTTCTTTAAAGTGGTTACCCAGCCCAATTGTGCATTTGCATAACACCTGTGTATTAATTATTTTGTACCTTTGCTTCGCAAATTAGCGACGTAAAATTGGTAATGAAGATTGCTTTTATAGGTGCCGGCAAAGTTTCAACCGCTTTGGGATTGTATTTCAAAAAGAGAGGATTTGAAATAGAGGGCTATTACAGCCGAAACTGTAAAAGCGCTGGCAAAGCAGCCCTATTAACCCATTCTCATCCTTACTCATCTGTAGAAGAGCTGATGAACAACAGCCACATGATCTGGATCACAACACCCGATGACCAGATTGAAGCCGTTGTCCGGCAAATCTCCGACCTTCCTGTTCTCCGGAAGAACGAGAAATTAGTCTTGCATGCCAGCGGCGTACATTCTCTCGCAATGTTGAGTCCGTTAAAAGAAAACGGATACAATACAGCTTGCGCACATCCGCTTTTGGCATTCAGCGACCCTGTTCTAGCACAGGAGAAGTTGAACGACGTATGGTTTGCCATCGAGAAACAGGGAGAAGAGAACCGGCGACTAACCGATTTTTTTAAAGCGTGCGGAAACCAAACGCTCAGCATAGATCCCGATAAAAAGAGGCTTTATCATGCGGCCGCCTGCGTCTTATCAAACTATTTGGTAACGCTGCTGAATGCGTCGTATAAGATTTTCGAAAAATCGGGTATTGCCGAAGAGGATATTCACGAAGCAACCAAACCTCTGCTGGAAAGCGTTATCCTTAACCTGAAAGGGAAGGATTGCAAAGAAGCGCTTACCGGCCCCATTAAACGGGGCGACGAAAATACGATCAGGATGCACCTGGAAAGTTTAAATACTTTCATGCCGGAGATGACTGAATTCTATAAGTTGATGGGAAGGCAAACCATGCAGATGTTAGGCGATTATTCGCTGAGAGAACTGTTTAAAGAAGACGGAAGTTAAAATTTAGAAATATGGCACAAAAATTTACTGTAAAATCGTTTCAGGAAGCGAAAGAGAACAACCGGAAAATCAGTATGCTCACCGCTTACGATTATTCAATGGCGAAAATGGTGGATACCGCCGGAATCGACTCCGTCCTGATTGGCGATTCACTGGGAATGGTCTTTCAAGGACACGAGTCCACGCTTCCGGTTACCGTTGACGAAATAATTTATCATACAAAAGCCGTCGCCCGGGGCGTAAAAAATGCGTTGATCGTCGCCGACATGCCTTTTTTATCGTATCATGTCTCAAAAGAAGAAGCCGTACGGAATGCAGGCAGGATGATCAAGGAAGGCGGTGCTGAAGCCGTAAAAATTGAAGGCGGCGCTCTCTTCACCGAAACGATAAAAGCCATTGTGGATGCACAAATCCCGGTAATGGGACATATCGGGTTAACGCCGCAATCGGTAAACGCTTTTGGCGGATTCAAGGTACAAGGAAGAGACGAACAAAGCGCAAAGAGATTATTGGAAGACGCCAAATTGTTGGAGAAAGCAGGTGTCTTTGCTATTACTTTAGAGTGCATTCCCGATAAGCTGGCACAACTGATCACAAAATCCGTCAGCATACCCACCATAGGCATAGGGGCAGGAAAAGATTGCGATGGACAGGTACTGGTGATCAACGATATGCTGGGCATGTTCAGCGATTTTGTCCCTAAATTTGTAAAGCAATATGCAAAGCTGAATGTTGAAATTACGGCAGCTGTCCGAAGTTATGCTTCTGACGTAAAAGAGGGCCGGTTTCCGGCCGATGAACATACATTCGATATGGATTCGGAAGTTCTGAAAAAACTCTATTGATGATATGATTATTACCACCATAAAAGAACTAAGGGACTATTTAGATACCCATCGTCAGGCGGGTAAAACAATCGGTCTTGTTCCAACGATGGGATTCCTGCACGAAGGGCACCTGTCGCTTATCCGCAGGGCAAAAGCCGGGAACGATATCGTTGTGGTAAGCGACTTCGTCAATCCCACCCAGTTTGCACCCAACGAAGATTTCGAATCCTACCCCCGGAATATTGAGCGCGACGAGCGACTCGCCACCGGCGCCGGAGCCCATGCGATATTCTATCCTTCTGCAGAAGAGATGTATCCTCACGGAAGTTCCACTTTTGTAGAAGTTACGGGTGATATCACCCGGGTACTTTGCGGAGCATCGCGCCCAACTCATTTCAAAGGAGTTACCACGGTTGTTGCCATGCTTTTCAACATCGTTCAACCGCAAAAGGCCTATTTCGGACAAAAAGATGCGCAGCAAGCTGCTGTTTTGATGAAAATGGTCACCGATTTACACATGGACATCGACCTGGTTGTCTGTCCGATTGTACGGGAAAAAGACGGATTGGCCATGAGTTCGCGCAACACCTATTTATCGGCTGCCGAAAGAGCGCAGGCGCCCATATTGAACAGAGCGTTACGGGAAGGAAAAGCGGCTTTCGAAAAAGGAGAAAATAGCGTTGAGGAATTAATACAACTCATTACCGGCAAGATAAACGAGGCGCCGCTTGCCGATATCGACTACGTGAGCATCTACGCCTTTCCGTCGTTAGAAACGATTGAAACCGTAGAAGAAAAAGCGCTTGCAGCAGTTGCTGTAAGATTCGGTAAGACAAGACTCATCGACAATATAATTTTAGAAAAATAGATGCAACTCACACTATTAAGGGTAAAACTTCACAGAGCAACCGTTACGGAAGCTAATCTCAATTATACGGGCAGCATAACCATCGATAAAACGTTGCTCGAGCAGAGCGGAATCCTGGTCTGGGAAAAGGTTAGCGTGGTGAACAACAATAACGGACAACGGTTTGAGACCTATGTGATTGAAGGAGAAGCAAACAGCGGGACCATCTGCCTGAACGGCGCAGCGGCCCGGCTGGTGCAACCCGGCGATAAAATCATTATAATGGCCTACGCTTCGATGTCGCCCGAAGAAGCAAAAGGGCATGAACCCCGTGTATATCTTTTAGACGAGAACAACAGGATAACCGAAAGGATCTGATTTATGCTGAATATAGCGATCACGGCAGGCGGGACATCGGAGGATATCGATGGAATACGGAAACTGACCAACGTCAGTACCGGACTACTCGGTTGGCATTGCCTGGAAGCTGTTTTGGATTACTTTCATGCCGATAACCGTTCCGATTTCCACCTGTTTTACATCTTCACCGGAACAGCCTTCAGGAAAGAGTTAAACAAAGAGCAACTCCCGTTCGTAGATTTTGTTCCCGTTACCGATGCCGAAAGCGTTTATAAAGCCGTGGACGAGTTGACCAAGAAGGTTCCCGTGGATTACTTTATCCACTCCATGGCCATATCCGATTTCACCTTTGCTTATGCCGTAAGCACGGATGAATTGGCAAAAGAGATACGCGGCTTGCAAAAAGACGAAACGGCCGTGAGAGATGTTCTCGAAAATCCGGCAAGCAGATATGACGTTAGTGAAAAAATCTCGTCGGAAGATGATATTATAATGGGCCTGAAACGCACCAAAAAGGTGATCCCGCTCATCAAACAAAATAATCCGAATACCTTTTTAGTGGGATTCAAACTGCTGAAAGAGGTGTCGGAAGAAGAACTGGTCAACGTTGCCAATCAGCTTGCCGGCAAAAACCAATGCGATATGGTTTTTGCCAATGAATTGACGCATCTGTCGGAGAACGGGCATAGCGGGGTTTTGATAAAGTCGGGAAAAGCAATTGCCCGGCCGGTCGGGAAAAAACAGATAGCCGAAGCTATTGTAACAGAAATGATGAAATTATGAAAACTATCGTTATCGGGGTTTCAGGCGGAATAGCCTGCTACAAAGCCGTAGAAATTGTGAATCAGCTAAAAAAAGACGGTTACAATGTAGAAGTGATCATGACAAAATCTGCTCAGGAATTTGTTACTCCGCTCACTTTTAAAACAATGTCGCACAATCCGGTTGTCACCGACATGTTTGATCCGGTGCGGGAGTGGGACTCCAAGCACATTGATCTGGCCAAGGCGGCCGACTTATTCGTAATTGTGCCTGCCACCGCCAATATCATCGGGAAGATTGCTTCGGGAATTGCAGACGACATGCTCACGACCACCGTGATGGCAGCCCGAAGCCCGGTACTCATTTTCCCGGCAATGAATACATTCATGTACGAAAATCCAATTGTTCAGGACAACATCGAGAAACTGAAAAAACTGGGCTATAATGTCTATGAAACCGCCGAGGGTGATCTTGCCTGTGGCGATTTCGGCAAGGGGAAGCTGCTGCCGTGGGAAGAGATTGTAAAAATCATTGAAGAGTTTAAACGGTAGCGTCCCGGATTAAAGCCCAAGCATCTCCAAAAATGTTTTTTCATCAATCATTTTCACGCCTAATTTTTCGGCTTTCTCCAGTTTGGCAGGTCCCATATTCTCGCCGGCAAGGATATAATCGGTGTTTTTTGATACAGAGCCGCTGTTCTTCCCTCCGTTCTGCAGAATCATGGCTTTGTACTCATCGCGTGAATGTAACTCAAACGTCCCGCTTATTACAACAGTGAGCCCCGCCAGCTTATCCGTCCTTGCGGCCATTGTCTCTTCGCTCTGTTGAAATTGCAACCCGTGAGCACGAAGCCTGTCCACGAAATCCACAGATCGGGGATTTTCGAAGAAGTCTTTCACACTCCGGGCGATACGGTCGCCGATCTCCTCTACCGATGTAAGTTGTTCAACCGTTGCGGCTCCCAACTCATCGATATCGTGAAACGCCAATGCCAGCTTCCGGGCCACAGTTTCACCGACAAACCGGATTCCGAGAGCGAACAACACCCTTTCGTAAGGGGTCGTTTTCGACTTTTCGATGCTTGCCAGCAGATTATTGGCGCTGGTCTCCGCCCAGCGCTCCAAATTCACCAGATCCTCGAATCGCAATGCGTATAAATCGGCAGCATCTTTAATCAAGCCCTTGTCGTAAAGCAACCCGATGGTTTCGGGGCCGATAGTGATGTTCATGGCCTTGCGGGTAACAAAATGTTCGATACGCCCTTTTATCTGCGGCGGACACTCTTCGCTGTTGGGGCAGTAATGCACGGCTTCGTCCTCGTTCCTCACCAGCGGGGTGCCGCAATCGGGACAACGCCTGGCAAACTGTACTTTATCACCGATAAGGAAACGGGCCTCTTTGTCAACCCCGGTGATTTTAGGAATAATTTCACCGCCTTTCTCCACGTAAACCATATCACCGATGTGCAAATCGAGCGCGTTGATGGCATCTTCGTTGTATAAAGAAGCCCGCTTTACGGTTGTTCCCGAAAGCAAAACCGGTTCGAGATTGGCTACAGGAGTAACCGCCCCGGTACGCCCCACCTGGAAAGAGACGGACTCCAAGCGCGTAAGCGCCTTTTCGGCGTTAAATTTGTAAGCAATGGCCCATCGGGGGAACTTGGAGGTTGAACCGAGCTGGCGTTGCTGCGAGAGTGAATCCACTTTTAACACCACCCCGTCGGTAGCAACGGAAAGGTTTTTACGTTCCACGTCCCAGTATTTCAGGTATTCAAAAACTTCTTCCGGCGAGCTGCACTTTTTCATTGCCTTCGACACATTCAATCCCCATTTCCGCGCAAGTTCCATATTTTCGAAATGACTGTCCGACGGCAACTCTTCACCCATCAGATAGTAGATAGACGATTTCAGCTTCCTGGATGCGACTACCTTTGGGTCCTGCATTTTAAGCGTTCCCGACGCCGCATTGCGCGGGTTGGCAAAAAGCGGCTCCTCCTGCGCCTCGCGCTCTTTGTTCAGTTCCTCAAAAACATCCCAGGGCATCAGGATCTCACCCCGTGCCTCAATGTATCCGGGGATATCATCGCCTTTGAGCACTAACGGAATGTTGCGGATGGTGCGGACATTGGCCGTGACATCATCGCCTTGTCTGCCGTCGCCGCGGGTAATTGCCTGCAACAATCTGCCGTTTTCATACGCCAGCGAAATAGATGTCCCATCGAATTTCAGCTCACAAACAATTTCAAAATCCTCGTTCAGCGAACGCTTTACACGGTTGTAAAAACCGGTAACCTCGCTTTCGGTATATGTGTTTTGCAGCGATAGCATCGGATAGCGATGCCGCACCTGAATAAAGTTCTTATTGATGTCACTTCCCACCCGCATCGTGGGCGAATTGGGGTCGTAATATTCGGGATGTTGCTTCTCCAGTTCGGTCAATTGCTGCATCAGTGCATCAAAATCGAAATCGGAAATGGTGGGTCGCGACAACACGTAGTAATTGTAATTATGCTCGTGCAGCTGCCTGCGTAGGTTTTCTATCTTCTCTTTATTTAACTCATCCATTGGAATATCTTTTATCTAATGAAATATCTCCATCCACGGATAATTGATTATCTTCCCGCTTTTGGGTCTAAAGCTATCTATCGATGCCGAAACGGTAAGCATTTGCTGCGACAACACCTTTCCTTCAACGAAATGCAGGTTGTAGCTGAGCCGCACCTTCACAAAATCCGATTCTACCAGACGGATATACCACTCACTTTTTACATACGTCCTGACCCGAAGAAATTGTGTCCCCCAATAAAGGTTTCCACCAAAAGTATCGGCCAGCCTCATTCGCGGCTCTCCCGTATAAAGCGTGTTTTTTGTGCCGATCCCCCACTTTTCGGCATCCCCGCGAGCGACAAAACCGGCAGGTTTATACAATTTGTTCTCGAAACGGCGGTCTCTTTCGTACCCTATCAACGTCCCGGCAGCGATCAACCCTTTAAATCCGCCCTCCTCTCCGTACTCCAGTCCGGCGGTCGCCTGCAGCTGCAAATTCTCGCATACGCCTTCACCGGGCGTTGCCGGCCGGGTATTGGAGTAGTGGTACATGTACGATTGAAAATCGGCAAAAAATAACCCTTTGGATATTTTCCCCGATAATCCCACAAAAAAGTGTTCGTGTTTCTTGGGTGTGGCATAACCTGTCCAATCGAGCCACATATTAAAAAAATTCCGGTTACTGCCGATCTGACAAAAGACACCCTGCATCAACGGAATAAAATTATTCACAGAGTCTTTAAAAAAGAAATTATTGTAATTCTCCAACACCTCGCTCCTCGGAAAAGAACCGGCGCGAAACAGAAACCCGGGCGATTTATATTGATAGTACATCATCACATCCACTTTATCGATAGTTTTGCCCATTCCGGGAATTTTCAGCAAATTTACGCCGACATTGATGGAGTATTTATCTCCCCAAACAAGGCTTCCCATCGGATTAAGCCAAATTCCGTTCATGGTTTCGGAATCGATAAACGATAATTGTCCGTATTCCGTATTATCGAAAAAATAGTTCAATCCTACTCCCCAGCGATATTCCTGAGCGTAAACCGATGAAGAAAAAATCACCAGAAAAAGGAGAATGCTGCGTTTCATATTGTTCGTTTTTTTGATCGGTAAAGATAACGAAAATCTTTATATCTTCTTATGTACCCACTTCTTGCTCCGCAAATAAAATAGAGAGTAAAGCATCAACTGACCCCAGTAAACATGCTCGGTTGTCCACGCCCAACCGACCGATAACCGGAGATGAACAATAATAAACCACATGTAAAAAACGTACCCCGATAAGGTAACAATTTCGTACAACAATGCCCGCTGCGTGTTTCCGGTTCCCGAAACCGAACTGAACAGAACTGTCCCCACCGCATACAAGGGCAGGGAAGTCAACAGCACGTATAACGGCACCACCGTATCGTTGATAAGCGAAGCATCGTTGGTATAGATATGAATCATCAGCCGCGGTGCAATCGCAACCACAAAGATTATGGCCAGCATTAAAAACAGGCTGATAAGGGTAACCCGCTTTATCAAACTCAACACTTCGTTTTGCCGTCCGGCGCCGATAGTATTGCTCACCATGGTGTTCACTGCCGCACCCAACGCCTGGGACGGAATGGTAACAATGGTATATAAACTCCGTACAATATTGGTCACGGCCAAAGGACGTTCACCCAGGTAATTCTCGATAAACACGAAAAACATCAACCAGGTTACGATGGAGAGCAAATACTGGAGCATCATATAAACGGAAATATCCAGCACCTTTTTCACTACCGACCAGTTAAAAGTAATTTTCCTGAAGCCATATTTCTCCAGATCAACCGTTTTTTGTGTATAAATAACGAAAAACAATGTTGAGGATGCCTCGGCGATGACCGATGCAAGCGCAGCGCCGCCAATCCCCATTTCGGGTAGCCCAAAGTTTCCGAAGATCAGCCCGTAATCGAGGACTAAATTCACCAGGGCCATCACCAACGAATTAATCGTGAGCACCTTTGTACGGGCAATCCCGATATAAAATGCCCGGAACGTGCTGTTGGTGAAAGCGAAGACAAAACCATATACGCGCCAGTCGAGGTAATCGGAAACAGCCTCGCTCACATTTTCCGACTTAAACAGGCTCATCAGAGAATCGGTAAACCCGAGCTTAAATATTGCAATCAACAATAGAGCCGGCACCAGCAGGAATAGAATTCCCTGAATGACGATCTCTCCTATCTGATGGAATTTTTTTTCGCCGTTCCGCCTACCGATCAAAATTTGGCTCCCCATACTGAATCCGAAGCCGATGGTATAGATGGCAATGTAAATAATTCCGGCCAGTGCCGATGCACCCAGCTCTACCTCTCCCACCCGGCCGAGAAAGGCAGTATCTATTACCTGAATAATACTCTGCGCCAACAGGCTGAGCAGAATGGGCAAGCTTATTTTTATTACATGCTTATTGGAATACACACAAATTATTTCAGCGTGCAAAGCAACAACATTTTTATGGAATAAAAAAGCGAAACGTCCATTCATTTGCTGAAAATGCCCAAGCTATTATTTAGTTAATCACCTATAGGACTGATATTAATAAAATATATCCCAAAACGCTTTGCCGTTATGCGGATTTTTTTTATTATCTTTGTAATGAATTAGAAGAAAATTAATTAAATGAGTCAAAAAAAAATTCTGTACATTACACAGGAAATTTTTCCTTATTTGCCGGAAACACAAATTTCGCATATATCGAGATATTTACCTCAAGCCATCCAGGATAAAGGGCACGAAATTCGCACGTTTATGCCTAAATTCGGCAATATCAACGAGCGCAGGAACCAACTGCACGAAGTGATTCGCCTCTCGGGGATGAACCTGATCATCGATGATTCGGATCACTCGCTCATCATCAAAGTTGCCTCCATACAATCGGCGCGCATGCAGGTCTATTTTATAGACAACGACGATTTCTTTCAAAATCGAGAAACACTTGTAGATGGAAAAGGGGTGGAATACGATGACAACGATGAGCGAAGCATCTTTTTTGTCCGCGGTGTGCTGGAAACCATCAAAAAACTGCGCTGGGTCCCCGATGTGATTCATTGCCACGGCTGGTTTACGGCATTGGCCCCAATTTACATCAAGAAAGGATACAAAGATGATCCGTGTTTGAAGAATGCGAAAGTTATATATTCCGTTTACGACGAAGACTTCAAAAAACCTTTCAATGAAGGTTTTTCAGAAAAACTTCGTTTCGATACCATCGGCGATAAAGAGATTGAAGATGTAAAGAAACGGGGAAAAATGGACTTTGTAAACCTCACCAAGCTGGCCATCGACTATTCCGATGGAGTTGTTCAAGGCAGTGAAAATATTCATAAAGAACTGGATAAATACATTACTGATAAAAAAATACCCTATTTGGGGTACAGTCCCGATTTTGAGAATAACGTAGAAAAAATAGATGAATTTTGCGATAAAATAGACGCGTAAATTCTCTTAAAAAAATCAGTTAAGCAGATATTTTTCTGTTCCGATTGACAATTATCATTAAAAAAGAGAAGAAAGCCCGTTAAGGGCTTTTTTTTCAACTTTTTTTTTCAGATATTTGCGTCCGTAATTTTTTAAACGCATGAAACTTCAAACCTTATACAAACTGTTTTTCGTTGTTGTTGTCACCGTTTTCGCTTCTTGCGTTGACACCTTGGACAAGATCGGCTTTACCATACAACCGGAAAACGACCGGGTTTCGGTGGGTACGGATACGTTGAAACTATTATCGCGTACCATACAGGTCGATTCTGTTTTCTCCAGAACCAAATATCCTATTTTAGGAGAATATATCGACCCGGTTTTCGGCAACATCCGGTCTGAATATGTAGGTGAATTTTATTATCCGGAGAATCAAGCGTTTAAAGATGGAGCCATCATCGATTCCGTACGGATGACGGTCTCGTACTCGTCCATAATCGGCGACTCTTTGGCACCCATGAGACTGGCCGTTTACAAGGTAATTGAAGAGCTGCCTAAAAACAAGGACTACACGAACTTCGATCCAAAAACGAAATCCGACATGAGCGCCCCGCTCGGCACTAAAACGTTTACCGGCAGAAACAACACCTACCGCACAGAGACCTATTATTCCGGCAACACCACGCAAACCATCAAGATTTACGAGATATTTACAAAGCTGCCCAAATCTATCGGAGAAGATTTTTTGAATGAATATAAAAAGCCGGATCACGGTATGCTGAAAAATACCGATACTTTCCGGGAATTTTTCCCCGGTCTGTACGTTACGACAAACTTTGGGAACAGTACGATACTGAACGTAAACCTGACCTCGCTGAATATTTTCTACAAGTATCTCGATCCAAAAGGATCCTCTACTAAAACAGATACGATACGCACCGCCGAATTCCGCCTGAACATCACGCCGGAGGTTACGCAAATCAATCACATACAAAACAACAACGACCAGTTGCTGGCGCCGAATGACAAAGGTACTTTCGTAAAGAGCCCGGCAGGCGTAAACACAGAAATAACATTCCCCATATCAGATATCTATTCAAAACTCTCTACCCGATCGTTGAATCAGGCACGGCTCATGGTTTATGCCCTGCCCGAAGCCAACCAGGATGAGAAGGTAAAGTTATCCCCACCCGACTACTTGCTTTTGGTCAACAAAGATTCCCTGAAAGGGTTCTTCGAAAACAGGAGGTTAGACGACAACGTAACCAGTTTCTACGCCTCTTTCAACAAAGAAACCTACTCGTACAGTTTCGGGAATATCGCGGCAATGATCAATTATTACAAAAAGAAGAAGAAAGAGGCCTTCGATCTCACCTATTGTTTAGTTCCGGTGGACATTACTTTCACAACAGACCAGTATGGAAATTCTAAAGCAACCGCAATTTACAATCAGATGAAGCCGGCGGCGGTAATGCTTGAGAATAAACCGGAAAAACTGAAACTGGATATTATTTATACCGCTTTTTAGTTCTCATAGATAGTCTAACCGTCTGATTTCAAAATAAAAGTCCCTGCTCCAACTCTCTTTTTCGTCCCAAATGCCGGTAAGCCAGTTCCGTTGCTTCCCGTCCTCTCGGCGTACGCTTCAAAAAACCCTCTTTGATGAGAAACGGTTCGTAAACCTCCTCAATGGTTCCGGCATCATCGCCAACTGCTGTAGCAATAGTAGTAATGCCAACAGGGCCTCCTTTAAATTTATCTATAATGGTGAGCAATATCTTATTGTCAATCTCATCCAGCCCATAACGGTCGATATTCAACGCTTCAAGGGCGTAGGACGAAATGGCTTTGTCTATTTTACCCGAACCTTTCACCTGCGCGAAATCACGTACACGGCGAAGAAGTGCGTTGGCAATTCGTGGCGTGCCCCGGCTTCTCGAAGCGATCTCTTCGGCAGCATTTTGAGCACAAGCGATATTCAGGATGTTGGCAGAGCGGAGGATAATACCCGTAAGCGTATCGGTATCGTAATATTCCAGATGCATGTTAATGCCGAAGCGGGCACGCAACGGGCTGGTCAGTAATCCGCTTCTCGTGGTCGCCCCGATAAGCGTAAACGGATTCAAATCAATTTGGATAGAGCGGGCGCTCGGGCCTTTATCAATCATTATATCAATCCGGTAGTCTTCCATCGCGCTGTAAAGATACTCCTCCACTACGGGCGACAGGCGGTGAATCTCATCGATAAACAGCACGTCGTTCGCCTCCAACGATGTAAGAATTCCAGCCAGATCGCCGGGTTTATCCAAAACCGGGCCCGACGTAACCTTGAATCCCACGCCCAGCTCGTTGGCGATAATATTCGACAGGGTAGTTTTTCCCAATCCCGGAGGGCCGTGCAGCAGCACATGATCGAGCGATTCACCGCGCATGCGTGCCGCGCTGACAAAGACCTTCAGGTTTTCAACAATTTTATCCTGTCCGTTAAAACTGTTAAATGTTAGCGGACGCAACGCATTTTCGTATTCCCGGTCGTTTTCCTGAAAATCTTTATTTACGTGTATGTCGAATGGATCTTGCATAGTTGGATGTGCAAAAGTAGCTAAAAATAGTGATTTTAGGAAATCTCACCTCCGGTTTGTTGAGAACTTTTCCAGGCGGTGACGTTCCTTTTCAATCCTGCGAACTTAGCCCTTTTCACCGCTGATTTTCGGAAAATCCGCCGATAAGTATCTTCATCCATCTCCTGAAGCCCTTCGTAATCGAGCGACAGGAATTCATCCGAAGGATTAAACCCGGGGGTATTGTGCGGCCGGGCATACCTGTTCCACGGACAAACAATCTGGCAGATATCGCATCCATAGACATTATTACTTAATCGTGGAATAATTTCTGGTGAGATATTTCCTTTATTCTCAATGGTTTGGTACGATATACACTTGCGGGCGTTCAACCAATGCGGCTTTTCAATGGCTCCGGTGGGACAGGCATCCAGGCAGCGGCGGCATCTCCCGCAATTTTGCGATACGGGCGAATCGTAGTCCAGTTCAAGATCGATAATCAGTTCTCCCAGAAAGAAGTACGATCCTTTTCCCGGAATAATCAGCAAGGTGTTTTTACCCACGAAGCCCAACCCCGCACGTGCCGCCCAGAAACGCTCCAAAACGGGAGCAGAATCTGAGAAATAACGTCCCGACACATCAGGAAAACGAAGTTTTATAAAATCGAAAAGCCGGCTTAGCTTCCCTTTTACTATATCGTGATAATCCTCACCGTAAGCGTAATAAGCAAATTTGGGGGCATTTTCGTGTTGAAAACGGTGGGGAAAATAATTCAGCGCAACCGAGATGATTGAGCGCGCCCCTTCAACCAACAGCCCGGGGTCCATTCGCTTATCCACATTTCGCTCCAGATAACTCATTCCTGCGTGGCATTCTTCTGAAAGCCATCTCATGTAGTTGGCTTCCTGTTCACTCTCTTCGGCACGGCAAATCCCACAGGCATCAAATCCCAGCGAGAGGGCATATTGTTTTATCTCTTCGGAAAAAGTCATTATCAAACATGAATTTTGCACCAAAAATACGAAATAATCCGTTAGCAGAAGCTGTTTAAATTTGTTTCGCTGTTCAAAAAGAATTACTTTTGCTCCATTATATCACCGGTATGGCCGATTCTGCACTCAAAAAAAAGACAACCGTTTCGCTTTTTTGGAGCTTTCTCGATAAATTCGGGCAGCAGATACTCAATTTTGCAAGTATGCTGATACTGATGAATATCGTTGCCACGGAAGATTACGGTCTGATTGGCTCACTGGCAGTCTTTGTGGCTTTTTCTTCTATCCTCATCGACAGCGGTTTTGGCCGGGCTCTATTGAATCGGAAAAATTTGCATGAGAGCGATTATTGCACGGTTTTTTATTTCAACATTTCGTTGAGCTTTGTTCTTTATACGCTCTTCTTTCTCTCCGCACCCATATTGGGAAATATTTTTAATGCTCCCGCTATCACAAGCGTCGTTCGAGTACTGTTCTTATCCCTTATTTTTAATGCGTTCGGACTAATCCACCAAACCATCCTCACGAAAAAAGCCGATTTCAAGGGGCTCACCAAGGTAAATACGCTGGCACTGTTCATTTCGGATGTGACAGCCATTGTAATGGCCATTGCAGGATACGGCGTATGGGCGTTAGTAGCCCAAACGCTTCTCTATGCCTTTTTCCGTACTGTTTTTTTGTGGTTGTACTCATCGTGGCGGCCTGTCGCCCCATTCAGCCGGAAGAGTTTAAAAACATTTTTCGCCTTCAGCAATAAATTGTTGTCCGCATCGGTTATTTCAACCACGGTAAACAATATTTATCCCAGTTTGATCGCCGCTTTTTATCCGATGAACCAGGTGGCCTACTTCAATCAGGCAAAAAAGTATCAGGACATTCCATTTCTTACACTGACAAATACTTTCCGCTCGGTAGCGATGCTTATTTTATCGGAAATAAACGAACAGCAGGAACGGTTAAAGCGTGTGGTGAGCAAGATCATAAAATCTATTGCGTTCCTTTCGTTCCCTATCGGGTTTGCCATGATTGTGATTGCCGAGCCAACATTCCATCTCTTTTTCAAAGAAAAATGGCTGTCGGCGGTTCCTTATTTTCAGATCCTCACGTTTGCCGGAATGCTTTCTCCTTTTATTTATATCTTTCAGGAACTGTTTATCGCAAGGGAAAACGCTAAATTTTTCCTGGGTATTGAGGTTGTAAAAGGGGTAATCCTGATTTTACTGATCCTCTTTCTTTTTCCGCATGGAATAACGGCCTTAGCGGTTAGTTGGATAATCTATACGATCATTTCGCTTCTTATCTCTGTGGTTTTGACGGGAAAACTTATCCGATACACCCTTTTTCACCTGATGAAAGATATTGTTCCCTATTTACTTTTGGCGATCATCAGCGTTGCCCTATCTCTCTTTTTTACGCTGAAAATAGAGAATGATATATTAATTATACTCCTCACGCTGGCCGTTACAGGCACCTCATACCTCTCTCTCTGCAGGTTATTAAAACTTGAGATGCTGAAAGAAATTGAGAATTGGTTAAAAAAAAGAAAAAAATAAAACGATGAAAGATCTTTTGTTATATGTTCGCTTTGCGATGGATTATGCCTTAAAAAACAAGACATTATCGCACATAAAGTACTTACATCAATGGTACAAAGATAAAAAGTCGGGCGATACCACCTTAAGCCGCCGTTTGCCTTGGATGACCTACGATGCCATCGATTTTTTCTCGAGAAATTGCGATCGCTGGATGCATGTTTTCGAATGGGGATCGGGCGGCTCCACCCTCTATTTCGCTTCACACTGCAAAGAGGTGGTAACCATTGAGCACGACCCGGAATGGTGCGGTGTTTTGAGAGAAAAAATCCAAGAATCGGGCATAAAAAACGTAACCCTCAAAGAGATTACAGGCAAGAGGATCGATAATTTCAATGAAAAAGATTACCGGAATCCCGATGACTTTGTGTCGAAAGATGCAAAGTCGGCCGGCCTCTCATTCGAAGAGTACGTGAAGGCCATCGATGCATATCCGGATGAATATTTCAGCATGGTTCTGGTGGATGGAAGGGCAAGGAACAGTTGCATAAAAAGAGCGATTCCGCACATAGCAATAGGGGGATTCCTGATTGTGGACAACGCCGACAGGGAGTATTACCTCGACCCTATCCCCGAGCTTCGGGACCGTTCCTGTTGGCAAAAGTACGAATATCAAGGCCCGGTCTTTTTCCAGCACGCATTCAGCAAGACTTCAGTTTTTAGGAAATTGCATTTCAACTCAAAACGAAATCCAACTGCTTCCTCTCCAGGTTAGCTTTTGCAACTTGTATGGAAACCGGTTGTCCGAGGCGATATTCGCGCTTGGTACGGCGGCCTACCAATCGGTAATTTTTCTCGTCCAGTTCATAAAAATCATCGTCCAGTTCACGGATAGGGATCATCCCTTCGCATTTGTTTTCATTGATCTCCACATAAATTCCCCATTCCGTAATGCCCGAGACAACACCATCGTACACCTTTCCGATCTTGTCGGTCATAAATTCCACCTGCTTGTACTTGATGGAGTCGCGCTCGGCATTGGCAGCCACCTGCTCCATATCGGAAGAGTGCTTGCATTCCGCCTCCAACTCTACCTGATTGACTGAAGATCCCCCGTTGAGGTAACGTTCGAGCAACCGGTGGACCATCATGTCGGGATAACGGCGGATGGGCGATGTGAAATGCGTATAGTAGTCGAAAGCCAATCCGTAATGCCCCACGTTCTTGGTAGAATAAACCGCCTTGGACATGGTGCGTATAGCGATGGTTTCCACCAGGTTTTCTTCGGGGCGGCCCTGTACTTTGTCTAACAACGAATTGATGCTTTTGGCTACTTCCACTTTATTTCCTTCGGTTTTTATTTTATGTCCGAAGCGGAGGATAAAAGCATTCAATGTGTCTAATTTTTCGGAATCGGGGATATCGTGGATACGATAAACAAATGTCTTTGCATTCTTACCCTTCGGTACTTTTCCGATAAATTCGGCTACCGTCCTGTTGGCCAGAAGCATAAATTCTTCGATGAGGTGATTGGCCTCTTTCGATTCTTTAAAATAGACACCAAGCGGTTTACCTTTTTCATCGAGGTTGAATTTCACTTCGTAGCGTTCAAAATTGATGGCTCCATTGGCAAAACGCTTGTTGCGCAGTTTCTGCGCCAGGTCATTCATCGCCAGTATCTCCGTTGAAAAATCGCCTTTACCGGTCTCTATCACCGTTTGTGCCTCTTCGTACGTGAGCCGGCTGTCGGAATTTATAACGGTGCGAACGATGCGTGATTTTTTTATTTCCGCCTGTTCATTGAGTTCAAAAATAACCGAAAAACAGAGTTTGTCCTCTTTTGGACGGAGAGAACATAACCCGTTGCTCAGCTTTTCAGGCAGCATGGGGATAGTCCTGTCAACCAAATAGATGGATGTTGCCCGATTCTCAGCTTCTTTGTCGATGATGTCGCCCTGTTTCACGTAATACGTCACATCTGCAATATGCACACCCACCTCCCACAGTGTGGGGGAGACCTTACGAAGCGACAAGGCGTCATCGAAATCTTTTGCATCTTTCGGGTCGATAGTTATCGTAAACACATCCCGGAAGTCTTCACGTTTGGCTATCTCCTTTTCATCTATCTTTTCAGGAATCAGGTCCGCCGCTTTTTCCACATTTTCGGGATACTTGTACGGCAATCCGTATTGTGCCAGGATAGCGTGCATCTCGGTGGTATTGTCACCCGGCTTACCCAATATATCCATCACTTTTCCGACCGGATTATTGGCTTTTTCAGGCCACTCCACAATCTCCACCACCACTTTATCCCCGTTCTTCGCTCCGTTAAGTTCATCCATAGGAATAAATATATCGTTTGCTAAAAACTTGCTGTCCATCACCAGGAAAGCAAAATATTTCTGCACCTCCAACACCCCTACAAAGCGGGTTTGAGCGCGTTCCAGAATTTCAATCACCGCACCTTCGGTATCGGCTCGTTTCCTTTTTGCCAGGAGCTGGACACGGACCCGGTCTCCATTCATCGCATGCTTGCTGTTCCGTTCGGGAATATAAATCACATTGGCGTCGTCATCGGGCACAAAAAAGTTTTTGCCGTTGCTTCTTCGTTCAAATCGTCCTTCGAGGATCAGTCCGCGGTTATTCAACCGGTATCTTCCGCGCGACGTTTCCAACAGCACATCGTAATCGCGAAGCCGGTCGAGCGCTTTTATCAGTACGCGGCGGCCTTCTTCTCCCCGAATATTTAATGCGGCAGCTATCTGTTTGTAATTGAACTGTTTTTCTTTATTTACTGTCAGGAAATCGACAACAAGTTGTTCCAACTCTTTCTTTTTCGGTTTCGATACGGGTTCTGCAACAGATGTTCTTTTACTCATATTTTCTAATTCGTTTACACTATTAAACAACGGAGAGGTGTTTTAGTTTTAAACAACCCCGTACGGTTTTAGTTAGCACAAAGTAACAAAAATATTTTCAAAACGATTTGTTATGATTAAATTTGCAATTGAATTTTGGAAGAAATGGAACAAAAGAGAATTCTCATCACCGGAGCCAGCGGTTTTATCGGCAGCAGAGCCGTTGACAAAGCATTGGAACTGGGTTATGAAACCTGGGCGGGAATTCGTCCAAGCAGCAGCAAAGTTTACTTGCAGGATGAACGGATAAGGTTTATCGACCTGAACTACGGCGATAAAAAGAAATTGAAAGGGCAACTCCGTGAGTTTATCGGTAAAAACGGGCGATTCGATTATATTGTGCACTGTGCCGGGATTACTAAAGCCATCCGTAAATCTGAATTCGACAAGGTAAATTTCGAACAGGTACGGAATTTTGCGGATGCACTTGTAGAAACGAATGCCGTTCCCGATTTGTTCGTCTTTATGAGTTCGCTGGGAGCCATCGGCGTGGGTGACGAAATAAACTATACGCCTTTATCCTGCAATTTAACCCCTAACCCAAACACCGCTTACGGCAAGAGTAAACTAAAGGCGGAAAATTACCTGAAAGCATTGCCCGGCTTCCCGTATATCATCCTTCGCCCAACAGGGGTTTACGGTCCGCGCGACAAGGATTACCTGATCCTGATGCGAGCCGTGAAAAACGGGATGGATGTGGGTGCCGGATTCAAGAAACAGATTCTCACGTTCATCTATATCGATGACCTGGTGAAGATTATTTTCGATTGTATGGAAAAGAACATTTACCGGAGAGAATATTACGTGGCCGATGGGGATATTTATACCGATACGGAATTCAACTCCATCGTGCAACTGGCGTTACAAAAGAAACATGTCTTCAGGATAAAAGTTCCGCTGTGGATAGTGAAACCGACATCGTTCATCAGTGAAAAAATTTTTGCCCTGCTGGGTAAAACAACCACCTTCAATACCGATAAATACAAGATAATGAAGCAACGGAACTGGTCGTGCGACATTACTCCGCTGCAACGCGACCTCGGCTTCAAACCCGATTACCGGTTAAAAGAGGGGGTGGAGGAAACCGTAAAATGGTATCGGGAGAAAGGATGGCTGTAAGGTTATGAATTTAAGAACAAATAACGTAAAACAGATTCATAATCAGTTCTATTTTTGTACTTTTGCGTTTTTAACAGTTACATAAGATGAAGATTGCATTAATCGGATACGGAAAGATGGGGCACGAGATTGAAAAAACCGCCCGGCAACGCGGCCACGAAATCGTTTGTACCATTGACATAAACGAAAACGATAAATTTGACTCTCCCGAATTCGCAAGCGCCGATGTAGCCATTGAATTTACATCGCCCGAGAGTGCTTTGCAGAATTACCGCAGAGCTTTTGCGGCAAACATTCCCGTAGTATCCGGCACAACCGGTTGGCTGGAACATTTGAATGAAGTGAAAGCGGCTTGTGAAAACGATGGGCAAACCTTCTTTTACGCTTCCAATTTCAGCCTGGGTGTAAATATCTTTTTCGCACTAAACAGTTATCTGGCAAAGATAATGAACCAATTCCCCGATTACGACGTGCGAATGGAAGAGACACACCACATCCATAAATTGGATGCGCCCAGCGGAACAGCCATTACTCTTGCCGAAGGCATCTTAGAGAACCTGGACAGAAAGAAAGTATGGTCGCTCAATAAATCCGACCATAAAAACGAACTGGAGATAACTGCATTTCGCAAAGGAGAGGTCCCCGGCATTCACACCGTCATCTATGAGTCGGAAGCCGACAGCATACGCATCACCCACGATGCTAAAAGCCGAAAGGGATTTGCCCTCGGCGCCGTTTTGGCTGCCGAATTCACAAAAGGGAAAAAAGGCTTTCTGGGAATGGAAGATATGCTGAATTTACATCCCTGAATCCTCAAAAAGAGAATAGAGAACCCAACCGATTAAAAACAACTGCAAAAAACATACAACGATGAATAAAATCAACAAGCGCATCTCCGCTGCTCAACAGTATCAATGGATCTGGTTTGGCGTATGGACACTTCTCACCATCCTTTTCTCCATTTGGGCGGGGAACCTGTGGATATTGCTGTTTATCCCGCTTTTTTTCGACATATACATCACTAAATTTGTGTCGTGGTCGTGGTGGAAGAAATCCGAAAACAAAGCCGTCCGCAAAACCATGGAATGGGTGGATGCTATCCTGTTTGCCCTCGTAGCGGTTTACTTTATCAATGTTTTTTTCTTCCAGAACTACCAGATCCCCACATCATCACTGGAGAAATCGCTGCTTGTGGGCGATTTCCTGGCGGTCAGCAAAGTCAGTTACGGGCCTCGCGCGCCCATCACGCCCCTCTCGTTTCCGCTGGCACAGCACACCATGCCGATCATCGGCGGAAAATCATACATCGATAAACCGCAGTGGAAATACCACCGGCTAAAAGGGTTTGGAGAGGTAAAACGAAACGATATCGTCGTTTTTAATTTTCCTGCCGGAGATACGGTGGCGTTGAATCAGCAGGGAACTGATTTTTATACCCTCTCCAGATACAATGCCAATGGAAGTGCGGGGATACGTTCCGATCAAAGAACTTACGGCAAAGTGGTTTTTCGTCCGGTTGACCGGCGCGAAAATTACGTGAAACGCTGTATCGGGCTTCCCGGTGAAACCATCAAAGTGCGCGACGACAGTGTTTATATCGATGGAAAACTCATCCCGAGCCCGGAACTGTCGCAGTTAACTTATATGATTCATACCGACGGGACGGTTATCTCAGAAAATATTTTTCAGGAACTGGGCGTCAACAAAGACGACTACACGATGCCGGGCGGTTACGGGCAGGTGGCCACCAAAATGCAGGATTTAACGGGTATCGACAGCCTGACCATGGCCAACTACGGATTAAAACAACGCAACGGCAACAACGGAAAAATCTATTACAATATTCCTCTGACCGAAGCAATGCTGACAAAACTGAAAGAAAAACCTTTCGTGTGGGAAGTGATAAAAGATGTGGAACAGCCCGGATCGAGTTATTATTATCCCTTAAACTATCCAACCAATTGGACCCGAGCCGATTTCGGGCCGCTTTGGATTCCCGCAAAAGGGGCTATCATTACCTTCGATACCGATGTGGCCTTTAAAGCGGCAGCTTACGAGCGCTGCATAAAAAATTACGAAGGAAACGATTTTTCTTTTCGTGACGGGAAAGTATATATAAACGGACAACAGGCAGACTCATATACCTTTAAGATGGACTACTACTTCATGATGGGGGATAACCGCCACAATTCCGCCGACTCCCGCGTATGGGGATTTGTTCCCGAAGATCATATCGTGGGACAGCCGATGCTGATCTGGCTCTCCCTGGAAAAAGACAAAGGCTGGCTGAACGGAAAAATCAGGTGGAACAGGTTGTTCAGGAGTGCGAAAAAATGAACCGCCCCGGTAGCTGTTTGTTTTCCTCTTTCTACCTGGCTTCCATCGAATACTATTCGGTTCTTTTTCGCGCCCAAAACGCGGTTATCGAGATTCACGAAAACTACCAAAAGCAATCGTACCGGAACCGGTGCAACATTGTAGGCGCCAACGGCTTGATCCCACTGAGCATTCCCATCGAAAAACCGGATTCACCCAAGTGCCGGATGAAAGAGATTCGCATTGCCGATCACGGCAACTGGCGGCATCTGCACTGGAATGCTATCCTGTCAGCCTACAATTCCACTCCGTTTTTCGAGTATTACGCCGATGAACTGCAACCGTTCTACGAAAAGGAAATTCCGTTTCTCGTCGATTTTAACCTTCAGCTTCATGAACTCGTCTGCGGTTGGCTGCAGATAGAAACACCTACCAGGCTTTCATCGGAGTATATTGTTGAAATACCGGAAGGAACTTCCGATTACCGGGAAACGATCCACCCGAAACGTCCGTCCGATTTTACGACTAAGCCTTATTACCAGGTTTTCCGCGAGAAGCTGGGATTCATTCAAAATGCAAGTATCATCGACCTGGTATTTAATATGGGCAACGAGGCAAGGTTGTGGTTGTGAATAATCCCCAAATCTTATTTTTTTCTTACCTTTGTAACCTCAACATCTAAATTATGAGCAGAAGAACAAGAGTACGCTTCGCCCCCAGTCCTACGGGGCCGCTTCACATCGGCGGAGTACGCACGGCATTATACAACTACCTGTTTTCCAAACAACAAGGCGGCGATTTTATCCTACGGATTGAAGATACCGACTCCGCCCGGTTTGTTCCCGGGGCGGAAGAGTATATTCAGGAGGCATTCGATTGGTTAGGATTGCCTTACGACGAAAGCCCCTCCAAAGGAGGAAAGTTCGGACCGTACCGGCAGTCGGAGCGAAAAGATATTTACAAAAAGTACGTCGGGCAGTTATTGGAAAATGGAACGGCGTATATGGCCTTCGACACACCCGAAGAGTTGAACGCCAAGCGCAACGAAACACCCAATTTTCAATACGATGCCACTACCCGGCTTCATATGCGAAATTCGCTGACGTTACCCGCCGAAGCGGTGGAAGAGCTGATCGGTAACGGAACGCAATATGTGGTGCGTATAAAAATTGAACCCCGTATCGATATCACCGTGAACGATTTGATTCGGGGAGAAGTGGTGATCAACTCCTCGGTTCTCGACGACAAAGTGATTTACAAATCGGCCGACGAGCTGCCCACGTACCACCTGGCCAACGTGGTGGACGACCACCTTATGGAGATCACGCACGTTATCCGCGGGGAAGAATGGCTGCCTTCAGCGCCCCTGCACGTGTGGCTTTACAGAAGTTTCGGCTGGGAGGACACCATGCCGCAATTCGTCCACTTACCGCTCCTGCTCAAACCCGAAGGCAACGGGAAACTGAGCAAACGCGACGGCGACCGCTTGGGATTTCCTGTTTTTCCATTGGAATGGAAAGACCGGCAATCGGGTGAGGTATCGTCGGGATACCGCGAAAGCGGGTATTTGCCACAGGCAGTGGTAAACTTTTTGGCTTTGCTGGGATGGAATCCGGGAACAGAGCAGGAGATTTTCTCCCTCTATGAACTGGTAAACGCCTTTTCGTTTGACCGCTGCAGTAAAAGCGGTGCAAAATTTGATTTTGAAAAAGCCAAATGGTTCAACCACAAATACATTCAGAAAACGCCTGACGATATTCTTGCAGAGATGTTCAAACCTGTTCTTACAGAGAACAATATCTCCTGCGGACAAGAATATGTCGCAAAGGTGATCGGACTGGTAAAGGAACGCGTCAATTTTGTGAAAGAACTGTGGGGGCAGGCGTCATTTTTCTTTATCGCCCCGACTTCATACGACGAAAAAGCGGTGAAGAAACGCTGGAAAAAAGAGACTCCCGCACAGCTGACCGAACTGATCAGCGTGTTGCAGGAGATCGATGATTTTTCTTCCGAAAACCAGGAGAAAACAGTAATGCAATGGATTGAGACAAACAATTATCCCCTCGGAAACGTTATGAATACTTTCCGGTTGGCGGTAGTTGGTGAATGTAAAGGGCCGCACATGTTCGATATCTCGGCCCTTATCGGGAAGCAGGAAACCATAGGCCGGTTAAGAAAGGCCATACAGGAGGTTCCTGTTGCGGAGAGTGATTAAATAACAAACAACTATTCGAATTTATGAACCGGAAGTCAAAAAGAAAATTCAGACTAAGAACCCGTTTTTTTGTACCTGCTATTTTCATACTGGCAATTGCACTTGTCACTTTGTTGTTTCCCCGGCAAGGAGATTTCAAGTATTCGTTCAGCGAAGGAAGGCCCTGGCAGTATGGACTTTTGACTGCTCCGTTCGATTTTCCTGTTTATAAACCTGCGGATCAACTGAAAACCGAACAAGACAGTATCCTGCGTTTTTACGAACCGTATTACACCATCGACGAGAATATTGAAAAAAACGCGATGGCCGAATTTGATGCCGATGTCAACCTGAACACGAAACTAAAAAGCCTGCCTCCTGCTTATATTCTCTATCTGAGAAACAGTTTGCAGAAGATATATCAGTCGGGTATCATGCGTTCGGAGGATTACGACAAGGTCTTCATTTCCGAAACGCAATCTATGCGGTTAAGAAAGGGGAATTTAGCCGAATCAAAAAGCGTGGAAACGTTCAACACCATTAAATCGGCCTATGAGCAACTTCTCCATAATACCCCCAAGAGTATGGACGCCGAAATGATACGGTCGGCAGACATCAATAAATATATTCGCGAAAATATCGTGTACGATGCTTCCACATCCGAAAAAGCCAGGGAAGAGTTTATCCAGCAGGTATCCCCCTCTACAGGGATGGTGCAGGCAGGACAGCGCATTATAGATCAGGGAGAGATAGTAAGCCCTCAAACTTACAAGGTATTGAATTCGTTAAAACGAGTGACGGAAGAGCGAAGCGGGAGAACCGGCAACAACGGATGGACGATTTTCGGACAACTCCTACTTGTAACCCTCCTGTTCGGGGCATTTTACGCATACCTGCTTTTCTTCAGGCCACACGAATACAGGAACAGGCAGCACGTCATGTTTATGGTTCTGCTGATCACCTCTTTTGTAGCTCTAACGGCAATTACCAGCCAACTTGACCTTTTCAACGTATATATTATCCCGTATGCCATAGTCACCATCCTGATAAGGACGTTTATCGACTCCCGCACGGCATTGTTTGCAAGTTTGATTACCATTATCTTAAGCTCGCTGATGGTTCCGTTCCCGTTCGAGTTTGTGGTTATACAGATTGCGGTTGCCATGGTATCGATATTTATGTTGAAAGAGCTCTCGGAACGCTATCAGCTAATACGCAGTTCATTCTTTATCCTGCTTGCCTACAGCTTAATGTATATCGGGTTGGTCATGCATCAGGAAGGGAATATCAACAAGATTGACCCGGTTATATTTCTCTATTTCTTCATCAATTTCATTTTTATATTGTTCTCCTATTCCCTGGTATATCTCATCGAAAAATCTTTCGGATTCATATCGGGAGTAAGCCTTATCGAATTGTCGAACATCAATAAACCGATATTGAAAGAACTGTCCGAAAAAGCGCCGGGAACTTTTCAGCATTCACTGCAAGTTTCAAACCTGGGCATGGCGGCTGCAATAAAAATAGGAGCCAACGCTTCATTAATAAGAACAGGAGCGTTGTATCACGATATCGGGAAGATGGTGAATCCTGCCTTCTTCACCGAAAATCAATCGCCGGGAATAAATCCGCACGCAGGGCTCCCCTTTGAGGAAAGTGCACGCATCATCATTAATCACGTGAGGGATGGAGTGAAATTAGCACAAAAAAATAACCTGCCGAAGCAGATTATAGATTTTATTGAAACGCACCACGGGACCAGTATGCCTAAATACTTTTATATCTCCTGGAAAAATGCCAATCCCGGAAAAGAGATCAATGAAGACCTGTTCCGCTATCCCGGACCCGACCCTTTCTCGAAAGAAACGGCCATAATGATGATGGCCGATGCGGTGGAGGCTGCTTCAAGAAGCTTGCCCGAATACAACGAAGAGAGCATACGAAACCTGGTGGATTCGCTCATCGATTCGCAAGTGACAGGAGGATACTTTAAACTCGCTCCCATCACTTTCCGCGATATTGCGGACATAAAAGAAGTTTTCCTGCAAAAGCTCCAGACCATTTATCATACGCGGATCGCGTATCCAAAGTTAGAGGCTGAGTAACGGTTGCTACTCCCACTCAATTGTTGCCGGCGGTTTCGACGAGATATCGTACACCACGCGGTTCACGCCTTTTACTTTGTTGATTATCTCGTTCGATACTTTTGCCAGAAATTCGTAAGGCAGATGTGCCCAATCGGCCGTCATGGCATCGGTGGAAGTTACGGCACGCAAAGCGATGGTGTTCTCGTAAGTGCGTTCGTCACCCATTACGCCAACCGATTGTACCGGCAAAAGGATGGCAGCCGCCTGCCAAACCTTGTCGTATAAACCTGCAGCGCGAAGATTCGAAATAAAAATATCATCGGCCTCCTGCGCGATGCGTACTTTTTCAGGCGTGATGTCACCCAGGATCCTGATTCCCAGTCCAGGCCCGGGGAACGGATGACGATAAACAAGATGCGGTTCCATCCCGAGTTCCAAGCCGATTTTTCGCACTTCGTCCTTAAAAAGTAATTTCAACGGCTCACACAGTTTCAGGTTCATTTTTTCGGGAAGCCCCCCCACGTTGTGGTGGCTTTTGATAACGGTCCCGGTGATGGAAAGCGACTCGATGATATCGGGATAAATAGTTCCCTGCGCCAGCCATTTTATATCTTTCAACTTATGCGCTTCTTCATCAAAGACATCAATAAATCCTTTGCCGATGATTTTACGTTTGCGTTCGGGGTCCGTCACCCCGGCAAGTTCACGATAAAAACGCCCGCGGGCATCTACACCGATAACGTTCAAGCCCAGATGCTTGTAATTTTCGAGCACGGTTTCGAACTCGTTTTTACGCAATAAGCCGTGATTTACAAAAACAGAAGTCAGGTTCTTTCCGATGGCCTTGTTCAACAAAACGGCCACTACCGAGGAGTCCACCCCGCCCGAAAGGGCCAGGATCACCTTATCGTCCTTCAATGTTTTTTTCAGATCGGCAACCGTCGCTTCAATGAACGATGCCGGCGTCCAATCCTTCTTACATCCGCAGATGGTTAGAAAATTGTCAAGTATCCTGTTTCCCTGCTCCGTATGGAAGACCTCAGGGTGAAACTGCACACCCCAAGTTTGTTCGTTCCGCACTTTGTATGCAGCAATTTTAACCTCTTCGGTGGAAGCGATTACCAAAAAATCCTCAGGGATCTGTAAAATGGTATCGCCATGCGACATCCACACCTGCGATTGCTGCGGCAGGTTTCCGAGCAGCAGATCGGCGGCATCTTTCACTTGCAGGCGCACCCGTCCATACTCGCGTGAAGCGCTCTTACCCACTTTTCCACCCGATGCTTGTGCTATCCATTGGGCGCCATAGCAAATTCCCAGCACCGGATAGTTACGCCGGATCTCACTTAAATCGGTTTTGAAAGCATGGTCATCGTTTACCGAAAACGGGCTTCCGGAAAGGATCACACCTTTTACCGATTCATCTCCGAAAGGGAATTTATTGAAAGGGACTATTTCGCAATAGGTATTCAGTTCGCGCACACGGCGACCGATAAGCTGAGTGGTTTGGGAACCGAAATCGAGGATAATTATTTTTTCGTGCATATAATTCTATTGTTTCGCCGTTATCGGGGGGCGCTGTTTTTTTATTTTTGCGATACAAAGATACAAAAAGTATGGAAAATATAGACAAAGCATCGGCATAAGCCAGGAAAATTCAAACAAAGGAATATTTTTTTACAAATTATTTTCCTATCTTTGAAAATTATATTTCAGACTGATAATGAAAGTAGACCACCTGTTGTTTGCATTAATTCTTTTAATCATTCCCTCCTTTTCGATGGGGCAATCGGTTGATGATGCAAAAAAATGGTATCTGGAAGGGAATTTCAGACAAGCAAAACCTGTTTTTGAAGCCGAATATCAGGTTAATCCCAACAATGCACCGCTTAATCAATGGCTAGGTGTAATCGCATTTACCGAAGGCGATTATCCAAAAGCTCAAAAACACCTCGAGTTTGCTTCGCAGAAGAGAATTCCAGAATCGTACCTTTACTTAGGGCGGCTTTACGCCAACATGTACCGGTTTGCCGATGCCGACAAGGAGTTCGCCAAATACGAAAAAGCCAACCGGAGAAATAAAGAAGCGCTTGCCCAGCTCGCCACACACCGGGAATATGCCGATAAGCTGAAACGGCTGATCAACCGCACCGAAGATATTCAGATTATTGACAGTCTGGTTGTCCCGAAATCCGATTTTCTCTCGGCCTATAAACTGAGTGCATCCGCTGGTTCGTTGCAACCGATGAGTCGTTTTTTCCGGAATCAGCCCAACAATAATCAGGTGCTTTTCCTTAACGAGCGCCAGGATAAAATTTATTATCCGCAAAACGATTCGGGTTCGGTTCTTGGAAGCAGCCTCTATACCATGGAAAAGTTGATGGACACCTTCGGCAACGAAAAACGGCTATCGGAGTCCGTCAATCAAAACGGGGATCAGGCTTATCCGTTTGTGATGCCCGATGGCCTTACCCTCTATTTCTCGTCCACAGGACACGGTTCGCTGGGTGGATACGACCTGTTCGTCACCCGATACAACCTTGCCACCAATACGTACCTCACGCCCAATCAGCTGAACATGCCGTTCAACTCGCCATTCAACGATTATATGATGGCGATCGACGAAGAGAAAGGTATCGGCTGGTTTGCCAGTGACCGGTTTCAACCGAAAGATTCAGTTTGTGTTTACACGTTTATACCCTCATCCGAAGTAACCCTGCTGGAAAGCGAAGATGAGCCGCACCTAGCCAACCGGGCTAAAATATCATCAATAAAAGATTCCTGGAAGCCGAATGTTGATTATGCGGCACTGCTGCAACGTTCGCACGCGACAATTGCTCCGCAAGAGGCTGCGCAAAGAAGAGATTTTACGTTTGTTATTAACGACGAAAAAACATATTACACCTTGTCCGATTTTAAAAACAAAGTGGCCCGATCGCTCTATTATCAAGCTACCCAGTTGGAAAACAAATTAGAACGCCTCGAAAGCGACCTGTCGGAAAAGCGCAACCAGATAGCCAGCAGTTCCAACACCTCCTCGTCAGGAGCAACCATTCTGGATCTTGAGAAGGAATGCGAAAATGTTTTCAAAGAGATAGAATCGTTGAAGTTCCGGGCGCGGAACGAAGAGATCAGAAACAGTTTTTAATTCTATGAATCATGACTTTCAATTTAATTATTGTTGGCGCCTTAATAGTTTTGGGAATTCTGTTGCTTCTCATCGAATTTTTTCTATTACCGGGAATCAGCATTGCCGGAGTAGGCGGAGCCATTTTTATGGTAGGCGGCATAATCTATTCCTACATCTACTTAGGGCCTGCGGCCGGCAACATCACACTAGCCCTTTCGTTGATTTTGCTTGCGGCGTCATTTGTGTGGCTGCTGAAATCAAAATCATTGCGGAAGATAGCGCTCACCGCGGATATTCATGAAACGGTGGACAACAGCGACCTGAAACGTCTTCAGCCCGGAGACACAGGAGTGACGGTTTCCCGTCTGAATCCTATCGGGAAAGTGATGATAAACGATATTACGGTCGAAGGTAAATCTTTCGATGGGGAGTTTATCGACGAAGATGTCGAAATTGAGGTAGTCAAGGTAGAAACATATAATGTGTTGGTTAGAAAGAGAACAAAGATACAAGAATAAAGATACAAGAACAAAGAACAAAGAACAAAGAACAAAGAACAAAGAACAAAGAACAAAGAACAAAGAACAAAGAACAAAGAACAAAGAACAAAGAACAAAGAACAAAGAACAAAGAGCAAAGAGCAAAGAACAAAGAGCAAAGACGGGAGAACTAAAAGCTAAAAACTAAAAAAATTTCACTTTGAACTCTGAACATTAAACTTTAAAAAACGTTGAATATCAAATAAACTAAATTATGGAACTAACTTTCCCCCTGATCATTATCATTGCAATAATTGTAATTTTTGTATTGGTCTTTTTCCACTATGTACCTTTTTTCCTGTGGATTAACGCACTATCGGCAAATGTCCGCATTTCGCTTGTCCAACTTTTTTTGATGCGTTTGCGCCGGGTTCCGCCTCACACCATCGTTTATGCTATGATTGAAGCTCACAAGGCCGGATTGAAAAACGTTACCCGGGACAACCTGGAAGCGCATTACCTGGCCGGAGGACACGTGGAACAGGTGGTCCATGCGCTCGTTTCCGCATCAAAGGCCAATATTGATCTGCCTTTCCAGATGGCCACCGCCATTGATCTTGCAGGTCGCGATGTACTGGAGGCCGTAAGAATGTCGGTAAACCCAAAGGTGATTGACACGCCTCCGGTTTCAGCTGTTGCTATCGATGGTATCCAGTTGATTGCCAAAGCGCGCGTCACGGTTCGTGCCAACATCAGGCAGCTTGTGGGCGGCGCCGGCGAGGAGACTATTCTTGCCCGCGTAGGTGAAGGGATCGTATCGTCCATCGGTTCCGCCGCATCGCACAAATCGGTACTCGAAAATCCCGATTCCATCTCGAAGCTTGTGTTGAGAAAAGGATTGGATGCAGGCACAGCATTTGAAATACTCTCCATTGACATTGCGGATATCGATATAGGTAAAAATATCGGCGCCGTCCTGCAAATGGATCAGGCGCAGGCCGACAAGAATATCGCCCAGGCCCGTGCCGAAGAGCGTCGCGCCATGGCCATCGCCCTGGAACAGGAAATGAAAGCCAAAGCCCAGGAAGCCCGTGCGAAAGTGATTGAAGCCGAAGCCGAAGTCCCTAAAGCCATGGCCGAAGCGTTCCGCAGTGGGAACATGGGTGTTATGGATTTCTACCGGATGAAGAACATACAGTCGGATACCGATATGCGCGACGCCATTGCCAAACCACAAGGCGGAGCGAAAGAGGAGAATTCTAAATAGCTTGTTGTATGAGAATTATCCCGGATTCAGAATTTATTATCAATCCCGATGGCAGTGCATTTCATCTTCACGTTAAGCCGGAACAACTTTCGGACAAGATTGTGATGATGGGAGATCCTGATCGTGTAACAATGACCGCTTCTTTTTTCGACAGTATCGAGTGCGACGTACGGAGCCGGGAGTTCCATACGGTTACAGGAATGTACAAAGGGAAACGCCTCACCGCACTTTCACACGGAATCGGAACCGACAACATAGATATTGTGGTGACGGAACTGGATGCTTTGGCCAACATCGATTTCCATTCACGAACGGTAAAACCGGAGTTCAGGCAACTGACGATGATCCGCGTAGGAACATCGGGCGGTATGCAACCGCACTGCCCCATCGGGTCGTATGTGGTTTCCGAAAAATCAATCGGCTTTGATGGATTGCTTCATTACTATGCCCATTCGCAGGAAGTGAGGGAAGAAGATTTTGAAGAAGCGTTTCAGAAACACGTGAACTGGTCGCCGTACCACTGCTCACCTTATGTGGTGAGCGCCGACGAAGAGTTGGTGGAGCGCATCGGATACGACATGATTCGCGGCGTAACCATCTCCGCTATCGGGTTCTATGGCCCGCAAGGCCGACACGTGAGGCTTCCCCTCGCCGACCCCGAATTGAATGCAAGAATCGAATCGTTCCGCTACGACGGGCACTCCATCACCAATTACGAAATGGAAAGTTCGGCCATTGCAGGATTGGGCAAAATGATGGGACACAAGTGCATGACCGTTTGCGCCATTATTGCCAACCGGGTAGCATTGGAATCCAATGCCAATTATAAAGGGTCGATAGAAGATTTAATGAAAGTTGTACTGGAAAGAATCTAACCATTTACTATTTACGAATAACTACTGTAAACAAAAAAATATTTTAGCTATTGCAGTACCTTCTTTGAAGACGATGAGAGCCAAAAATCGTAAATTGAAATATTGAAATAAACCACAAAATTTAATTGACAATCAAAAATGAAAAAGATTTTATTATTATCGCTGGTATTGCTGGGAATGACAGCAATGGCGCAACAGAATCCGCCACAGCCTATCGATCCTAATGTCAGGAAAGGCACATTGGAAAACGGATTAACATACTACATCCGTCAAAACAAACTACCCGAGAACCGGGCCGATTTCTACATCGCTCAAAAAGTAGGGTCTATGCAGGAAGAAGACAACCAAGCCGGATTGGCGCACTTCCTGGAGCACATGGCTTTCAACGGAACAAAAAATTATCCGGGCAAGAACATGCTCAACTATTTGCAGGACAACGGCATTAAATTCGGGACGAACATCAACGCTTATACTTCGTTCGACGAAACCGTCTATTTCATGACCGACGTTCCCACCACAAACGAGAATCTGGTGGATTCGGTACTTCTGATCCTTCACGACTGGTCAAACGGGATTGCGCTGGAAGATGAAGAGTTGGAAAAAGAACGCGGCGTCATCCGTGAAGAATGGCGTACCGGCGGTGGGGCGCAATACCGGTTGTGGAAAAAGATGCTTCCGGTGATGTACAAAGAGAGCAAATACGCCAACCGTTTACCTATAGGAAGTATTGATGTTATCAACAACTTCAAGCCCGAAGAGATTCGCACGTATTACAAAAAATGGTATCGTCCCGATTTGCAGGGAATTATTGTTGTGGGCGATTTCGATATCGACAAAATGGAAACCAAAGTAAAGGAGCTGTTCAACAAAATACCGGTTCCGGAAAATCCTGCTAAACGCGAATATTTTCCCGTTCCCGATAACGATACACCCATTGTTTCCATCGCTACAGATCCGGAAGCTACACGCACGCAATTGATGATTTTTTACAAACACGAACCTATCCCCGACGAAATTAAGCTTTCGCAGGCAGGGCTGGTTTTAAATTATATCAGATCGGCCGCAGCCGCTATGATCAACGAAAGGTTCCAGGAGATAATCCAAAAACCGAATGCTCCGTTCACCTCTGCTTACGCTTACGACGACGAATATTTTGTGGCAAAAACCAAAGATGCCTGGACGGTTGCGGCCGGATCGGCGGATGATAAGATTAAAGATGCTATCGCAGCTATGATCCGCGAAACGGAACGCATGAAACGCTTTGGATTCACTGCTTCGGAATACGAACGCGCACGCACCAATATCCTGAAACAATACGAAAACGGGTATAACAACCGCGATAAAGAGAGGAACAGCAGGTATTCGCAGGAATATGTGAACAGCTTCACCAACAGCGAACCGATCCCCGGCATCGAGTACGAGTACAATATGATGAACATGATAGCTCCCAACATCCCGGTTGAAGCCATCAATCAATCTGTAGCACAGCTTGTCGGCGATAAAAATATGGTTATCTCGATATCAGGCCCCGAAAAGGAGGGACTGGTCTATCCCACGGAAGACGAACTTATTGCGATAATCAACAGCGTAAAGGATGAAAAGATCGAAGCCTACGTGGAAGAAGTTTCCAATGAACCGCTTATCGCCACGCCTCCCACACCCGGAAAAATCACCAAGGTGGAAAAGGACGACGTGCTGGGCGCTACCGTCTGGACGCTTCAGAATGGAATGAAAGTGATCTTGAAACCTACCGATTTTAAAGATGACCAAATCGTGATGACCGGAACAAGCGCCGGCGGATATTCTCCTTATGCCAAACAAGATCCGATCAACGCCAGAATGATGAGCAATGTCATCACCTTAGGCGGTGTGGGTAATTTCAGCGCAACCAACCTCGCAAAGGCACTTGCCGGAAAAACAGCATCCGCTCGCCCGGGCGTTTCGCTCACCACGCAAGACATCAACGGCTCATCTTCCATCAAAGATTTTGAAACGATGCTTCAACTGGTTTATCTCTATTTCACGGCTCCACGAAGTGACGACGATGCTTTCCAATCGTTTATACAACGCATGGAAACCCAATTAAAAAATCAGGAAGCCGAACCGATGGTGGCTTTTAGCGACACGATAACAAAAGCTCTTTACAGCGACAATCCGTTGACAAAACGCACCAAGGTAAAGGATCTGGCCAAGATAGATTACAAGCGCATTATGGAGATGTACAAACAACAATTCCGTAATCCGGGCAGTTTCGTTTTCACATTTGTAGGAAATATCGATGAAGCAAAGGTGAAACCTGTTATCGAGCAATACCTCGCTTCGCTCCCGGGAGAGGCCGTGAAAGGTGAGTTTGTCCCTGTCCCGATGGATTTCCAGAAGGGTAAATCGGAAAATATTTTCAAACGTGAAATGCAGAATCCCAAAGCATCGGTATTTATTGCTTCTACCGGAAACATGGAACGTAACCAAAAGAACACGATCCTGATGAGTATGTTCGACCAGATTCTCTATATCGTTTACACCGAAAAGATCCGTGAAGACGAAGGCGGAAGCTACGGAGTTTATACGCAGGGCGGCATTTCACGCTATCCGAAGGGACAAAGCGTACTCCAGATCATCTACGATACCGACCCGGCTAAGATGGAAGCCCTTAATGCCATCATCCATAGCGAACTAAAATCAATTGCCGATAACGGTCCCCGTGCCGAAGACTTCAGTAAAGTGAAAGAATATATGCTGAAGCAGTACAACGAGAACCTGAAGGAAAACAGTTACTGGATGAATGTGCTCGACACCAAGTATTTCTACGGAGAAGACAGCCACTCCAATTATTTAACTATACTGAATTCCATTACGACAAACGACGTGAAAAGCTTTGTGAAAGCATTCCTGTCGCAAGGTAACGAAGCTGTTGTTGTGATGATGCCAAAAGAAGAGGCAAAATAACAAACACTCACAGAGACGGCGTACGCCGTCTCTGCAATTTCAACCGCAAGCTGTTGCTTACCACGCTCACGCTGCTGAGAGCCATTGCCGCACCGGCAATCATCGGGTTGAGCAGAAACCCGTTGAGGGGATAGAGGATACCTGCAGCAACGGGAATGCCTATAACGTTGTAGATAAATGCCCAGAACAGGTTCTGGCGAATGGTCTTAACGGTTTGCCGCGATAAGCGGACAGCTTGCGGGATTTTGGTTAAATCGGACGATACGATGGTCATTTTTGCCACATCCATAGCGATATCACTTCCCTTACCCATCGCGATACTCACATCGGCTTGCGCCAAAGCGGCACTGTCGTTGATACCGTCGCCCACCATGGCCACCATCTTCCCTTGTTGTTGTAACTGTTTCACGAACTCCGATTTTTCGTGCGGCAACACTTCACCCTTATAATGCCTGATTCCGGTTTGCTTTGCTATGGTACGGGCAGTGGCTTCATTATCGCCTGTAAGCATATACAGATCAATTCCCATCTCCTGCATTTGCGAAACAGCAGCAACCGATGTCTCTTTTATCTTATCGGAAACAGCCAATATGGCTAAGGCATTTCGACTATCGGAAAACCAGATAACGGTTTTAGCCGATTGGCTCCATTCATCTGATTTTACCGACAACTCTTCCGGTATCGCAATATTATTTTCCGTCAACAGTTTTCTATTTCCGACAAAATAAGTCTCACCACCGGCTACACCTTTTATTCCCTTTCCGGTAATGCTTTGAAAATCGGTAACCGCCACCGCGTCCTCATCGGGAAAGTGTCCTGCAACAGCTTCCGCCAATGGGTGTTCCGATTGCCTCTCCAAACCTGCCAACACCGATTTCACCGATTCGTCGGCCCACAACTCATCCGTAACCTGCGGTTTGCCTTCGGTAATGGTTCCGGTTTTGTCCAGCACAACGGCATTTATTTTTTGCGACAACTCCAGGCTTTCCGCATCCTTTATCAGGATACCCTGTTCAGCGCCTTTGCCCACGCCAACCATAATAGCAGTGGGCGTAGCCAATCCCAGCGCACACGGACAGGCAATTACCAATACGGTAACAAAAGCCAGCAATGCATGCGTTAGGGCATTGTCCCCGCCAAACACCAGCCAAATTAAAAAAGTGAGAATCGCAATCCCGATAACTACCGGCACGAAGATTCCGGCAATTTTATCCACCAGTTTCTGTACCGGCGCTTTGCTTCCCTGCGCGTCCTGTACCATTTTGATGATGTGGGCGAGCATCGTCTCTTTTCCCACTTTATCGGCCCGGAACCTAAAACTGCCTTTCTGATTGATGGTTCCGGCAAACACCTTTTCACCCGGTGTCTTGTGCACCGCCATCGGCTCGCCGCTCAGCATACTCTCATCCACAAACGAATCGCCGGATATTACCGTACCGTCCACGGCAATTTTTTCACCCGGCTTCACCAATACAATATCGCCGGCCATGAGCTGCTCAATGGGAACTTCCGTTTGCTCATGATCGTTTTTCACCACAACAACCGTTTTTGGTTGTAAGCCCATTAGTTTTTTTAATGCCGACGAGGTACTGCCTTTGGCTTTCTCTTCCAACAGCCGGCCCAATAAAATAAAAGCGATAATTACCGCGGCCGCTTCAAAATAGACGTGAGCCTCCAGTCCTTTGCTTTGCCAAAACTGCGGGAAAAGCATGTTGAAAACGCTGAAAAGATAAGCTGTCCCGGTGCTCAACGCCACCAGCGTATCCATATTCGCCGATCCGTGTCTGGCCTGCTTCCATGCGTTAACAAAAAAATCCCTTCCCAGCCAAAGTACCACGGGGGTTGCAAACGCCCACATAATAAGATTGGCGTAAGGCATATGCATGAAAAACATCCCGATAACTACCACAGGCACAGCCAGCAACAACGACCAAAAAGTTTTCTTTTTCAAACTGTTGTACTTTTGCTGATGGATTTCATCGAGCCTGTCCTGCTGAAAATCCTCTCCGATTATCAAATCGTAACCGATAGATTGAACGGCTTTTTGTATCGCAACCGCATCTATCTTATCGGGTTGATAATCCAGCGCAACAGTAGCCGTGGCAAAGTTTACCGCCGCACTGTTAACTCCTTCGAGCGATTTGATTTTATTTTCCACACCGGCAGCGCAACCGGCACAACTCATTTGCAGGACAGGAAATGTTTTTTTTACTGATGTATCTCTATTTTTATCCATAGTTGTATCTTTTTAATGAATGAACCACCCTCGTATTGCAACTAAAGCGGAGACATTTAGATATTTTACGGGGTACCCATAGCTCGCGATGAACGTAAAAAAGAGTAGTTGTTTGAGCAAAGCGAGTTAATTATCAGATAGCCTGTAAATCGAGAACGGGTCACAAAACATTGTTAGTCGCAAGATTTAGCTGTAATTAAATACATGCGAAACCGTACAAAAATAACAATAAACAGTTGGGAAACCGTTGTGTTTTTTTGGAATAGATTTGTAAGATTTACACCTCGTCGAGCGGTTTTCTCTTTATCTCTTTTATTTGTTTGAAATGGCTGGGCGTCAAGCCGGTTACCTTTTTGAACTGATTGCTCAGGTAAGCAACGCTTGAATAATTGAGCCGGTCAGCAATTTCGCTTAACGAAAGTTCATCGTAAACCAGCAGTTCTTTTACCTTTTCAATCTTTTGGGCGATAAAGTATTTTTCAATGGTAGTCCCTTCCACTTCCGAAAACAGGTTGGAGAGATAACTGTAATCGTGATTCAGTCCGGCACTCAGCAGGTCGGAAAGGTTGGACTGAAGTAAACCGTCTTTCTGATGAACCAACTCAATAATGATGTTCTTGATTTTCTCTATGATCCGGCTTTTCTTGTCGTCAATCAACTCAAAACCTAACGGCGTCAATGCCTCGCGCACTTCTTCCTTCTGCTTATCCGACAATTCCCCGTTCAACGAAACTTCACCCAAAACAACATCCCTCACATCAAGGCCCATTTTCTCCATTTCGCTGCGTACTACCAACACGCATCGATGGCAAACCATATTTTTGATGTAGAGCTTCATTTATTTTATTTGTCCTTATAATGTCCTTCAATGGATAGTATTTCAACTATCTTGCGTTCATCGTCAATGTCATATATCAAACGGTCTTTACTCTTTATCCTTCGTGAATAGGTGACATCATTACCCTTCACTAAAGGTTCCGGGTGGCCTGTTCCCGTGCGGGGATGTTCCATTAGCTCCGGGATGAATGTAACGATTTTTTTATTCAATCTTATAGTTCATAACGAATTAAGATGAGCAATGGCAGCTTCGACCGTATCGCAAACAGTTACTTCGCCCTTTCTGTACTGCTGCCGGGCCAATTCAATTCTTTTTAAAGCTTCGGGGGACAATTTAAAATCGTCCTCTTCAATTGAAGTCAACAGGTAAGCTTTATTTTTCCGGCGAATAATTATTTCTTTTCCGGCATCCGCCAAATCGAAAAAACTCTTTTGTTTTTCCCTGAACTCTCTTGATGTTACTTGTAATGTATTCATAATTTTCCGTACATAGTTGTGTACAAATGTAACATACTTTTTTACAATAATCAAAATTATTTTGTCTCTGCTTTAGCAACCCACCGGAAGCTCTTTCACCTTTTCAATCATTTGGCTTTTCAAAGTTCATGTTTCAATTGCTCCGGGTCATGTTTGTATTTGAAAAAAATCATGAACAGGAGCGCAATAACCAAAGAATACCCCGCAAAAACGTACCACGAATTCGGCCAGCCAATCATATCGACCACTTTTCCGGCGGCATACGATCCGATAAAAGCCCCGAACCCGTTCGTCATAATCATAAAAACACCTTGTGCACTCGACCGGATAGCAGGCTTCGTCACTTTTTCGACATACAACGAGCCTGAGATATTGAAAAAATCGAAGGCCACCCCGTAAATCAACATCGAAAGAATCAGCATCCAGACACCGCTTCCGGGATCTCCTGTACCCAATAAGCCGAACCTCAGCACCCAGGCAAACATACTTATCAGCATAACGGTTTTAATGCCGTATCGTTTCAGAAAGAAAGGAATAAGTAATATACACAAGGTTTCCGACATTTGCGAAAGCGATATGAGAATATTGGCATGTTCTACTCCGAAAGTCCCTGCAAATTCGGGAATGTTCCCAAAATAGTTGGTCAGGTAATCGTTGGCAAAAGCATTGGTAATCTGTAACGCGATACCCAGACACATGGAGAAAAGGAAGAAAATCGCCATTTGCCGGTGCTTGAAAAGTGAAAATGCCCGCAAGCCCAATCGGTCGATCAACGAAGTTTTATCGGGATCTCTGGTTACTCCACAGCGGGGAAGCGTGAAAGCGTAAATCCCCAACACCAACGAGAGCAACGCGGAAAAATAGAGTTGATACGATGTTTTGGATAACTGGACACCATCGACCCGGATCAGATCTACTGCAATCATCGAAACGATAAAGCCTACGGTTCCCCAAACACGAATAGGGGGGAACGACTTCACCGTTTCGTATCCGTAAGCAGTCAATGATGTGTATGCCACAGAGTTAGACAATGCAATGGTGGGCATATAGAACATAACGGCCAACAGCATGTAGGTATATAACGGCGCATACTCCGTTTGCGGCGCGGCAAGAAAAAGGAACAAGCCGGCGATGAGGTGACAGATGCCGAGTAATTTTTGTGCCGGGATCCATCGGTCGGCAATGACCCCCATAATTCCCGGCATAAAAAGCGACGCAATCCCCATCGTGGCAAAGAAGCTTCCGATTTGTACGCCCGAAAACTTCAATCCCCCGCCAAGATAAGCGCCTAATGAAATTAGCCACGCTCCCCAAATAGCGTACTGGAGAAAGTTCATCACGATGAGTCTGATTTTGATATTCATAGTTTAAACATTTAAGGATTAAGTCATCTCTTCAGCCAGGGCTCCGGATTCAACTTGGTGGTTTTTTGCCACAACTGGAAGTGCATGGTTGCAATTCCGGTATCCGGATCGGTATAGATCCGCCCCAGCGATTGGCCGGTTTTCAACTTTTCGCCCGATCTTACAAACAGGTCGTAAATATTGCCGTAGAACGTATAGTAATCTCCGTGGCGCACAATCACACACGTGTTGTAGCCGGGCACGGAGAACACCTTCGATACTTCGCCTTCAAACACCGTACGGATATTGGCGCCTTGCTGTGCTTGAATATCAATACCGTTACTGTTGGTGGTAATGTTCCACTCGCTGTGCCTCCGCTGCCCGAAACTTCCGACAATGGATGCTGCTCCCGTAACAGGCATCGGCAGATTTCCACGATTGGAAACAAAATTTCTGGAGAGGTTGAACGCTTCATCGGTCGTGGCAGCCGCTTCTATTCTCGGCTCAGGTTGCTTTACGGCAGGTTCGACCGGTTTCGTGGCGGGTTCTTTCCTTGCCAGCTCTTCGGCCTTTCTTCCTGCCTCGGTTTCACGACGCGCATTTGCAGCCGCATCGGCCTTTCGTTTCCTTTCGGCTTCCGCCGCCAAACGACGTGCTTCTGCTTCTCGTTCCTGACGGGCCACTTCCTCGGCAATCAGCTTTTCGATCTGGGCGTCTAGCCTCTTAGCCTGCTGTTGTTTACTCTGGAGCGTCCTCTGTAATTCCTGCTGTTTTCCCCGCGCTTCCGCTACCTCGGATTGTCGGACATTCTCCTCTTCCTTCAACTTGGCCTGTTCGGCTTTCAGGGCGTCCACCGCTTTTTGTTTATCGGCCTGAGCTTTGGCAAGCGCCTCTTTTCTGGCGCTTAACTGTACGTTTTGCTCCTTGATCTCTTCTGCCTGGCTTTTTCGCCATTTGGAATATTCGCGCAAATATTGCATCCTCCGCAACGATTCACCCAACGATTTGCCGGAAAGTACAAAAAATAATTCATTCTGTCCGTTCCGGCTGGTCTGCATCGCCCGGATTGTCTTTGCATAGCTCTCCTGTTTTTGTTTTAACTCTTCATCCAACCGCTTTATTTCCGCTTCCAACCGCGACTGCTCTCTTTCCAACACTGCAATCTCCTGATTTTGCAACGTCATCATCTCTTTTCGCGAAGCAATTTGTTTGTTTATAAGATTGATGCGCTGGAGGATGGTGGTGGTTTGTTTTTTTACATCGAGAAAGAGTTTATTGGTGCTTTTAATCTCTTCCAGCAGTATCTTCTGCTGTTTCTGAAGATGGTCGATTTGCGGGGTTTGCGAAAAGAGGGTCCATGCAAACGCCAAAAACAATCCTATCGCAAAAGCTCTCCTCATCAATTGTTCGTCAGGATTTTAACAATATCCGAAATTGCCGCTCTTGTATAACTTCCCGGGATCGAGACCTGGAGGTCGAAATCCTCATCGAGCGTGATACCCGAAAATTCAAGTCCTACGTTCACTCTTCGCTTTGTTGAAGCCAACGCAACATCCATTTTCCGGGGAAAAGCCTTGCGGGCTTCCATAACAAAATCGTCGTATTTCCAATTCATTGAATAATTATCTTTCGGTTCCGTCAAACAGGTTAATGCAATGCGGTCGTTGCCGTCGATCGTAAAGCTATACTCTATTCCCGACTCCTTATCAACGGATCTCAGCAGGTAGTGCATATCGGAGACCAGGCCTGTGGAAAACTTTTTGTAATCGGAATAAATTACATCCGTTTGTCCCGAAACAAATACCTGATTGGTTAAAAGCGATTGCAGCGTTTTATAATCAAATCCCACGGGATAGACTCTTTTAACGTCTTCGATAGACTCTTTCACATAACGCTTGTTCATCCTGTCCAAGAGGACAAGGCTGTCCCGGTCGGCATATACACGCAACATCTCTACGCCGAATAACGGCTGGATAGAGAGCTGAATAGCCTTGTCTTTCACAATCCTGAGGCTTGCTTTGGAGCTCAGCGACTTTGTTCCTGATGAAAGGTTGAGATTGAGCTTCGATGAAAACGTTTTAAAATTGAACTGATTGTCCAAAATATCGGTAAACAGATCGACATCCACTTTCTCTTCAACAGGCGCAGCAGCAATCATTTGTCTTTTGGATTTACACGAATGCAACCCCAACACAATAACACTTATACAAAGCAGTGAGATGATATGTTTTCTGAAATTCATTCTTTTATGTATTCTTTTTTTCTGATTTTTTTGTTCAATGTTTTAGAGTCACTTCCCAACTCCAGGGCTT
This sequence comes from Bacteroidia bacterium 43-41, assembly GCA_001898165.1. Taxonomy (GTDB): domain Bacteria; phylum Bacteroidota; class Bacteroidia; order Bacteroidales; family Dysgonomonadaceae; genus Petrimonas. The sequence continues at coordinate 99,550 of MKTD01000026.1, forward strand.
TTTTCCATTGCTCCACGGCTTTTTCCTTATCACCCGTCACGGCAAGCACATCGCCGTAATGTTCGAGAACCTCAGCCGAATTATCATCCTTTCCGTATTCAATCGCTTTCTCTATATATATTTTCGCCATGGTATATGCTCCCTGTTCAAACAAAATCCATCCGTAAGTATCCAGATAGGTAGGGTTTGTAGGTTCAGCCTTGATGGTTATTCCACTCATTTGCTCCGCCTTATCCAAATCCCGCCTCTCTATCGATAAATAATAACTGTAATTGTTCAGGACCGGCAGGTTTTGCGGATTCAGCTTTAAGGCTTTTTCATAATTTTCGAAAGCCACCTCGTTGTTTTTCAGGAAATGGTTGATGTCGCCAATTTGCCCGTAAAAGTCCGACTTGATCAGCGGGCTTTGAAATTCGGCATTTGCCAAACCCTGTTCGTAAACAGTTAACGCCTCATTGTACTTTTTTTGTTGAAATCTAGCCAATCCCATGTAAAAGTAAAATTGCGGGGCAGTTGGAATATTCTCTATTCCCGCCCGGGTAATTTCGATCACTTTATCGAGAGCAAGCGTGTCCGGCAAAGCGATGCGAAGCATTTGCTCGTATCCTGCGGGATCGGTAGGATTATCTTTGGTAAAGATCTCGAACTGCTCCATCGCTCCTTTTTTGTCTTCCTGCAACAGCAGCACATCGCCATACATCATATTAATACGGGTATTGTTGGGATGTTGCTCAAACATGGATTGAAAAAGCGGGTTGGCAATTTTTATGTCTTGTTGGCTTTGGCGTAACAGGGCAATGTAACGGGCTAGAAGTTGCAGTTTTGTATCCACTTCCATCTTACTGCTCACGATGGCTTTTTGAAGTTCCTCAATAGCCGCCGTTTTATTGTTGGTTTTTTCGTAATAATTCACCATCGAGAGGATTAACGAAGGCTCGTCGGGATCGATCAATCTTGCCTGATTGTAATACTCCAATGCCTTTCCCGTCTGGTTGTCTTGTAAATACAAATCACCCATGAGAAGTTTGTATCGGATATTATCGGGATTTTTGTCGATAACAGACTGAATCTCTTCAAACGCCCGCTCCTTTTTATCCATCATGTTATACAACCGGAACTTATTAAGTGTTATAGCATCGGAAACCCCGGTGTATTTTTGCAGCAGATCGAGCGACTGGATGGCTTTGTCGAGTTCGCCGTTATCCCCATATACATTAGCAAGATCAAAGTAAAGCTCCACTTTATCGGGATAGGTTTTCAGCAAATAGTTGTAGATATCTATAACTTCCTCCTTCAGGTCAAGCTCTTTGCTCAATCCCGCAAGGATCATGTTGTAGTAATAGTTCGTCGGGTCGTATTTCACCGCTTTGCGAAAATAACCCAACGCCATGTTTTTCTCATTCAACGAACTGTAATAGGCACCCAATTCCATAAGCACGCTGGCATTGGTGGAGTCAATCGAACAACAGTGTTGGAGCAGATCGAAAGACTCGTCATATTTTCCCTGGGTCTTAGCGTTGACCGCTTCGTAAAAGAAGTAATCGAATTTCCGCCGGGTTGTTTCATCCAGGATTAGCCCTTTTCCTTGCGAAAAGATACTTGCTGGAAAAAGCACGAGAAAGACGATGGTGCCACTTATGTATTTGTTATAATTCATTCTTTTTAATTTGCTATCAATGCTTACCTGTATGCCCGAACCCGCCGGCGCCTCTTTCGGTTTCGTCTAAATCATCCACTTGCAGCCATTCTACCCGGGCATGCCGGGCAATTACCATCTGACAGATGCGTTCCCCGTCGTTGATGATAAAATCTTCGTCCGATAAATTCACCAAAATCACCCGAATCTCACCCCGATAATCAGCATCGATTGTTCCCGGCGAGTTTACAATGGAGATACCGTGCTTAACAGCCAGACCGCTTCTCGGCCGGATCTGCGCCTCATATCCTCCGGGAAGCTGAATATGAATACCGGTGGGGATAAGCAACCGTTGCAGCGGCCTCAACGTAACCGGTTCATCTATATTGGCACGCAAATCCATGCCGGCAGACAAAGCCGTGGCGTATCCGGGCAACGGATGTTTCGATTTATTGACAATTTTAACTTGCATAATACCTTAAGGAATAGACAACAAAAACGGGTTTTGTTTAAATCTGCGAATTTAGTCATTTATGAGCAAACATTCATCAAATTGATAAAATTTAAGAAAACTGTTTTGAATTTTTTTATACCCTGTTTTATAGAAACTGTTTAAATTTTGTGATAATTATTTCGTGGAGTAAAAAATTGCATATCTTTGTAACTCTATGAGCCAACAAGACGATTTATTGAAGAATTTACGCCAAACGCTCAGTGAACAAGGCATAGAGTCGTTTCATGTGCTGGAAGATCTGGTCCCTATTGAAGAACAGATGGAATATTTCCGTTATTTCGACCAGTTGAGGCGAGAGAACTCCCCTTTTGTGCGCGATGAAGAGATTGCTATACTTTTTTCTGCCGATGAGACCATTGAACGAAAGAAGAAAAGCTTGTCGAGGCTGGCATCCATACCCGATGTTGGTGCGTACCGGGCCATTGAAACCTACCACAGCAGCCCGCTTGAGCCGGAACTATTCAACTGGTCGTCGATGTCATTAGTAGGCAGCCGGATCATCTTAAGTTCCGACCTGTCCGGGCAGCAACAGATCTATGTTTCGTCGGGATTGGGCGGGCACGAGAAAAAACTTCGTTTCTTTGGCCTGTTCACCACAAACGATCGCCTGCCGCTCACCGATCTGCAAAAAGAGATTGTGGACCGGGAATTTCGTTTTCAGCTTCAGCAAGCCGATGTGGAAATTGAGAAATTCGAAATAAAAGAGAACTATTTCACCCTGCTGATGCTTTTCCCCCTCGATTCCGATGTCCGCCTGGGCATCAACGCCGCAATAGACGAAATAAATCAATACGGCAACTTCCTAGACCCGAAGTTTTTATTCACAAACGTGAAAATCCTGTCGGACAGCGAAATAAAGAAGTTACTGGAGAAGAAGTAAATTCCACCCTGTTGCCGTTCGAGACTTATTAACCGATGAGAAATTTTAATGAGCATTATAAAGTTCATGCCAGGAAACCGTTTAAATTTGTTTCGTCAGAAATTTAGACAGTTTCTAAAGTATTCACTATTTTTGCAGGATACAAAAAACAGAAGCATGAACGATAAGACTCAACACCCTTCCAACACCACATACCAAGGCACCCTGATGGATACGCTGGGCATCACTTTCACCCGGCTGTCACCCGGCCGCACAGAAGCGGTGATGCCGGTAGAGAAGCGGGTATGCCAACCGTTTGGCCTGCTGCATGGAGGCGCCACACTGGCTCTTGCCGAATCGGTGGCGGGACAGGGATCACTGATCCTTTGCGAACCCGGCGAGGTGGCGGCCGGCATACAGGTCAGCGGCAACCATGTCTCATCGGCAAAAGAGGGGGACACGGTGCACGCTATAGGCACCATCATTCACCAGGGACGCTCCATGCATGTATGGAATGTAGATATCTTCACGTCGGCAGGCAGGCTGGTTTCAACCGTCCGTGTGACGAACAGCATATTGAAGAGGCGATGAACGGGGAGGAGAAACACCTGATCCTGGATGCCCTGATTGAGCGGGATGCATGCTTTGCGATATATCGGCTGCCCGATGAGCAGGCTCCCCGCTTTGTGATGCAGGCTGCCGGCACCCCCTCCCTGTTGCATGACATCGAGGAACTGAACGGGCAACACGGGTTCGTGATCGCCCCCTTCAGGATCACAGCCGCATCACCACTCATAGTGATCCGTCCCGATTGCACCGACCTCTCCGGAGTGGAGAGCTACTCCAGAGGCCAAAAACGGGAAAAAGCCGGTGCGGAGAGGCCTGAAAAAGAGAAGAGATCCGACTACAACCTTCTTTTTCAACAGTTTCACAAATCGCTCCTCAAGGGTGAGGTAAAGAAACTGGTACTGTCAAGAAGCAGAACGATGGAGAGGGAAAGCGCCTTTTCGCCAGGACAATCCTTTTTCAGGGCGGCAGAAAAGTACCCCCATTCCTTTGTTTATCTGCTGCATACCCCTCAAAGCGGCACCTGGTTAGGGAGCACGCCGGAGATACTGCTGGCAGGCTCGGGAAGCGAATGGCAAACCGTGGCCCTGGCCGGCACACGATATCCCAATACGGGAAATGTATCGTGGGACGACAAAAATCTCCGCGAACAGCATTTGGTCACTTCCTACATCCTGAAACAGCTGACCTCCTTTCAGATTGCTCCGGAGATCAACGGTCCATATACCATCAAAGCAGGTAATCTGGCCCATCTGCGGACCGATTTCAGCTTTTCACTGCCCGACAAGCCGAAAACAGGCACTCTGCTAAAGGCGCTCCATCCCACTCCCGCAGTATCGGGGCTTCCCAAAGAGAAAGCTTTTCAGTTCATAGCGGATCATGAAGGGTATAACCGCCGTTATTACACCGGCTTCCTGGGTATGCTGGATCCGTCGGCAGAAACAAATTTGTATGTCAACCTCCGGTGTATGCATATCGGGGAAAGTTTGCTCACATTGTTCGCCGGCAGCGGACTACTCGCTTCCTCCACCTGCAGGAATGAATGGGAAGAGACGGAACAGAAGCTCAAAACAATGGCAAACATCGTTAAATAAGAACAAAGCAATGTATTCAGACAAGAAGAACGTATCACAGCTGGTGGCCCTGCTCAAGGCGCACGGCATCACCCAACTCGTGCTTTCTCCCGGGTCGCGTAATGCGCCGCTGATCCACTCCTTTGCCACAGACAGCGATTTCACCTGTTACAGCATAGTGGATGAACGGAGTGCCGGCTTCTTTGCCATAGGAATAATAGAGGCGCGGCAACAGCCGGTGGCGGTATGCTGCACCTCGGGCACTGCCGCCCTGAACCTGGGGCCGGCTGTGGCAGAAGCCTATTATCAGCAGCTGCCGCTGCTGGTGATCACCGCCGACCGCCCCCTCGCCTGGACCGGGCAAACAGACGGGCAGACCATTCCCCAAAGCGGTATGTTCGAAGGGTTGGTACGCCGGTCGGTACACCTACCGGAGGTAAAAGATGAAGAAGAGGAGTGGCACTGCAACCGGCTGATCAATGAGGCGATCCTGAGCCTCGACAACGACAGCCGGGGGCCTGCGCATATCAACATCCCCCTCTCCGAACCGCTGTTCACCTTCGATACGGAGAAGCTTCCTACGGTACGGGTGATCCGCCGGCCAAAACCGATTTTCACCCTGCCGCCGGAAGAGCAGTATGCAACACGCTTCCGCAGTTTCTCCAGGAAAATGATCATCGCAGGGCAATTACCCCCCGGCAACAGGCTGGCAAAACTTATGAAAACACTCTCCGGGGAACAGGGCGTAGTGGTACTGGCCGATCAACTCTCCAATATCCCCGCGGGAGAGTACCCCCGTTTTGATGCGGTACTTCGCACGGCAGGCGAGGAGGGACGCCGGGAGCTGGCCCCCGAACTGGTAATCACGCTTGGCGGACATATTGTCTCCAAGCAGCTGAAGCAGTTTATCCGCAGGGCTGGCATCAAAGAGCTCTGGCAAATCACTCCGTCGGGAGAGGTGGCCGATACCTTCCAATCGCTCACCGACATCATCCGGTGCGATCACTATACCTTCCTGCATCACCTGGCGCAGCTCCCGCCCGAAAAGAAGAAAAATCCGTTCCGGGAGTCCTGGAAAAACGCCTGCGCAGCGGTCACCCTGCCGGAGGTACCCTTTTCCGATCTGCACGCGACAGGCGCGTTCCTGCGACAATTGCCCGAAGAAGCCGCCCTCCACCTGGCAAACAGCCACGCCGTCTATCTGGCACAGCTCTTCAGTATTCCCCCCACGGTACACCTTTTCTGTAACCGGGGCACCAACGGTATTGAAGGATCGCTCTCCACGACAGTAGGCTATGCGGCCGCATCGGAGAAACTCACCTTCCTGCTGACGGGTGACCTGAGCTTCTTCTATGATATGAACGGCCTCTGGAACAAACACCTCTCCCCCAACCTGCGCATTCTGGTGAACAATAACGGCGGCGGAGGCATCTTCCACACCCTTCCGGGACTCAACGCATCCGAGGCTCTGAATGAGTATATAGCGGCGGCACACAGCACAGATGCACGAACCTGGGCCGAACAGCGGGGATTCCTCTGCCTCACGGCCCGCAACGCGGAGGAGCTGCAGCAACAGTTGCCGCTTTTCGTGAACCGCAAGGGAGACAAGCCTATCCTGCTGGAAGTGTTCACCTCCATGAAGGTAAACACGGAGCAGATAGCATCCTATTATCAACAACAAAAAACAATAGAAAATGACAAAGAGAGAATGGACAACCATCAGGGAATATGAGGATATTCTCTTCGATTACCACAACGGCATCGCACGCATCACAATCAACCGTCCCCGTTACCGCAACGCCTTCACCCCCACCACCACAGGGGAGATGAGCGATGCACTGCGCATCTGCCGCGAGATGGAGGAGGTCAGCGTAGTCGTCCTCACCGGTGCCGGCGACAAAGCATTCTGTTCGGGCGGCGACCAGAACGTGAAGGGCAAAGGCGGCTACATCGGCAAGGATGGCGTACCGCGCCTCAATGTGCTGGATGTACAGAAACAGATCCGTTCCATCCCCAAACCGGTGATCGCAATGGTGAACGGTTACGCCATCGGCGGAGGGCATGTGCTGCATGTGGTGTGTGACCTGACCATCGCTTCGGAGAATGCCATTTTTGGACAGACGGGCCCTCGCGTGGGTAGCTTCGATGCCGGCTTTGGCTCCTCCTACCTAGCCCGCATCGTGGGACAGAAGAAAGCGCGCGAGATATGGTTCCTCTGCCGCCAGTACAGCGCACAGGAAGCACTCGAGATGGGACTGGTGAACAAGGTGGTGCCCTTCGACCGGCTGGAGGACGAGGTGGTGGAGTGGGCCGAAACGATGATGCAGCACAGCCCCCTGGCACTGCGCATGATCAAAGCGGGACTCAACGCCGAGCTGGACGGGCAGGCGGGCATCCAGGAACTGGCGGGCGACGCCACCATGCTCTACTACCTCACCGAAGAGGCGCAGGAAGGCAAGCAGGCTTTCCTGGAGAAGCGGAAGCCCGATTTTAAGAAGTTCCCCAAACTGCCATAAACCAAAGATATTGTGTTCAGAATCGAGATTATCCCCTACAGGCTTCGCTTCAGGAAACCGGCAGGCACCTCGAGAGGGGTTTACCGCGATCATCCGGTGTGGTATGTGCTGTTCCGCGACAGTGAAGACCCGTCGCACCAAGGCATAGGCGAATGTGCGCCGCTGCAGGACCTCAGCTGCGACTATAACGCAAACTATGCCGCAACCCTCGCTGCCTGCTGCAGGATCACGGAGGAGCGGCAACAAGTCGATAGCGACTTGCTGCGCAGCTATCCCTCCATCCTCTTTGGATTGGAAACCGCCCTGGAACACTACCGGCAACGCTCATGGCAGCTGAGGAACAACCCCTTCAGCCGGGGCGAGTCGGGAATCCCTATCAACGGGCTGATCTGGATGGGAGAGTACGGCGACATGAAGCAGCAAGCAATCTCCCTGCTGGAAAAGGGGTTCCGCTGCATCAAACTGAAAATCGGAGCCATTGATTTCGAGCGGGAACTGGAGCTGCTGCACTTTATCCGCAGCCGCCACCCGGCTGGAGAGGTGACTCTTCGCGTAGACGCCAACGGCGCTTTCGGTTATGACGAGGCACCGAAGAAGCTACGCAGGCTTGCTGAACTGGAACTGCACTCCATCGAACAACCCATCCGGGCAGGGCAATGGCAGGAGATGAGGCAGCTGTGCGCATATTCCCCGCTCCCGGTGGCGCTGGATGAAGAACTGATCGGCATTCATGACCCGGATGAAAAGAAAGAGCTGCTGGATACCATCCATCCGCACTACCTCATCCTGAAACCCACATTACACGGAGGGGTCAGCGGTTGCAGCGAGTGGATCGCGCTGGCCCGCGAGCGGCAGATCAGCTGGTGGATCACCTCCGCCTTAGAGTCGAACATCGGACTGAACGGCATTGCCCAATGGTGCGCCACCCTGGACAATCCGCTGCCGCAGGGACTGGGTACAGGAACGCTTTACAGCAACAACATCCCCCTGCCGCTGGAGATCAGGGGTAACAGCCTATGGTTTAACCCGGAAGGAGACTTTCCGGACAAACGGTTGAAAGAATATGAACAGGATTACTGTTGACGGCACCCTCTATCGCGGAAAGGAACTGGCTGAAGGGCATCCTGCGGCGTTTGCCGCAACCTCTCCTTTTCACCACAAGCTCTATCTTTTCCTCAGAGAGTGGTTCTCCCCCTCCCCCCTGCTCACCCTCCACACATCGGGCTCCACCGGCAAGCCGAAAGAGATCACCGTGCACAAAAGAAAAATGTTGCACAGCGCAGCAATCACCTGCGATTTTTTTCACCTGGGAGAGGGCGATCGGGCACTACTCTGCCTGCCACTGGAGTACATTGCCGGGAAGATGATGGTGGTTCGGGCCCTCTATGCCGGACTGGACCTGATGGTAGTGGAACCCTCCGGGCATCCGCTGGCGGGAATCACGAAGCCGTTCGACTTTGCGGCGATGGTGCCGCTACAGGTTTACAACTCCCTCCGGACGGACGAGGAAAGGAGAGAGCTCTCGCAAGTCGGCAACCTGATTATCGGCGGTGGGGCTATCGACCCGGCGCTTGAAGAGGCTTTGGAAAGTCTCCCCAATAAGATCTACTCCACCTACGGGATGACCGAAACATTATCCCACATTGCGCTACGCAGGATCAGCGGCGCCGGTACCGGCCGCTACTACACTCCCCTGCCGGGCGTCTCCCTGAGGCTGTCGGAGGAGCAAACGCTGATCATCGATGCTCCGCGCGTGACCGATGGGCCGGTAGTCACCCATGATGTTGCAGAAATCAGGCCGGACGGCTCATTTCATATTATCGGAAGAAAAGACAATGTGATCAATACCGGAGGGATCAAGGTGCAGGTTGAGGAGGTGGAACGGGTTTTACGGCCGCACATCAGCGGAAACTTTGCAATCACATCACTGCCCCACCCGAAACTGGGTGAGGCGCTGGTACTTCTTATAGGACCGGAGGCTAACCCTGACCGTACCAGAGAAGTTGTTGCCGAGTGCCTGCCCCGTGTCCGGCAGCCGCTACATATCCTTGTAGTGGAAGCGATCCCCCTCACCGGCAGCGGGAAGACCGACCGGGCAGCGGTAAAAAAATTGGCCGGCTACCGATTACCTCTCTTGTGATCACGGGATTTTTTACCTGCTTCGTACGGACGCTTCCCACTACTGCTTTCTGCGCCGAATGAACGTCCACGCGGTCTAAATGATTTATCCGCTTTATCATACTCCAACGCACCGTTGAAAAGGCTTTACGCTCAAATCGATATACTTTTTCAACCCGGCGTTCCCGATGTTTTTTTCGCTTATCGAAATAGTTTCCGCATTCTGCAAAACAAATAAATTTGTTCTGCTGTCGTTTAACGAAAATGTTTTATCTTTGCAATTATGAGTGGCCAAGATGAACTTTTGGCGAAATTACGTCAGACACTGAACGAACAAGGTACTGACTCATTCCATATCCTCGAAGACCTGGTGCCGATTGAGTAGCAGATGGAGTATTTGAGGTATTTCGACAAATTGCGGAGGGAGATCAGTCCTTTCGTGCGCGATAACGAGGTGGCTATAGCGTAAAAAGAGATTACTAACTTACTGGAGAAAAAATAGCCTCCGACAACTGTACGGATATAATGACGATGCACCCGACCTGTAAAAAACAGTTCTTCACGGCAATCTTTACCGTGGTGTTTATGGTTCTTGTCATGCCTTCGGCTGCACAAGATATCCCTTTTATTCCTCCTGTTTATAATTATACAACCGACCATTACGATGCCGGAAATCAAAATTGGGCTATTGCTCAAGGGAGCAACGGAGTAATCTACTTCGGCAATGACAACGGACTACTTAGTTACGACGGTGTTAACTGGAAACTGCACAACCTACCCAACAACCTCTCCGTAAAGTCCATTTTTATTGACTCCCATGACCATTACGAACGCATCTACGTAGGTTCTTTCGAAGAATTTGGCTATTTCGAATCCAACGAGACCAATCAGCTTATTTATCACACACTTAGACATAGAATTGCAAAATACCAATTTCACAATGATGAGATATGGAATATCTATCCGTTCAACGGAAAACTCTATTTTCAATCATTCTCTACAATTTTCGTTTACGATGGAAAGGAAATACGAATCCAAAAGCCTTATCCTGCGGTGTTGTATTTCTTCCCTGTGGGGAAAAAGATGTTCGCGCAACTGATCGGCAATGATTTCTGCCTCTTCGACGGCGAAAATTTTCATCCGGTATTTACACGCGACCGGTGGAACGACGACAATGTAATCGCCCTCCTCCCCTTCAAGGATGATTGGTTAGTGGTTACCTCCAAAAACGGGCTATACCGGTTTTCCGAGAAAGGATTTACATTAACGCCATGGAATATTCCCGCTTGGAAGGAGCTGAAACAGAGTACTATTAACCGCGCTATTGTCTCGGGCGACTCATACATCTTCGGGACAATTAACAGCGGCATCTTCGCGATCAATAAAGATGGAGAGAAAATATGGCACATCGACCGGGGCAATGGGCTCAACAACAATACGGTACTATCGCTGTTCAGAGATCGCGACCACACAATCTGGGCCGCCCTCGACAATGGCATCTCCAATATCAGGACCCATTCTCCTTTGTCTTTTTTTGAACCGGCCGACAGCCAGATCGGGCCGGTAGAAGATATATTGTTTCACAACAACCGACTTTACTTGGCTACTAACCAAGGAGTTTACAGTTACTCCGACACCGACGGGAACCTCTTCCGCATCCCGGGGTTCGACATTCAATCATGGTTTATCAAAAGTTTCGACAATCAGGTCTTCGTAGGGCATAACCTGGGCACTTCGCTCCTTCAAGATTTCCATGAAACACCTATCCCGGGAGCCCACACAGGAGGGATGGACATAAAAGAAGCAACAATCAACGGCAAGGATATTTTGCTGGAATCTTCCTATACTTCCCTGTTTGTCTATAAGCAGGATTCTGCCGGCAAGTGGAGTTTCAGCCATGCTGTGGAAGGTTTTTCGGACTTGATAAAGAATCTTGAGATAGATCATGCCGGAAATATATGGGCAGGGCACATGTATAAAGGAGTCTACCGCCTGAAATTAGACGAAGAGCTACGGAAGGCAGTTGAGATTGAGAGTTACCAGTCGTTCGACAGTACGCAGGTCTCCACATACCGTCCCATCAAGGTGATGAAACTGAGGGGGCGCATTGTTTTTGCCGATGGCGATCGCTTTTTTACTTACGATGATATTGAACATAGGGTCATTCCCTTCGATCCGTTGAACAATGACTTACCCGGCTTTGCCGATACCCACCGCATTATTCCCGTAAACGATAATCTTTTCTGGTTCATACGCCATAAAGAATATGTCCTGGTAGAATACAGCAAGAACAAATATGTCATCAAAGACCGTATACCATACAGTATTCTGAATAACCCGCCCAATGTGGGGAGAGCAAACATACTGGTAACCGGCGACAAAAGCTCTTACTTCTGCATGAACGGGGGAATAGGGAAATATTCGTTTTCGGAAAGATATCCGGAGGTAAAAACAGACTTGCAGATCGCATTTATAACTTTTCACAACCGGAACAACGATCAACGGTTTTACCTTAATCCTTTTCAAAAGGGAACCATCTCATATCAGAATAACAATATTACTTTCCGGTTCCTATACCCCGAATTCTCTAAAAAGATCTTTCAGGTGGAAAGTTATTTGCAGGGATACGATAGCCGCTGGATAAATACCGATGGAAGCAGATCCGCCTATTACCATAATCTTCCCGCGGGCGACTATACCCTGTCCGCACGTATAAAGGACAGTTCGGGAAAGGTATTGTCTGCCGTGAACTACTCATTCCGCATAAAAAACCCGTGGTATAAAACCGGATGGGCATATTTGCTGTATGCCCTCTTCATCGGGTCATTGGCAGGATTCCTGATAAGAAAACAGACACAAAGAATTATCCGAAAGAAACACAAACTTTTTGCAGAACAGGAAAACAGACGCCTTGCCCAAATAGAACGACAGGAAAAAGAGATCACCGCTTTGCAGAATGAGAAACTGGAAGCGGAACTTACCTATAAAGGAAAAGAGTTGGCCAGCGCCGCCATGATGCTGATCAATCACTCCGAATTTTTAAAGGGCCTGCAGGAAAATATCCAATCACTTATTCTTGCGGGAAAAATCAATCGTACCGAAGGAAATGAATTAGTATCCATAATCGGGAAGAATCTTCCGGAAGAAGATGAATGGAGCTTGTTTCAAAGAAACTTCGACCTGATCCATAAGAATTTCTTCCGGAACCTCAAAGAGCGGTATCCGTCGCTCACTCCCACCGACCTAAAACTGTGCGCGCTACTCAGGTTAAATTATTCTTCGAAAGAAATTGCCGAAATGCTGAACATATCTATTCGTGGCGTAGAAGCCGCCCGCTACCGTTTACGCAAAAAATTAAACTTCTCCGAAACGGAAAATTTGGTCGATTTTATGATTAAATTTCAATGACCGGTACGGCTCAACTGGGCAGAACTACTTTTATATAACACTGATTTAAACCACATTAACCGACACAGCCGTAGTAAAAAAGTACCCTTTTAAAATATGTTATATAACATACCGTATTTTTAACGAGGTTTTTTATTTTTTTATAGGTCAAACTGATCTTATTTTTGCTCAAAATAGTATATAAATTTTGAATGTTTTTGTTAAAAGAAATGAGTAAACGATAAGTTCGCTTGAGCTATGCCATAGCGATCGAATTTCCAACTTCAGAGAACTATTGCGTTAAGCGAGAGCAGAAGGCAAGCTTGCATTATACCGAGCCCGGCAATAGTCTAATTTTATTGAAATTCAATAATTTTAATCATATGAAATTTAAACAGTTTCTATGAATAACGACTAATTTTAATGAACAAATTTAAACAGAAAGTCCATGAAATTGAAAATTGCAACAGTATTTAGTTTTCTTTTCTGTTCTTTTCTTTTATCTGCACAGCAGATAACCGTTTCGGGAACAGTTACGGAAGGAGCTACCGGCGATCCGGCCATAGGGGTCTCCGTGTTAGTGAAAGGTACCACCAACGGTACCGTAACAGATATCGACGGAAAATACTCCCTATCCAACGTATCAAGCGATGCAATATTGGTATTCAGCTACATAGGGATGCTAACCCGGGAAGAGCCAGTGAACAAACGAAGCTCCATAGATATAACACTGCAGGAAGATGTGCGGGCACTGGAAGAGGTTGTAGTGATTGGATACGGTACTAGTAAAGTGAAAGATCTTACCTCGTCCATCACAACCATAAAACCGGATGAAATTATGAAAACACCCGCAAGCCAACCGATGTCAGCACTGCAAGGTAAAGTTCCGGGTCTGCAGATTGTCAGCAGCGGGAGTCCGGGCTCTTCTCCCACCGTACGTGTCCGGGGGATCGGGTCTTATCCGGGAAGAGACAACGAAGCGCCCCTGTATGTTGTGGATGGAGTATTTTATAATGACATAGGGTTCTTAAACTCTGCGGATATTAATTCCGTATCTATTTTAAAAGATGCTTCCGCAGCCGCTATTTATGGTGTACGCGCCGCGAACGGCGTGATTTTAGTTGAAACAAAATCAGGACAATTTGACAAAAAACCGGAAATAACATTCGATGGCTATTATGGGGTGCAAGTTGCTCAGAATGTATTAAAGATGTCGAATGCCGAACAATTTGTGACCATGGTAATGGAATCAGGATCATCAACAGATATCGGCAACATCGATAAAGCAATGCAACGCTACGGGCGTAGCCGTGTTAACCCGAACATACCGGATGTAAATACGGATTGGTATAAGGAAATTCTACGGACAGCCCCGATACAGAACTATAATTTCGACGTATCCGGCGGAGGATCGAATGTTTCTTATTCAGTAGGTGCAAACTATTTTGCACAACAGGGTCTCTTAGATATGAAGAACGAATATGAGAGATATAATTTTCGCTCAAAGCTTGATTTCAAAGCAACCGATTGGTTAAAACTCGGCAGTAATTTTATCTGGAGCCAGTCAACACAGTATCCGGAGGAAGTGGGAGCCTGGAACCTTGCCTATTTTGCCGTACCGATCCTACCGGTGTATGACGAATCGAATACGCAAGCAACCCCCATTCATTTTGCCAATGCACAGGATATAGGATACCGGGGCGGACAAAATCCTTTCCCGACAATGCAATTCAGCAACAAAAGGGATCAGGGGAAGAGGCTGCTGTCAAACTTTTACGCAGAAGCGACGCTGATTCCCAGTAAGCTGGTTTTCAAAACCACTTATAATCAGGCGTATTACAGTCAGAAAGAGCGCCATGTATTCCTTCCTTACTATATCGGTAATAATTTTCAGAGAGCAAACTCCGAATTGATAAAAAAACAAAAGACCTATTCGGACGTGACTTGGGACAATTTATTAACTTACACCGACAAATTTGGCAATCATAATCTGAGCGTGATGGGAGGTACCTCTTTCCGTGACGAATCGTTCGAATCGCTCGAAGGCAAAGGATTAAATTTCCCGATCGGGAAGGAACAATCATGGTATCTCGATCAGGCGGAAACGATACCGGTTGATGATGTAAAGAACGACGGATCACGTCAATACGGCATCTCTTATTTCGGACGTCTGTCTTATAATTATGCCAACAAATATTTGTTTTATGCTACTATGCGTGCGGACGGAAGCTCCAAATACCAGGAAAAATGGGGCTATTTTCCTACAGTCGGTATTGGATGGGTACTTACCGAAGAAGATTTTCTGAAAAACAATGATTTCATCAATTTTTTGAAATTACGTGCAAGCTGGGGGCAATTAGGAAATGACAAGATTCAGGCAAGCGATGGAGCCCTTACAACCAGTGTTATTACGACTGCACTGGGTGATATTCTCTATTCTGGCGCGACAGTAGGTGGCGTCTTCTCATCTCTCCGCTGGGAACTTACGGAAGAGACCAACGTTGGAGTAACAGCAAATTTGTTAAAAAACAGACTATCGCTCGATGCCGACTACTATATTCGTGATACGAAAGAGGCCGCGATTAACGTTAAAATTCCGGCAATAGGAGGAGACGTGCTCAGGAACGTAGGTGTGATCCGAAATTCTGGTTTCGAACTGGCCCTTGACTGGAACGACCGGATCTCGGGTAATTTCCGGTACAACGTGGGTGCAAATATCTCTACATTAAAGAATGAAGTACGTAATCTCTATGGTCAGCCCTATATTGATGGAGGATCGGCCGAATTTCGGCAACGCTCTATCATAGGAAAACCTTTGCTGGCATTCTATGGATATGAAGTGACGGGCGTTTATCAGAATGAGGCGGAAATAGAGGCCGATACTTTTGCAAAAGCAAACGGGCTGGTACCGGGCGACCTTAAATACAGGGATACAAACAAAGATGGAGAGATCAACGATGACGACCGCGTAGTCCTGGGTTCTTATTTTCCAAATTTCATGTATGGGGCAAACTTCGGTTTGGAATATAAAAACTTTGACTTTTCCCTCAGTTTAATGGGACAGAGCGGTAATAAGATTCTAAATCGTAAGAGAGGGGAATTTATCTGGACAAACGATACCAATATCGATGCCGATCTGGCAAAAAATCGCTGGCATGGCGAAGGGACTTCCAACAGCTATCCCTCCTCGGCAGGCTTGAGAAAAGGATGGAATCAAAAAATGAGTACCTTCTTTGTTGAAGACGGATCATTTTTCCGCATACAGAATATTCAATTGGGGTACAATATCCAAAACCAACACTGGTTGGGTTATCAGATACCTTTCATGAGAGTATACCTTACTGCCGACCGTCCGTTTACTCTCTTTAACTATAACGGGTTCAATCCGGAAGTAGCCAATGGGATAGACACGCAGACCTATCCTATTCCATCGACCTACACCGTCGGCTTGACAATAAAATTTTAACTGTCTAATCAAAAACAATATGCAACAGATAAAAAAATATACCGCCGTTCCTATCATCCTGTTCATGCTGCTTTTTACCGCTTGTCATGACCTGCTCAATGAACCGGCAGAAAACAGAACGTATACGGGAGAGACCGATTATACCCAATCGGAAAATATGATTCTCCCATTGATTGGAGCTTATGCAAAATTCTATGATATCGGATGGGAAACTTATCCGCTTATCTCGGTTCGCGGAGACGATGTAAACGCTGGAGGATTGGGTGATCAACAGGATTTTATGGAAACCGATCATTTTCGTTATAATAAAGATTACTGGATGTATAACTCTCTCTGGGAAGGTTTTTATTCCAGGGTGTTTAACCATTATTCGGCAATTGATCAAATTGAATTGTACCGCAAAAATGGGGCCAATAACAATCTGGCCAACCAATATATCGCTGAGATCAAAACCATGCGGGCATTCTTGTTATTCCAGATTTCCCGCGTTTGGGGTGATATTCTGATCCCGCCCGATTATGATCCTACAAACTTGCTCAAAACGGAGCTATCTACAAAAGAGCAGGTGATGCAGTTTATCTCTGATGAAATGACAGAGGCAGTCAACGCATTGCCCGATATGCATCCCAACCAGCGTACCGATATTCCCGGAGGAGTGACCAAATACACCGCCCTGGCAATGAAAGCTTTAGCAAATCTCGAATTAAAGAATTACCAGGCTGTCGCAGATGCAACCTCGCAAATTATCCAATCAGGAAAATTCGCGCTGGAGCCGGACTTTTACGAACTATTCAAGATAAAGGGAAAGTTAAATCGGGAGAATATTCTGGAATTTCAGTATTCCGATTTCGGACAAAGTTCCGGGGACAGCAAAAATTACCTATGGGCATTTTTCGGCCCACAAAACTGGACGCCCAAGGTAACCGGTGTTGGCGGTGGATGGGGATTTTTCGAGCCCAGCATGAAATATATCAAGTTCATGCTCAACCGGGGTGAAACAACGCGCCTCGAAACCAGTGTACTTTTTACCAGTCGGGGCATCCAGGAAATCAAGAAAGATCCGGCATATGCAACCTTACCAAACTGGATTTCCAATACCACTCGGTCGGGCGACGTGATCAACGATTTTGCCCGCGCCCTGTTTTCCAGCGGAAAACATTATCTTCCAAGCGATCAGATGATTCCCGGGCGGACCGAGTATGGTTCCAATAAGAATATGCAGCTTATCCGTTATTCCGAAATATTGCTTATGTATGCCGAAGCATTAACCAACGGGGCGACCGGATCTGTAATGACAGCCGATCAGGCTGTAAACCTGGTACGGAAGAGAGCCGGCTTAAGCAATTTGTCGGGAGTAACACACCAGCAAGTGATGGATGAGAAGTTTGCCGAGCTGGCCATGGAATGGGGGACCCGTTATTATGATATGTTGCGGCTGGAGAAATATAATGAATTAAGCTATGATGGCAGAACTTTTACTCCCGATCTCGCCTTTCTGCCTTATCCGCAGAACCAGGTGGACCAGCTTCCCGCTTTGAGGAAAAAATAATTAAAATATCTAACCTAGCAGAAAATGAGGACATTAAAATATTTATTCATCAGCATACTGGCTATTTTCATCATAGCTTGCGAAAGTGGCATTGATCCCATCACGCCAGTCAATCCGGGGCCGGATAAAACAGATCCTGTGATTCAGATACAATACCCTTTAGAGGGCACATTAATCAGGGTGAGAGAAGATGTAACACCAATCAAGATCCAAGTTGATGCGACGGATGATATCGAACTCGCGTCAGTCGCAATAAGTCTCGATGGAACAGAAATTGCGACTTTCTCCGACTTCAAAGATTACCGTCATGCAATCATCTCTCACAATTACGCCACACTGACCAATGGCAAACATACACTAAGTGTATCGGCAAAGGATTTATCCGGCAAGGCCTCTACCCAATCGGTTAAATTTGAAAAAGTAGAACCCTACACGCCGAAATTCGATGGCGAAATATTCTATGTACCATTCGATGGCGATTATTTGGATCTGGTCAGTATAAATGAAGCGACAAAAGTAGGTAATCCCTCTTTTGCGAATGGGAAATTCCAAAAAGCATACCTAGGAGCCGCAGATGCCTATCTCACCTTCCCCACAAAAGATGAAAGCAAAGGCCTCAATCTTTTAGGTGCGGAATTCAGCGCAGCTTTCTGGTATAAATTGAACTCCTCACCCAATCGTGCCGGGATATTAGTTATCGGCCCTGTAGATACAGAAAATCCCACGAAAATGAACAATCGAAATCATGGATTCAGGTTTTTCAGAGAAGGGAGCTCCAGTAAACAGACCTTTAAATTGAATGCCGGCAACGGTACCTCCGATGCCTGGTTCGACGGAGGAGACAATGCAAGTTTAACGAATAACGGAGAGTGGGTACATATCGCTTTTACCATATCCAAAACTAAATGTACGATCTATTTTAACGGAAAGGTAGTGAGCGACGGTGTTTTTACAGGGATAAGCTGGGCGGGATGTGATCTTTTATCTATCGGATCAGGAGCGCCCAGATTCACCGGCTGGGATCATCTCTCGGATCAGAGCCTGATAGATGAGTTGCGTATATTTAATAAGGCACTGACACAGAACGAAGTTCAGGCGATGATCGCAAATTAACAATCAGACTTTGATTTCAAGCCCTTTGATTTTATTTTTAGACCAAAATAACGGGAAAGCCCTACACACCAGAGCGGGTAGGGCTTTTTACCGCTTAGCAATGACAAGATTAATCATATATTCAGCGCTGTTCCTCCTCACCATTGCCTGTAGCAAAGAGACAGATACTCCGGAACCTGACCAGCATGATGTTCCGCTGACGTACCGTTCAATTACAATAGACGGAACTTCA
Source organism: Bacteroidia bacterium 43-41 (assembly GCA_001898165.1). Taxonomy (GTDB): domain Bacteria; phylum Bacteroidota; class Bacteroidia; order Bacteroidales; family Dysgonomonadaceae; genus Petrimonas. Next base: position 118,580 of record MKTD01000026.1, read on the forward strand.
AACGGGCTCCGGTATGAAAACGTTGGACGGAATCCGGAGATACAGGTCTCATTCACTACCGCGATAGATAAATCATCGGCCGCACAGGCCGTCGATCTGGTAGATAAGGAAATGACCAAGGTCGCCGTAGCTATTTCCTTTATAGATAACGATAGCGTCATTGTGATAAAGTCATCCTCTCCTTTGGAATGGTTGTCAAAATATACATTGACCGTATCGACAAACCTGAAGAGTAAGCGGGGAGCATCCCTTCTTGCGCCGGTCTCTGTAAATCTGGTTACCGCACTGGATTCTACCGATAAATTTCCGGTTATTCCCGATGAAGAATTACTGACATTGGTACAAAAACAAACATTCAGCTACTTCTGGGATTTCGGGCATCCTGTCAGCGGAATGGCACGCGAGCGAAGCTCTTCGGGAGATATTGTGACCACTGGCGGTACCGGATTTGGAATTATGGCGATGATTGTGGCCGTGGAACGACAGTTTATAAGCCGGGAAGCCGCTGTAGGCCGCCTGTTGAAGATCGTCCGTTTCTTGAGGAATAACGCTACCCGCTATCATGGAGCTTTTGCCCATTGGATCAATGGCAGTACCGGCCAGACACAGCCTTTTAGTGAAAAAGATAACGGCGCAGACCTTGTAGAGACCTCTTTTTTATTCCAGGGAGTGTTGACGGCAAGGCAATATTTCACGAAAGAGAACCCGGAAGAAACAGAGTTAAGGAATTTAATTGCTGAATTGTGGGAAGCAGTCGAGTGGTCGTGGTTTCGCCATAACAATGAAGAGGTGCTTTATTGGCACTGGAGCCCCGATTACGGTTGGGAAATGAATCATAAGATCAGGGGTTGGGATGAGTGCTTAATCACTTATGTACTGGCAGCGTCGTCTCCTACCTTTCCTGTCAGCAAAACCGTTTATGACAACGGTTGGGCGGACAACGGCAATATAAGGAACAACGGAATATATTACGATTTCCAACTGCCCTTAGGTCCTTCTTACGGAGGTCCTCTCTTTTTCGCCCATTACTCATTTCTCGGTTTAAATCCTAAGAACTTACAGGACCAATATGCCGATTATTGGCAACAGAATGTAAATCATGCTAAAATCAATCATGCGTATTGCAGCAGAAATCCAGCCCATTATCTGGGATACAGCGAGATCTGCTGGGGATTGAGCGCCAGTGACGGAAATAACGGATATAGCGCACACTCTCCCACCAACGATAAAGGAGTGATCACGCCAACAGCCGCTTTATCTTCGATGCCGTATACACCGGAGGAATCCATGGCGGCGCTTCATTTCTTCTACTATAAATTGGGAAATCAATTGTGGAAACAATACGGGTTCATAGACGCATTTAATCTGACGGAAAAATGGTATGCAAGCGATTTTCTGGCAATTGACCAGGGTCCCATTATCGTCATGATCGAAAATTACAGAACCGGACTACTTTGGGATCTGTTTATGGGTATTCCTGAAATACAGGCTGGATTAGCGAAGCTCGGATTTACTGATTGAGTCAAGAAACAGTTTTCCACTTCCACAACCCACCCCATCTATGAAAGCAGGGTCATGGCAAAATAAACCGAAAAGCATATTTACAAAGGGAACAGGCATTACCCGGTATACCTGTATAAAAAATGATTTTACAGAAAATTCAGCAAAGATGAATAATCGCAAACTCTTATCAATCACAACGCTGGTTATCGGCAGTTTTTTTCTCGTAACGTGCAATAACAATCAAAGAGAATCGGCTGCAACCCGAGAAAAGGGGCATCCCGCCTCTTTCGCGTCGGACGAAGAATTTCTCGATTTCATCCAGAAGACTCATCTCAATTACATGTGGGAAGGAGCGGAACCCATATCGGGGTTAGCGCCGGAACGCATCCATATGGATGGTATTTATCCGGAGAACGATGCGGATGTTATCACCACGGGAGGAAGTGGATTCGGTGTCGCCGGCTTGCTCGTCGGCATCAACCGGGGATTTATCCCCCGCGAAGAAGGTGTTGAGCGATTACACAAAATAACCGACTATTTGACCGCGTCTGATCGGTTCCACGGGATATGGCCTCACTGGCTGCACGGCCCTGCGGGAAAAGTAAAAGCGTTCAGCCAAAAAGATAACGGCGGCGATCTGGTGGAAAGCGCTTTTCTCATGCAAGGCTTACTTTGCGTAAGGGAATATTTTAAGAACGGGAACGAAAGCGAAAAACAACTGGCCGGAAAGATCAACACCCTCTGGCGGGAAATGGACTGGACCTGGTACCTGAACGGACAAGACGTACTCTACTGGCACTGGAGCCCGGAATACGGATGGGAGATGAATTTCCCACTGGAAGGATATAACGAATGCCTCATCACCTATATCCTCGCTGCATCCTCTCCTACCCATTCCATTCCGGCAGCCGCCTATCACAACGGTTGGGCACGCGGCGGAGAGATCAAAAGCGATGCTGTTGCCTACAACTACCCGCTTGTGCTGAAGCATAACGGAGCGGAAAAATACGGGGGACCGCTATTCTGGGCGCATTACTCTTATATTGGACTGAATCCGAAAGGATTAAAAGATCAATATGCCGATTACTGGCAACTCAACCGCAACCAAGCGCTGATCAATTACGAATACTGCGTGGAGAATCCCAAAGGGTTTGAAGGATATGGCGATAACTGCTGGGGGTTGACGGCAAGCTACTCACTAAGAGGCTATTCAGCCCATATGCCGGCGAAAAATGATCTGGGCGTAATCACGCCTACGGCGGCATTATCCAGCTTCCCCTACACACCCGACCAATCGATGAGGGCATTGAAACATTTTTATTTCGATCTGGGCGGTAAGATATGGGGAAAGTACGGCTTTTATGACGCGTTCAGTATCCAGTACGATTGGTACCCGCAACGCTATTTGGCCATTGACCAGCTCACTATTGCCCCGATGATCGAGAATTACCGTACCGGCTTGCTCTGGAAGTTGTTTATGGGGGCGCCTGAAATTCAAGAAGGATTGAAGAAATTGGGATTCACCTATGAAAATGAAAAGTGAATAAAGAGAAAAAATATTTTTAGAACAAGGGATAAAATAGAAAAATGATGATAGAAGAGAAAAGACAAAAAACGGGAGAAAACATTATTTCAGTGGTATCCATTCTGGCACTAATCCTGCTTTCGGCTTGCGGATCACCCTCATCCGAAACTGTGAGAGCCGACAAGTGGCAGAGCTTCAGTGGAGACAAACGCATCGAGCATCGAGTGGATTCGGTACTGAAACTGATGACCCTCGAAGAGAAAGTGGGGCAGATGACGCAGTTCTCCGCCAACTGGTCGGTTACCGGCCCGGTAATGTCAGATGATTTTCAGTCCTATCTGGAAAAAGGACTGATAGGCAGTATTTTCAACGCCACTTCCATCGATGGGATCCGGCGGATGCAGAAAATAGCGGTGGAAGAAACGAGACTGGGTATTCCAATCCTTTTCGGACAGGACGTGATCCACGGCTATAAAACCATCTTCCCTATTCCGCTGGGGGAGGCCTGTTCCTGGGATTTGGAAATGATGCGGAGAACGGCGGAGATTGCCGCCATAGAAGCGGCTTCGGACGGGATCAACTGGACATTCGCGCCTATGGTTGATATCGGACGGGATGCCCGCTGGGGGCGTGTAATGGAAGGGGCTGGAGAAGACCCCTATCTGGGCAGTAAAGTGGCAGAGGCCAGGGTGATCGGCTTTCAGGGTGGCAGAGGCGCAAAATCGCTCAATAGCCTCACAACGCTGCTTGCATGTGGAAAACATCTGGCAGCCTATGGTGCCGCCGAATCGGGAAGAGATTACAATCCGGCAGAGTTGTCGGAACATACTCTGAGAAATGTGTATCTGCCGCCTTATAAAGCAGCGATAGATGCCGGTGTTGGCACAATGATGGCCTCCTTTAATGAAATAAACGGAGTGCCTGCTACGGCCAACCACTGGCTGTTAACAGAAATATTACGTAACGAATGGGGCTTTACTGGGTTTGTTGTGAGTGATTATACAGGCATCAATGAACTGGTGCCGCACGGCGTGGCGAAAGATGAAAAGCATGCCGCAGAACTGGCGGTGAACGCAGGGGTTGACATGGACATGACCGGCGCCACCTACATAAAGTACTTGCCCAAATTGGTCAAAGAGGGGAAAGTGTCCGAAAAAAGCATTGATAATGCCGTACGCAGTATCTTAGAGATAAAGTTCTTACTGGGTCTCTTCGACGATCCTTATCGGTATCTCGACGAAGAGAGGGCTAAAGAGAACACCATGACGCCCGAATTCATGAGAACGGCGCACAAAGCCGTAGCCTCCTCGGTCGTGCTGCTCAAGAACGACAATCAAATTCTCCCGATCAGCAAAGAAAGCGGGAAGACCGTTGCCCTGATCGGCCCGCTGATGAACGACTCCATCAACCTGAATGGCGAATGGGCCGGATTGGGCGATCGCAACAAAAGCGTACCCATCTTCAGAGGGCTTACAGAAAAATATAAAGGCTCCTCGGTGAACCTTATTTACGCGGAAGGATCTTCCATCACAGAAACTACAGCCGGTAAGATCGCCGAAGCGGTTTCAGCCGCGCGCAGGGCTGATATTATAATTGCCGCGATGGGAGAGGACTTCAACTGGTCGGGCGAAGCGGCCGTAAGAACCGATATACGCCTGCCTGAACCGCAACACGAGCTGTTAAAAGCATTGAAAGGAACTGGGAAGCCGATAGTACTGATCACCCTGAGCGGACGCCCGCTCGACCTCTCATGGGAAGACGAAAATATGGATGCCCTCCTGCAGGCGTGGTTCCCCGGCACACAGGGAGGATACGGTATTGCCGACGTGATCGCGGGCGATTACAATCCGTCGGGACGATTGGTGATCTCTTTTCCCCGGAACATAGGACAGATTCCCATCTATTACAATCAGAAGAATACCGGTCGGCCGGTGGACCTGAACAATGAGACGGTGGATTACAAATCCGGCTATCTCGATACCTCCATCACTCCGCTTTATCCTTTCGGATACGGATTGAGTTATACCACGTTCGGAATCGATCATGCAAAGATCGACAAAAACGTACTGAAAACAAAAGGCGACAAGATTACCGTAACGGCCCATGTCCGGAATACGGGATCGACCGACGGGGAAACGGTCGTACAGCTTTACACCCGCCAACTTGTCGCCAGTGTAACCCGTCCGGTAAAAGAATTGAAAGGATTTCAAAAGATCGCGTTAAAAGCGGGCGAATCCAAGCAGGTAACGTTTGAACTGACTTCCGACGATCTGGCTTTTTACGGCATCGATATGCAAAAAAAGACAGAACCCGGCAATATGAAACTCTGGGTAGCGCAACACGCTGCCGATAATTCCAATGAGATTGATTTTTCGATTGAGTAAATACGTTTATGGAAATGTTCCATCCATTAAACATCCGACATCCCAATGATACACAATAAAAATCTTTTTTCCCTGATTTCGATCATCGCATGCATGGTCTCTTTCAGCGCTATCGCCCAGGACGCAAGGATGCGCACCTATTGCAATCCCCTCAATGTGGATTACACTTACATGATCTACAATTCCGACATGGATATCTCCTATCGTTCGGGGGCCGACCCGGCAGTTGTGGAATTCAGGGGAGAGTACTATATGTTCGTCACCCGTTCCATGGGCTACTGGCACTCTACCGATCTGCAGAACTGGAATTTCATTGAACCAGAGAAGTGGTATCCGCAGGGAAGCAACGCGCCGGCCGCCCACAACTATAAAGATTCGGTCTTATATGTGATGGGCGATCCTTCCGGGTCAATGAGCGTGCTATACACCGACAATCCCAAGCGGGGCGACTGGAAGGGCGTTCCCGCCATCCTGCACGACCTCCAGGACCCGGCGCTTTTTATCGATGACGACGGTTCAGCCTATGTTTATTGGGGGTCATCCAACCTCTATCCTATCCGCGGACAGAGACTGAACAAGGATCACCGCTTCATCCGTTACAGCGACGTAGACTCCCTCTTCAATAAAGATATGGAGATGCATGGATGGGAACGGTTCGGGGCGAACAACAGCGACACCATCCCGGGTTATATAGAAGGACCCTGGATGACAAAACACAACAACAAATATTATCTGCAATACGCAGCCCCGGGAACCGAATTCAATGTGTATGCCGATGGTGTCTATGTAGCCGATCACCCGCTAGGGCCTTTTGAATACGCCCCCAACAATCCGGTCAGCTTTAAACCGGGGGGATTTATGAACGGAGCGGGACATGGAAGTACCGTAAAAGGTCCGCAAAACCGTTACTGGCATTTTGCCTCGATGGCGCTCTCTGCCAATGTCAACTGGGAACGACGGCTTTGCATGTTCCCGCTCTATTTTGATAACGACGGGCTGATGTGGAGTGACTCCTATTTCGGCGACTATCCGCGTTACACACCCTCGGAACCGGGAAAAGCCGGCGAGTTCACCGGCTGGATGCTGTTGTCTTATAAAAAACCGGTCACCGTCTCTTCATCGGTAGGCGACCACACTGCCGAAAAACTCACCGACGAGCAGGTAAAAACATACTGGCTTGCCAAAGATAACGGAAACAGCCAGTGGGCTACCATAGACCTTCAAAAACCGGGAATGGTGCATGCCGTGCAAATCAACTACTTCGATCATGAATCAGGATTGTATGGAAGAATTCCCGGATTAAGGCACAGGTATGTGGTTGAGGGCTCATTGGATGGTCGCAACTGGAAAGTATTGATAGACAAAAGCAACAGTTTCAGGGATAATCCCAACGACTACGTAGAGTTACCGCAACCGGAAAGGATCCGCTACCTGCGTTACAGAAACAGGGAAGTCCCCACTCCCCACCTGGCTATTTCCGATATCCGTGTGTTTGGCGTTGGCGAAGGGAAAAGACCCGTGCCTGTTACCGGATTCCGGGTGAACAGGGAGAATGACCGTCGCGATGCACTAATCAGCTGGAATGCTCAGAAAGATGCGCAAGGTTATAATATCCGTTGGGGAATCGCCCCCGACAAGCTTTACAGCTCTTGGCTGGTTTACGACGATCATCAACTCATTTTAAAGGCACTGACCACCGATCAGGAATATTATTTCACCATCGAAGCATTCAACGAGAATGGAATTTCCATTCCTCTAAGAACCAGCCATGTGAAATAAGAATTATTTTTCTCTGGAATTTCTTTTTCTGGAATCGCGTGGCTTAGCTTCTTTACCGGAGAAATTTTTACCGGATTTGAAAGATTTGGCTCCTGTATTGTCGGAACGGGGCTCCCGCCTATCTTCACGAGAGGTAGAGCGCTCACGGGATTTAAACGACTTATCGGAAGATCTATCAGGCTTAAATGGTTTGTCGAAATGCGAAGGCTTACCCGACTTAAACGAGTGATCGGAGTGAGAAGCCGGCTTACGCAGCTTAAATGGTTTATCAGATCGAGAAGGTTGTCCCTGTTCAGATTGAAATGACAATCCCGGTTCCCAACCCTCATCAACCCTTTTTCGGCGATAGGTGTTCCGCGGTTTCTCCTCATGCCTGGTATCGTAAGACTCGCTTTGGAGTTTGCTCGCTCCGTCTTGTGCACGTTTGGAGCGACGATAACCCTCTTTAGAGTTCCTTTCAGAATATGCTCTGTCGCCGGCTGATGCGCCTTTACCGTGAGGGGTCTCTCTTACAGGCCGTTCATCCCGTTTACCGGAAAATATCTCGTATTCGCGCATTTCACACTCCAACGCACCGTTGAAAAGGAAAAATCGTCGGGAATGTTTCAATCCGATACTATCGAAACTCTCTTTCTTATAGCTCAGGATGTAGGCATCGTATCCGGTAAAAACGTGCTTCAACCGTTCCCCTATCATTGAATACAACTCCGAAAGCTCCTCCACCTTTATCCTTTCGCCGTACGGCGGATTAGTGATCAGTACACCGTGGGGGGCAGGCGCCTCAACATACTGTTGAAAAGGCTTTACGCTCAAATCGATATACTTTTTCAACCCGGCGTTCCTGACGTTTTTTTCGCAAATGGCAATCGCTTTGGGCGAGATATCCGAACCTATAATCCGATGTGAGAACTCGCGCGAACCACTATCATCGTTGTAAACCTCACTGAAAAGTTCTTCGTCGAAATCGTTCCACTTTTCGAATCCGAAATTCTGGCGGTGGATGCCCGGAGGAATTCCCAAGGCGATCATTGCCGCTTCAATCAATAATGTACCCGAGCCGCACATAGGATCAACAAAAACACTTTCGCCGCGCCAGCCCGATTTCAGAATCATTCCGGCGGCCAGCACTTCATTCAACGGCGCTTCGGTTTGTGCAATCCTGTAGCCCCGTTTGTGCAACGATTCGCCCGAACTGTCGAGCGATAATGTACATTTATTGTGGGCGACATGAATATTGAAAACAATATCGGGATTGGTTACACTCACCGACGGCCGTTTTTCGTATCTATCGGCAAACCAGTCGGCAATAGCGTCTTTCACTTTATACGCCACAAACTTGGAATGATTGAAAATATGTGAAAATACCACCGCATCAATCGAAAACGTTTTGTCGAGCGACAAATAATCTTCCCAATTGAGCTGTTTCAGCGCATCATATACCTCGTCGGCGTTTTCGGCTTTAAAGTTATAGATGGGTTTTAATATCCGCAATGCCGTACGACAATGAACGTTTGCCTTGTACATCAATCTCTTGTCGCCGGTAAAGGAGACCATTCTTGTGCCGATTTCCACATCGTTGGCGCCCAAAGCAATCAGTTCTTCAGCCAGCACATCTTCGAGCTCTGCCATCGTTTTGGCAATCATTGGATAATTTTCCGATTGAGTCATTCTCTTGTTTTCAATAAATTATTTATAGCCTCACTTTAATTTTTACGGCCTTCCCTTCGTTTTTAAATGCATCCAATGCCGTTACCGCATAAGTATATTCATTTCGTCCGCCTTCGTAAGGCAACACGAAGAAGTTATCGGGCGTTACCGCAACAATATTTTCGGCACGATTGATATCTGCTTTTTCGCCGGCCCTGAACCGATACACCACAAACTGCCTGGCCGTCTCGGGATTTTGGGGTTGATTTTGATGTTCCCATGCGAGAAAGTGCATATCTTCCATAAACACCTGCGTAAGTTTTTTAACTTTATCCGGGCGTCCTTTATGTAAATGAGTATAGGCCGGGATAAGCGCTTTGGCCCGATGAGCACCCGTTTTGAGCGCATCAGCAACTCCACCGGAGTTTTCCAGGATAAGATAACCGTACCAGTAGCAGTTACCGTTTACAAACGGCATTTCACGCGATTGACGAATCTTGGTATCCAGTTCATTTCTATCCATGCTGCGTTGCAAATCCTGCCCGATATAGAGCGGCCGCTCAAAATTATTGGCGTTCCACCATCTGAGCAACGTGGTGTAGTCGGCACGTTCGTGCCCCATTTCCCAATAAAGTTGCGGGAGATTATAATCAACCCATCCTTTTTCCACCCACAGCTTGATGTCGGCATACAGATCGCCGTAATTTTCCAAACCGTTGGTATCACTTCCCGAGCCATCGGGCGTGTTGCGCTTGTTGCGGTAAATTCCGAACGGGCTGATACCGAAACGGACCCACGGTTTTGTTCCCGCAATAGTATATTTGATCTGTTGAATAAGTAAATTCACGTTATTCCGCCGCCAATCGGCGCGCTGGCCGGGCGAAAAACCTTGCGAAGCGGCGTACATATTGAAGCTGTTGTCATCGGGGAAAGGGGTTCCGGCAATGGGATACGGATAAAAATAGTCGTCCATGTGGATAGCATCCACGTCGTACCGTGAGACTATATCGCGGACAACATCGCAGATAAAACTCCTGTTTTCGGGCAACCCCGGCTCAAAATAAAGTTGATTGCCGTATTGCACAAAGCGTTCGGGATACTTCCAGTAAATATGATCAGGCGCGAGCGGGTTATTGATGTTTGTTTTTACCCGGTAGGGGTTTAGCCATGCATGCAACTCCATTCCGCGTTTATGGCACTCATTGATGATAAATGCCAACGGGTCAAAATCGGGATCATCGGGAGCTTTACCTTGTGTGCCAGTTAAAAAACGGCTCCAGGGTTCGAAGCTCGATTTGTAAAAAGCGTCTGCTTCGGGGCGAACCTGGAAAATAAGCGCATTGATGCCGGCTTCGTCGAGCTTCCGTACCATCTCGGACAGATAATACTTCATGGCCGCACTGTTCATCTGCTGATAGCGGGATTGCCCGACGGTTTGAATCCATGCCCCCCGGAACTCGCGCTTGGGAGTAGAATCGGCCTTACGGGTCAACGATTGTTTTGATGCGCCGCAACCCAGCATCAGGAGCGCTGCAAAAGCAATTAAAGTAATTCGAAAACAATTCATTTCTTAAAAATTAGACGGAACAAACAAAGAGTCGTCGCTTTCCAGCAAACCTTCCACCACCCGCTGTTTAGGATAAATAACAATGCGGCTATGGTGGGGAAAACGCTCTTCGAGACGGGTAGGCAAACGATCGAGTATGGAGATATAGGAAATATATCCCTGGTGTGCCGATACAAAAATAATCATATCGTCTTCCTTGATGTAGTCACCGCAGGAAAGCGGGTCGTGCCATTCGACAAACGGCTTAAAGGTGAATGGAGCCCCACCGTTTTTCTTGGCCGAAATAACTGCCTGCGTATCAGGATGCCCGAGATGCAGGACAGGTATCGACAACTCTTGAGATAACTTCACTACTTTTTGAAGCCATAAATCAAATCCGAGCTCTCTTTCCACAAGTGGAGGTGAAATCACCACAATACGCTTATGCGTAATTAATTCTTGTTCGATGTGGCATATAAACATATTCTTATCCACATTCTTGATGATCAAATCCACTTTATCGCCCAACAATTTTTCCAGCACCCCTGTTTTTCCCGGCCAGCCTAAAATCACAATATCGGTCATCAATTCACGTGCCGTGCGAACAATCCCGCTTGCAGCATTGTGGTCGATGGTAGTAATAATGTCCACATCAATTTCGGCTGCCACGGCATTTTGTACGAATTCTTTCAACTGTTTGCGAAAACTCACGATATTCTTTTCGGCTTCTTCATTATTGGGCACAACACCCAGCAAGGAAACCGAATTTACTGACCTCTTATCTTTCATCAGCAGAGCAAGTTCCACATGATGTCCGATGTTTGACGGATTGGCAATAGGCACCAGGATTTTCTCCTGCGCAAAAGCGCCTAAATCGGATTGGGAGAGCGGTGCATTCTCCTGGCTGATGGCAAGCTCTCTTGCCGACTTTTGCGTGACAAGCGATGCTACAATACAGGTCAGTAATATCAGGATAATTGTCCCGTTTAAAATATATTCATCCAGAATGCCGGCATTATATCCCACGATAATAACCGCGATGGTAGCTGCAGCGTGGGAGCTGCTCAGCCCGAAAATAATGTTTCTCTGCGTTACCGAGTATTTAAAGATCACCTGCGTGAAAAAAGCAGCCACCCATTTTCCTGAAATGGCCGTAACGGTAAGCGCCAAAGCAACTATGGCGGTTGTAGGCCCGTTAAAAACTACCGATACATCCACCAACATTCCCACGGAAATTAAAAAGACAGGAATAAAAAGTGAGTTCCCGAAAAATTCTATCCGGTTCATCAATGCCGATGAATGCGGGATTAGCCGGTTCAAAGCCAGCCCCGCCGCAAAAGCGCCGATGATTGGCTCAATCCCCCCAAGTTCAGCTAAAAATCCACAGAAAAACACCACAAACAGTACAAAAATATAATGCAGGTATTTTTCACCTTCGGCTTTCTGAAAGAACCACTTTGCTATTCGTGGAATGAAGAGGAAAACGATAACGGAGAAGAGGGTCAGCGATATCAACAATTTCAAAAGGAAGATAATATTTAATCCGCCTCCGTTGTTGGACAGAATCAGGGCAAGGATAATCAATACTGCCGTATCGGTCAGAATGGTGCCGCCGACCGTAATGGCGACCGCCTGGTTTTTAGCAACCCCCAACCGGCTCACAATAGGATAGGTAACCAACGTGTGCGTGGCAAACATACTGGCGGTAAGAAAACTGGCGTTTAAATCGTACCCCAACAGGTAATGGCATACCGGGAACCCGATGGAAAGTGGAATGACAAACGTGAAAAAACCGAAAACAAGACTCTTATTCTTGTTGGCGATAAATTCGTTCAAATCGAGTTCCAGGCCTACAATGAACATAATGTACAGCAACCCGATGGTTGAGAACATCGATACACCCTGATGATGATTGTCGATAAGATTCAAACCGAACGGGCCGACGATCACTCCCGCAACAATAAGCCCGATAATACTCGGCACATTGAAACGTTTCAGTAAAATAGGGGCTAACAACACAATAGCCAGCAGCACCGCAAAAATAAGAACGGGATTGGTAAACGGCAATGTAAATTCGTGCGTTATATCCGAAAAGAAATCGTTCATCAGCGTTGTTATTCCAAATTTGGTAATTTGCAAAAATACAGAAAATATTTCTGATTATTGATGAACGTCTCTTTTTTGTAGCTGATAAAGTCGTTATCTTTGCAGGTTAAATCAAAATTTATGAGCAGCGAGAAGCAAATAGAACTAAAAGGTGTACGCGTCAATAATCTCAAAAATATCGACGTAGTTATCCCCCGCAATACATTCACCGTTATCACAGGACTTTCCGGATCGGGGAAATCATCTCTTGCCTTCGATACGCTGTACGCCGAAGGGCAGCGCCGATATGTGGAAAGCCTTTCTGCATATGCCCGCCAGTTTCTCGGCCGGATGAACAAACCCGAATGCGATTTCATCAAAGGAATTCCGCCTGCCATAGCTATTGAACAAAAAGTAAATACCCGGAATCCACGCTCAACGGTAGGCACATCCACCGAAATTTACGAATACCTGCGTTTGCTCTTCGCCCGGATCGGCAGGACTATTTCGCCCGTCTCCGGCGCCGAAGTAAAAAAGCACAACGTAAGTGATGTGACTGCCAAAATGCTTCAATACAGAGAAGGCACACGTATGGCGGTACTTTCGCCCATTCAGTTGCGAAACGGGAGAACGTTGCGCGAGCAATTGGATATTTTGATGAAAGAAGGATTTTCGCGCGTGGACGTGGGCGACACATTTTACAGGATCGATGAACTGTTGGAACAAAAGAAAATGCCGGATGCCCGGGACGTCCTGCTGGTCATCGACAGGCTGTCGTGTTCGGGCGACAAGTCGGTTATCAACCGGCTGTCGGATTCGGTGGAAACAGCATTTATAGAAGGGAAAGGTGAATGTACTGTCCGGTTCTGGGCGCAAGAGGACGCTGAAACTTTTACTTTTTCGAACCGTTTTGAATCAGACGGGATCACGTTCGAAGAGCCGTCGGAATTGATGTTCAACTTCAACAGCCCGGTGGGCGCTTGTCCCCAATGCGAAGGCTTCGGGAAAGTAATCGGGATCGACGAGAACCTGGTTGTTCCCGATAAAAGCCTTTCGGTTCAGGAAGAGTGTGTGCAATGCTGGAAAGGCGAAAAGATGAGCGAATGGCGTAAGGAATTCGTTTTCAACGCCCATAAAGCCGACTTCCCCATTCACCGCGCATACTACGATTTAAGCAGTGAAGAAAAGGACATTCTGTGGAACGGGCGCCACGATCTCGGCCTCTATGGCATTAACGATTTTTTCCGGATGCTGGAAGAGAACCTGTATAAAATTCAGTATCGGGTGATGCTGGCGCGGTATCGCGGAAAAACCGTTTGTCCCACCTGCAAAGGCGCACGGTTAAAAAAAGAAGCCGGGTTCGTGAAGGTGGGCGGTAAAAACATAAGCGAACTGGTCCTTTTGCCCATCACGGAGCTAAAGCTTTTTTTCGATACGCTCAAACTCAGCGAAACCGATGCAGCCATCGCCGAACGGTTGCTGACGGAGATCAATAACCGCATCCTGTTCCTGATAGAGGTGGGGCTTGGTTATCTGACGCTGAACCGGTTATCGAACACCCTTTCGGGTGGGGAAAGCCAGCGGATAAACTTAGCATCGTCACTGGGGAGTAGCCTGGTAGGCTCGCTCTATATCCTGGACGAGCCGAGCATCGGGTTGCATTCGCGGGACACCCACCTGCTTATCAAGGTACTGCGCCAACTTCAGCAGTTGGGCAACACCGTTGTGGTAGTGGAGCACGACGAAGAGATTATCCGTGCGGCAGATTATATTATTGATATCGGTCCCGAAGCAGGGCGGCTTGGCGGGGAGATTATGTACCAGGGGAAAGTATCGGAGCTGGTGAAAAACACCGGCAGCCATACGGTAAAATACCTGACGGGAGAAGAGAAGATTGAAGTTCCAAAACATCGCCGCAAATGGAACAACTATATCGAAGTAAAAGGAGCACGGCAAAACAACTTGAAAAATATCGACGTGAAATTCCCGCTAAATGTGATGACCGTGGTTACGGGTGTGAGCGGATCGGGAAAATCATCGCTTGTAAACGATGTGTTGAGCAATGCGTTGCACCATTATTACAAAGGAAGCGCATTGGAACAAAGCGAGTTCAATTCTATTTCCGGTGATTTGAAACTGGCCCGGTCGGTGGAATTTGTAGATCAAAACCCCATCGGCAGATCTACCCGTTCCAACCCGGTCACCTACATAAAGGCCTACGACGAGATCCGCAAGCTTTTTGCGGCGCAGCCGCTTGCCAAACAGATGGGCTACACCCCGGCACATTTCTCGTTCAATGTGGAAGGCGGCAGGTGTGATGAATGCAAGGGTGAAGGCTCCATTACGGTAGAGATGCAATTTATGGCCGATATCCGGCTGGTGTGTGAGTCGTGCCACGGCAAGCGCTTTTCGCCGGAGGTCCTGGATGTTGAATACAAGGGATTTAATATCCACGATGTGCTGGAGATGACCATCAACCAGGCCATCGAGTTCTTCGGCGCGCAGAAAGGCGCAACGGAAAAGAAGATTACCAAAAAAATGCAACCGCTGCAAGATGTAGGATTAGGGTATATCAAACTCGGACAATCGTCTTCTACATTGTCGGGCGGCGAAAACCAACGGGTAAAATTAGCATTTTACTTGGGCGAAGAGAAATCGGAATCCACCATTTTTATTTTCGATGAGCCAACCACAGGATTGCATTTCCACGATATCAAAACACTGCTGAAAGCATTTAACGCGCTTATTGAACGGGGACACACGGTCATTATCATTGAGCACAATATGGAAGTGATCAAGTGTGCCGACCACATTATCGATATCGGTCCCGAAGGCGGGAAAGCGGGAGGTTATATCGTTTGTGAAGGTACTCCGGAAACCGTTTCAGCCTGCAAGGAGTCGCATACGGGCCGGTTCTTGAAGGAGAAGTTGGAATGAGGCAACAAACTTCATACGACATTCCTCAACACCCCGTAAATAATTATTCCCGAAACCACAATGATCGCCGCCCATTTACCGAAAAATAGTTTCTCCAATCTCGGGAAATGGTGTTTTCCGTTGAAAAATCCCAAGTAAATTCCAAGTAAGATATAAGGAATTAGAAACAGGATAAGCGCATTTTGTGAAAAAGCACCTTTAAGATCCAAGTGCAGCAGATCGTGAACAGCACGTTGAGAACCGCATCCGGGACATTCATATCCGGTAACCAACAGAAACGGGCATTTTGGGAACAAAGGCATATCCCCGGGGTCGAAGGTATAGAACATAAAAACAACTGCCACAAGCATGAGGCTTATGGCAGCGCCAATCAAAAGTTTAAATCTCGTATCCCGATCCATTGAGTATATCGCCTATGTTCGCCATCGACACGCCAAAAGCGATAATAAGAACAACGACAACTATCCACAAAACAACCCAGGCAATACCTATCCACATGGCAATCTTCGTCCATTTTCCGGCTTGGCTGGAGGCTTCCAACGAACCGGCATAATCACCGCGAATGTAAAGAGATTCTACTTTCGAAGCATGCACAATCCCGATAATTCCGAGAAGGCTAAATATACTGCTGCACAGCAAAAAAGGGAGTACGGTGGCCAAAATAGACTCAATAAGCCACGATTTTGGCATAGGTTGTTGTTGAGGAGCCCCGTAACCGGCCGGCTGTGCGGAGGAAAACGCGGGTTGTGCAGCGGATTGCGCAGCGGGTTGCGGCGGATAATAGCCTGTGCTCTCTGCAAAAATTATATCTAATTCGGCAACGTCCGAAGCCCGCATCCATTCGTTCATCCCTTGCGTCCACACCAACGTATCTTTTTTAATGTTCTCGCTTTTCAATTCTTCGGGTGAAAATGTCCCCTTTTGCTTTCCTTCGCTGTCAATGTAAAAATAACGATTCATAGTTGTAAAGTTTTATTTGTAATCTTTGGGTGTAATATGTATTGTTTTTAGAATAGTTCCGGCAGAATCGGTGTAAATGTAGTCAATCTTAACATCGTTTGCCGTGAAAATTTTCAGATCAGGATTTAATCTGAAGGCCTCCCTGATATTGGCTCTCGTTTGTTCTTCCACGGCCTGCATCATAGATTGAGGGTCCGGCGTATTCATAATTTGATACCGATACTGAAAAACATTCTCTTCAGTTACGCCCGCCCCCAAGAAAGTGGTATGGTCGTCGAGTTGTGCCGGTACGGATTTGTTCAGGTTATCGGCCATTTTTACCAATTCCCGGTGCAACCTGTCGCCGTTAGAACATTGTAGAAGTAGAAAGGAAATAGTAATTAGAGAGATAATGTGAAAAATGTTCCGCATAACGTAAAATCTTGATACAAAATTAAAAAAGTTTATGTAGGGTAGAAAATATTTTGCGATTATTTTACCGCAGTTTATGAATAAGAGACTGTTTAAATTTGTTTTGCTATTCAAAAAGAATTATTTTTTAGGAGAGTTCTTTCTTGTTTTGGCGATAACAGCGGGCTATTTGAGCCAAGACCTTTTTTATTTACTTTTTTCGTAAGAAATTTAAACAGTTTCTAAACCCCTAAAAAAATTTTGGCAGGGTATCTCGCGACATCCTGCCAAACATGTTAACCTTAAATCTAATACTATTATGAAAAAACCACGTTGCAAATATAAAAAATAAATTAAAACCCACCAAATATTTTCAATAAAAAATTAAAAAATATTTTTCTCTTACAATTTGATACAAGAAATCAGATCGTAGGCAATCCCATTCCTGTGATTTTCCGGTATAGATCGAGGGCATAAACATCGGTCATCCCGGACACGTAATCGACTATTGACTGTACTTTAGCATATAAATCATCCGAATTGGGTTCGTATTGTTCGGGAACTCTTCCCAATAACAGCTTCGAATAGGTATGAGAAGGCGTCTGTACGGCTTCCGACAATTTTTCGAGCAAAAATCCGATGATCCTATATCCGGCCAGTTCAATATCGAGTACATCTTTTGATAAATAGATATTTTTTACTGCAAAATCGGAACAATTTGCATAGGCTCTTTGCGCTTTTTCGGAAATGTTCTTTATCAAAGAGCCCTTAAACTCTCCCGATAAAATTTCTTCTTCGTGTTTTAAAAATGCTTCTGAACATTCATTCACCAATAACCCTATGACGCTTGCGCGTAAATAGGCGATTTGTTCATTAACATCGCTTACAAAACTTAAATTGTTGATCCTGCGTTGTCGTTTTTCTCCTTCAAAGAAATCGAGAAAAAGTTCTTTGGCTTTTTCTGTAGAGATCAGATGCAGCTTATGCGCATCTTCAATATCCATTATTTGATAACAGATATCATCGGCGGCCTCCACCAGATAAACCAACGGATAACGCGCATATTGGGCCGGATCCTCCCCGATACGGGGGATGCCGAGTTCATCGGCAATGATTCGATAATCATTTTCTTCCGAAGCAAAAAAACCGAATTTGTTTTTCCCGCCGCTCAATTCCGACGAATAGGGATATTTCACAATGGATGCCAACGTGGAATAGGTCAGGGCAAAGCCACCTTTACGACGGCCTTTGAACTGATGCACCAATAAGCGGACAGCATTGGCATTTCCTTCGAAACAGGTAAAGTCGGTCCATCTTCCCCCTTCGGCTTCCACCTGCTGTTGCAACTCCCGTCCTTTTCCTTCGGAGAAAAAGGTGGAAATGGCTTTTTCGCCCGAATGTCCAAACGGCGGATTTCCCAAATCGTGCGCCAGGCAGGCAGCGGAAACAATGGCTCCTGTCTCTTCGAAGTGGGCCGGCGAAGAGGGGTATTTCAAACGGATTTCCCGACCTATGTTCTCTCCCAACGAGCGTCCGACGCTTGACACCTCCAGACTGTGTGTCAACCTGTTGTGAACAAAAACACTTCCTGGAAGCGGGAAGACCTGCGTTTTGTTCTGCAATCGCCGGAAAGGCGATGAAAAAATCAACCGGTCATAATCGCGCTGATATTCCGTCCTGTCGTGCTTGTTTTCGGTGTGATACTCTTCCATCCCGAAACGCATCGAAGACAATAATCGTTCCCAATTCATCGTTCAACCATTTTATTCAACATTCGAATGATAAGATATATTGCAACTAAATCGTCGTCTGACGATATTTTGCGACCCATCTTAGCTCGCGTCAACGAAAAGAGTAAAACTCGCTTCGCTCAAACAACTACTCTTTTTTACGTTCATCGCGAGCTATGGGTACCCCGCAAAACATCTATAAAGCTCTCGCTTTAGTTGCAAACACTTCATCAAGTGTACTTGTGAGAGCCAGACAAGGCATACAAAGTTTCAATTCTTCCTTTACAAAGGTAAAACAAAATATCCTAACCCGTCAATCGTAATTCGTAATTTGTAACCCAAAACCCGCAACAAAAATTAACCTCAAACATCATCATTTTCTCCCCAAATACCCTTAAATTTGTACCCTAATTTCAGAAAGGTTCATCAATGACTGACATCATCAAGCACGAATGCGGTATCGCAATGATCCGCCTACTCAAGCCCCTCAATTATTATCACAAAAAATACGGAACATGGCAATACGGTTTAGACAAGCTCTATCTGCTGATGGAGAAACAGCATAACCGCGGGCAGGAAGGTGCCGGTTTGGGTGCGGTGAAACTGGAAGCTGCTCCCGGCAACGAATTCATTTTCAGGGAAAGGGCACTAGGATCGGGTGCTATCTCTGAGATTTTCGAAAAAGTACACGATTCATTCAGAGAGTTCACCCCTCAGCAACTTCAGGATATCGAATTCGTAAAACGTTCGGTTCCGTTTGCATCCGAGCTGTTTATCGGGCATCTTCGTTACAGCACCACCGGGAAAAGCGGTTTAACGTATGTGCATCCGCTGTTGCGCCGGAACAATTGGGCTTCACGCAGCCTGGCGCTTGCCGGGAACTTTAACATGACGAACGTGGATGAAATGTTTGAGCAACTGATCTCGGAAGGACAACATCCGCGTGATTATGCCGATACATTTGTGATGCTGGAGTCGCTCGGGCATTATCTCGACAGGGAAGTACAGTACCAATACGACAAAATAGAAAAATCGAGCCTGAACGGCCAGCAAGTGAGCCGCCTCATCGAAGAGAAGCTCGACATTCCGTTTCTACTGAAGCGCGCAAGCAAGCTGTGGGACGGCGGTTACGCACTCTGCGGGATAATCGGTTGCGGCGACGCGTTCACCCTTCGCGATCCATGGGGCATTCGTTCAGCCTTTTATTATTTTGACGACGAAGTGGCGGTGGTAGCATCGGAACGTCCGGTAATTCAAACGGCGTTCAACCTTAAAAAGGACGATGTCCACGAATTACAGCCCGGCGAAGCCTTCATCGTGAAGCGAAACGGGACCATCACTACCGAACAGATCCTGAAGCCAAAAGAAAAAATAACCCCTTGTTCGTTTGAGCGGATCTATTTCTCGCGTGGGTCGGATTACGATATTTACCGCGAACGGAAGAGACTGGGCGAACTTCTCGTTCCCAAAATTGTTGAAACCATAGATAACGATTTCGAGAACAGTGTTTTTTCGTTCATTCCCAACACTGCCGAAGTGGCATACTTCGGGATGCTGGAAGGATTGGAAAAACATTTCAATCACAATAAAGCAGTTGAGTTGCTCGAAAAACGCGGGCAATTGACTCCCGGCGAAGTAGAAACGATCCTGGCCAAAAGGGTGCGTTCGGAAAAAGTAGCGATAAAAGACATCAAGCTACGCACATTTATTGCACAGGGCAAATCGCGCAACGACCTGGCGGCACACGTTTATGATGTTACGTACGGATCGTTGAAGCGCGGAAAAGATACGTTGGTTGTTATCGATGACAGCATCGTGCGCGGAACAACACTTAAACAAAGTATCATCAAGATTCTGGACAGGTTAGACCCGGAGAAGATCGTTATTGTTTCTTCTTCTCCACAAATCCGTTATCCCGATTGTTACGGGATCGACATGTCGCGAATGAGCGAGTTTATTGCGTTCAAAGCGGCGATCAAACTATTGGAAGAGCGTGGCATGCAGCATATTATAGAAAGCGTATATGAAAAATGCGTTGCCCAAAGCCGGAAGAGAAAAGAAGAAATAGTGAATTACGTGAAAGAGATTTATGCTCCTTTTTCGGATGAAGAGGTTTCGGATAAGATTGCCGAGATGCTTACCGACAAAGAGATTAAAGCTGAAGTAAAAATCGTGTTTCAAACCATCGAAGATTTGCATAAAGCATGTCCCAACAATTCGGGCGATTGGTATTTTTCCGGTGATTATCCCACCCCCGGCGGGAACAGATTAGTCAATAATGCGTTTATTAATTATATAGAAGGACAAGAGAACAAAGTGTATCAATATTCGTTGAACTTTACAAACGTTTCTAAATGATAGAACGTATCATCATTCTCGAAAACGTAGATCCGGTTGTGTTCTTCGGAATAAACAACAGCAACGTCCAGTTACTGAAAACTTTATTTCCGAAACTTCGTATTGTAGCCCGCGGCAATGTAATAAAAGTAATCGGCGACGAAGGAGAACTGGCTGTTTTTGAAGAAAAGATCCACGAGTTGGAGAAATTCAGCATCGAAATGAACGTGCTGAAAGAAGAAGAGATTCTGGATATCGTGAAAGGAAAAGCGCCAAGCGTAGTGAGCCAGGATAACCTGATCATCCACGGGCTGAACGGGAAACCGATCTTAGCCCGTACGGCAAATCAGAAAAAATTGGTGGAAGCCTTCGGAGAGAACGATCTGGTCTTCGCCATCGGCCCTGCCGGATCAGGAAAGACCTACACTGCTATCGCACTGGCTGTCAGAGCATTGAAAACAAAGCAAGTGAGGAAAATAATCCTGAGCCGTCCGGCCGTTGAAGCCGGTGAAAAGCTCGGATTCCTGCCGGGCGATATGAAAGAAAAGATCGACCCCTATCTTCAACCCCTCTATGACGCGTTGGAAGACATGCTCCCGCCATTGAAACTGAAAGAATATATCGAAAACAAAGTTATTCAGATTGCACCGCTTGCCTTTATGCGTGGACGCACGCTGAATGACGCGGTCATTATTCTCGATGAAGCGCAAAACACCACCAAACCACAGATAAAGATGTTCCTTACCCGGTTGGGGCTGAACGGGAAAATGATTGTTACGGGAGACATCACGCAAATCGATTTGCCGGCATCCCAGCAATCGGGACTCATTCATTCGATGAACCTTCTGAAAAGTATAAAAGGGATATCCACGGTGGAGTTCAACAAAAAAGATATCGTTCGCCACAAGCTGGTACAGCGGATTGTGGAGGCGTATGAAAAGGAGTGAAAAGTGAAGAGTGAAGAGTGAAGAGTGAAGAGTATTTTTTTTAAATCAATTAATATGGATGTATTGACAAGGACAGATTACAATTTTCCCGGACAAACTCACGTTTATCACGGGAAAGTACGCGATGTGTACAGCATAGGCAATGAGACGCTGGTAATGATTGCCACTGACCGGATCTCGGCATTCGACGTCATATTGCCCGAAGGAATTCCATACAAAGGGCAGGTTCTCAACCAGATTGCATCTAAATTTCTCGATGCGACCGCCGATATCGTCCCCAACTGGAAAAAGGCGTCGCCCGACCCGATGGTTACCGTTGGCGTACGATGCGAACCGTTCAAGGTGGAAATGGTTATCCGCGGCTACCTCACCGGAAGCGCATGGCGCGAATACAAAAAAGGGTCCCGCACGCTGTGCGGATTGCCGCTGCCCGAAGGTATGCGCGAAAACCAAAAGTTCGAAACACCGCTTATCACGCCCACCACGAAAGCCGACGAAGGCCACGACGAGAACATTTCACGCGAAGAGATCATCCAACAGGGCTTGGTTGGCAAAGAAGAGTACGAACAGTTGGAAAAATATACTTACGCCCTCTTTCGGCGCGGGACAGAGATGGCTGCCGAGAAAGGACTGATTTTGGTAGATACCAAATACGAGTTCGGTAAAAAAGACGGCAAGATCTACCTTATCGATGAGATCCATACGCCCGACTCATCCCGGTATTTCTACAACGAAGGCTACAAAGAACGTTTCGAAAAAGGCGAAGAACAAAGGCAGCTCTCGAAAGAATTCGTTAGAAAATGGCTGATGGATAATGGATTCCAAGGCCGTGCAGGAGAAGAAGTCCCCGAAATGACTCCGGCCTATTGCAACAGCGTATCGGACAGGTACATTGAGTTGTACGAAAAAATAACGGGCGAAAAATTCGTCAAAGCCGATGCCAATGACCTGGAAGCACGTATTGAACGGAATATATTAGAATATTTAAAAACATTATGACCTACAACGTAGAAAAAGTTCGTCCTTACGAAACAGACGCACCTAAAAAGGAGCAGGTGGAAGCGATGTTCAACGAAATTGCACCTAACTACGACAGGCTCAACGGACTGCTTTCGTTGGGAATAGACGATTACTGGCGTAAAGAATCGATAAAGGCGTTAAAACCGTACTGTCCCGAATATATTCTCGACATGGCTACCGGAACAGGCGACCTTGCTATTCTGGCGCAGAAAATCCTTCACCCCAAACGCATTATAGGCATCGACATTTCCGAAGGGATGATGGCGGTAGGCAGGGACAAAGTGAAACGAAAAGGGCTGGAGCGCATCATCACGTTTGAACGGCAGGACTCTTCAGCGCTTTCTTTCCCCGACGAAACATTTGATGCCGTTACTGCCGCTTTCGGTATCCGGAATTTTGAAAATATTGATAAGAGTTTCGGCGAAGTGTTGCGCGTGCTCAAACCCGGCGGCATGTTCCTTTTCATCGAGTTAACCACTCCCGAAGCAACACCGATGAAAGAACTCTATTCGTTTTACACAAAATACGTGATGCCCGTTTTGTCGAACACCATGGCAACCGAACAGCGCGCCTACGAATATTTACCCGAATCCATCGCCGCCTTTCCGCAGGGAAGGGAGATGATGTTGATCCTGAAAAAAAACGGGTTCCGGAATATTCGGCTGAGGCGATTTACGTTGGGAGTTACAACGTTATATATGGCTGAAAAATAAAGGAATGCGCACCTACGGCTTAATCGGTTTTCCGCTACAACACTCTTTCTCATCGAAGTTTTTCACCGAAAAATTCGCTCGGGAAGGTATTGATGCAGAGTATCTGAACTTCGAAATCGAAGACATACTGCAAATTCGTGAAGTGATCCTTTTCAACCCAAATTTGCGCGGACTGAACGTAACCATTCCTTATAAAGAACAGGTTATTCCTTTTTTAAACGAGATCACCCCCGAGGCTCAAAAAATCGGTGCTGTAAATACGATAAAGATTGAACATGAATATCACCTCACCGGATACAATACCGATTATGCGGGCTTCAGGAGTTCGATCGAACCGCTCATTCGTCCTGGGCTTCACCAAAGGGCATTGATATTGGGTACGGGGGGCGCGTCGAAAGCCGTTTGCCAGGCATTTGAAGATATGGGTATCGGGTGGAAGTATGTCTCCCGGACGGGCGCGAACGACAGATTTTCTTACAATGAAATAGACAAGGATATTTTACACGAATATAAAATCATTGTAAACTGCTCACCCCTCGGCACCTTCCCCAAAACAGACGAATGTCCCGATATCCCCTACCGGTTTCTCACGCGCGGGCACCTGCTCTACGATTTAGTATATAATCCCGCCGAAACACTTTTTCTGAAAAAAGGAAAAGCGCAGGGTGCAACGGTAAAAAACGGCGCCGAAATGTTAGAATTGCAGGCATTGGCCGCCTGGGAAATCTGGACGCAAAAAACAAACTACCCACCCCTTTAAAAGCGGTGGGTAGTATCGTTAGTGTAGTGAAGCAAGATTGTTTGCGCGTACTATAAAACTCCTTCAGTCTCCTTCTCTTTCACAACGTCTCCCGCCGGCTGTTCCCAAGTGGTTTCTACTCCTTCGTTGTCAAGATAAATGGTCTTTTTGGACTGATCCTCTTTGATGGTCACTTCCACTTTCGTGATTTGTTTTTCCGCGTTGTACATGATAGTATCAACCTCACACGTCTCTTTTAAAGCGTTGATGGAAGCCTGTACTTTCTCGTTCAAAGCATCGAATTTAACATCCACAAAACCGTCATCGTTAGAGGTAACTTCTATGCCGGGCTGTCCGTTTGTTGTGTTTGCTGCCTGAATAGTGGACAGCGTAAAGAGACCTGCTGCTACAAACGCAATGGATAAAATAACTTTTTTCATAATGATTAATTTTTAAAATTCTTACTAAATAATTTTTCTTGTTTAATTAAACGTACACATGCACACAAAAAGATAATCAAATACCGTACAAAAAAATCTTCCCGACACACATATTTCACACAAACAACTATAATACAAATCATTATATAAACATAAAAAGAAAATGCCAAACTTAAAAAACTGTAGAACGGATGTGGAAATGTAGAAAAGCTCCACATTCTCCCGATGAAATTCCACAATCCGGCGCAACGCAAAAATCCTTGAATCTTGAATAATGTATACAACTAAAGCGGGGAGGCCTTTTAGCTATTTTGCGGGGACCCAGCTCGCGATGAACAACGGACCAGGATGAGTCGCAAAATATCGTCAGACAACGATTTAGTTGGATACGTATATGCAACAGTATCGTCAAAACAAAAAATAGTTGTAATTTTGAATAAAAAAGCAGACAATGCGGATGGAATCAGATCATTCTTTCGAGCATCGGATAAGGGTGAAAATAGGTTTACTGTTTCTCATTATCATTCTATATATTGCAGGAATATTCATTTACTCCTACAACTTAAAGAAGTATGTCGATACTCAAAAAGAGGAAATTTCCGGCTCTTACGAAGTTTTATCTCTAAGTAACCAACTGATACTTTCTGTTCAGGAAGCACAAGAAGCATTAAACGCCTATTTGGTAAATCCACAAAAAAAATTTCAACTGAGATACGATTCCCTTACGGCAAGTATTTCCGACCAGATAATCGGAATAAAACAATTGGCATCGCAAAGGGATCAGGATGTTTACCTGGGAAGCATAGACTCCCTGTTGCACGAAAAGAACAAGATTGTCAACCAACTTATCGCCCTGTTCCGTTCACAAAGCCCTTTAAATGAACTCGATAAAAAAATAGAAACGTATGATGAGTTTGTTCAGGACTCCGTACTGGTTACAACAAACAAAGACACCACAACAGTTGTAAAGGATAAAAAAGGATTTTGGGACCGATTAGGAAATTTATTCAACCCCCGCCGGGCTCCCGATACCATTATCAGCGTTAGCCGGGTGGAGCAGGAAACACGGCTCACCTCCAGAATAGATACCGGTGTTTACGCCGATTTGAAAAACACAACACAGGTTGCTTCAAAAACATATTCAATTCAACTGTCGGGAATCGAAAGACAAGTGCAGGAGTTTATCTTCGCCGAGCAAAATATTTCCCTGCAAATATCTCATTTGCTGACCAAATTTTATAACGAGACCACGCGAATCACACGCCAGGGCATCCAAAGCAGCGAATTGCTCACGAGCAGGATCTTTATGTTTGCAGTTGTTGTGGGCACACTTTCGTTGGTTTTGATCCTTATTATTATTTTTCTCATCATCGACGACCTTAAAAAGGGACAAAAAGCCCGGCTCGATCTGGCAAAGGAAAAGCAACTTACCGAATCGTTGATGGAAAGCCGTCATAAGTTACTTCTATCCGTTTCACACGATATCAAAACGCCACTCAGTTCCATGATGGGCTACATGGAAATGTGGCAAGGAGAAAAGATTTCGGAAAGTAAAAAACGACAATTGCAATCGGCTCAAAACTCGGGAAAACACATCTTGAGCATGCTCGCCAATTTACTTGAATTCTCCCGGTTAGAACGGAATTCGGGAGAACTGCATAACAGCCGGTTCAATTTAATAGAATTGATGGACGAGATTATCCGCATGTTTAAGCCGCTTACCGAAGGTGAAAAACCGGATATTGAATTCGAAAACCTGGTGGGGTCTCCTTTTTACGTTGAAACGGACCACACGGTCCTCAAACAAATACTGATAAATGTTATATCCAATGCGGTAAAATATACCATTAAAGGGAGGATCGATGTTCGGTTAAGTTACGAAAAGAACCTGATTTTCACCATCATCGACACGGGGATTGGCATGCACGAAAGTGAAATTCAAGAAGTATTCAAGCCTTTTTCCCGTATAAGCAACCCGCTAAAAGCGGAAGGGAGCGGCTTCGGGATGTACGTCACACAAGGGCTTGTCCATTCGCTGAAAGGTGAAATAAAAATTCAATCGAAGAAAGATGAAGGCACCCGTGTTACCCTGGAACTGCCCCTGCATCCCGTAGAAAAAGCGCCGAACGAAAGTAAAAACGACATCCGGGGCAATGATAACCCTTATAGTAAAATACTCGTTTTCGAAGACGATATGGCCTTGGGAAACCTGATAAAAGAATTTCTCCTGCAAAATGGGCTTAAGGTAAAAATATGCAACAACGCCCGGGATGTGAAAGGCTTTATAAATCACGTATCGCTATTCGACATTGTATTCACGGATATGCAAATGCTCGATATCACCGGAAATGATATCCTGCGCGAAATCCGAAAAATCAACTCCGACATACCCGTTTGGCTCATGACGGCCTACGACGATTACAACACAGAAAAAGCAATATCGGAGGGGTTTAGCGGATTTATACCAAAGCCTATTCAAATGAGCCGGCTTATCGATATCCTCTCCTTAAAGAGGCCTTCGTCTCTTGATGAGACACTTCCGCAACTTGTCTCTTTATTCGGGGATGACACTGAAACCATCAAAAAGATCTTATCCACTTTTGTTACCACCGTTTATAAGGACACCGAATCACTGACGGAACTGATCAACGTATCCGATTTCCGGGGGGCACAACAATTGTGCCACAAGATTCATCCGTTTATAAATCAGATTGGCGCACGGCATCTGTGTGATGTCCTTATAAAAATGGACTCGCTCAGGGGAGAGGATGAAACGGCCTATCCCGCCTGGAAAGAAGATCTATTGTCGAGTATCCGGCAGATAAGGGAGTTTGCCGATACCGTATTTGCGAATTTTGTTGTATAATGTTTTCCGGTCTATACGCAATAAAACGGCTGCCCTGGATTTGTTCCCTTTGGTTTTTTCAAGAGCCCGTAGTATTTTTTCTTTTTCTTCCTCGGGCGAAACGTTCAAAGAGACATCCACCTCTTTATCCGATTCAACATGCTTTTCCGATAAAAACGGCAAACTTTCCAATGTAATGGTATCGCCGGTAGAAAAGAGCACGGAACGGCGGATGATATTCCGCAGCTCCCTTAAGTTACCCGGCCAGGAGTAGTTCTCCAACCGAGATAAGACTTTGCCCGAGATGAACTTAATTTTTTTATCCAGTTCCGCATTTGCTTCTGTAACAAAATGTTCAGCGTACAGCGGAATATCGTCTTTGCAGCTCCTCAATGGCGGGACCTCGATTATAAACTCATTGAGCCGATGAAACAGGTCTTCCCTGAAGTTCCCAGCGGCAATAGCTTTCTCAAGATCTTCGTTGGTGGCCGTAACAATTCGCACATCCACATCCAGATCGGTGGTGGCTCCTACCGGCCTGATTTTTTTCTCCTGCAAGGCCCTGAGCAGTTGCATCTGTACGCCGTAGGGTAAGTTTCCCACCTCATCCAGAAACAATGTCCCGCCGTTTGCTTCCGTAAAAAAGCCGGTTTTATCTTCAATAGCAGAGGTAAAAGATCCTTTTTTGTGCCCGAAAAGTTCGCTCGGCGCCAGCTCGATGGACAAGCTGCCGCAGTCAACGGCAATAAAAGGCCCATCGGCACGCGGGCTTCGTTCGTGGATCATTCGCGCCGCATGTTCTTTTCCTGTTCCGCTTTCTCCAATGATCATCACAGCCATTGATGTAGGTGCGACGGTATTTATGAAAGAATACATGCGGGTTGAAAGCGGGCTGCATCCCTCCACCATACTTCTTTTCTTCTCTTTCTTCTTATTATCTTTCTTCTCCTGCCTGTCAGCGAAAGCCGCCTCAATCTTTTGTGCAAGGATGGAAGGATTTATGGGTTTTTCCAGGAAATCAAAAGCGCCCGATTTTATGGCTGATACCGCTGTTTGTATTTCACCATATCCGGTCATGATGATGACCGGAACAGACAGTTGCCTTTCGTTCATCCAGGAGAGGAGCATAATACCGTCACCGTCGGGCAAGCGCAAATCAGACAAGATAACGTCGTACGTTGAATCGGAAAGAGATTCCTGAGCCGATAACATTCCCACACACCATTTTGCAGAGAACCCATTCTTCTCGAACCACTTTTGAAGCATCGTTCCAAAAGAGATATCGTCTTCAACTATCAATATTCTTCCGTTCACTTGAGTAATAATTGAATCGTAAAGATAGGGTTTTTATTTTTCATTTGATGTCTGCTTCCGTATGCATTTATGAAACCTAACATTTCCGGGAATAAGATTAAGTTTTTTTAAAAAATTGAGAGACTGTTTAAATTTGTCTTGCTATTCAAAAAGAATTATTTTTCAGGAGAGTTCTTTCTTGTTTTGGCGATAATAGCGGGCTATTTGAGCCAAATAAAAGGAAGAAGAATACAAAAAAGAAACTTTTTGAAGGCAAAGATTTTTTATTTACTTTTTTCGTAAGAAATTTAAACAGTTTCTGACTATATTTGAAAACCCAAAAAGAGTTGTTTTATGAATGTTAAGGAAGAAACAAGCCAAAGAGTAGCCAGAACCCAACAAATTATTATAGAATCACAAGCTGATGCATGCATCATCTCCTCGTCGGTAAATCAATTTTATCTGCTCGGTTTTATTTTTGACGGGTACCTTTTTATCCAACCCGAAGGCGATCCTGTTTTATTCATAAAACGTCCTAACGGCATTGAAGGCGGGAATGTGACCTATATCCGCAAACCGGAACAAATTTCCGACCTTCTGCATCAACGAAAAATAGCATTACCCAAGAAACTGATGATGGAAAACGATATTTTGTCGTTCTCAACCGTATCCAGGCTTCAAACAGCCCTCGGAATGCCTGAATTGATGAATGTTTCGGGAGAGATGCGCCGTATCCGCAGCGTAAAATCGGAGTACGAACTCACTCAAATGCGCGAGTGCGCCAACATTCACGCACGGGTTTACGAACAGATCCCAAGCATTTATCGCGCCGGGATGACCGATATCGAATTTCAGGCCGAACTGGAAAGGGAAATGCGCTTAGCCGGCTCGGCAGGTATTTTCCGGACTTTCGGGGAGAACATGGATATTTTTATGGGCAGCGTTCTTGCCGGGGATAATGCACAAGCTGCTTCACCTTTCGATTTCGCACTCGGCGGGCAGGGATTATCTCCTTTGCTGCCGATTGGCGCGAATGGTACGAAACTTATTCCGGGAACTACGTTAATGGTAGATATGGCGGGCAACTACCGCCCGTGGATGAGCGACATGACACGCTCCTTTGCCCTCGGTACAGTTCCCGAAATCGCACACAAAGCCCATCGGGTTTCTATCGATATTTGCGAGGCCATTTCCGCAACCGTCAAATCCGGGACGCCTTGTGCCGATCTCTACTTCCTGGCAGAAGAGATGGTAAGGAGAAACGGTCTCGCGGATTATTTCATGGGGACGGAACAGCAGGCTAAATTCGTAGGGCACGGAGTAGGATTGGAAATAAACGAGCCGCCGGTACTTGCCCCCCGCTCTAAAGAGATCCTTCAATCGGGAATGGCCATTGCCATTGAACCTAAATTCGTGCTCCCCGGGATCGGTGCCGTGGGAATAGAAAACACCTATATCGTCCGCAACGGCGGATTGGAAAAAATCACTGTTTGTGAGGAAGGACTGATGGTTTTATAACACATCCGGCACCGCATAGTCCCATCACTTTTTTTCAGGGTTTGAGTTAAAAATAAATAAATAATCATACTCCTCACCTGTCACCGTTTTATCCAAAATTTTAAATAAAAAAAAACGCCATCACATTGAAAGAAAAGTATTAAATTGCGTTTTTATACTGAAAATACCAAGCGTAATTCAGGAGTTTAAAAATTCACATGAACCCGCACCACCTATATCTAGCCAGCTTCTCACAGGACATTCTGTTCCTGTCCGGAGGTCCTGTTTATATCGGAACGATCCTATCCCTGTTCGGTTTGTCAGCATTGTTATTCTCTATCATCGAACGGATAAAAAACAACCGTATGCTGCAACAGGAAAAGCAGTTCCTCAGCGACGTTTTTGCGAAGATCATCCATGAGTTCCGCGCTTCGCTCACCGTCATCCTCGGATTAAGCAAACAACTCCGGGAACAAAAGAACCTGTCCGAAGGCAACTTAGCCACTTACCTCAATGCCATTGAGCGGCAGGGAAGCAACCTCACCAAATTAGTCAACCAGTTACTCGATATTGCCAGCCTGCAAACGTCCGATAAAGTCGTGGAATGGAAAACCGGCAATATAGTCGCTTTTGTGGAAATGATGTCGGAGACCTTCCGCATCTATGCCCGGCAGAAGGGAGTGGAGTTGTATTTTTTCAGCGATGACACGGAAGTCGAAATCGATTTCGTACCCGATTACCTTAACAAGATACTCTACAACCTCCTTTCCAACGCCGTCAAGTACAGCGACGAAGGCTCCCGCATCAACCTTATTATGGAAAGGGACCAAAAAGAGCGGCAAAAGATGACCATCAAAGTGATGGACCAAGGGAGAGGGATCAGCGAGGAGGCGCTCCCCCATATCTTCGATCTGTTTTACAAGGATCCGCACAACGATGCAGAGGCGTACACTGGCAACGGGATCGGGCTTGCGATCGTCAAGCAGGTCACGGAAGGCCTGGGGGGAACCATCCGCGTGGAAAGCGAAGTGGGAAAAGGAACCGTCTTCACAGTAGAACTGCCTTTCCGGAGAAACGAAAAACAGCTTTATCCCCGTTGGATACCCGAAAAGAGCGTTCCACACCCCGTACCGAGAGCTCCGCTACTGCCGAAAGCCAATGAGGTTGCCCCGCCCGGCTCCGGCGGGAACGACCCGCGTATCACCATCCTGCTGGTGGAAGATAATAAAGACATCTTCCTTTACATACGATCCATCTTCCACGAGGAGCAGTACAATATACTGTATGCTCCCAACGGGGAGAAAGCATGGGATATGGTCAACAAACAACTTCCCGATATCGTAATCACCGATGTGATCATGCCCAAAAAAAGCGGCCTCGAATTGTGCAGGGAGATGAAAGCCTCCCCGCTGCTCAACCACATTCCCATTGTCATTGTCTCTGCAAAAAACGAGGAAGCCGACCTGATTGAAGGCTTAAGGAGCGGGGCCGACTGTTATATCCGCAAGCCTTTTTACCCGGAAGAGCTACAGATACGTGTGGAAAATTTACTGGGGATACGCCTACTGTTGAAAGAGAAATACGGCAGAACCGTGTTGAAAGAAGAAAAAGAAAATTTAGACGACAATATGAACACAGACTTCTTGCGCCGTGTGACCGACATTATTTACCGTGAGATGAAAAACCCCGACTTCACTGCCGGGAAACTGGCTGCAGAACTGGCCATCAGCGTGTCGCAACTGAATAAAAGACTGAATACCATCACGGGATACCCCTCTTCCACCTATATCCTGCAAGTAAAACTCCGGCATGCAAAAAAGATCTTTACCTCACAAAACAAGACCATCGGAGAAGTGTCCACCGAATGCGGCATCTATGATGTGAATTATTTCTCCCGAATATTTAAAAAACATACCGGAGTGACCCCTACCCAATTTAAACGCTTACCTCAAATTTAGAAACCTGAGCATCATAAATACGCATTATCAAAAAGAGATAAAACCGTTATTCTAATCCTAAAAAAAACAAAATCGGGTAAAAAACAAACTAGCACACATATCTACATCTATACCAACTATTTAATCTTAATACATGCGCAGATAATACTAATCGGCATAAATGTTAAAGCCTGTTTTATCCTATATTTAACAAAATAAATCCTAACTGGGGGTTAGGGAAAAGCGTAAGTTTGCCATCGAAAATAAATGGCGGTTAAAAGGACATCCCAATATTTGCAAACGTTCAGAGCCGATAAAAACGGAAAAACAAAAAAAATCGCTAAGCGGTCGGAAGATTACCGACAAACGGACAAAAAAATTGCTCCAAGCGTAACAAAAATGGAATCAACAGCAAAACAGGGGTCATATTCAATCTTTTACAGCGAGCAAGCAATATCATCAGATGTCTGACTTATTTAGTGTATGGATTATATCGAAAAACAATTAAATACAAATCTATGAAGTATAAACTAATACAGAAAGCCAATCCGCTTAAACCCGGCACAGAACGGAAGTGGTATGCCAGTCCTGTAAAAGCAGGCACGATAAACAATTATCAGCTGAGCAAGGGCATCGCGGGCAAATCGTTCCTCGCGCGGGGCGCGGTGATGAATGTAATCGAGAATATGGTGGATGAAATTCCCCGCTATTTGATTGAGGGATACAGCGTAAACCTGAACAATTTTGGTACGTTGCGCCTCTCCCTTTCGAGTGAAGGGGCGGAAGATCCGGAAGAATTCACTTCCGACAACATAACGAACATGAAGGTAGTCTTCACTCCTTCGCCCGAGTTGAAGAAAACATTGCAAAAGATCAATTTCGAAGAAGTAGAATAATCATTTATCCGATGGATAACAATTACGAACATATTTCGAGGAAACTTTTATCCAAGGGAGAATCACTGATGCTCCATTCATTGGGTTTTGTAACAGGCGATCCCTCCATTAAGATCGACTATCCTTATGTATTCCACCCGGGATTGCAGGTCACGGTGAGCGAGCCCGGAGATGCCAAATGGATCTACATGATGTTGCCCGTCAGCCGGGGCAGCCTCATCACCAATATCAAGATAGCCCACCACAGAATTGGCCTGCAGAGCCATATAATGCTTATCCGGTTAATAGAACAGCGGGAGCCAATTTTCGCCATGGTGGTGCACAACGAGATCATTGAGGAAACCGTTCCCGATACCTGCGTCATCAGTTCGCCCTGCCGCGTAATGGTGGAGAACAGTATCCTGCTGAAGGTATGCATGAACTTCGCCAGTACGGACGATATGATTGAACTGGGGATGGTTGAGGTATCCTATATTCCCCATTATGCCTCTCTTTTGAGGCTGAAGAAGAGAGAGGTGGAAACGGAATTTCAAAAAGAAGATTCGCTAGCCGGCCTGTTCAGCAACAGCCCATCGTTGAATCTGAACCGCCCTTCGCTGATGAAATTGTTTCTTCAGAAGAAAAGAAAAAAGAAAGTCAGTTTCTGATCCTAAAATATAGAAACACCAATTAGTGTAATATTTTAATTCATTTTTATTATTAAATTTTTATTGTATGAAAAAAAGTTATTTATTTAAGTTTTTTGTCTTTGCGGTAATTGCTGCATTTGTCACAGTTACGTCGTGTAAAGACTATAATGATGACATCAACGGTCTGCAAAACCAGGTTGACAAAAACGGAAGCGCCATCACCGCTTTGCAGACTCAGTTGGCTACATTGCAAACTGCTGCCACTACAGCCCAAACTACTGCTGACGCAGCTAAGACAGCTGCCGCAGAGGCTAAAACTGTTGCCGATGCAGCTAAAGTTAAAGCGCAGGAAGCTATCGCAGCTGCCGCACAAGCCAAGTTGGACGCGATCGCTGATGCCACGGCTCAAGTTGACGCCCTGAAGACATTCATGGTAAGCGAGCTGGGTAAAAAAGTCGATCAATCTAAATTCGATGCCGCATTATTGGTATTAAACGCCAAAATAGAAGGGATCGATGAGGGTTTAAGTGAACTGGGAGATGTAGTAGCAGGTATCGATGGAAGAGTAATCCAGAACGCCAAAGATATTAAGGACGCGAATGAAGCTATCACTCTTTTAATCAAGGCCGACCAGGATCTCCAGATTCAACTGGATGCTCTGAAATTGTATGCCGAAGCTACTCGCGAATTGGCCGACAATAACAAAGAAGCCATCGAAGCAGCCCAGAAAGACATCAAAGACGCTCAGAAAGAGATCGCCGACTTGTGGGCACAACTGACGAGCGATAAAGCAGAACTTCTTGGTCTGATTGGCGAAAATAGTGACGCCATTGCAAAATTGATAGAAGACCTGGATGCTACCAATCAAAGCATTGAAGATCTGAAAAAAGAGATGAAAAGAGAACTGGATGCTATCAAAGGAGATATAGGAGATATTCAGGGAGACATCGTGCAAATCAACGATAACATCCGCAGCATCGAGGCTAATCTATTAAGCCTGCATACATTGGTAGTAAACCGGCTGACTTCCATAACCCTTGCATCAAATGCTTATGTAGGCGGCATCGAAGCGATCATATTCAACTCTTTGCAATATGCCCCAATGGTTGCAGATGAAAACGCCGGGATTCCAACAGTATATACCTTATCTACCGCAGCACTGGCAGAGGCAAGCTACAAATTCAACCCAAGAAGTTTCAATCTGGCAAATGCCGATTACAACTATGTTGATCGTACGGCTACAATACTCCCCGGTACTCGTGCAGCCGGCAGCAATTGGGTACAAATTGAGGGTGCCCCCGTTAGGAATGCGGCCGAAGGAACTGTGAACTTCAAACTGCGCCGCCTGAATGCCCATTCTACTCAACCCGCCGAGGGAAAAGGCAACTTCATTGCGCTGGAAGCAACGTTGAAAGGCGAGGCTGTTGACGCGGGCGAAACCGGCGTTGTAATAGCCGCCAAGCAGGAACTTGTTTGGGACAATATATTAGATGCCGATAAAGTACGCATTTCCGATAAAGCCACGTTAATCAGCGGTGGTAACGACGCACACTACCCGACAACTTTCGCTGCAGCCGTAACAGGAAAGATCTGGTACGAAGACATGACCTACGACAAGATCTACGACCTGAAGTCAAAAGTAGCCACTTGCATCAACAACGGTGATCCCCATGCCGCATTTGATATCGAAGCTTACAAGCTGTCGTATAGATTCTCGGTTGCTGCAAGCCCATACAATATCACTACCGGAGGCACAACTACCAACCAACAGACATGGATTCAACTTGTCGATGGGAATGCAGGCACCTTCAAAGCTGAAGATTTCAGCAAAGAAGCTATCGGACGCACTCCTATCCTGAAAGTGGAATTAGTGGACGAAGCCGGCAACGTTGTACGCCGCGCGTTCGTGAAAGTGAAAATCGGCGTGAAGAAGAGCGACGACATTACCGTTGGAACAGTTCACAACCTTGAATTCAAGTGCAACAACACGCAAGAAAGCTACGAACTCAGCGAACAGTACATCCGTGAAAACGTGTACCGCGTAATCACCAATACTCAGGGACAAACCAGCTTGAGCCACGAAGAGTTCTGGAACATGTATGAATTGGACAACAGTGTAGTGAAAAAGAACAACGTAGTTGTAACCGGCTTTGAAAACGCTCCTGTAATCGTGGACGGCGATGGTGGAACCGGAACTGCCACCAAGAAGATCGTTTGGACATTTAAGCACGACCAAATCGGCTTGATAGGAGCAGGTGGGGCCACGTTGGTGGGTAGCGTAACGGTAAGAAATAAACTGGCTTCTTCCGAATTCCCCGCCAAGGTAACCTTCCAGTTCACCGTGAACGTGAAATTACCGGCATTCTCGCTGGATAAAGTAGAAAACGATATCTACTGGCAGAAAAACGGGGAAGATTACGTTGCTTATAAGGTGAATGTACTTGTACCGGCAGATAAACAATCTCCGGCCAGGGAATGCCAATTCGAGACTTCCCTGCCGCAGGCATACACCAGGTACAATGTAACCAATACATCTGCCGCTTGCGTTACAAGCTACTTCAAAGTGATCCGGACTACCGCCAATGGTGTGGTAACAACTCCGGTAATGCCAGGGGTTAAAATAGTTGGAAACAATATCACGCTCGACAAGACCGACGCCGCAGTGAAGGCAGCGCTTAACAGCCCGCTTGGATTACAGGCGATGATCGCTCATATTTACGTGTTAGAGAACGGCGATGAAGTAACCGTCAATGAATTCTTGGTGAACTTTATCCGTCCGGTGAACCTCAACATGCCGAGCGGCGTGACCGTGGTTGACGCGAAAACCGGTGGTGATGTAGCCGACTTCCAATGGAACGGTATCCTTACCGACTGGAGAGGTGAAGCCATTATATCCCCAGAATGGACTTTGGTTGAAAGAAGCCGTTCTTACTGGAAATATGCTTATACGCCTGAATACGAATGGGTGGATGGACACTATGTACAAATCTCGCCTGCCAGCTTGAATGTTGAATACGGTACCGTTTCGTTTACTGTTGGAAGTACACCTATCGAAATGTATAACGGTTCAGCAACATACCAAGTCCAAAGAAGGCAGAATACTGGACACGGTTGGAGTTCATGGTCTGATTATCAATCTCCAGTAACTTACTCCACAGCAGCACCGATGTCAACCCATGCAGAGGTAGATATTTATTTGGAAAGCAAACGGGTTGCATTGGCAAATACATTTAATAATAACAGTAACACCGAATATCGAGTTGTACAAGTGGGAACCACTACTTATACACCGGTACAAGTTGCTTCCGGGCAGTTGGTTGAATACACCTACGTAAAGAGTATCACCTATGTACCCGCCGAATACGAATGGGTTAACGGTACGTTTAAGGTAAAACCGCACGTCCCCACCCCAATGCCGACATATCCGGGCACTTCAAACGGCCAGATAGTGGGTGACTGGGAATGGACTACCTTTAGCTGGACAATACCTCAATTGGATCTGGGACAATACTGGTTCTACTACGGCCGGTTCAGTGCTATCACGGCTGACTTCGCTCACGTAACCACCAACCTGAAATACAACGGCTATACGCTTCCTTCTCAAGTTACGCTGGAGCAGGTGGGTAACACCGTGAAGTATGTGAACGTAGGTACTCCTATAGGATATGCTTACGAAATTTATATTCCGGTTACCGTTACATACGGTTGGGGAACAACCTCTTCTGTATTAACTATCAAAGTGAATCCGGTTGGACAATAAGCACATTGCTTTAATTGAATTAAAGGCGTCCACTGACGTGGACGCCTTTTTTCCAATTTTCTGTTTTAGTTAAAGACGGTTTAACAATTCAAAATCATTGATAAGATTTTTGGTATGCCGGATACATCAAAAACCTGACTTTGGTGAAAATCAATAATTTTACGTATGAAACGATTATTTATTTATTTGCTTGCTCTAACCCTCATCCCCGTGTTCGCCACGGCGCAAGAGAGAGAAATAAGAGAAATAAAGGAAGAGGGTAAAACGGTTTTCAAACCGCATGCTTACCTGCAATTACAGGGCGGAGTTGCCCATACGCTGGGGGAAGCTAAATTTTTAGACCTATTATCGCCGGCAGCGGCGCTGAACTTAGGGTACAACTTCAGCCCCGCGTTCGGGATGCGCCTCGGCGCCTCGGGATGGCAAGGAAAAGGAGGCTGGGTGACCCCCGCCCAAGTGTACGATTTCAAATTCGTACAGGGAAACCTGGACCTGGTATTGGACCTGGCATCGCTGTTCGCAGGATTTAATCCCGACAGGGTGGTAAATCCCTATCTCTTTGGAGGGGGAGCCTATGCCTACGGTTTTGAGAACGACAAGGCCAACGCCCTCAACACCGGGACATACGACCTGGAATACCTCTGGAAGGATAGCAAAGGCTTCTTGGGCGGACGATTCGGATTGGGATTTAATTTCCGCCTGAGCGATGCTGTGGCTCTTACACTGGAAGGGAACGCCACGCTGCTGGACGATCATTTCAACTCGAAGAGGGCAGACAACCCCGACTGGCAGTTCAATGCACTGGCAGGGATCAAGATCAACCTAGGCAAGACCTACAAGAGGACGGAACCGGTTTATTACGAACCGCAACCGGCACCCGCACCCAAACCGGAACCTAAACCGGAACCCAAACCGGAACCCAAACCGGCGCCGGCACCCGTGGTGAAGGAATTCCCCGCACTGCCACCGGTACACTTTGCATTCGACAGCGACAAGGTGGATACCCGGAAGTACGCGAATGAACTGAACACTATCGTATCCGTACTGAAAGAATTCAGCGATACCGATGTGGTCATCACCGGTTACACAGACCACACAGGATCCAACGCCTATAACGACGGGCTTTCACTCAGAAGGGCCGAAGCAGTGAAGAAGTACCTCGTGGGCGAAGGGATCAACGCTGCAAGGCTTTCTACCTCGGGTGCAGGAAAAGACCCCAAAACCTCGGGGCAGGAAGCACTTACCATCAAGGCGCGCCGCGTGGAGGTAAAGGATAAATAGTTGAGGCAAGTCCCTCATCAGGGATGACGTATGCGAATGGACATCTCCTTATGCTCTTTGACATTCTTTGTAATTGTTCCGGACTTTAGGTTGCTGACCACTTTCCAAATGGGCTTGACAGGCGTAAGCAGGCGCGTAACAGTAAGGCAAATTTTGCTTGGTTGTTTGAATTTTTTCGGCAGGTTTTCTTATCGGGGTAATTTATAGTGAAATGCATGTCTCTAAATATGAATTTGATAACTCATAAATCACAGATATAGCTAAACAAGACAAGTTGTAAAAATTACAGATGACGATTGTTGAATCTTTTATCCGATTAAAGAATTACTGCGAAGCCCAAGACTTTGCCGGTTGGGAGCCCTATGACGGGTTGAACTCGAAAGTGTTCCGGACATTACCGTTTTTTAAACGCTCGGCTTCCTGGCGGATGGCACCCCCAAATATCACGAAGACCGGATTTACCCGGTTGATATCCGTTGCCCGGGACAACTGTTCGTGGTATTGTCGAAATCAGGCAAGTACGGCGACTGGCAACACCTGACTAGAAAGGTGATGCGCTGGACATTGAAGAACATGCAGGACAGGAATGGATATTTCTATTATCAGGTAAGGGCGCATTCCAGTTCCGGGATCCCTTACATGGGCTGGAGCAACGCGTTCATGTTCCACGGGTTAAGCTGTTTCCTTTTAAATGATTACTGATAACGAACTTCGTGTAATTGAAACCCTTTTAAACAAAGAATCGTATGAAGGACACTCAATTGAAAAATGACAGGGGAAAGGAAGTAAGCAGATATCTGCTTACGGATGTGGCGTCATGCACGTTCACATTCTCGGACGGATTGTCGAGCAGAATGGACCCGTCCCCCGGCAAAGAGATCGTGCTGGTGAAACTGATACCGCACGCTGCAAAATCGAAAATATTCGCGGAGAGCGTGTTTAAAAACTATATGCATGCAAGGAACATGAATGGACTGGCGAAACTTTGCGGATACGATTGCATCAAAACCTTTACGCGCCATTTCAAGAAATATTTCAGGCAGACACCGTACCAGTGGATGCTGGACCGGAAAATGGAGGAGATCTGCCTGTTGGTGGAGAGTTCGGAACTGTCCATCACGGAAATAGCCGGAATGTACGGCTTCAAAAGCGTGTCGCATCTGGTGAATCTCTACAGCAGGCGGTACGGGATACCGCCCCTTAAAAGCAGAACAATAAAGTCTGTATGACTGGATGAGCAATTAACAGTCTATAAACAGATACACACATGAGAAAAGCAATATTAGGCTTGATCGCTTGTGTCATTCTTCCGGTAAGCTGCTTACAACAGGATGTTTCCTGTAGAACCTCCATGTCTCAATGGATAATATAGTTGGGATCAAAACTGTAAATATTTAGTATTCTGCAGATTGATAAATAATATAGAATAATTTATAACAATGAGACACAAGACCTCGGTCCTGATTGTTAATTCCAGGGAAAGGGAAAGCAAAGTCCGCCAGGTTCCCACCCACATCATCATGAACTGGCGAA
>MKTD01000027.1 GCA_001898165.1 Bacteroidia bacterium 43-41
AAAAATTAGGATTTAATTCACCAAAAATTGAGTTTTACAAACAATTAGCGTAAATTCGCACTTGCTGGTTGACTCTACATTTCTATGTTTTCATATGCGTTTTGTTTAAGTTTCAGATATTTTTTGTAACTTTACTTTTCTTAATTAGGTTGAGAAGACAAAGGTAAATACTTTAAAGAGAAGATAAAACCTACTTTTTGTATCCAATTGATCAAAAAAAAGATACTTTTTAGCTACAATACTATCAATATGGGAGCAATTCATAACAAAATCAAAAAACTTCGTGAGCAAAGCGACCTTACTCAACAGGAAATGGCAGATAAATTAAATATGCATTTGAAAACCTGGCAAAAGGTCGAAAACGGAATTACAAAACTAGACATCGAACGCTTACAATTAATAGCAGAGGTTTTGGAAACAACGGTTGAAGACCTTATCAATGTTGATGATAGTGTTTATATTAACGCAATTAAAGACAATGAGGTCGGTTTTAACAACAGTTCAGTTACCATCAATCACAAATCAGAAGAAGAGAAAAATTTATACGAAAGACTTATAGCTGAAAAAGAGAAAATCATTGCCGATAAAGATAAAGAAATTGCTTTTCTCAGAGGCTTGTTGGGTAAGTAAAGAAATTAATCTCGAAGATATACTTGCTTTTGGACAAGGAAAAGGCAACAATTACCTTGAAAAGCCTTGAAAAAATTTTCTAAATAGGCTCTCTTCTAATAATCGCTGATCCTTTCCATTGTTGATGGTTAGTTGAAAAAACACCTTTCTGAAGAAGTTGTTGAAGAATCGGGAATAAGATTCCGGGGTCTCCCTTTCTAACCACTTGAGTAGATACTGTTTCACAGACAGTAAAATTATTTGAAGAATTGTTAAAGATGGGAAGAGAAAAATTTGAGACTTTAAAAAAAGCGAAAGAATAGAAATTCGCGAAGTTCTCAATACTGTATGTGAAAACTATGTTCCCCAAAAAGCTGTCAATAAACTTCTCTCTGCCAAAAACAAAGAGATTAATTGGCTGAAAGAAGAAATCAAGTACCTACGGCAAGAGGTTGACCAGTTGGTGGATAACGCTAAATCATTCAGGTTAAATACCGACCGAAACAATGGAAACGAATCCAGCGAAAAACCATTCCTCAGCAGGGCCAATGAGTGGATTGATACCGGAGAATTATTTCCGGAAGCAACGTCAGCCATCCGTCACTATGGAGACAGCATGCCCGAATACCCATCGGGTTTCATTCTTCTGCTCAAGCGCATGATTGATTTAGGACTTATTATATGGGGAAGGAACTATGACTTTATGTTTTAAATTCATTCTGTGCAGAAGAAAACCTATCTCATTACGTATTTTACAAACTTGGAGTAAAATCGTTTACAAAAATGATCATGTGGGATATCGCTTTAATAACCGAAGAAAATAAAAAGTTAAACATGCAATCCTGATTAAGTGCATTCATCCTTTAAACTGTCTTATTATCATTGAATAGTAACTAATTTTATCAGCCTATATACAAATATTGGATGCAGCAACGCGATGAATATTCTGAAGATGAAAGATTTAGCGAGAACAACGATAAATCTTTTCACCAATTATACATGAAATATTTCCCAAAAGTTAAATATTTCATCAATTATTTTGTCAAATCCGAAGCAATAGCAGAAGATTTGTCACAGGATATTTTTGAACATATTTGGATGAATAGAGAACGTTTTTTCCGATTGGCAAACTTGAATGCTTACCTATTTCGCATGGCAAAGAATTACTCGATTAATTACCTGCAAAGTAAAACAGTAGAAACAAATTACGCTTCTTTCTATTATTATATGAATTCTGCCGATTTGAAGGAATGCTTGACGGAAGAAGAAATTTATGCGAAAGAACTTGAATTGTTAATCCAATTGACCGTGGAAAGAATGCCAAAGCAACGACGCCGAATTTTTGAAATGAGCCGGATTAAAAACCTGAAAAATGCCGAAATAGCCGAAAAATTGAACATTTCCAAAAGAACGGTAGAAGTTCACTTAAACCTTGCCCTTAAGCAGATTCGGGAAGTAATCAGACTATCCTTTATTTTCTTTTTGTAAAAAAAATTAATCATCCGGTTAAGTGCATCGGCATCTTTACTTGTTTTTTATACAGTAAAGCAAATTGTAAACAAGCGAAGATATGTCGAAAGTACGTCAAATAATAGAAACTTACATTAAGAATACACCATCCAATAGTG
Organism: Bacteroidia bacterium 43-41; assembly: GCA_001898165.1. Classification (GTDB taxonomy): domain Bacteria; phylum Bacteroidota; class Bacteroidia; order Bacteroidales; family Dysgonomonadaceae; genus Petrimonas. The sequence goes on from MKTD01000027.1 coordinate 2,238, forward strand.
TACAAAGGAATTTTGCGTTATGGCTGAAAGAAGAACGGAACGAAGAAGAAAAGAATCAAATCCTGACAGAGTTGTGGGACAATCTAGATATTGAAGCCAACCCGTCAACCGAAAAATCATTCCAGAAGCTACAATCCAGAATAGCTACAAAAACACACCGGGCAAATTCTGCATCTGTTTTTATCCGTAAACTATTCAGAGTAGCAGCCATTTTAATATTACCCTTATTGTCAGCCATATTCACATACACTTATCTAAAAAAAGACACAGTTTCCACAGAGGAGATAAAATTTATCGAATGCATCGTACCCAATGGAGAAATAAGAGACCTTACTCTGCCCGATGCTTCGCAAGTTCGGCTGAATGCAGGCAGCATACTGGTTTATCCTGAGCACTTCGGCAAGACAAGAGCCGTTTATCTCAATGGAGAAGCTTATTTCAGTGTTGCAAAGCACAATAAACAACGGTTCATCGTAAATACAGCCGATATGGCAATAGAAGTATTGGGGACTGTATTCAATGTCTGCTCTTATCCCGATAGCAAAAGTTCGTCCATAACGCTTGAAAGCGGAAAAGTGAATGTATGCTTTGAGCAAACTGGCATTCAACCGGAAATACTCGTTCCTAATGAGCAGATATCGTATGATAGGAGCTCAAAACAGGTTAAGAAGCAGACGGTGAAAACCGAAAATGCCATTGCATGGACAAAAGGAAATATTATTATTCAAAGCATGTCGATAGACGAAATCGTAAAAACAATCGAGCGAAAATATAACAAGTGTGTTTATCTCAACTCTCATAGATACAGCGACGAAAAAATCACCATGAAATTGGATAATGAGGAAAGCATCACGGATTTTATGAACATTCTGCAAAATATTATTCCAGGGTTACAGTACAAGATAGAGAGTGACAAACTGTACATTTATTAATGACTAAACATAAGACAATATGCAAAAAAGAACCGGAGAGACGCTTGCAAACACCTTCTCCGGTTTAAAATCGATGAACACTCCGCCCATGATCATCAAAATGGTAATCGGGGCAAATCTCAAATTTAGAAAATCTAATATTCATCAATAATTTAATATAAAAGTATGAAATTATCTGACTCAATAAAAAAAAGAAGCAATAATTATCTCAAAGGAGTCTTCCTGTTTCTGTTTCTATTCTCCGTGTCAACCGCAATTCAGGCTCAGAATCAGAAGATAACCATTTCTCAAAAACAAACGACTATTTTATCTGTATTTGAAGAAATAGAAAAACAAACTAACATGAAGATTGCTTATAACGAAAAGGCAATCGATGTAAACAAAAGTATTTCGATAGATGTCACAAAAAAAACATTACCGGAAACTTTATCGGCTGTCCTAAAAGGTACGAATATGACCTTCAAAATACAAGGGAAACAGATTATGATTGTTCCGATTATGACAGCAAATTCCGATGAAAATATCGCTAGAAAATACAGCGGAACTGTTATCGATGAAAACGGTCTATCCATTATTGGCGCCAATATTGTCCAAAAAGGCACAACTAACGGTACAATTACCGATACGGAAGGAAAATTTTCGCTTTCCGTTCCGATTGGTTCCATACTGACAGTTTCCTACATCGGCTACATTACGCAGGAAATCAAAGTAGACAATCATACCAATTTGCAAATTACACTGGTCGAAGACGCTAAATCATTGAGTGAAGTGGTAGTAGTCGGTTATGGTATCATGAATCGAAAAAATGTGACTACGGCAATTTCCACTGTAAAGCCGGAGAATATCTCTAAAGCAGCTGTCAGTAATGTGTCGCAAATGCTTATGGGACGCGCAGCAGGTTTGACTGCCAATTTGCAAAGCCCACAGCCTGGAGGCGACGTGAGCCTGTCTATTCGTGGCTCGGGCACGCCGGTCTTCGTAATCGATGGAGTAATGATGCCTTCCGGATCGCTTGAAGTAGGCACAGGGCATACTGAAATGATGCAGAGCATCAGACGTGGCGGTCTGGCAGGTCTCAATCCGAGCGATATTGAATCGATAGAGATCTTGAAAGATGCTTCAGCGGCTATCTACGGTATCGGGGCGGCCAACGGCGTAGTGCTCATAACCACCAAAAACGGATCGGAAGGAAAACTAAATATCACTTTCGAAAGCAACTGGTCGGCAGTCAAAAACTACCCCTACCTGAAACCCCTCAACTCGCAAGATTATATGAATATGGCTAACGTTTTCAACAAGGAAAACTATTTGCTAGTCAACAACATGTATCCTTATGGACCTAATACCTACGACAACAAATGGACGCCAAGTTTCTATCCACACCAAATAGAAGCGGCGCAAACCACCAACTGGCTGGACTATGTAATAAAAAACGGCAGCATAAGCAACCAGAACATCTCTATTTCCGGGGGTAACAAGACATTCAAATATTACCTCTCCGGTAACTACTACAACCACAACGGCACGGTAATCAATTCAGGCATGGAGCGTCTGGCTCTGCGCACCAATATCTCAGCGCAACTCTTTCCCTTTCTGCGCCTGACAACCATTGTCAACCTGAACCAAAACAACTACACCAACTCCTCGGCCAAAGGTGGTAATACATGGTCGGACGTTTTGGTAGGTTCTCTACAAAACGCTTTGGCTTATCCGCCGCTGTTGCCCATCAAAGGGAACGACGGCAAATATACAATCTTTCAAAACCGTTCCAATCCGGCAGATATGGCTCGCATGAACGACCGGACGCAAACCGACGGATATTATGTAAACTTCGCCGCAGATGTAGATATTATCAAGGATATGCTCTCGGCACGGCTGATGTACGGATCCAACAAAGAAAATGGCAATCGTGACTTCTATCTTCCCTCCGATTTCTATTTCTTCAGCATGTACAAGTCGCGCGGACATCTGGGCTACACCGAACGGCGTAACGAAACAGTGGAAACTACCGTTTCTTTCAAAAAACAGTTTGGCAAGTGGGCAAAAGTCGATGTCGTAGCCGGTATGGGTCGCTATCTGAACAAAGGACAGTCGCTTGATGTCGATTACGAAAATGCCAATGATGTTATAGCGGGCGACAATGTCTCGACAGCTAATGGACCGTTCTATCCGGAATCGGGGCGCTACGCCAACGAGCGCCGGTCGCAATTTGTCCGTGCGTCAGTCGATCTGCTCGACAACTATGTTATTACCAGCACACTGCGCCGAGACGGAACGGACAAGTTCTTCCCTGATAAGAAATATGCCCTCTTCCCCTCGGTGTCGATAGCCTGGAAGCTTTCTAACGAGAGTTTCATGAAAAACTTCAAGTGGCTCGAAATGTTCAAACTACGTGCCAGCTACGGCCAAACAGGACTCGACAATCTCGGCTCATCAATGTACAGCACCTATACTCGTGCCGACCAATATGTGAAATTTTCGGAAAACACCGTAACCTACATCCCTTTCCGACTCAACGGACCCGATTATCCCAATATTACATGGGAGAAGACTATCATGAAAGACATCGGGGTGGATTTCGCCCTGTTCAACAACCGCGTGTGGGGCAGCTTCGACTGGTTTCGCAACGATGTTACCGACCTGTTACGTAACAGCAACGCCCCTCTGCTCAGCATGACTCCCACGATCCCAATGAATTATGGTCACTATTATCGTCGCGGTTGGGATGCCACGCTCAATTCCATAAACATAGAGAATAAGGGTGAATTCAGCTGGCGGTCGCTGTTGACCCTTTCGCACTACAACGCCTTTTGGATAGAACGAGAACCTGAGTATTACTATCAGGAGTACCAGATTCGCAACAACGAGCCGATGAGTGCCTACTATTCCTACCAACAAGACGGCATTATCAACATCGACAAAAGCAATATGCCTGAAAGCCAGCGTTCGCTGCCCGCCGAGGCGCAGCAGCCAGGCTTCCCGATCATCAAAGATAAAAATAACGATGGGCAGATAACCGTCGATGACGTCTATATGGAGAACATAATTCCAGACATCACTATCGGCTTGGGTAATACATTTTCCTATAAAAACTTTGATCTGGATATCTTCCTCTATGGACAGTTCGGCCAGATGCGCAGTAACTACGCACTCAACTGGGCGAGTGCAGGGCAGCTCTACATGGACAATCCGCGCAACAACACCGACCTCTCTTTTAATCTGTGGAATTCGCAAACTAATCCTAACGGGACACTGCCCGGCATCGCAATCTTGAAGACAGTACCTATGCCCGGCAACGCCGGCATCAACTACATTGTGCAGGATGCTTCGTTTGTGCGCATACGCGATATTACGTTCGGCTACAACATCATGGGGAACAGTCTGGGAAATTTCGGAAGGTATATCCGTAACATACGCCTATTTGTCAATGTGCAAAACCCATTTACGTTTACAAAGTTCACTGGATTCGACCCCGAAATATATCAGGGTAACGGCACATCAATGGCTGAACACCCTATGACACGAACATTCTCGACAGGAGCCAAGATTAACTTTTAACTTTACAGACCGTTTAATTTTAAATAATTAGAAAAAGACATACAGATGAAAAAGATATATTTATATATGGCAATTCTCTCATCGGCGATAATGCTATGGAGTTGCGAAAACGACTTTGATCCGAAGATATACGGGACGCTCAACCCTACTAACTATCCATCAACAGCTGCCGAATACGAGTCATTCATGATGATCGGATACTTACCATTCGGCACAACAAATGTTTACTATATGGGCGGAGGATACAACTCATTTTCTTGGTATATACCGCCCGGAGGTACGTTTCGTATGTTTGACCAGACCTCCGATAATACCGCACCATGGGAATATGGATGGGGTAGCGGCTGGCTTTTATTATCGAGAGCCGATTTCAGCCAGTGCGTCTTTAACGGACGCGGCCTTTCTGACTCCTCGCCAAACCAATTTACTAAAATAGCAGAAGTAAGCTATTTGACCTACGTGATAGGAGTGTTGGAGAAGGCCCCGGAGGAGATACTTCCAACGGAGAAAAAGAACGCTCTACTAGGCGAAGCGCGTCTGCTGCGGGGTATAATGGCCTACTATTTACTCCACGTTTACGGGCCTGTACCTTTAATCTGGAATCCTGACGATGTATCGGTCGAAGAAAAACTTAAAGAGGTGGAACGGCCTACGCTTGATCAGATGACGCAGTGGATTTACGACGATTTCGACTTCGCGCTGCAAAACATTCCCGAAACACAGAAAGAACGGGGACGTTACAACCGTGACTACGCCCGTGTCTGCATGATGCGCCACTGTCTCAATGAAGGATACCATATCAGCGGTTACTACCAAAAAGCCATCAATATGTACAACGAGTTGAAGGGTAAATACTCGCTTTTCACTGCGGGAGCCAACCCCTACGTCGATCTCTTTAAGGTAGCCCATAAGTTCAACAGCGAAATTATCATGGCTATCAGCGTAGATCCCAATGCCGATGGATCTGCACAAAACGGTAATGCCAACCCCTATGCATACTATATGATACCCGACAACGCTACGATTAAGGACGACGCGGGCAACAACACCCCTTTCTTCCCTATGGGAGCAGGCTGGGGACAGGTCTTCAATATATCTCGCAAGTTCTACGACAGCTTCGAGAGCGGCGACAAAAGGCTCAATGCCATCATCACCCGCTACTATACCAACGGAGGGGTATGGCGCGACCGCAATACCACTAACTGGGACGGCTTTATTATCAACAAATATCCGGTAGAAAGTGCGACCTACTTCCAGGGAACCGATATTCCACTGGCGCGCTGGGCCGATGTGCTGCTAATGTATGCCGAAGCAGAGGTGCGTAACAGCAACTCCGCCCTTCCAACTGCGGCGGTTACGGCGGTAAATGATGTGCGCGCACGCGCAGGATTGGCGGCTCTTCCTTTGTCGGCCACATCAAGTAAAGAGTCTTTCCTTGATGCTATCCTTGCCGAACGCGGGCACGAGCTATGGTATGAAGGTGTACGCAAAATTGATCTTATCCGCTTCAACCGCTATGCACAGGAGGTATTCCGGAAGAAAGGGGTGCGCCCTACTCACCAATACATGCCGCTGCCGAACTATGCCGTAGAGGCTGCCGAAAGTTATGGCAAAAACCTCGTACAGACCTACGAGCGCGAGGGTTGGCAAGCCGATCTCGCTGCAGCGCGTTAAACTCAAAAAATAGATATAAACAATTTAGTATTAAACCACCACCCCCAAAGGAGGTGGA
>MKTD01000028.1 GCA_001898165.1 Bacteroidia bacterium 43-41
TCAATTTTAGGCATAGCCCCAAAGAACATGACCACCACCAAAGGTGGTGGATTTTTAAATTGAATTAAAAATGAATCATGACCTACTTCACAAAGATTATTATTCTATTAGGGTCCGTGTTGTTGACTGTTTCCTCCTATGGACAGATAAATACCGGAAAAAGCGAAAAAGAATGGAACATTACCACCGTTTCCTCTGTGTATCAGTTGAAAGTTTCTTCGGGTGGAGATGTTCAGTTTGTTTATTATGGTAATAAATTACAATCCGACAAGGCGCAGGGGAGTATGGGGACCGAGGTTCCGGTACGCGGAGGATACGTGTCGGCCCTCCCTGTGCTGGAGGTTGTTTTTCCTGACGGAGTGAGGGATTTAGAGCTGGAATACGTTTCGTCCGGAACATTGAATGTCGATGGTTTTGAAACCCTGAAAATTACTCAGAAAGACAAGTTTTATCCTTTAACGGTTCATTCTTATATCCGTGTATTGCCCGGTTATGACCTGATTGAAAAATGGGTGGAAGTGGTCAATACGGCAAAGAAAGGATCCGTAAAAATTGAGAACTTACAGTCGGGATCTATTTTTCTGCCCGAGAATTCTTACGAGCTAACACACTTTTCGGGAATTTGGGGAAATGAGTTCAGGCCGAACACAACCCCATTGACGCAAGGTACAAAAACTATTCAGGTAAGGGATTTCAAATCTTTCGGCTCATCTACGTTTTTTATCCGTCCCGAAGGGGAAAACGGTGCTCAGCAGGGAGAGGTCTGGTTTGGATCCCTCCAATACAGTGGTAACTGGCGCGTTGATTTTGAAAAGTTTTTTAGAGGAAATGTACAAGTCGTAGGAGGGATAAATTTTTGGGATCAGGAACTCTATTTGAAGCCGGGTGAATCTTTTACTGCTCCGCGAATGGTCTTCGGGTATTCTAATGCCGGAACGGACGACGTAACACTGAAACTGACTTCTTACATCCGCGAACAATTATTGCCGGAAAAGCACAGGGATGTGATAAGGCCGGTACTATACAACAGTTGGTATGCAACCGCTTTTGATGTGAATGAAGAACATCAGCTGGCTCTGGCGAAAGTGGCAAAAGAGATTGGGGTTGAGATGTTTGTCATTGATGACGGATGGTTTAAAGGAAGAATAGATGATAAAGCGGGGTTGGGCGACTGGACGGTAGATAAGAACAAGTTTCCCAATGGATTAAAGCCTATGATAGACCAGATCAATGCTATGGGGCTTGATTTCGGTATCTGGATCGAACCCGAGATGGTGAACCCCAACAGTGATCTATACAGGGCGCACCCCGATTGGGTCTTCTACTTCCCGAACCGCCAGCGGCATGAAGTCCGGAACCAATTGATGCTGAACCTTGCACGGGAGGATGTCTATCAGTACGTTTATAAAAGTATTTCCGGATTACTGAGGGAGAATAACATCAAATTCATTAAATGGGATATGAATAAATCCCTGACCGATCCGGGCTTTATGTCCGCCCCATCCGACGAACAACGTGCGGTAAGGATCAAATATGTGGAAAATCTATATCGCCTGGTAGGTACTTTAAGAAAAGAATTTCCCGATGTATGGTTCGAAGACTGTTCCAGTGGCGGAGGAAGGATTGATATGGGAATGGCCCGGTTTTTCGATTTCAATTGGGCCAGTGATAATACCGATCCCGTTGAACGGATATTCATCCAGGATTCATACCTCTCCATATTCCCGGCCAATACCATGATCTCCTGGATTACTCATGAGGACTGGCACGGCCAGAATCACCCGCTGGAGTTCAAACTTGACGTAGCCATGGCCGGAGTATTGGGTATAGGATATGATATTTCCAAATGGAATGATGAGGAAAAAGCGATTGCCGGGGAGAAAATAGCCCGATATAAAGATATCCGGAAAACGGTGCAGTTTGGAAATCATTACCGGTTGGTATCTCCTTATGAAAACAACAGGAGCATATTGCAGTTTGTTAGCAAAGACCTTTCTGAAAGTGTTGTATTTGTATATAATTTAGCAGAATATCCTAAAGCAACCAGCCTTGAAGCAAAAAAGACAAAAATAGTCCGCCTGAAAGGCCTTGATCCGGATCGTTCTTATACCATTGAGGGTATCCAGGGTCTGTTTAAAGGAGATTATCTATTGAATTACGGAATCAATTTTCCTGTAAATGGAGCTTTCAAAAGTCATATTTTCAAAATTACCGCACAATAAAGGGTTAGGGGTGTCAATAAGTTTTTCATGAATTTTTTCAAATTCATCATCCTTTTTTTTATCTTTGCGTTATGAACCAACTGATTTCCCATATAGAATACCTTTTACATACACACAATTGTGTAATTGTTCCTTCACTGGGAGGATTTGTTGTTAATACGACACCTTCTCACAGGAATGGGCTTTCGGCCTTCAACCCGCCGGTGTGCGAGTTGGTATTTAATCGTGAGCTTTCGCACAATGATGGATTATTGGCGGAGTCTTATATGCGTACCGACGAAATTTCTTTTGAAAGTGCTGTACAAAAAATCAGTGATTCAGTCCGGCAAATTAAAAATCTGTTACGTTCCGAACGATCTGTTGATCTCGGCGATTTAGGAAGTTTCAGGATGATCGATGAGCAACGATTCACCTATCAGTCAAAACCCTTTATGCGGCCCGAACACTTCGGGCTATCCGTTGCGTCGTTGAAACCGATAATACAGATACAGCCGCCTGCGCAGTTGGCAGAAATATCGGGAAGCAGCAAAAAACCCGTAATAAGAAAAGTGGGCGTTGGCGCTGCCGTGGCAGCAGTTATTGCGGCAATAATGCTTCTCTTCCCCATTCAGGACAGCACACTTCGTCATCAGACGGCTCAATTTTTTTCCGAAAGTGAATGGTTTGGTCCTAAAGCCGAAAAAGCAACAGAAAGCGCTTCAATCGTTTCAACTTCGTCCGTTACGGCAGGAGTCGAAAATACCTCCATCATCCCCCAAACCGAAGAAGTTGCGCCATCATCAGATATTCCCAGATTTTATATCGTGACGGGCGTCTATCAAGTTCGCAAAGTGGCGGATGATATGATTGCCCTGTTGCATTCTGAAGGTTTTTCAACTGCTTCCGCCATTGATCGGCCCGACCGCATCGACGTTTTTACTTCGTCTTTCTCTACACGCGAGGAAGCCGAACAAAACCTGAGACAACTCAAACGGGATTTTCCCGGCCATAAGGATGCGTGGATACTGAAAAAATGAAGATCAGGGAAAAAATTTTTTCGTTTTTATTGTTGTCTTTGCTGGTTTATCCGGTAAACGCACAAGAGAATCCAACCAGAAAAGATAGTCTAAGGGTTGCTTCAGATAAACCATTACCCCTGCAATCCGATTCCGTCCTGTCCAACGGTTTTACAATCACCATACCAACCCTACACCCGATCATCGGAAAAGATGGGTTACAATACAACCGGTTCAATGATTTTTCAGTTAATCCTTACCTTATGCCCCGCACATATCCCTCAAACGTCCAGTTCTACGGAACCGGGTCGGATAATATAAATTCCAAATCACGAACCGCGGCAGCAATCTACTCCCCGGTTCCACGAATGAGCCTCTATTCTGCGGCTACGCTAGGACTTGTTGAAACGCCTTTTTTCGGAAAAGCGAATTACTATATTCTGAGTGCCGGGGCCAATTATTTGCTTACGCCAAACTTAAACGCGGGATTATCCTGGATGTACAATTCAAACTTTAACGTTATTCCCTTTTGGAGTGTTTCTGCAGATTTACAGTACGTAGCAGGCAGAAACCTGATGCTCGAAGGCAGTGCCGGCTTTATGAAAACCGGTGCCAATATGTTTAACCTGGATCAATCGGCGGTTTTGATCGATTTACATGCCAGATATCGATTATCTGATGACTGGTTCCTGAACGCCTATGGCGGATTTCCGATGATGCAAAACAACTCTCAACCGGCCAAACCTATGATGCCTGAGCTGAACAATACGTATTACGGCGGAACTGTTGAATACTGGTTTCAACCCACTGTAGGCGCGGAAGCAGGTGTAATTTGGGGACGCGATGTGTTTACCGGCAAGATGCGCCCGCAACCGAAACTGGAACTTAAATTCAGGCCGGGAAGATGAAAAGATTAATTAAGCAATTTACCGAATCAGCAGCTCCTCAATAGCACGGATAAACTGTTGAGCCTGCGGAATAATCACATTTACAGTTTCCTTGTCAAAAACAACAAAATCGTCGTAATCCCCGGCTATTCGGTTGTTAAACAGTTGCGCATAAAAACGGGCATAGTCGGGAGCCAATTTACCAGTGGTTATAAAATGCAAGCCCAACAGTTGTTTCACTCCGGCATGGGTGTGTGCCTCAAATTTGTTTTTGATGAGCAAAGCGCCTGCAGCGTAATAACAAGCGTAATACAAGCGGTTTATAGCCGTATTGTAATATTCTCGTGAAGCAGTCAACGGCCTCGGCGAAAGTTTCTTTGGCGCGTTTAAATCGATAATCCGACAAAGCCCGGCGACTTTCATCATCCAACTGCTATTTCATAATTCTATTCCTTCGTTTACAACGTTAATATAGAAAGGAGTTTTAAACGGACGGTTCTCCCATTTTTTTCTACTGACCACCAAAGGGCTTACGGTTATGCCACTGGCAAACTCCACATCGAAGAGGGGAAACACGATGCTCTGTTCTTTTTCGGGAGTAAGTTGTTCATCATCAACAATAATCAGCAAGTCAATATCACTATCCTCACGGGCATCGCCCCGCGCATACGACCCGTAGAGGATAACTTTTGCCCCAGGTGCCGTTTGACGAATACTGTCACGTAGTTGACTAATGATTTCGGCATGTTGCATAATTTCACTTATTTCATTATCCAGTTGTTTCTACAAAGTTACAATAATTTATAAAGCGTACGAAATGAATTAATAATTATCTACGCCACCCTCCATTCAAATACCGGGTGACGAAAGTAGCGTCCTGAACAGAAGCCAGGCAACAACAAGCGTCAGGAGTATGTTAAATCCCTGCGCAACAAGAAACGACCAGATATATTTTGAATTTTCTTTCTTAAAAATATCTTTAAAACTCGTTTCCAGGCCAATACAAACAAAAGCCAGCGAGAAAAGTAACCCGCGCGATTCCTGGGCAATCTTTGAAAGGTTTTTCCCGGCTGCAGGTTCAAAAGCAAAACTGAATACCAACGAAGCTATAAGAAATCCGAGGACAAATTTAGGGAACCGCTCCCATAAAACACTCCCCGAGGGGCGAATATTGGAATTTGTACCTTTGTAAGACCAGTAAATGGAAATAGCAAAAGCAGCAACACCCAGCAGCACATTCTGCGCCGATTTAATGATAACGCTGTATTGTTCAGCCGTTTCCCCGATAAACTTTCCCGAAGCGACCACGGCGGCCGTCGTATCGATAGTTCCTCCCAGCCAGGCACCGGCAACCTGCTCACTTAATCCCATCCATTTGGCTATGAAAGGCAGAATGTACATCATCGGGATAGCCACAATGAGAACAAGCGAAACAATGAAAGAGAGCTTTTTCGGATCGCCCTTGATAGCTCCGCAGGTAGCTATGGCAGCCGAAACACCGCAGATGGAAACAGCGCTCGACAACATCATGGACATTTCGGGATCGACACCCATTCTCCTCGAAACCCAGAAACTAAAGTACCACACACTGAAAACTACAATTATAGCCTGAACCAATCCCAGGCTGCCGGCTTTCATAATTTCTCCGAAAAGTATGCTGCTGCCCAGGATAACTAAGCCCGCTTTTATATAATACTCGCTCCGTACGGCGGGTTCCATCCACTTTGGTAATCCAATCGTATTTCTCACGATCAATCCGATCAGCACAGAAAAAAAGACCGATTCCAAACCCATCTTTTTCACAAAAGCCACATTAGTTATCAAATCAGCTAACAATACAAGCGCATATATAATAACAAAGGAGAGGATAAATTGCCCTTTATCTTTTTTCCCTAAAAAAAGATACCCCAAGTAAGATAACGCCGCAATTACCACAAACAAAACTATCGGATTTTTCATATAACCCGGCATCAATACTACAAGCGACAAAATTACTCCACCGATGAGCGTAGCTGTCCAGTCTTCGTTCTTTAATGACTTTAACATTTTGAATGATTTTTTTTGATTTTCCTCGCCAAAGATATAAATAAATTTTATTTGCCAACCCTTTCTCATCCGTTATTTACGTCATTTCGTCGATACAATCCACACGTTTGTCTATTTCATTTGCTATCCAGGTAACATCCGGTTAATTTTGTTGTGATTTTAGACGTTCACTTATCAAATCAGCCGGACAAATAATAATCGTATATGAAAAGATTTGTTTTATTTATCGGATTTCTGCTCATCGGAGTTTCAATTTTTGCTCAAAACAACGGTAGGATTGCGGGAAAAATTGTGGATCAAGAGACAAAAGAACCCGTTCCCCAAGCCAACGTTCGTATTTTACAGCAGAAAGACAGTGTCTATTTCAACGGAGTGGCCAGCGACCTGGAAGGGAATTTTGCCATTTCAGTCCCTTTCGGAAACTACATTGTACATATTACTTATGTGGGGCATAACGATTTTTTTCGCAATGTAACTATTAACAATGCAAACAGGACCGTTAATTTAGGATCCGTCGGGCTCGGGACAGACAATATCCTGCTCGATGCTGCAGTGGTAACCGCCAAAGCTCCGGAAATTGTTATCAGGGGAGATACTGTTGAATATAATGCCGACTCATACAAAGTGACTGAAAGCGCCGTTCTGGAAGATCTTTTGAAGAAAATGCCGGGTGTTGAAGTAGATTCGGAAGGAAAGATAACTGTCAACGGGCGTGAAATAAAAAAGATCATGGTAGATGGCGAAGAGTTTTTCAGCAGCGACCCGAAAGTGGCTTCGAAAAACCTGCCCGCCAAAATGGTTGACAAGTTGCAAGTGCTTGACAGGAGAACCGATATGGCGCAAATGACCGGCTTTGATGACGGCGACGAAGAAACGGTCATCAATCTGATGGTAAGGCCCGGGATGAAAGAAGGCCTGTTTGGAAACGCTTTTGTAGGGTATGGAACAAAAGGCCGGTACGAAGGGAATACGATGGTCAATTACATGAAAGACAAGAATCAATACACAGCTTTGGGCGGTTTCAACAATACCAACAACGCCGGATTTTCCGATTTGGCGTCTTCGATGTTTGGAAGTGGTGGCGGCGGTGGCAGAAGAATGTTCTTTGGCGGACAAAATGGTATCACCACGTCCGGGAACGCAGGTTTTAATTTCAGCCAGCAATTTAGCAGCAAACTGAAACTCGGGGGAAATCTCCGGTACGGGCTTACCGACAATAACACACTTTCTAAAACACATACGCAAAATATCCTTAGCAGCGGCAACACGATAGAGAATGAAGAGAATTCGAACAATAATTACAGCCAGAATTTCAATATGGATATGCGTTTGGAATGGACACCCGACACGTTGACAAAAATTATTTTCAATCCCGAAGGATCGGTTTACAACAATCGCAGAACCGAACTCAGTGACTTTTCAACCACAACCGAAACCATTGGAGACTCTATAAATTACGGAGATTCAAAATATAATTCCGATGGAAACGGTAAGAATCTTTCTGCACGGCTGGATGTGAGCCGCACACTGGGTAAAAAAGGCCGTATATTGAGCGTTCAGTTGCGCGGTGGAATGTCTGATTCCGAAAACAGGGGAACAAATCTTTCCAATACTTTTTACAACGGAACAAAACCGGACGATATTATCGATCAGCGATTTATCAATACTAACGACTCCAAAAACTGGCGCGGTTACATATCTTATGTTGAGCCGTTGGGCAACAATAACGCTATTCAGTTTGCATATCAGTACCGACAAAATATTTCCGAATCCGATAAAGATACTCGCGTTAAAGACGCATCAGGTAATTACACGGTTTTAGACGAACAGTACAGCAAGCGTCTGGAAAATAATTTTACCAATCAGGCAATTGAACTTAATTTTCAGGCGGTTCGCAAGAAATACGATTATACAATCGGGTTCTCTGTGCAACCTTCGAGTTCACAAAGCAAAACTTTTATCGGAGAAAATAAAATCAGCGATTTCACCCGCGACGTGATCAATTACGCACCCATGGCACAATTCAACTACAGATGGACACGCCAACACAACTTAAGGCTCCGCTATTTTGGCAATACCAACCAACCCTCGGTTTCACAATTGTCGCCGGTAGTGGATGTTTCGAATCCGTTGAATATAACTTACGGAAATCCCGATTTAAAACCATCTTTTGAACACAGGCTAAACCTTCGCTATCAGAACTTCAATCCCGAAAAGAACCGCTCCATGGGCCTCTTTGGCGATATTCGCTATCTGAACAACGACATTGTCTCGTCCACCATGACCGATCGTGAAACGGGACGCAGGGAAACCACATTCGAAAACGTGGCGGGGAACTGGAATGCTAATGGCCGTATGATGCTGAACGTTCCTTTAAAGAACATTAAATTCTCTATTTTCTCCATGTCATTCGCCAGCTATAATCATACAAACGGGTTCTCAAACCTGGAGAAAAATTTAAGCCGCAGGCTGAATTTGGGTGAGACATTAGGATTGAACTACCGGTCGGATATTTTCGACTTCGGAATCCGCGGCAACGTCAGTTACAACAAGGTAAAAAACAGTTTGAAAGGACAACGCGACCAGGAGTTCCTGAATTACGGCGGAAATGCCAATACCACCCTTTATCTTCCCTGGGACATGTCCATTGAGAGTGACATCAATTACAGCACCAATTCCGGCTATTCCGATGGTTTTACGCAAGACGAGTGGCTGTGGAATGCTTCTATCCAGAAACAATTATTTAAACAAAAAAACGGTACTATCCGTTTAAAGATATACGATATTCTGCAACAACGCAGTAACATCAGCAGATCAGTGACATCCAACTATATTCGTGACACAACAACCAACACGCTCACAACTTATTTTATGGTACATTTTGTTTATCGCTTCAATATTTTCAAAAACGGTGCAACACGAGAAGACATGACGCCTCAGTATGGTCCCGGAAGAAGATTTGGCCATGGACACGGCGGTTAATGTCCAAAAAACTTAACAGGAAATGAAAAATCCTATTAAAAACAGCGCAAGAAAGACATACGCAGTCGTTATCGTACATATTCTGCTATGGAGTATGATTATAGTTGCGCCCTATTTTTTTATTGACAGGGAAAGGATTTTCCGCTGGGATCTGTTCATACGTTCCCTGCCCGATACATTGGGGTTGCTTTTGGTTTTCTACATCAATTATTTCGTACTGATAAAACAGTTTTTATTCAAAGGCAAAACAAAGGAATTTATTTTCTATAACCTACTGTTGATTATTGCTGCCGCTACGTTGATGCATTTTGGAAATGACCTGTTGCGATTGATAAACCCGGAGCATGTACCACGCCGCGGGGGCCACCGGTTTAAGCCTTCGCCCTGGCTTTTCATTATCCGGAACTTAACTACTTTGGTAACCATGGTGGGATTGAGCGTTGCCCTGAGAATGACATTTCGCTGGTTTGAGGTAGAGAATGAGAGAAAAGAGCTGGAAAAAGCGAAATCAGAAGCCGAATTGCAAAATATGAAAAACCAGATCAGCCCTCATTTTTTGCTCAACACCCTCAACAACATCTATGCGCTTATCGAGTTTAACCCTTCAAAAGCCCGGCAGGCTGTACTTGATTTAAGCAAACTGTTGCGGCATATCCTGTATGACAACGACAAGCCACTTGTGCCGTTACAACAGGAAGTAGATTTTATTAAAAATTACGTTGATCTGATGCGCATAAGACTTGCCGATAATGTAACGCTCAGCACACAACTCTCAGTAAAAACAGACAGCGAGACACCCATTGCACCATTAATTTTTATATCTTTGATTGAAAATGCTTTCAAGCATGGGATCAGTGGCGATAAACCGTCGTTTATAGACATTTCTTTATCGGAAATGCCGGACGGGAAAGTCAAGTTTATTTCCCGCAACAGCCACTACCCCAAGTCGGAGGCAGATAAAAGCGGTAGTGGGATCGGGTTGGAACTTGTAAAAAAACGGCTGGAGATGGTTTATCCCGGGCGATATCAATGGGATTTTGAAATTGCAAACAATACCTACTCTACCACCTTGATTATTGACACCAAGGAGAAGAATGATTAAGAGTGAAGAGTGAAGAGTGAAAAATTAAGAACCAAGAACCAAGAACAAAAGACAAGAGAACTAAAAGTGAAGAAAGAAAAGTTATGAGTAAACCTACTTTTCGTCAATCGTAATTCACTTTTCACTCTGAACTCTGAACGTTGAGCGTTGAACGTTGAACGTTGAACATAAATAAATGAAACTGAATTGCTGGATAGTTGACGATGAGCCTCTGGCATTGGAATTACTCGATTCTTATGTGCAGAAAACACCTTTTTTGAACCTGACTGGCAAGTACTCCAGCACCTTGCAGGCGATGAACAATATGCCTGACAAACGCATAGATGTGATCTTCCTCGACATTCAGATGCCTGACGTAAACGGTATGGAGCTTGCCCGGCTCCTGGATAAAAACACACGGATTATTTTCACTACTGCTTTCAGCGAATACGCGCTGGATGGTTACAAGGTCAATGCGCTGGATTATCTGCTAAAACCTTTCTCCTACTCCGACTTTTTAAGCGCTTCGAAAAAAGCATTGGAGTGGTTTGAAATGAAAATCGCTTCGGAAGAAAAGGGAGAAGCCGAAGTTTCGGGGATTTTTGTCCGGTCGGATTATAAACTGTTACATATTCTTTTCGAAGACATTCTTTTGGTTGAAGGATTGAAAGATTACATCAAAATTTTCACCGACAAAGAAGCGAAGCCTATCCTTACGCTCATGAGTTTGAAATTGATGGAAGATGAATTACCGTCCGCACGGTTTATTCGTGTGCATCGGTCATTTATCGTGAATCGTGACAAGATCGTACGTGTGGAAAAGAACCGCATTATCATCGGAAAGCACGAAATCCCTATCGGCGAAACTTACCGTAAAGCGTTCTTACTTGCTATTCGTTATTAGCGGATATCGCTCAGGATGTAAAATGCTTTCCATCTCACAGCATGATCACCTTCCATTTCCACATCGAAAACGTGATTTATCTGAGCATTCTTGAACCAGGGATAATCCTTATAATTCAGAAAAAAATCGCCTTCGGGAATAGAAAGTAAAATACCGTTTGTCTTTAAAAGATTACTCATTTTCTGCGATTATTCTTAAAATTTTCGTTATCTCATATTCTTTGAATCCCTTGCTTTCAGCCAACTCTATAATCGGTTCGAGCCAACATTTCGCCATTTTCTCTCCACTAATAATACATAAAATACTCTATTCCAGCAACCTCGTATAAATCTCAAAATTTTCATCATCAAAACAGACGAAAGTGACTTCTTCCACAGACTTGGCCGGAAAACTCTTCACAGCCCCCACGGCTATTTCAGCTGCTTTCTCCTTCGGAAACCGGTAAACACCCGTGCTGATATTGGGAAGGGCAACCGATTTTAACCGGTATTCATCGGCAAGCTGAAGCGAATGGACGTAACAATTCCTCAGCAAGTTTTCTTCGTTCCGGGTTCCGCCATACCAGACCGGGCCAACGGTGTGAATAACGAATTTAGCCGGTAGCCGGTAACCGCCGGTTATCTTTGCCTCTCCTGTTTTGCAACCGTTTAACGTTTTACATTCGTCCAACAACTCCGGTCCTGCTGCACGATGAATGGCTCCGTCCACCCCACCGCCACCAAGCAAAGTAGTGTTGGCCGCATTTACAATGGCATCCGTCTCCAACCGGGTTATATCGGCTTTTAACAATTTAATTTTCATCTCTCAGACAATTAAAACCACTTCCTCTTTTTAAAATACCAAATCATCCCGACCACAACCGCAATCATCACGCCCCATACCACAAAATATCCGTATTTCCAGTGCAACTCGGGGAGATTATCAAAATTCATTCCGTAAATACCCACGATAAAAGTTAGCGGGATAAAAATCACCGAAAAAATGGTGAGTACGGTCATCGTGTCGTTTAGTTTTGTGCTCATCGACGAATGGTACATGTTCAGCTCATCGTAGAGAACTTCACGATAATAATCGAGCAGATCGACCGCCTGATTAATATTATCCTGCAGTTCCTTATAATGTTTTTCGTTATCTTCCTGTATCAAATCCGTATCCAATTTCATCAAGCCCATAATCATTTCTTTCGCCGGCTTTATATCTACCCGTAAGTTGTTGAGTTCATGCTTGAAAAGACTAATAACTTTAAGTACCTCTTTATTGGTGTTCATAATAAGCCTATCCTCAAGCGTTTCCACCTTTTCGCCGTAAACACCTAAAATATAGATGTAATTATCGATCACTACATCAAGCAAAGTGAACGCCAGATAATCGGATCCGGATGTACGGATTTTGGTTCTATGCTTGCGGATCCTTTCCCGGACAGGATCAAACACATCGCCTTGCTTTTCCTGAAAAGTGATCAGGATCTTATCCATCACTATAAGGCTCAAATTATCGACCGACACCCTGTTCTTCTTCTCATTGAACTCCATCATTTTTATGGACACGAAAAAACCGTTATCGAATTCTTCCGCCTGCGGACGGGACGATGGCTCCATCACATCCGAAAGGATATCGCCGGGAATAGAAAAGGTCTCCGATATATCTCTGATAATTTGCTCGTTGTGCAACCCATCAACGTTTATCCAGGTGATGGAGTCAGAACTTAAGTACTTCTTAAGCTCGCCGGTATCTTTTATCTCCGTTTCTCGTACCTCTTCCAAATCAAAATCGATTACCTGAATACGTACGTTCTCTATTTTCTTCTTTCCCCTGAACTTCAGCTCATAGGGTGAAAGGCCGATGTCTTCTTTCTTTTTAAGCGGGATGTAAGGCATATGACGAGTTATGTATACTGCAAATATACAGTATTATGTCGAAATAAAAAACAATTGCGGATTACGAAAAAAATTTCATAACCCGCAACTCGTAAATCTAATCACAATTCGTCTTACTCTTCTCCCAACAAAATCTTCACAATCTGAATAGCCGACTTCGCCACAGGAGAACCCGGGCCGAAGATGGCAGCAACCCCTACTTTGTAAAGAAAATCGTAATCCTGGGCGGGAATTACTCCTCCGGCGATAACGATAATATCGGGACGGCCTAACTTAGCCAACTCTTCAATTACCTGAGGAATCAGTGTTTTGTGCCCGGCTGCCAACGACGATACACCCAACACGTGAACATCATTTTCCACTGCCTGGCGGGCAGCTTCCGCCGGAGTCTGGAACAGCGGCCCCATATCCACATCGAAACCGCAGTCGGCATAACCTGTGGCTACTACTTTTGCCCCACGGTCGTGTCCGTCTTGTCCCATTTTCGCCACCATAATTCTGGGTTGGCGACCCTCTTTTTTAGCAAATTTTTCGGTCATGGCGCGCGCTTCCTCAAGCGTGGCGTCCGATTTTGATTCTGATGAATACACTCCTGATATTGTTCTGATTACTGCATTATAACGTCCTACAACTTTTTCGCAGGCATCGGAAATTTCGCCCAATGTAGCGCGAACCCGTGCCGCTTCGACCGATAGTTCAAGGAGATTTCCCTGTTTAGTTTCCACACATTTGGTAATAGCTTCCAACGCTTTGCGCACAGCTTCGTTGTCGCGTCCGGCCTTGAGTTGTTTCAAGCGGGAAACCTGCTGTTTGCGCACTTCGGTATTGTCCACTTCGAGGATATCGATAGGGTCTTCTTTCTCCAGGCGGCAAACGTTTACACCGATGATTTTTTGCGTTCCCGAATCGATACGCGCCTGGGTACGCGCCGCAGCCTCTTCTATACGCATTTTGGGAACTCCCGTTTCGATGGCTTTCGCCATTCCGCCCAATTTCTCAATTTCCTGAATCAACGTCCAGGCCTTGTCCACCAGTTCCTGCGTAAGCGATTCCACATAATACGAACCTGCCCACGGGTCAACCTGTTTGGTGATCTGCGTCTCTTCCTGGATGTAAATCTGAGTGTTACGTGCAATACGGGCCGAGAAATCGGTCGGAAGCGCGATGGCTTCGTCCAATGCGTTGGTGTGCAACGATTGCGTATGCCCCAGCGCTGCAGCCATGGCCTCAATACAGGTACGCCCCACATTGTTGAACGGGTCTTGTTCGGTAAGCGACCAACCCGATGTTTGCGAGTGGGTTCTCAGCGCCATCGATTTCGGATTTTTCGCCCCCATACTCTTCACGATCTTTGCCCAAAGCAATCGTGCTGCACGCATTTTGGCAATTTCCATAAAGTGATTCATGCCTATTGCCCAGAAGAACGACAAGCGTGGCGCAAAGGCATCGATATTGATACCCGCGTTGATACCTGCGCGCAGGTATTCGATACCGTCCGCCAGTGTATAAGCCAACTCGATGTCGGCTGTGGCTCCGGCTTCCTGCATATGATATCCCGAGATGGAGATAGAGTTGAACTTCGGCATCTTCTGCGATGTGAACTCAAAGATATCAGCAATAATCTTCATCGAAAATTCGGGCGGGTAGATATAGGTATTCCGCACCATAAATTCTTTCAGGATATCGTTCTGAATGGTTCCGGCCATTTCTTCGAGCTTGGCTCCTTGTTCCTGCGCGGCAACAATATAGAAAGCCAGAATGGGTAAAACAGCGCCGTTCATGGTCATGGAGACGGACATCTTATTCAGCGGGATCCCGTCGAAAAGGATTTTCATGTCTTCCACCGAGCATATCGACACGCCCGCTTTACCTACATCACCCACAACACGTTCGTTGTCGGCATCGTATCCGCGGTGCGTAGGGAGATCGAACGCAACGGACAACCCTTTTTGACCTGAAGCCAGGTTGCGGCGATAGAACGCATTGGATTCTTCGGCGGTGGAAAATCCGGCATACTGGCGAATCGTCCACGGACGCATTACATACATGGTAGAGTAAGGCCCGCGCAAGAAAGGCTCCACTCCGGCAGCATACCCGAGATGTTCCATTCCTTCAAGGTCTTCCTTTGTATATACAGGTTTTACCGGAATTTGTTCCGGCGTAAGCCAATCGGCTTTTATTTCATTTTTCTCAGCCCACTCGGCAACGTTTGTCGCTTCGAAGCCGGCCGATTTAACATCGATATTTTTGAAATCAGGTTTCATATTTTTAAAATTGCAGAGCAAAGAGTAAAAACCTTATGTTTACTTTAGCCCTATTTGTTTGTAAATTTATAATTCATATTGTGTATTGCTTCGCTTAAAAAGTTCAAAGTTCAAAGTTCAAAGTTCAAAGTTCAAAGTTCGTAATTCATTTTCAAACTGTCTTTTGTCTTTGTTCTTTGCTCTTGGCTCTCTATTCTTCACTTTTCATTTTTCACTCTAAATAAACGGTGCAATGAAATTTGCAGCTGCCAACAGCACACTGAACATCAACACAAGTTTTGCGGTCAACGTATCGAGGAACTGTATCTTTGCAAGATTGTCAATAGTAGCAGTTTTCATCAACTTGATATTATTTATTGCAACCGGAAAAGTAATAAGAACCAGAAAGACAAGGGGATGCAGGAAGTGCATCATCACGGCAACGGCAACTACAAGATAAGCAGCCAGTAACAGCGTTTGATACACAATTTGCGAACCTTCAAGCCCCAAGTTCATCGCCTGCGTTTTAATACCGGCTTCTTTGTCCTGAAGCATATCGCGGGTATTGTTGGCATGGAGAATAGCCACGACGAGCAATCCCACAGGCATGCTGATCAGCAATGTTGACCAGATAAGCTCCGTTGTCATTACATAGACAACGCCTAAAGCGATCGACAATCCATAACAGATAAATATGATCAAATCGCTCATGCCAGCGTACTTGAACTTATAATAAAGCGTGGAGCTTATAACCCCTATTATCCCAATAAACAGCAGGGGAAGCCCTGTATTCACCAACAGATAGATACCCAGCAGAATACCGGCAAACAATACTACATATCCGTAAATCAGCACCGGTTTCGGCTTAAATATGCCGAGAACGATAAGGCGGATGGGGCCTGTTTTTTCCAACTTATCCACTCCGCTCACGTAATCGTGATATTCACTGATGAGGTTTCCTGCAGCGTGGAATATCACAGCTCCGATTATCGCCAATATTCCAAACGACCAGTTCACCTCGGCAACAATTCCGGTCTTGTACATGTAAAACACGTACGAGAAGGCTATCATCGCCGGTGATCCTGAAGCCGGCCACGCCCACGGATGGGCAACTATTATCCAGTGTTTGAACTTGGGCATATTTAATTAGAATAAAGAACAAAGAGTAAAGAATAAAGACATTTTTAGTCAGCCCTTTGTTAGATTATTTATCAAGTTGATTCTTAAAGACTACTATCATTTTTTCGAGTTCAACTATTCTGTTTTGAAGCGTTTCATACTTCTCAGAATCAGTATATCCTAAATTCGATGATACAAGCAGTTCCGTTTCTAATTCATACAAAGAGCCGAGAGATATTTCAAGAAAACGTGCAAAATCTTTGTTGCTTGACTTGGCAGAACCTTCTGCAATATTTGTAGGACAAGATACTGCTGCATCCTGCATCTGAGATTTCAATCCAAATCTTTCGCAATCAGGAAATGTATTTGTCAATCTGTAAATATCTGTTACGAGCTCTACAGATTTCAACCAAATATTAAGTTTCCTGAAATTATGCATCGTCTTTGTTCCTTGTTCTTTGTTCCTTGCTCTTATAATAATCTTCCGTTGAACTCTTTCAATGTTTCATACACATTGCTGCGAACGTGGATGAAATATTCAATTCCGCGAGCTTTCAAATCGTCCATACAAACAGGGGCACCTGCAATCACAAAGATCTCTTTTCCGCCTTTCAGCAGATCGAAAGCTTTGGGAGCGAGCTCCACGTACTCGTCGTCGCTTGAGCAGAGGACCACTACATCGGCACCGGCTTTACGGGCAGCATCTACACCCTCTTCCACTGTCAGGAAACCGTTGTTGTCGATGATCTGATACCCTGCACACGAGAAGAAGTTACTTGAGAATTGCGAGCGCGCCAAACGCATAGCCAGATTTCCGATAGTAAGCATAAACACTTTCGGCGTTTTGCCGCTTTTTTCGGTAGCTAGGCGAAGTTCGTTGAACTGTTCTGCCAACCGGCGTATCGTTAATGGCTTTAATGCAGTTTTATCTCCGGTTCCGCATCCGCACGAATGATTTTTCGGATCGGCCACTTTTTCGGCCATCGTTTCAGTGAAGTTCGGATACTGGTTGGTTCCCAGCAGAATCTCCTTTCGGTTAGCCATTGCGTTGAAACGGGCATCGGACGATACAGCAATGGTATCTTGCACGGTTCCGGCTTTAAGGGCCTCGTAAAATCCTTTTTCTTCGGTTTCAAGAAAAAGTTTCCATGCTTGTTCGGCGAGCGACACAGTTAACGTTTCTATATAGTACGAGCCCGATGAAGGATCGGTAACCTTATCGAAGTGCGCTTCCTCTTTCAATAACAATTGCTGATTCACAGCAATGCGTTCCGCAAATTCGGCAGGCGTTTCAAACGCTTCGTCAAAAGGACGCACCGTCAACGAATCAACTGCGCCGATAGTAGCTGACATAGCTTCGGTTTGCGTACGAAGCAAGTTCACGTACGGATCAAAAAGCGACTGGTTGAACCGTGAAGTGGAAGCGTGTATATTCATTTTAGCCGCACAAAGGCAAGTGCCGTCCGCGGCTGTATTTTCGCATTCTATGTAAGGCGGGCAAGGCGGTTTATAAGCGTTCACAACTTCTGCCCACAACCAGCGTCCTGCGCGAAATTTGGCAATCTCCATAAAATAGTTGGAACCTACGCCAAACTCAAATTTAATTTTCTTGGCTACCAACGACGGGGCGAGCCCTTTTCCGATAAGTGCGCTCAACACCTGATTCCCGTAGGAAAGGCTGAAGCCTAACTCCTGGTAGCTGTATGCTCCCGCATCGTTCAACAGATTTCCGGTAATGGAAATGCTTCTGTAACGGGGAAGTGGAGCCGTGATTTGCACCATCTCGACAGCATCGTCAATCCAGTTGGGCACATCCACTCCTTTTTTCAGGATTTTCCGGAACGGATCATACTCAATCGAGCCAAAACACTCCAACAGATTCAGGTTTTTTGATGTAATGTAAGCCACCACCAACCGGGCAAGTTCGTGCGTTTTGGAGATGCAGGTCCTGAAGTTCAGCTCCACTTTATCGGGAGCAATACCCTTGAGAAGAAGTTCAAGATTTTCCGCCGAAAGGTTATTCTTCGGGAGATGAAATCCAAACGATGTGACACCTTTTTCCAACAGCGACAATGCTTTTTTGTTGGCTTCGGCATAATCATTCACGTCAATATCCTGACGCACGTACCAAACATTGTCCTTTCTTGTGCTACGCACGTAAGGGAATTGTCCCGGCAGATTCTCAGCCGACAATAATCCTTCAATGTCTTCGGCCCTGTAGAAAGGATTTACATTAAAACCTTCGTTTGTTCTCCACACCAATCTTTTTTGGAAATCAGCCCCTTTCAGGTCTTTGGTAATAACTTCCATCCACTCCTCTGTGGATACCGGGGGAAAATCGGTAAAAAGTTTTTCTTTCTGATTACTCATAATTTACTCATATTTATTATTTTGGGTTTTTTCAAGCATTATTTTTGTTCCTTGTCTTCTATCCTTACTCTTCTATCCTTGTCCTCAACAAGTTTGCAAAATTACTCTTTTTTACTTAGTTAAAAAAGTGTTTTAGGGATTTGTTTTTGAGAAGTTAACCGGAAAAAAAGGCACTTTTCTTTGCTTTGCCGACCGATATTAGCGAATGTTTTGTAAATTTGGCGGAAAATAAGAAACAAGACGTTCAAAGTTTAAGGTTCAGAGTTTTTAGTTTTTAGTTTTTCACTTTTAGTTCTCCTGTCTTTTATCTTGGCTCTTGATTCTTGATTCTTGGTTCTTGGTTCTTGGTTCTTGGTTCTTGATTCTTGGTTCTTGATTCTTGGTTCTTGGTTCTTGGTTCTAATTTTTAATCGTATGAAGCACTTTTTTTCTTTTTTTGTATTCATCGCCTGTTTCGCAGCCGTTGCGTTTGCACAACAGACAAACGTAAAAGCCATCAAGCGCGGGGGACAATCAAGTGAATGGGAGGAATATCCGTTGAATACCGTGAAGAAAACTCCGGCAATGGATGCCGACAAGTCTAGAGGGATGCTTCCGCCTTCTCTGCGGGTGTACCTGCCCGATCCCGCCAAATCTACGGGACGAATGGTCATCGCGTTGCCCGGCGGAGGATATCAGAATCTGGCTGTTTTTCATGAAGGGTTCGATTGGGCGCCCTATTTCCTGAGCAGAGGAATTGCGCTCGCCGTGCTGAAATATCGGATGCCGCAGGGTGATCCTTCCATTCCGTTTGCCGATGTGAGGGCCGCTTTCGATCTGGTGAAACAGCATGCTGCAGAATGGCACATTAATCCCGGTGATATCGGTATAATGGGTGCATCGGCAGGGGGGCATTTGGCTTCAACCTACGCCACGCACACAACCGGGACCGACCGTCCCGCCTTTCAAATTCTGCTTTATCCGGTTATTACTATGGATGAAACGTTCACCCACACGGGATCGAGAAAGAATCTGCTCGGGGAAAATCCGTCGAAAGAGCTGATCAACAAATACTCAAACGATAAACAGGTGACTCAAGAAACACCTCGGGCGTTTATCATCTTTGCCGCAGACGATAAGGCTGTCCCTCCGAAAAACGGGTTCCGGTACGTTGAAGCATTGCAACAGAACAACATTCCGGTGACGTTTCTTTTATACCCGGAGGGTGGTCATGGTTTTGGCTACCGGGAATCCTATTCGTACCATTCACTTTTTTTATCCGAATTATCGGAGTGGTTAAAAGGGTTTTAGGGATCAAGTTCTCCTTCACTTGTATCGGCCAAATAAAAAATCGCATTATCCGAAGAGGAATATTTATGCCCCACATCAAGCATAAATCCGCGCATCGGATAGACGGGATAGTCGGTCGTAACGCCTTTAGGCAGCGAATGCGACTGTTCGAGCATCTGCCGCATCTCTAAATTTCACTTTCAGTTTTTTACCAAACATTTCCTTGTAACCGGGAACAAACTGAGCGGCTACCTGACGCGGATAGGTTTCTGCAATAATTTGTGTTATTATCTCATTATATCCACCCTCGTCCCCCAACATTTTATGAAGAATAGGTGTTAAAAAGAAACAAGGGGGGAAGATTTGTGTGTGATTCCCGGAAAATATGTTTAACTTTTGTGTCAACTCAAAAAAATATAATTATGGATAATTCAAATGCCAGAGCTGTCAAAGCCATTGAGATTAACGGCAACAGCTATCGTTACAGTTCATTGCGACACTTGTCCGGAGGCTCCGTTGAGCACTTGCCCTTCAGTATTCGGATCCTGCTGGAAAACGTGTTGAGGAACTACGATGGGTTCAGCATTACCGACGAGCATATCCAAACACTGGTCAACTGGTCGCCCAAAACCACGGATAAAGATATTCCGTTTAAACCGGCCCGCATCCTGATGCAGGATTTTACAGGAGTACCGGCTGTGGTGGATATGGCTTCGTTAAGGGCCGAATATGTCCGTCACGGGAAAGACGGACAAAAGATCAACCCGGCCATTCCGGTCGATTTGGTTATCGATCATTCGGTTCAGGTAGATTATTACGGGACCGATTATTCCTACAACAAAAACGTGGAACTGGAATACGAGAGGAACAAGGAGCGTTACGAACTGTTGAAGTGGGCACAGAAAGGATTGAAAAACTTCACCGTTGTGCCGCCGGGAATGGGAATCTGCCATCAGGTGAACCTGGAGTATCTGGCCCGTGGAATCATAAAACGCGACGGCTGGCTGTTTCCCGACACGTTGGTAGGAACCGATTCGCACACACCGATGGTAAACGGGATTGGGGTTATCGGCTGGGGCGTGGGCGGAATTGAAGCCGAAGCCGCCATGCTGGGACAACCCATTTTCTTTACCTGTCCCGAAGTTATAGGGCTAAAGCTTACAGGCAGGATTCCGGCAGTCTGCACAGCCACCGATATGGTATTGTCCATCACGAAAGTGCTGCGTGAAGAAGGTGTGGTAGGAAAATTTGTAGAAGTCTTTGGCGACGGACTGGACAATCTGACGGTAACCGACCGGGCTACCATAGCCAATATGTCGCCCGAATTCGGATGTACGGTAACCTACTTTCCCATCGATAACCGGACACTGGAATATATGCACGTCACCAACCGTTCACCGGAGCAAATAAGCATCGTGGAAAAATACTGCAAAGAAAATCTGCTCTGGAGAACAGGCAACGAAGAGATCACCTATTCATCGGTGGTGGAGTTCGATTTATCCACTCTGGAGCCTACGGTCTCGGGACCCAAACGTCCACAGGACAAAATTCCGGTAAAAGAGTTGGGAAACAAATTCTCCGAACTACTCGAAAAAGAACACAGCCGGAAATACCAGCCTCCCACACAGCGTTCGGAGTCGGCATGGCTGGCCGATGGCGGTTCGGGTACAGAGTTCACCTTTGGCAAAATGCCTATCGAAAGCGTCGCTCCACACGAAGTGATTATGGATTCTCTGCAATCGGTACGTATCAAATACAAAAATAAAGAACTTACGCTCAGTGACGGGAGCATCGTTATAGCTGCGATCACCAGCTGCACCAATACATCCAACCCTGCCGTGATGATCGGTGCCGGCTTGCTGGCCCGCAACGCGGTGGAGAAAGGGTTAAGAACCAAATCGTGGGTAAAAACTTCGCTGGCACCCGGATCAAAGGTGGTAACCCGGTACCTGGAACGTGCGGGGCTGAATGAATATTTAGACGCACTCCGGTTTCACACCGTGGGTTACGGCTGCACATCGTGCATAGGCAACTCCGGCCCGTTACCGCCACAGATAGCGGAAGCGGTTGAAAAAGGTGAATTGGTGGTAGCGTCGGTTTTATCGGGCAACCGGAATTTCGAGGCACGGGTCCATCCTCAGGTAAAAATGAATTTCCTGATGTCGCCCATGCTGGTAGTGGCTTATGCACTGGTCGGGCGTGTCGATATCAATCTTTTGAAAGAGCCGTTGGATTACGATCCTAACGGGAACCCTGTCTTTCTGACAGATATCTGGCCCAGTCGGGAAGAGATTGTTAAAACCATCAACGAATGTGTGAAGCAAAGTGATTTTAGCGAAGTGTACAATATTATCTTCGAGGGTTCAAAAGATTGGCAGGATTTAAAAGTGAACCTCTACGAAAATTTTGAGTGGAACAGGGATTCCACTTACATTAAAGAAGCTCCTTTTTTTAAAAATCTCACTGTGAACCCCGATCCGGTAACCGATATCCGCAACGCACGCGTGCTCCTTTACCTGGGCGATTCGGTAACCACCGACCATATTTCGCCGGCAGGCTCATTCCGGGAAGACAGTGCGGCAGGAGAATACCTGAAAGCTCACGGAGTAGAAAAACCGGATTTCAATTCTTACGGGTCGCGTCGGGGAAATCACGAGGTGATGATGCGGGGCACCTTTGCCAATGTGCGTATCAAGAATAAGATCGTTGACCGGGAAGGCGGTTTCAGCCGGTATCTTCCGGCCAACGAAGTAAAAACCGTTTACGAAACAGCGATGGCTTATCAGCAGGACAATACGCCCTTGATTGTTTTAGCAGGCAAAGAATATGGTTCGGGGTCATCCCGCGACTGGGCCGCCAAGGGAGCTTTCCTGTTAGGTGTTAAAGCCGTTATAGCCGAAAGTTTCGAACGCATCCACCGGAGCAACCTGGTAGGAATGGGCGTTGCGCCGTTGGTATTTCTCGAAGGGCAGAACGCAGGAACCCTGGGTCTGGATGGCACCGAAACCTATACTATTTTCGGGTTGGCCGACAATCTGGTTCCCCACAAATTATTAGAGGTTGAAGCTGTACACCCGGACGGGAAAGTGACAGTATTTGAGGTAAGAGCACGTTTGGATTCCGCTATTGAAATTGAATACTATAAAAACAACGGAATCCTTCGGTACGTGTTGAGGAATTATTTGAAGAACAGTTGAAAGCAACCCCTCTGTCGAAACATTATAACTCTTTCATTTCCATTAATAAACCTGCAATTTTCTCAACCACTGCTTCAGCATATCTCTCACCTTTTTCGGCAGTGGATTTTTTAGGATTGCCTATGCCCGTGTCTTCCGAAACCAGTTGCCAATGACGCGGCAACCAACCTACTTTCTGATTGATCGACTCCATGGGCAAGGGAGTTACTTTGCCGTCTCCGGCTTGTTCCATCTTCACCAAATCGGGACGATAATGGAGCAGCACCGATGTTTCCTGTTCTCCGGCGTGGTCGTCCAGTTTTTCTTCAAAGTAGCCCCCGGTAGGAACAATAGACCACCAATCCACCACAATAACGGTAAAATCGGGGTATTTTTTTGCCAAATCGCGGACGTGTCCCTTAAATGTATTCCCGCCGTGTCCGTTTACGATAACCAGTTTTTTAAAACCTTGCCCGTGAAGGGAATCCACCACATCACACAAAATAGCTTTTTGCGTTTCGCTGTTCGTGTGGATGCACAACGGCAAATTCCATTGTCCGGGATTTTGCGAGCCAAAATAAACAGGCGGTAAAACTGCACACAAAACACCGGATTTCTCATAAGCAAGCAAAGCGCTATCCAGCGCGATACGATGCGATAAATAACAATCTGTAAGGTAGGGCAAGTGATAGTTATGCGGTTCGAATGCGCCCCAGGGCAACACAACCACATCGTACCGGACGCTTTTCACATCCATCCAGTTGGCTGATCTTAAATCAATTGAGTTCATATGTTGTTAAGTTAAATTAAGTTTAGTTCTCTTATCCGCTTTTCTTATCAAAAGGAAAATAAACAGCATCATCACAATTTCCGTGAGAATCACATACGGATATATACTCATTCCAAAATTTTCGGTCAGTATGCCGGTCAGGTAATTAATGATTATATTCCCTGTAAGTGCGATAAGCATTGCAAAACTGAAAGCTGTTCCCGATACTTCTTTGAAGATTTCGCCTATCACACCCAACATAACCGGAAACCCGGGCGCCAAACCGCCGCCGATAAGGAACATTCCAAGTAGGTGCACGTAATACGATGCCGGCATAACCAGACAGATCAATCCGGAAGAGAACAACAACAGCGACAACCGGACCAGTCGGAAATGATACCAATTCTTCAACACGCTTCCGGTGAGTATCCTCATGCAAACAAGCCCTGAGATCGAAACCGATAACGCCACCAATGCCCTGCTCTGCGGCACGCCAAGCCTATCAATAAAAAATGATACCGACCAGTTGTTGATAATGGCTTCGAAAGCCGATTGAAAGAATAAGTAAAAACAGATGGCCATAAACAGCTTGTTTCTTACAAAAACAGGAATAAGTGCTATTGATATTTTTTCTTTCTGAACGGTTAACGGATAATTAATCAGAAGAAAAACTACAGCAATGAGCAAGCTGATACTACTGACAACATCAATAACCGTAACATAATGCATTTCGTTTATCCTACTCAGGATCATAGGCATGGAAAATGCACCTATGCCATAAAACATTCCCAGCCAATTCAGATTTATGATCTTATTTTTCCCCTCGCTCAGGTCGGAAACCAGCGCGCTTGTACTGCCATTGATAATCCCGCCACCCAATCCGAAAAAGAAAATACTGCCTCTCAGCCAATGAATGGAATGCAAGTGCGCTATCCCGAAAAATCCGAGAGCCAGAAGCAACGAAGCAGTGGAAAGTACCCATCTATACCCAAATTTGTCCACAACAGGCCCAAACAAAACCGAGCCAACAAGCAAACCGATGGGCAGGATGGAGAACAAACTTCCGGCGGCGATGTCGGTCATTCCAAAACGGGTTTTCAGCATCGGCAATAGCGAGCCGATGATCACCATGGAAATCCCGAAGAGAAATATACCCGTAAAGTTGGCAATAAATGGAATTGTTTTAGTTTTCATAGTTCAGAATCAAGGTCAAACAACATGATCTCCGGGCGAAACATATCCGTTAGAAATGCAGTAAAACGTAAGTCCCGAAACGGTTTTAATGCCGGTTTTCGATATAATGTTTTTTCGGTGCGAAAGCACTGTGTTCAGGCTTATGTTCAATTTGTCGGCAATCTCTTTATTTAAACGCCCTTGAACAATCAGCTTCAATACTTCTATTTCCCTGTTTGTCAACTGTTTGTTCGATCCCCGTGATTTGTATTCGTCGGAAAACGTATGGTTCAGATCTTCAATATGCTCGGAGTCTAGCTCCCTGAGTTTCGGGCGCAACAGTTTCTTCAGCAAACGGTTATAAATATGCAATTCTTTTTCGAGGGCGGTTATTGAGAAAATAACAGCGTAAGCAAGGTTCTGGTTATAATTTCCCGAAATATGCTTGATTATTATGTTTTTCAAATCGTGCAATAATTCGTTCGGGTAATCGCTTAGGTGTTCCAAGCCTTGCTGCAAATGATCCGAAAGCCCCGATTTGAACTGATAGAACATCTTATGCAGCAGTTTCAATTCTTTATTTTCGCCGTCGTTCATCGCGATAAAAGGTGTAAAGTGCTTTTCTATGTTTGGAACCAATACCTGCATGTAATTCTCAACGGTTCGTTTAAGATAATCCACAATAAGCGAAACATCAAACGTATCCAAATCCTCATCCGGATCATATTCCTCATCCAGGTAAACATTCAGGATAGCCAGAATGAAATTGATGTTCAGATCATTTTCCAGACAAATTTTTCCGATAGTTTTCTCCCCCACCCCAAGCTTTATGCCGAACCTGTTCACAACAGGAATCAGCTCACTGTGCTCGGTCAGCAATTCAGATAAAACTACGTTTTTATTCATGTCTGCCATTTATTTTCGGAAAGATTTTTCATTAACCGAAGCCAGGCGGCTCCGCCTGTATTCTTTATAGAAATGCCGGACAGCATCTATAGGATGGCGAAGCAGCATCCTTGGGCCTGCGAAACGCATGACCTCTTTAATTTTCAGCCGCATATCACTTTTGTAGCAATGAACGGGGCATGATCCGCAAGTAGGTTTGTCTTCGCCGAAGGGGCAGTTTTCAAGTCGTTTCATCGCATAATTTTTTAATACAATGCACTCTTCACACAGCTCCAATGCGGGTTTATGGTTCGCCCGGCAATAAATAGCGATCATCTTGTCCACCACTTTTTTTTCACCTTCGTTCATATTATTTATTTAAGTTCCGCATATATCAAGCTAAATGATAATCTTACTGAAAGATTTAGCTGTATTTACGAGTAGTTGATACAAAAGTTGCAACCTTTACCTACATTATTTTCAAAAAAGAACTGTAAAAGTAACATTTTTATCTTTTCCCTCAAAATCGGGATAAAATTACTTACTTTACTTCTTTTTCGAAACGGGAGGGAGTTGTACGTTACGCATTTGCCGAAGGATATAAGATTGCCGTTGCATCATGTACGAAGAGGGGGATTTAGAGCTGAATCTCAGAGGATTGGGCAACGTAGCAGCTACCAATGCCGATTGTGATGCCGAAAGTTTTGCCGCCGTAGTATTGAAATGTTCCCGTGCAACTGCTTCAACACCGTAAATTCCGTTTCCCGTTTCCATACTGTTCAGATAGACCGTTAAAATGCGTTCCTTTGACCAAAAAAGCTCAATCAGTACCGTAAAATAAGCCTCCGCTCCTTTTCTGAACCATGACGACCGGGGCCAGAGAAACACGTTTTTTGCCGTTTGCTGGCTGATGGTGCTTGCTCCCCGGGGACGTTTACGGGTTTTATTTTCTTTGAGGGCTTTTTCAATTTCCACCCTGTCGAAACCGTTGTGATCAAAAAAACGCTGGTCTTCCGAAGCGAGAACGGCACGTCTCATATTGTCGGATATATTTCCGGACGATACCCATTTATGCTTCACCTTAGGCCTTTCCCCATCTGCAACCTGCTCTACCACCCTTATTCCCATCAGTGGTGTAAAATACACGGGAACAAACCTATACAATATCACGGATACGATGCTCCAGATAAACAAGAACAGAATTATTTTAATGAGGAAACGGAATATTTTTTTCATAGCAATTTGAATCTTACCCGCCACCTTCCATCGGTAAAATCGTGGCTGATAATCTCGAAACGCCCGATTTCCGATGTATTTTCAACATGCGAACCGATGCAGGCGCAAACATCATAATCCCCTATCCGGACAATGCGCAACGTTTCTGACACATTACCGGGAAGTTTCGACAAATCTACTATTTCAGCTGCTGCAGAGATCGGCAGGAACTCTTCCGAAACCGGTAAGTTACGGCTGATAACTTCATTTACCTTCATTTCAATAGCCTGCACCTGCTCATCGGTGGGCGGTTGTGGCAGTAAATAATCTGCTTTGCTTTTCTTGCGTTCTATGTGTGTGTTTTTCGAACGGGCACACCCGAACATCTGCACCATTGTCTGGTTCAAAATATGTTCCGTTGTATGCATTGGCGGATATTCTTGTTTGTTGTGTCCGTTAAGTTCCATAACCAATTTTAAAGCACAAAATTAATAAAAAAAAGCTGTTCCCGAAAGAACAACCCTTTTCGAATTTGGGATACGGCTCAAAGCCGTACCCCGAATAAGATTCTCAGCGGAAAGCTTTAAATCTTCTCAAACTTGTCGCGCGGCGTTTGACAGAATGCGCACCTTTCATCCACTTTATCGGCAGCATAAGTATTACCGCAAACAGGACACACTTCATAATCTGCCGGCAGCACACTTTCGTCTCCGGATTGCAAAGCAGCGAGCGAGCTACTATAAAATGCTTCATGCTTCTTTTCGGTATCCATAGCCCATGTGAAAGATTTCACGGCATCGGGTACCTTTTCGGCTTCGGCATCCTTAATAAACTGCGGATACATGGTTGTTTCTTCATACGTTTCGCCCTCGATGGCAGCCTGCAAATTCTCGGCAGTTGTTTTCACTTCGTACTCGGGAGTAAACGATTCCATCTTTTCACCCAATTTCTCCAACACTTTTGTGTGATTGGCCGCATGAATAGCTTCCGCTCTCGATGCAGCATCAAAAAGCTTGGCAATGGTATCGTTACCTTCTTCGCGCGCTTTTTGTGCAAAAGCTGCATACTTGGCGCTCGCCGTTGTTTCGCCCTTAATTCCGTCTTTCAGATCTGCAATGGTCTTAACGGGTTTCTGGTTGCAACTTGCAAATACCAGCAAAGAGGCGATCAGCATCATTGTAAAATAAATACTCTTTTTCATCTTTTATCGTTTTAAATTTGGTTGTGGTTTTTATACATTAAAGAGGCATCATGTAATTGTACACCAGCGTTCCACCGAAAAATCCCGTAATAAATACGCTCACCGTTGCTAACGCATAAAGCACGAAAGCCATGTTTTTCAGCGTTTTATTATCTTCTTTCTTCTTCAAACTCAAATAGATGCGGATTGAAGCGGCAATCAATAACAGCACCAGTGTTACCGTGGCAAATAACTCGTGTGTTTCGCGAATCTGTCCGGCAGAACCCTCCATCTCAGAGGTGAAAAGCATTCCCGACAACCAAGTTGCTGCGGCTGCTAATGTTCCGATAATCAACAAGTAGTAACCTGCTCTGGTAAGACACACTTCTTTCTTGCAAAAGAAATAGGAAATCTCTAAAAGGAAGCCAACCGAGACCAATGCAATGGGAAAATGCACCAACATAGGATGCAAATGTGAAACTGTAAACATAAAGCTCTGATTTTTACTTAAACTTTTTTCTTTATAACGGTGCAAAAGTAGTACTCAATTGAAAAAATTATGCCATAAGAGTGTTAAATTTTAATAATCTTTAAATAAATAGAATCATTCAATATAAATCAGATGTGAACGCCGCTTGCAGAGCGGTTTTTCACATAATCATCTTCATTTTTTCTTCGTCATCAAATAATTTCCCTGATTATTTTTTTCGAGGTAATAGCCTTTATTCAGTTCTATGCGCCACCCGTTGCCGATGACTTCATCCTCCTTAATTTCCAGCGGCTCGGAAACTACCACCCATACTTGTCCGGGTGACAATAAAGCACCTCCGGAAGTCACCGTCAGGATTCCCCAGTTATCGCTAATACGGACGGTGGGATAGACCGTTCCTTCGTCCACATCCAAGGGAATCAGGTTGACAGGATTGAACGACATGTTCATATTTCCCAGCTTGATCTCAAGGTGCGGCTTTTCCAGGAATTTATCCCGCAATCCGTTCACCGTTATGGCGTTCTTTTCGCTTCGTATAGTCTCTTCATCCCGAATTTTCCTGCCGTGATAATCTTCGGCCACCTGCCCCACATATGAAGGCAGTATTATTCGCATATCCAGTTCAAAAGCCTCTTCAAAAAATTCCGTAAGATCGGTTTCTCCGGTAATGCCTTTATTCCAGTTATTGTCTTTCTGATAAAGGAAAAAACCATATACCGGAACGGTTTCATAGGCAAAGGATCTGACAAATGTGGGTGTCTTGTCGTAATTTTCCAGCCTGTCGATAAGGTATTCGCGCAACTGCCATTTATCGCGTCCGCTCATCATTTGCCCCGTGTAAGTGGCGAGGCCTTCGAGCAGTTCCAGTTTATTCTCCGACAGTTGTGATCCGCTATAAATCAGATGGCGGTATCTCCTGAAAATCAGTGCATTCCGTAGATGTTCTTCCGCCAGGGAGAGCCTTTTGGCCTTCAATGCCTTTATCAGCGCTTCTATTTCGAGCCGGAGATATATCCTGCCGTCTTTGTCATCCAGGTGATAATTATCCGATCCCCCTATATCGTAACCCAAAGAAAGTTGTGCGCTGTGAAACAATTCGTGTGTGATAAGATCAATCCGTTGGTACTTGTTGGCCGGAAGCGGCAACACGACCGTTGCCCATGTTTTTCCGTTCCAGTCGAGTGAAGTATTCTGAAAACTGATCTCTTTAGGTAAGGTTCCAGTGTAGTAACCGTCTTTTACCACCAGTGCGTTATCTTTGTCAGGCTCATTGCAATATACCACACGTGTATCCGGATTGACGAACATGATAGGCCCGTAGATATCCTTATCCCATATTTTAATGTTCTCACGCGTTGCCTGCTTTACCTGATTGAAATAATACGGAATACTGTCTGTATTTATAACCGGGTTTTGTGCGCCGGCTACAGAAATAGAAAAAGAGATCAATACTATACAGACAATGCTTTTCATTTCTCTTTAACATCTTGAGGCGAAAGATACGAAAAAACATTTTCTTTTTAAAAAAAACAGTCAAAATCTTTTCTTTCAATCTGTTAAAAAAGCAGTATCCATTTCTTTCACTACCAGGGAGGCGAGCGTCATTCCAAAAATCGCCGGCAGGTACGACATTGTACCGTTGATTCGCGCTTTTCTTGTATCCCACTGTGATACAGGAGCATTTTGTTCCTCCACGGATAGTTTCTCTCCTCTGTTTTCACGCACCTCATTGCTGTAAACACAAAGAAATTTTTTCTCCAATCCGCCTGATTTTTTAATTCTTGTCCGTAGCGCGGCAGCCAGCGGGCAACCTTTCACTTTCCAAAACTCATCTACCCGGATACACGACGGATCAATCTTCAACGCCGCTCCCATTGATGAAAAGAAAACTCCCGGCATTTGCGAGGCAAAACGTATAAGATGGGCTTTGTTGGAAAGGCTGTCGATAGCATCAATGATGAAATCATACGTTTCGAGCTTAAAGGAACCGGCAGTCTCGGGGCTATAGACGGCCTGTATAGAAACAACTTCGGCATGAGGGTTTATCTCGAGCAATCGTTCTTTCAGCACATCCACTTTCGCCCGGCCAATAGTTTGGGTGGTAGCCATCAGTTGACGGTTGATGTTGGTTACGCCCACTTTGTCGGAATCCACCAGCGTAAGATGTCCAATCCCGCTTCTTATCAGCATTTCCGCACACCAGCTCCCTACTCCGCCCACACCCAGGATAATGACCCGCTTTTGGGCTGCGAGCTCCAAATACCTGCTTCCCATCAGAAGTCCGGTCCGTTGAAATATCTCTTTTTCACTAATCATAAAGCCCTTTTACTTTTTCCCTTTATCTATCCGCAAGAAAATGAAGAGCAAGATGGTAAATCCCCACAACGACGAACCGCCGTAGCTGAAAAACGGCAACGGGATCCCAATCACGGGCATAATACCAATCACCATCCCGATATTTACAAGCAAATGGAACAAAAATATACTCACAACGCCATAGCCATATACACGTCCGAAAGTAGTGGTCTGGCGTTCCGCCATCGAAATAAGCCTCAGGATGAACACGGCAAAAAGCACGAGGATAACCGTTGAACCGATAAACCCCCACTCTTCGCCTATCGTACAAAAAATAAAATCGGTATCTTGTTCGGGAACATACTTCAGCTTGGTTTGCGTACCGTTTAAAAAACCTTTTCCGACCATTCCGCCCGAGCCGATGGCTATCTTCGATTGTCCCACGTGATAACCCGACCCCCGCAAATCCTGCTCCATCCCCAGCGCCACCTTGATACGCATCTGCTGGTGCGGCTGCAGCACATCGTTGAAGACGTATTCGCTCGATTCAACAAATGCGAACGAGCCAACCACAAACAGCAAGATATACAAATAGGACTTTTTCCAAAACCGAAGCGCCAGGTAAGCCAGGTAAACCGTAACCAGCCCCAACGCCACAAGCGCCAACAGGCCGGGGTCAACCTGAAGGTTGAAAAAATGCATTCCCAACCCGGCGGCAAGGACAATCAAAGCTAACCCGATAATTATAAAGGCTGTTCTCCTGCGTTTTACGTAGTTCCGGACCATGGCAGCAGCAAAAATGATAATCAGCACAATCGCCGTGAATTCACCAACGGACAACATCCCCAATTGAGCATCCGAAAAACGGATGGCCAGCACAAAATAGAGAATTGCCGCCACTCCCATGAAGAGGATCCCGCCGGGCAACCCCTCGCGATACAAAACCAGAACCAGGCTTAAGTAAACCAGCGCAGTACCCGTTTCGCTTTGCAGGATAACCAATACCAACGGAAGCAGGATCAACGTGAATACGATGATCAGGTTTTTTCTTTCCATCAGGTGGAAATTGTAAACATTGAAGATCTTTGCAAGCGTAAGCGCTATGATAAACTTCATAAATTCGGCGGGCTGCAACCGAACCGGCCCTATCACCAGCCACGAACGCGAGCCTTTGATGTCGGGAGCAACGATAAGGGTAATGATCAGTAGCGCAATGCCGATAACGTAAGCCACAAAGGCATATGTTTCGTAAAACGAAGTGTCAATTTTTATAAGGACAAATGCAAGCACCAACGATGTTCCTATCCATACAAGCTGCATCCCGGCACGTCCCGAAAGGTCGAACATGCTTACAGCATTTTCCAGGTCGAAACTGGCCGCGTAAATATTAACCCAACCCAGCACGACAAAGATCAGGTACATGGTTACGATGAACCAGTCCACCCGCCCTTTTTCCTCTATTTCCTTACTCCCCCTGTACATCCTTCACCCGAGTTACAATTGAATCTATTCGTAGAGCAGGTGCATTTCTTCGGTATGCAAACGGCAAAATTACCCGGCTGGCAATGGTTCTTTCCAACTCCTGGTCTTGCGGCATAACCTCACCCATCAAATACTTCTGCATCATCAATCGTCCGATAGGAACGGCGTTTGTAGCGCCAAAACCTCCGTTCTCCACAATCACGGCAATAGCCACCTTCGGATCGTCTTTGGGTGCAAAACCGATAAAGAGCGAGTGGCTGTCGCCGTGCGGGTTTTCGGCAGTCCCCGTTTTGCCGCAAACCGTCAGGTACGGTTCCATATTTGCCCGGCGGCATGTACCGTGCGTTACCGCATCCGCCATTCCCGCAACTGTCAGCTCAAAGTGCTCACGGTGGATATTCGATTCCCTGCGTTTGCTGTAGAGTGTGTCCAACGGCGCTCCTTTCCGCGCTTTCACCACATGCGGCTTGTAGTAATATCCGCGGTTGGCGATAATAGCCGTATAATTGGCAAGCTGAAGGGGCGTGGCCAAGATCTCGCCTTGCCCGATAGCAATGGAAATGATGTTGTGGGCGTTCCACCTGTCGTTTTTAAACGCATTGGAGTAATACTTGCTGTTAGGAATAAATCCTCTTTTTTCCGAAGGCAGGTCGATATCCGTTTTGTAGCCGAAACCCAAGTCAACCATATGTTCTTTCCAAACCTCAAAAGCCTCGATGGTGCTGCTGTATTTGGCCCGGTTATTCAGCATGGCGTTAAGCCCGTAACAAAAAAACGAATTGCACGAAGTAGCCAGCGCAGGCTGCAAATTGAGTGGCGAAGCGTGTGGGTGGCAGGCGGGGCGCCCGCCCAATGGCGGATAACCGCCATAACAGCTATACCGGGTTTCGGGAGTAATGATCTCCTCTTCGAGGAAGACCAATCCTTGCGAAGGCTTAAAAGTTGATCCGGGCGGATATAATCCCGAAACGGCCCGGTTAATTAACGGTTTGTAGGGGTCCTGTTCGAGTTGGAGGTAGTTCTGGCTGAAATTCTTTCCGGTCAGGATGGACGGGTCGTAAGACGGTGCGGCCACCATGCAAAGGATTTCGCCTGTTTTAGGCTCTATCATGATGATAGAACCCACTTTGTTCTGCATCAGGTATTCGCCGTAAGCCTGCAGGTTAATGTCTATTGCCAGCGTTAAATCGCGTCCCGAGACGGGCGATTTGTCAAATTCGCCGTCACGGTATTTTCCCTGGATACGGCCGTGCGCGTCGCGCAAAAGTACCTCCACCCCTTTCTCGCCACGTAAATCTTCCTCATGCGATAACTCTATTCCCGATTTGCCCGCATAATCGTTTTGGACATAATACGGGTCGGCGGCCATTTTGTTTTTATCCACTTTGGCAACGTATCCTAAAATCAATCCCATATAGGGATATTTGTATTGCCGTTCAGTTCGATTTTGAATATAGACCCCGGGGAATTTATACAACTTCTCCTGCAGCAAGCCATATTCTTCCACATCGAGTTGCGACATAAAAAGCTGTGGGGTATAGGACGAGTAACCGGGATTTTTTCGTCTGTCCTTCATGTCGGCTTCCAATTGCAGGAAAGTAGTTTTATCTATGTTCAGCGTATGGCAAAAATCGAGGGTGTCAAGCTGTTTCATTTCACGGACAACCATCATCACATCGTACGTAGGCTGATTGAATACCAGCAGTTCGCCGTTCCTGTCATAAATTGCCCCGCGCGCCGGATAGAGTGTTTTTCTGAAAAACGCATTGCTGTCGGCGAAATTACGATATTCAGGTTTCAGTATCTGTAAATTAAAGAGTTGAACAATATACACCAAAAGCACTATCATTACAATAGATGCAATGACGTACCTTCTTTTCCCGTATGACTTGTTGTCGTTAACCACTTGTTTTTTCTCTCCTGATTACCAGGGAATCCAATGCCAGAATCAGGACAATTGTCAGTAGCGAAGATGAGCCGATCCTGATCATTGTACTGGTGAAATTAAAGAATGTGAAAGCTTCGATAAAAAAGAGCAGCGTTTGATGCAATAATACCATCGTTACGGTAAATTTTATAAAAGCTGCTGCCGACGTATGGATGCCCGGTATCAAATTCTCATATTCATTTTTGGGATAAAACAGGTTTAATATAATGCTTCTCAGTGCGGCTACAATGGTTGTGGCCGCGGCATTCATACCGGGCGTATTGAGAAAGGCATCAATAACAAGCCCCATTAAAAAACCTGAAATAATAACATAAAACCGATTTCTTCCATAAGGCAGTTTAATGAGGAAATAGATGTACAGGATGGGCACAGCCACTCCAAAAACGGTGATGCGGTTGAACAACAATACTTGCAGCAGCACCAATATTACGAACCATAAGATCTCTTTAAACAGGGGAAT
This sequence comes from Bacteroidia bacterium 43-41, assembly GCA_001898165.1. Taxonomy (GTDB): domain Bacteria; phylum Bacteroidota; class Bacteroidia; order Bacteroidales; family Dysgonomonadaceae; genus Petrimonas. Next base: position 35,069 of record MKTD01000028.1, read on the forward strand.
CGCTTTCATTATGGAATCGAGTTTTCTAATTGCTTTTGCTCGTCGTAATACTTATCATCGATAATGTGAATATCCCTTACGGAGTAAAAATCCGTAGCTATTCGCACATTTAACGTATTGAAATTATCATCTTTAGACGGGATCTGCCCGATAACGTACCCGATAACAATATCCTTCGGGAAGATACGCGAAAAACTGGTCAACACCGTATCACCCGGTTGAAAAACTTCGTGTTTGGGGAGTTCGCCTATCTGCGCAACATTCAAATCTTTGCCATCCCACGAAATGGATCCGGTATTGTTGGAGTTTTTCAGCTTGCCACTCAACCTGAATTTCGGATTTATAATGGGGATGATCACCGAGAACTTGGGAGAAACCGTTAACACCACTCCCACCACACCGTTTTGCGAAACCACTCCCATATCGGGCTTAACGCCGTGTAGGGAACCTTTGTTTACCGTGATGAAATTGTTGGGGCCCGAAAAGCTGACATTGGTCACTTCGGCCGGGATAAACGAAAACTGTGAAACCGGAATGGAGTCACTCAGAAAAGCGTTCGTCGTCAACGTATCCATTTGCATATCCTGCAAATGGGTCTTCAGGGAATACAATTCCGATTCGAGTTGTGCATTTCGCTCCAGCAAGAGTTTGTTGTTCTTGCTTAAATGGATAAAGGTTGTTGCCTTGTTCGAAGTTTCGTAAAACCAACCTGTTACATTGTTTGCCGATGAGAGATAAACGCTTCTCTGGTATGAATTATAAGAAAACAGAAGATGGAAGCTGAAAACAATCAGAACAATTGCTACCAGCCACGAACTATTTCTGATAATAAAAGTGAGAAGGTTTCTCATCCTATCTCATCAAGAAAGTAAATTTATCAATGTTTCTTAAAGCAATACCTGTTCCTTTAGCTACTACGTGCAACGGGTCATCCACTACCTTGAACGGGATACCGATTTTATCGGTCAATCGCTTGTCTAAACCGCGGAGCAGGGCACCGCCGCCTGTCAGGTAAATTCCGTTGCGTACAATATCGGCATACAGTTCCGGCGGAGTTTGTTCCAGTGCGCTGAGCACCGCCGAATCCACCTTCGATATCGATTTTTCCAGGCAATGGGCTATCTCCTGATACGAAACAGGTACATCCATAGGTAGAGACGTCATACGGTTGGGGCCGTGTACCACAAAATCTTCCGGCGGATCTTGAAGTTCAGTCAAAACAGAACCCACATTTATCTTGATCTGCTCGGCGGTCCTCTCTCCCACTTTCATGTTGTGCTGACGGCCCATATAATCCATAATATCTTCGGTCAGGTCGTCTCCGGCAATTTTTATCGACTTGTTCGATACAATCCCGCCCAGCGAGATCACAGCAATTTCGGTTGTTCCCCCGCCTATATCCACAATCATGTTCCCTTCGGGGATCTCTACATCCAGACCAATCCCCAAAGCGGCAGCCATAGGTTCAAAGAGCATATAAACATCACGTCCGCCGGCATGCTCGGCCGAGTCACGGACAGCACGGATCTCCACTTCGGTGCTTCCCGACGGGATACAAATCACCACGCGGAGTGACGGAGAGAATAGCCCTCCTTTATTTTTTGTAGCCATTTTAATCATTCCGCGAATCATCTGTTCAGCGGCGTTAAAATCGGCAATCACACCATCCCTCAAAGGCCTGACCGTATGTATGTTCTCGTGTGTTTTTCCGTGCATTTGCCGGGCTTTTTCGCCAAGCGCGATCATCCTGTCGGTCTTGCGGTCCAATGCCACTATAGACGGCTCGTCCAGAAGAATTTTTCCAACATTGTTTACAATGATGGAATTGGCGGTACCCAGGTCCATCGCCAACTCTTGTGTAAATGAAAATAATCCCATATTTTTAACTTTTAGCCGTTAGCGCGAATAGCCAACAGCCGTTTTATTAATGTTTAAAATGCCTGATTCCGGTGGTTGCCATTGCCAAACCGTTTTTATCGCAGTAGGCAATTGACTCTGCATCTCTGATGGATCCTCCCGGCTGGATCACAGCCGTTATTCCGGCTTTATGCGCTATTTCAACGCAATCGGGGAAAGGGAAGAAAGCATCTGATGCCATCACTGCCCCCTTGAGGCTGAATTGGAACGTCCCGGCCTTCTCTATCGCCTGATTCAGCGCGTCCACACGCGATGTTTGTCCGGTTCCACTGGCAATCAACTGTTTGTCTTTTGCCAAGACGATAGCGTTCGATTTTGTATGTTTCACCAGGATATTTGCAAACAACAGGTCTTCCACCTCTTTTTCCGTTGGCGCCTTTGCGGTTACCACCGTTAAATCTTCCTTTGTCTGGACACTTGTATCTTTATCCTGTACCAAAAATCCGTTTAATGCCGAACGGATCTGTCTGTTGTTTGTTTCTTTTCCGGTTGTTTTCTGTTTCAGGATGATCCTGTTTTTCTTTTGAAACAAGATATGGAGCGCCTCCTGCGAATAATCGGGAGCAATGAGCGCTTCAAAGAAAATCTCGTTTATGGCTTTTGCAGCCTCGGCATCCACTATGCGGTTGGTCACCACAATCCCTCCAAAAGCCGAGACCGGATCTGCCGCCAAAGCAGCATCCCAGCATTCTTTTACCGTGCTGCGGCAGGCCATGCCGCAGGCATTGTTGTGTTTGAGGATGGCCAGCGCCGTTTCATCAAAATCGGCCATCAGCGAAACAGCTGCATCTATGTCGAGCAGGTTATTGTACGAGATCTCCTTGCCGTGCAACTGCCCAAAGGCCTCATTAAAATCGCCGTAAAAAACGCCTTTCTGATGGGGGTTCTCACCGTACCTCAATGTTTTGCCATTGTCGGCAGAAACACGTAAAACGCTGTCTTCTCCTTTATCAAAATAATTTAAAATGGCTGAATCGTACTCGGACGAAACGGCAAAAGCTTCTTTGGCAAACCAACGCCGGTCTTCGATATCGGTATTTCCGTTTTTTTCTTTCAACAGGTCGAGCAACGGTTTATACTGCTTCTGGGAGGCCACAACAATAACATCGTTAAAGTTTTTGGCAGCCCCGCGGATAAGCGAAATTCCGCCTATATCTATTTTCTCTATGATCTCCTCTTCCGGTGCGTTTGTAGCCACTGTTTCCTCAAACGGGTAGAGATCCACAATGACCAGATCGATGGAAGGGATATCGTACGACTTGATGATTTTCCGGTCTTGTTCGTTATCGCGCCGATATAAAATCCCTCCAAAAACTTTTGGATGCAGCGTCTTAACGCGTCCGCCCAAAATGGACGGATAACCTGTAACATCTTCTACCGATTCGCACTCATAACCCAGCGACTGGATAAAATCACGGGTCCCTCCTGTTGATATGAGCCTTACATTTAACTGGTCCAGTAACTTCAATATCTCGTCTAAACCGTCTTTGTGATATACAGAAATGAGTGCTGAATTTATTTTCTTTGACATTAATGAAACCTTTTTTTAAAGAGTACAAAGGTACAAAATCTATCGTAATTTTGATGAAATTGGAGTTTGTTTTATGAAATTTTGAGAAAAAGCAACTGGATAAGACTATACGCCTGGATGGTACTATCCGGATAAAAGGGAACCAGGAGCAAATCCAGAACAGTTTCCGCTGCTGTAAACTCTTTTTTCACGTGCCGAACAGACATCTCCATAGCCTCTGTTCCGACAGGCCGGAACGGTAAGACGTTCAGACACAGGAGTAAATCAACAGTGGGAAGGATACAAAGCAGGTTACCACTTCACTCCTGATTTTGCGATTTTAACCGTATCTGTATAAAATAATATATTTTACGCAATTTACAATAAATATTTCGTGAATTATATAAAACAATTATAAAAAGCAATGTTTATTTGTATTGTGCTTGTTCGTACTTATATATATCATGTTTTAATGCTTGTTTTCTAACGTTAGGGTTTGCTAAAAAATCGAAATAGTTCTTTGAAATAATTGAAATTTAATTTATTATGAGACTTTTCCGAGTCAACGGATTTGAATTTACCTTTGCGGTCATAAAGATCATTATGCATAAAGACGAATGCGTTTTGCTCAATTAGTTGAGTTTTTAGACCGTAACCATTTTTAATTATCCCGTTCGAAGTATCCGGGACACCTTACCCAAAGGGAGCCTGCTACATCTTCGACCGTAGCTACAACTATTTTGTTAATTTGTTTATGACAGAACAGATTGAGAGCACATTCGTTGTTCGTGTAAAGAAGAACCTCCAGTTCAGGCAAATCTCATGGGAACACAGGTTGCCAAAGAACGTTACTCCGACTCAACCATCGATCGGGTTAGTCGTTTATAAAAGTTCTAAAGCATATCCGATTCCTTTGCGCAAAGTGGCCTGTCGGGATGAAGAGCGGCAACGTGAGTTTATCTTCCTTACCAACAATTTGGACCTCCCGGCTCTTATAGTCGCAGATAGGAATCTCACTTACCGGCAAAACTAATCTTAGAGATCTCTCCGACAAATCGACCCGGGTATCATTCTGAAGCAGAAGGATATAAATACTATCCGGCAAAATTAAAATGGAGAATTGAGCAGCTTGACAGCGTGTTGATTAATGATTTTCCCGTAGTAAGGCAAAAGATATTAAACAACGAGGAATTATTCCCTGAATATACGGGAGCCAAGCCTGAAGGATTGTCAATGAACAGTGTAGCGAGCAGTGGAGATATTTATGAAACTGCTCAAAAAATCAAAAACTGGTTATCGTTTGATAAAAAGAAAACAGGAAATAAAATACGATGGGCCTCCGTTTACGATGAGACTAATTTATATTTTATCATTTCAGATGAAATTGGGGTAACGGAAGGAAACATCCAGATTGAAATTGAACCGCGGAGGTTATGGCCTGTAAAATATTTCAACTATCCTATAGGAAAAAACAATGCAGGATATCAAACAAAAAAAATCGATAACAAAACGCTTAATATTATTACTATTCCTTTCTCTGAGATAGGAGATGAAGCCGGACGGAACGCTCCTGTAAGAATAAATTTACAGTATGGAGGTAATGTGTGGATACCAAAAAACCCGTTGCCCGCGCGTTTATTGTTAGGGAACGCCAACCCAACGGACCTGGGATGGATATTATTTAAATAACAAAGGCATATAACTGAATATAAGATTTATTACATGAAACATAAACCTAAATATTGTTTATTCTATGATAATCACACGATGAAGGCTATTCCCGATGTGGGAGAAAATTTCGACGTAGAAACCTTTACCGATAGAGTCAGAGACTGCGGAGTCGATTATCTCGTATTCCATGCTCGTTGTAATCAGGGGCTTGCATACTATAATACCCGGATCGGGACAAGACACCCTTCGTTAAAATACGATCTTTTCGGCAAATTGTCAGAAGCCTGTCAACGGAAAGGTATTGCATTGGGAGCGTACTTTAACGCGGGTATCAGCAGTGAGGAAGGATTGCAACATCGGGAATGGACAACCTTATATTTCGACGGCAGGTCGTTACGTGAGCCGCGTTTTACACCGCATGTCCGTACAATGTGCTACAATTCGGAATATCGGGACCATTTGATTGGAATGGTAAAAGAGGTGCTCTGCAAGTATCCCGTTGCGGGGCTGATGATTGACTGTTTGATCAATTACCCCTGTGTATGTCCGATTTGCGTACGAGAAATGAAGAAAAGAAATATTGACTGGTCGGATTTAAGTGCGGTCACACGTTTTGCAGAAATTTCAGCGGTACGATTAGCGAAAGATATCGCGGAAGAAGCGAGGAAAATAAATCCCGATTTACTTATTTCCAATAACTATCCGGGTTACGAAGAGTTATCAGGTATAAATACTTATTTTGATGTTGTGTCTTTACCGGCATCGGATGACGGATACGAGTTTATGCCCGTGATGGCCCATTACGTGAGGACGTTGGGCGATTATCCGGTTTTGAATATGACGGGCCGGTTTTATGAATGGGGTGATTTCGGAGGGTTACGTCCCGAAGAAGCCATCAAGTCGGAGTTACTTTACGGGCTGGCCAACGGGATGCGCCCCAATATTGGAAGCCATTTTCACCCGCGGGGCGATTTGGAGGAGCCTGTTCTAGAGAGAATAAGAAAAATATATACCGGTTTGCAGGCAAAAGAAGAATGGTACGACGGTGCAAAACCGGTAACTGAAATTGCAATCGTCTATCCAAAGAAAATTGCAAACATACGGGGCGACAGACAACTCAAAAGCGCGGTGCGTATGTTGAGCGAATTGAAGCAACAGTTCGATGTGGTGACGCTTGCGTCGGATTGGAGCAAATACAAGGTGCTGATATTTCCCGACGACATTGTATTTGACGAGGAAACGGCAAAACGCGTCGAAAAACACGTCAATGAAGGAAAAGCGATTATTTCAACGGGATTCTCCGGTCTTGACCCCGAGAAGAAACATTTTGCGCTCGAGCAGGAATGGGGCATCAAATTTTTAGGAGAAGATCCGTTTGATCCGGCTTATTTTGCCGTAGGGGAAAATTATAACAAGGGGTTGCCGGAAATGCCGCTCTCTTTATACTCCAACGGCATTGAAGTGGAGGTATCCGGCAAAACAAAAACAGAGGCATATCTTATAAAACCATATCACAACCGGGATTGGGATGGAGAATATGCCTTTTATTATAATCCGCCCGACAAAGTGACGGAAAAGCCGGCGCTTACAATTAACGGGCAGGTAGCCCATTTCAGCCACCGGATATTCTCCGGGTATTACGATAAGGCATCCGTGGAGTTAAGAACAGTCTTCTCCAATGTGCTCAACCGGCTTTTCCCCAGACCGTTAATAAAAACGGGGAAGTTACCGTCATTCTCCCGTGTTTTTGTCACGGAACAACCGGGAAGGAGAATGGTGCATTTGCTCTCTTATCTGCCTGAAATGAGAGGAAATACACAAATGATCGAAGAACCTGTAGAGCTTAATAATATAACAATCTCCCTTCGCCAGGATGATAAGGAATTTAAGAATATCTACCTGGCACCCGAAAAAGAAAGGTTGGCTTATACCGTTGAAGACGGTTATGTCCATATAACTGTACCTGAAAGTAAAGGATACTCTTTACTTGTTATTGAAGAATAAACGAACAATAAATATATGCAGTCATGAAAAAAATTATTATTCCATTATTTGTATTGATTAACATCATTTTAATGTCGTGTGCGCAAAAGAATGAAAGTGACAACCATGAAAATGACATTGTTATCGAAAATGAGCAATTTAAATTGGTCATCGGAAATAATGCTATTGCCAAAAGTTTGATTCTTAAATCTACAAATGAAGAGTGTTTGATGCAGGGAGAAAATATCGCCATTATCTCAGTGACTCAAGAAAGACCGTATCATAATGAAATAAAGTTGAGTCACCCCAATAAGAGAACAACATATCAGGCCGATACTATCTACCGGGAGGGAGATAAACTCATTGTCGGATTTGAATTAATACCATACAAAGCTGTCATTCAAGTCAGGGAAACACCTGCTTATATAGGCTTTAGCCTTCACGATTTTATCACGGACGGCATTTACCCCTCATACCTTAAAATAACTCCTCCTCCAGCTACCGAAGTATGTATTTTACAATTACCTATCCGTAACAGAGAGAATTTTGGCGAATGGTTAAATGTCAGTTGGGATAATAAGGCCGCTATTAATGTATTGGGCACAGATGAATACGCCTATATCGATTTTGAAAGACGGAATGGGTATAAAATATTGAAGGCAAGTGCGATTAAGGATATAAAATTTAAAGGGACCGGAGCAGCATTAATTGTTTCTGAGACCGATAAATTACTGGATAATATTGCTCAGATAGAAAATGACTTTAATCTGCCAAAAGGCGTGGAAAGCCGGAGAAATGATTTTATCAATGCTTCGTATTATTGGACGGCAAACATAAATCCAGCGAACGTTGATCAACATATCAAATACGCCAAGATGGCTGGTTTCAGGTTGATGAATATCTATTACCCCAGTTTTGAAGGCGAGGGAGGATATAGTATAATTGGGAGTTATGAAATTAACAAAACATTATATCCCAATGGAAAAGAAGATCTCCGAAAAATGCTGGATAAAATTAAAGCGGAAGGAATCGTCCCCGGGGTTCATTTTCTTCATTCGCATATTGGAAGAAAAAGCCGGTACGTAACTCCCGTTCCCGATTATCGGCTAAATCTCGTGAAAATATTTAATTTGTCGGAAAACCTGGGAAGGAACGATACGACTGTATATGTAGAACAAAATCCCGAAGGATCAGTCATGGCGGAAGGGTGCCGGGTTCTGAAAGTGGGAACGGAACTTATTTCGTATGAGAATTTTACTACTGTGCCGCCTTATAAATTTACGGGATGCAAAAGGGGAATCGATAACACTACGGTAAACAGCCTGCCCAAAGGATCATTCATCGGCATACTGGATGTCAGCGAATTTGGTGCTACCAGTGTTTATATAAATCAGAAAACAAGCTTACAAGATGAAATTGCGGAAAAAATTGCAGCTATTTACGATGCAGGATTTCAATTTTTCTATTTTGACGGCTCCGAAGGAGTAAATCCTCCATTTGGTATCAACGTGGCTTTGGCACAATACAGGGTATTTAAACGGTTAAACCCCCAGCCGTTATTTGCAGAAGGAGCTGCTAAAACGCACTTTAGCTGGCATATGTTAAGTGGAGGAAATGCTTTTGATGTTTTCAGTCCGGAAGTATTGAAAGAAGAAACCAAAAAATGGCCGGCGGAAGAAGCTCCCCGGATGAGGCAGGATTTTACGCGAATCAACTTCGGATGGTTAGGTTATTGGGTTCCAAGTGAGACAACCATAGGAACACAACCGGATATGTTGGAATACGTCACCAGTGTGGCAGCCGCTTGGGATTGCCCAATTTCCATCCATTCTAATCTTCAGGCATTTGAAGCTCATCCGAGAACTTCGGATAATCTGGAAGTAGTGCGAAGATGGGAAGAGGTCAGAGCGAAGCATTGGCTTACGGAAGAGCAGAAGAATGAACTGAAAAATACAGAACAGGAACATCATTTATTACTGAATGAACAAAATCAATTTGAATTGGTGCCTTATGAGCAAATCTCCGTGGCAGGAGGTAGCAAAGAAATCAGGGCTTTTATATTTCAGAGAAAGGGAGAATATTACGTTGTTTATTGGCATATATCCGGTAACAAAAAGCTTCAACTACCGTTGAAATCATCTGATATTGAGCTATATAAAACATTAGGTAAAAAAGAGCCTGTCATGACCGATCCAGACGGTAACATTATTATTCCAGCAAACGATAGACGGTATATCCGAACGAATAAACTTACCAAAGAAGAAATACTAACCGTACTGTCTAAAGCTAAAATTATCGAAGAATAAATGAAAAAAAATTTTACCCGTAGAAATTTTTTAATTACAAGCACTACCGGCCTCGTCGGAATGACTGTTTCACCCACTATGGGGTTTGCTGAAAAGAGTGATATTTCCACAGAAAACACCATAAAAAACAGGATCGTAACCCCTTTCGTTTCAGAAGTTGAACGCCTTGCCGTGGAAGAACCGTATGACTACCACAAACATCTTTCAACGGCTCCTGTTCATGTATGGAGAAGGGACAAGAACATCACGGCGGAAAAGGATGAGATGACCATTCTCAATCACGGGTGGAAACTGGTTTACTTGAAACAGGCAGGTATTGTCACCTCAACCGCCATTCAGGATTTTCAGGATTATATGGATATTTCACACGGCGTGAAAATAGAGCTCGAGGAGAAGTCCACCTTGAATGACTGGAAGAAATTAAGTCAATGTATTGTTGCAGGAACGAGAGAGCAACTTCCCGGATGCGGGTTAACCCTTAAAAGCCCCAAAGATTACGAAATACAGGTAACTCCCCGTCGTATTGTTGTGTGTGGTTATGACGAGCGGGGAGTGATATTCGGCCTTTATAACCTGGAAGCAAGAATGAATCTTCGTGAAGCTCCTTTTTTACCCGACAACTTAAAAACAGTTCGCCACAGTTTATACCATACGCGCATGGTTCTATCGTGGATGGGATGGATGGAATGGCCTGACGCGCTTTTGTCCCATCTTGTCCATGACGGATTTGACGGTATTTTTGCCGGCGTATATACCAATCCGAACGGGGACCGGACAACAGCCGACAATTCAACCGATTTTTACGCGCGCCTGATGTACGGGGTGCGCAAACAAGATCCCACAAAAATAAGAGATCTGATTAAACGGGCGTCCAAATACGGTTTGAAAGTTTACACGCAGATCATTTTTCAATACTTGGGAACCGAAGAAAGCGAAGCGGAATTGCGTAGACTGGTACGCGATATTGTCCGGGAATTTCCTGAAATCAATGGATACATTCTCTTAACGGAGGGATTCTGGTACAAAAAATGGGGAGGAGGCCACGGTGCAAATAAGGAGTACCTTCAGGATTGGGCTAAAAACTGGTCGTATGCCGTAGGAGTAGTGGAAGAAGAGTGTCATAAAGTGAACCCCGCCATAGAAATACTTCCATGGGAATACAATATCGATTTTCGTCCCCAAAATACGGAAATAAAGCGCTATTTCATTCAACAACTCCCAGAGAACACCACTCCCATGCTCACCTGGGAAAATGGAAAAAGTTTTGAAATAGACGGCATGCAGGGATATTTACGCGATTATTCCTTAAATCAAATTGGCCCGGCCGAAGTGACGAAAGCACAAATAGAGGAAGCCAAAAATCGTAACATGCGGGTCTTCTCTAAAGTAGATACCTTTGCCAGTTGGCAGTACGGAACAATTCCTTATCTGCCCTGTCCTTATCAATGGCATGACCGTTATAAGGCATTGGAAAAATTAGGTGTGAATGGAACATTAGAGAGCTGGAGCAGCGGTTACAAACCCAATTTTTTAAGTAAGCTTCGTGCATGGACTTGTTGGACAGATTATCCTTCTTTTGAGACACTTTTGAATCAAACGGCTACGGTAATTTTTGGAAAAAATCAACAGGAACAGGTATTACAAGCATGGGAATATTTTAGCCGGGCTATCCGTCTTGTTCCCGACACCGGGCCTAATATGGGTACTAACAATGCTATTGGAAACCCTATATTTTTCCAGGTACCTCCTGTAAGAACGGCAACTTTTACCTATTCATGGTCAGATCCGGCAAAAAATGACCCAAATCTCAATCCTTATTGGCCGTTTACTGTTTCTCGTATGGTATTCTTCCCCGATTTCTCGAATCAGGTAAACAGGGCAGAACAATATGCCAGAAATGCAACAGGTATTGTCGCTACAAATGAAACAAAGATTCTGCCTCTTTTTCTTAATTATCTAAAAAAAGCCATTGATGAAATGGAGAAGGGGCTGACTTTATACAGGTCTGCCGCGGTTAACAGCCCTGAGGCTAAACGCAGAGAAGCGGTCAGAGAAGTAATTGTGGCAGAACAACTACAACGAATGATGCAAAGCGACTACGCTATCCTTGAATTTGAGGATCTCCGGATGAAGTTAGTAAAAGAAAAAGAAAGGGAAACTATTCGGGAGATCCTTGATAGAATGGAAGGTATTGTAAAAGACGAGATCGAACGAACGGAACTCTCATTATTGGCCGTAACAAGAGATTCCCGCATGGGCTTCCAGTTTGAGCAGGATTATGTCTATACCCCGTATTCATTAAAAGAAAAACTTTTGATTTTAAAAGACACCTTATTGTGTCAGCTGCCTAAAGTCAGAAAAGAAAACATTCGATAAACTATATAACAAAATTATTAATGTAAAAAACTGTATTATGAACACAACAACAATTCCAACAAGTGAATTTGAAGAAAGAATCAGGAAGTTTCAGGCAAACATCAAAAAAGAAGGTTTAGACGCCTGTTTAGTGCATGCCACAGAATCAGATATGGCATTCGTCAGGTATTTAAGTGAGTATTGGCCCGTGTTTGAAACAGCCGCGGTGTTTGTACCGGCACAGGGAGAAGCAATATTGTTAGTTGGCCCCGAAAGTGATTTATACGCGTCACAGAGAAGTTTTTTCAAAAATATTGAAAAGATGATAGAGTACCGTGAATCAGCTGAGCCGGACGCGCCCGGGATGTCTTTTATCACATACAAAGATTTATTGGAGAAATACGATTTGCAACACATTTGTAAATTAGGCATCGTGGGATGGGCTATTACTCCCCTACCCGTATATACATCTCTGAAAGAGCAGCTTCCTAACGTAGAAATCGTAAAAGCAGATATGACTCTTTGGCCCCTACGGTTCGTAAAAAGCGAGAATGAACTCGCTTGTATGAGAAAGGCATATCAGATATCGGAGCTTGCCGTGGAAGCTATATTGAATGAGATAAAACCGGGTATGACGGAACTCCAGGTCATTGGAATTGCCCAACGTGAGATATATAAACACGGTGGAGAATATGAGGGACACTCACTCTATTGCTTTTGCGGAGAGTCTACCAACAATGCTATCTCGAGACCGGGACACAATACAATCGTAGAAAATGAAGTAATACAACTTAATATAGGCGCGAGAGTCAGTGGCTATTCATCCAGCGTTGGTTTGCCGTTCTCCATCGGGCCGTTGCCCGAGCGAAAAAGACGTTTAATAGAATTTGGGTTAGAAGCTCACAAAAGAACTATAGGTATGATTGCTGCAGGAAAGCCTGCCGGACAAGTTGTCAATGATTATGAAAATTGGGTAAAGGAGCAAGGTTTTGGCCAATATCTTCTTTACGGCCCGTGTCATGCTATCGGTATGATGGAAGTAGAGCGTCCATGGATGGAATCGACTTCCGAGTATTTATTGCAGGAAAACATGACTTTTCAAATCGATACTTTTTTCTACGATAAGGATTTCGGTTTAAGGTGGGAAAACGGAGTCATTGTTAAAGATGGCGGTGTAGAAATGATGTCCTCTAAATTTATGAAATACATTGAACTTTAAACAATAAAAAATATGCGTTACGAATACATGTTTCCGGATCAAATCCGAAAGTCTATCGATGAGAATACTCCGGTAGTTATGGCGTTAGGTGTTATAGAATATCATGCCGAACATCTTTGCACAGGCGTGGACACATTAGTTGTACAAGGTGCGTTGGAAATGTTGGAGAAAGAAATGGAGGTGATTATTTTACCGCCTTTTTGGTTCGGCGCAGGATCTTATGCCGTATCCGGGCCTGAACGCAAGGGAGGCATGCACATTGATTCAGGCGTACTCAACACCTTTGCACGGCAATTATTTTACAACCTGTTGCGAATTGGTTTCCGGAATATAAATTTGTTTTATCATCATCAAAGCGAAAACTTCGCAAGCGGCATGCCGAACGATTTAGCTTTCAGACTGGCTGCCAAGCAGGAAATTTTTGCATTCCTCGACCGGGAAAAAGGAGATGGCTGGTGGGGAGAAGACAAGGCCTCTGCCAATTACTACGCAGAACATGATGCGGGAACTGACCCGTTCAGTTGGATTCGGGTAGAGCCTTTTATGAGTGCCGAAGCGCAGGCACAATGGCCGATTGATCATGCCGGGGAACAGGAAACCTCGCTTATGATGGCTTTTGCTCCCGAAGGAGTTGACATGAAGCGTTTCGACGATAAATATTGGTATGCACAACATGCGCCCAAGGCCAACATGGAATATGCGAATAAGGCAAAGGCCTTTATCCTGACAGATTTAAAGAAAAGATTAAGCAAATAAAATGACCGGAATTGAGCTAATTGAACTATTGAACAGGTCTTATCGACGTTGGCACCTTACAGGTGATATGGAAAACGGAGTAATAGCCGCGTTGGATCTGGAAGGAAGGTTGTTTACGATCATAAACGGACAAGTTATAAACAGGGTTCTGCCTTCGGCTATTGAGAAACGTTCCAATAAAAATGCATATCAAAACCCCGGAGGCGATGCGCTTTGGCCCGCCCCCGAGGGAACAACGCTGGGTTATGAATACCCCACGGGATATTGGCGGGTTCCGCCGTCTATTACCGGGGCAGTTTGGGAAGTGGTTTCCGCGGAAGAAAACAAAACGGTCTTAAGAACCGAAATTGATTTGATAAACAACCAGCAAACAGGGCTGCCCTGCGAATTTGAAAGACACATAAAGATTGAAACAAAAAAGAATGTTTTAATACAAAATGTTACCGAACTTATTCGATATGTAGGAAAAAAGACGATCAATAACGGAGAATTCATGTTGGCACCCTGGTCGTTGTGTCAGTTTGATTCAGATGAAAGAGGCAAAGTTGTAATACCTGTTTCTGATGAAGAAAATGTTTGGGATCTGTACAGTTCCAGCGGACAACAACGTTTTATTAAAGACAATCAACTGATTGTTAACACAAAAACCGATCAAAGATTTCAATTAGGATTAAGTGAAAAAGTAGATTGGATAGAATATTTTGCCGGTGATGAGTTCAGGGTAAAACGCAGCGTGTTGAATTCTGTCCCAACGCATCGATATATTGATATTGCGGATGATTCTCCCGATAAGACTCCTTCAGCCAAAGGTGTCAAATTGAGTGTTTATTGCGATCCCTCCGGATTTATGGAAATAGAAGGTTGCGGCAGATGTCCCGATATGCTTACAACGGGTATGGAGATGAGTGTGGATATTTTAACAGAATATGTAGTCACAGAATATAAATGACATAAATTTAAAAATGGACAGAGATAAAAAAAACATTATTGTGCCTTTACTTCTGGTAGGCTCGATGAATGCCATTTTAGGTTTTGCACTGGGAGTTAATGCTTTCTTTATTCCTTTTGTAAAACAAGCATTTCACGTAACCACGGCAATGTCATACTTGATAATGCTGGCTACTTTTTCTGCTTACCTGGTTTTTGGAGGCGTGGCGGGCAATATTTTAAAAAAAGCAGGTTATAAAGGCGGAATGGTTATCGCGCTCATACTAATGGCGGCAGGTTTTCTGATCATCGTGCCTTCAGCTAAAACGATAAACTTTCCATTGTTTTTATTGGCCCTGTTCATCAATGGTTTGGGACAGGCATTACTAACAGCAGCCTACAGCACCTACGTCTCCATTATAGGACCGCCGGAAAGCGCGGCATCAAGAATTTCGTTTATGGGAATCTGCGCGAAGATATTTTATGCAATGGCTTCTTTTATATTAGCCGTATTTATTGATTTAGCCGATATAAAGATTACCGATATTATTACTCCGTTTTACATCATTGCGCTGGTATTATTTATAATGGGCATAATTTACTACTTTTCGCCTCTTCCCGAAGTGAAAGCAACAGGGGAAACATCAGATGAAGCAGAAGAAACACAACATGCAGGATCAGCCAATGTAAAAACGAGTATATGGCAATTTCCGCATTTGCTTCTGGGTGTGATAGCCATATTTTTTACTGTCGGGGTGGAATATCTGGCGTTAGGAACCATAAATGATTATGCCTATATCTTAGGGTTACCTTCTCCCCATAATTATGTCTGGTATGTTTCCTTTGCAATGATTGCAGGTTATTTAGCAGGTATATTTCTCATACCTAAATACATCAGCCAAACACAAGTTTTGTTTTTATCTACAATAGAAGGAGTAATTTTTAGCTTATTAATTTTGTTTCTACCCGATAGCGTATCAATCTTTATGATTCCCTTATTAGGTTTAGCCAATGCTTTACTGTGGCCTGCCGTTTGGCCGTTAGCGATTGCCGACTTGGGAAAATTTACCAAGTCGGGGTCCGCGTTATTAGTGACCGGTATTGTAGGTGCAGGCATTATCCCATTATTTTTTGGGTATTTTGCACAGCATTTTTCCTATCAAATGGCTTATGCCATAGGATTACCGGCTTACCTGTTTATCATGTATTATGCACTGTGGGGAAGCAAGATACGGACAAGTTAAGGAACATATAAATCTCGTGACCGGAATTAGATCAGACCCATTCCACCCTTGTACCCACTATCGGAAAGCAATTTTAAAAACCCCGGGTGGAGTGGCACTCCTCACCGTAGTTCCCCGAAATGTGCCGGGGAAAGGTTTTATCGCACCAAGCGATAGACTGACAAAGGGGATTGGCTGTCGTTTGGCATTATTGATTGCAGTATGCGCCCAAGGCGGCACGTTGGTAAGTTCCTCGTCAAGAACGCCGTATGTGAATAGACCGGTAATCACATAAATCTTTTACGATATTCTATAGGGGTACTCCCCTTTATTTTTCTAAACAACCTTAAAACGTTCGAATAATCACTAAATCCGGACTTAAAGATTATATCGGATATGGATAAATTTGTGGTGGTTAGTAAAAAAGTAAAATACTCAATTCTTAAATTTAGAATAAATTGGTAGGGAGAAATTCCCATTTCATTTTTGAATTTACTCTCTATACTTCTCCGGGAAAGCGGCACTAAAGAAGTTAACTCATTTATTTTTACTGTCGAATCAAAATGTTTTTGAAGATATTTTATAATTTCCAGGATATATTTATCTTTAACATTGTAATTTTCCGTAGATTTTCGCATCTCAATTCCTAAAGGATTGATGCAAATACTGAAAGGTTTCTGATTATTTTCTTTTAATGTCTCTTGAATCTTCCTGCCCAGCTCGAACCCTCCTTTTTCGGCATCCAATATAATTGAAGAGATTGGCGGATCGGACAAATTGCATATCAACCTATCGTTGTCCACCCCTAAGAGTGCAATTTCTTTAGGAATATTTATGTTGTTCAATTTACAGATTTCCGATATCTGTATGGCGAAACTATCATCGCATGCGAAAACTGCCACGGGCTTCGGCAATGAAATTAGCCAATCTTCCAATTGTATGTGCTCGTGTTCCCACTGCCTGTAATTTAAATCTTCACTTTCAAAATAATAATAATTCCCTTTTATTTTTTCAATCTCGCGCCTATACCCCTCGGCTCTTTCTCTTGACCAGATAAATCCTTTATTTCCGTAAAAAGCGAAATTATTATAACGTCTTTGAATAAAAAAATTCGCGGCCATCACTCCCATCCCAATATAATCTCCTGTAATATTGGAAAAACATTTACCTTCCTCTTTGTAATTTTGTAAAAAAACAGGGATCTGCAGCTTCCGAAGCGATTCCAGACTCATATAATTCCATTGAGCAATAATAACATTAGCCCCCCACTCTTGAGCCCACGCTATAACGCCTTCTTCTCCATACATACTTTTATAATAAATCGGAAGGCGGTAAAAACGCCATTGCCCCGTTTCCTGAGCATACTGGATTAACCCATCCAGAAAACGACGGCTGAACTCGGTTGAGTAATCTATCAGGACTAATACTTTAATCACAATTTAACTTTCTTTTACAGATCATTAACTACCAATACATTTATGACGATATGAAGTATCTATTTGATATAAACTTCGGCAGATTTGTCCCAACCAAGCTATAAGACGCTTTTAACCAGCATTTTTGGGGATTAAACTTATTTTCAAACTCAATATGAAAAGGACAACCGTTTTTGAGATCAATAGCTGAACAGCATCGCATAGATCTTATGCAAATGCAAATATAAACAAATCTTCGTTCTTTTACAAGAAAAAATACTATTTTACTGATTATCAAAGTTGAATATCTTTTCAACAGGGTCAATCATTAATAAATATTTAAAAAACACTTCGCAGCAGAGCTGGTGAAGAATGAAAACAAAATAAAAAAACCGCCTCACTCCTGAGACGGCCTTTTATTGGGAATCAATTTATATGGAATTACCTCACTTCCCAACCCAATGCGCTGGCGCCAAGCACCGCAGCATCGCTTTCCTTAAGTTCGGAGAAGATCAGCTTCACTTTGTTTTTGAAAATAGGCAACAGGTTCCTTTCCATTGATTCGCGGATAGGATTCATAATGAGGTCGCCTGCCTTTGCCAATCCGCCAAAAAGGATGATGGCTTCGGGACTTGAAAATGCCACAAAATCGGCAAATGCTTCACCCAGCATTTCACCGGTAAAACGGAAAATTTCTTTTGCCATTTCATCACCTGCCATGGCTGCGTCAAAAACATCTTTAGAGGTGATATCATCGATGGGAATGTTGCGCAACTGAGTTTTAGCATCATGTTGCATTTCCAGGTATTCGCGTGCGGTGCGTGCAACTCCCGTTGCCGATGTATATGCTTCTAAGCATCCTGCCCGTCCGCAACCACAAATTCTTCCGTTTGTACGGCGCATGATGACGTGGCCAAGTTCTCCGGCGAAGCCATCGTGGCCGTACACCATTTGTCCGTTTACCACAATTCCGCTTCCAACACCGGTCCCGAGTGTGATTACAATAAAATCTTTCATCCCGCGAGCCGCGCCATATGTCATTTCGCCGATAGCCGCCGCATTAGCATCGTTAGTAAGCGCTACGGGAATGCCCACCCTGTCTTCGAGCAACTGCGCAAACGGAATAACGCCTTTCCAGCGAAGGTTGGGAGCAAACTCGATACTTCCGGTAAAATAGTTGCCGTTGGGAGTTCCGGCTCCGATCCCTTTGATCTGGTCTTTAGTGGCAATATCTTTCATCACATCTTCAATCACCTGGCTCAATTCATCCAGATAATCTTCTACTTCAGCATGTTTGGCCGTCTTAAGGCTTCCACTACGTAAAATCTGCCCTCTCTTATCAACGATACCCACCACTGTGTTTGTACCGCCAACATCAATACCTATAACATAAGGTTTATCCATGAGTTTCTGTTTAAATGTTATTCAATAAGATCAATTGTTCTCGCAAATATACGATTAATTTGTCATCCATAATTGAAATCGTTAAAAAAATTGTGATCAAACTGTTTTTTCTTAAATTAAAACCCAATAATGGGTTGTGATTTTATAATTTGGCCTATCTTTGCGGATTATTTTATCAAAACGACAGATTTTATCATTAAATTTTGACCGATTAAAGAAATTTAAACTTTTATCTTTACAAAATAAAATAAACAATTGTTATGCAGGAAATTAAATTTTATAACGGAGAGAATATTCCGTTGGAATTGCACAAAGTGCGTATTGTACAAAAACTAAATCTGGTACCCATTGAGCGCCGGCTGGAAGCATTAAAAGAGGGCGGATTCAACACGTTCAGGCTAAACACGAAAGATGTGTTTCTGGATATGCTTACCGACAGCGGAACCAATGCCATGAGCGACAACCAGCTGGCCGCCATGATGCAAGCCGACGATGCATACGCCGGATCGCAAAGTTTTTACCGGCTGCAGAAGGCCGTAGAGGAGGTTTTAGGAAAAAAATATTATCTGCCGGTCCATCAGGGGCGGGCCGCCGAAAATATCCTGTCGAAAGCATACATCAAACAGGGGAGCCTGGTTCCGATGAACTATCACTTTACCACCACACTGGCCCATATAACCGAGTGCGGCGGGCGTATCGTGGAATTGCTTTACGATGAAGGTTACGTCATGAACTCCAGCCATCCGTTTAAAGGCAACATGAATATCGAAAAGCTGGAAGAGAACATCATCCGGCACGGGGCGGAGAATGTTCCGTTTATCCGCATGGAGGCTTCTACCAACCTGATTGGCGGACAACCGTTCTCGGTTCAAAACCTGCGCGATGTGCGCACCATTGCCGACAAGTACAATATCCGGCTGGTGCTCGACGCCAGTTTATTGGGTGAAAACGCTTACCTGGTAAAATTGAGGGAAGAGGAGTTTAATGAAACTTCAATGGCGGATATTCTAAAAACAATGACCGACTTAGCAGATATTGTCTATTTTTCGGCACGGAAACTCAGTTCTTCGCGCGGCGGAGGTATCTGCACCAACAGCGAAGCAATCTACAAAGAACTTGAGGCGCTCGTTCCTCTATACGAAGGATTTTTGACTTACGGCGGCATTTCGGTACGCGAAATTGAGTCGATGGCGGTGGGATTATACGAGACATGGGACGAAACCATGATTTGCCAAAGCCCCGATTTTATCCGGTATCTGGTGGACGAATTGGACAAAAACGGCATCCCCATGGTGAAACCCGCCGGGGTTCTGGGTGCGCACGTAAACGCGATGGAGTTCTGCTCGCACATACCGCAAACGCAATATCCGGCAGGGTCGCTTGCCGCCGCCCTGTTCCTGATATCCGGGATCCGGGGAATGGAACGCGGCTCGGTTTCCAATCAGCGCGACGAATATGGCAACGAAACATACGCCGATATGGAATTGGTTCGCCTGGCAGTACCTCGCCGGGTTTTCACATTGTCGCAAATAAAATATGTTATCGATCGCATAACGTGGCTTTACGACAACCGCGAACTTATCGGCGGACTGAAATTTGTGTACGAACCGCCCGTCCTCCGATTCTTTATGGGCGGGTTGGAACCGGTCAACGATTGGCCGCAACAGCTCTTGGCTAAATTCAAAGAAGATTTTGGAGAGAGCCTGTAAAGATTTAAAAAGACCCGGATTATTTGTGAATAATCCGGGTCTTTAACACCTGATGTGATGTGAAATATCTTCAGGCTGCCGGAATTGGTCAACAATTGACCACAACAGCTCCTGGCTAAATTTAAAACTCTATTGCTTCAAATTCGCATTTATGTAATTGTTGGTATATTCAATGAGTTCAGTAAACGCTTTGGAAAAATCCTGATGTGCACCGGCATTAATGGTTACAAATTTGCTTTTGCCGTTTTGTATTAATTCAACCACATACACAATTGAATTATCCGAATTTTTATTCTCCTCGAACCCATAGGCATCATTCATATTGTTGACATTACTTTCATTGATCAGCTCGCTGAATTTTTCAAACTCCTGCTGCGATAAAACGCCTTCCTTTTCAACCGGGCGGCTGGTTCCCTCAAACCTATCGAAAAAGTAATTATTTTGTGCAATTGTGTAGGTCGAATCGGGGTTCAACTGAAATTCCACCTTGAAATTACCAGCACTTTCCATACTGTATTTGTAAGTGAAATCCTTTAACCCAGTATTGCTCCTACAACCGATAACCAAAAGAATAAATAAGGCAACGAATAACTTGTATTTTTTCATATTTCACATTAAAAAGAAGGGAGGAAAACCTCCCTTCGTGAATAATCTATTTATTTCCAGGGATCGGGTTGTACCAAATAAGGTTTGCCGTTTTCGTCAACACCCATGGTTTGTACTTGTCCATCGGGCAATGGAAACATTGTTTTAGCGGCTGGCAATACTGAAGCCGTAGCGAATTTAGCTAAAAATTGAGCTTCGAAATGAACATAATCCGCCAGTTCTTTATTCATGTATTGGCCTCCCCAACGAGACAGGTCAAACCAGCGTTGTCCTTCCATAGCCAGTTCCAGCTTGCGTTCCATACGAACCGCTTTGATGCACATGTCTTTATCGGTAAATGCAGCATGAGTGGCAGGATATTCTTTAATTAAATAATTAGCCGCAGGAGTTCCATCTTCTAATTTTACAACATTTACGGGCAATGCCGCACGCTTACGAATCTGGTTTACCTGTGCCATTGCACCCGTTAAATCATTTTTATTGGCGAGGCACTCGGCATAAAGCAATATTATATCTCTTAAACTCAGGTATTGTAGGTTTATAGCCGATCCGGGAGCCCAGCCGGAACTTAACCCACCATCTGCCAGTCCGGCATCTTGTTCTTTTTTGGTGTAAACATGTTTCTTGGGCATATAAAAACCTCCGTTAGCCACGTCGCGCACCCAGTTGTTTTTGGGAAGCCCCCAATCTTTATATGGAACTTCGAAACGCCCGATGGCAAAATCGATGCGCGGATCGACCGGCATATCATTGTTAACCGACAAAGGTGCATCTTTTTCAGAGGATGTGTTCCTTTCCGTAACATAAGGTTTATTCCTGTATGAGTTGTCCAATAGCGGCAATCCGTCGGTTCCTACTTTGAATGAATTTGCCAGTTCATTAGACGGTTGATAAAATCCGCAACAACCTCCCGGCGAGCCGGCTCCCCCATGCGGATAACATAAAGATAATCCCGTATTGCCATTATCGCGGTCGGCCGAGAATTGTGCAGCAAAAATGGATTCTTTACCGTTATCGCGAAAACTGTCGAAATTGGCATTCATATCGTCTTCCAATCCGTATTTTTTGCCATTGGCAGTCATTCCGTTATCAATCACATCCTTAAGGATGGGTTCAGCGGTAGCAAGATCACCTTTATGCATCAGGATTTTGGCTTTTAATGCTTTGGCAGCCCACAAATTTGCCCTTCCCGCCAAATCCTGTTTTCCGGGTAAATTAGTTATTGCAATGTCTATATCGGCCAATACTTTGGGATAAATATCCACATCGTTATGAATTTTGGGGTCATTTTCGGTATTTGTTTCGTCCACCCAAGGCAGGAAGGGCCCAAAAACTTTAATACCCTCAAAATAAAACATGGCACGGAGAAAATGCAATTCACCGTTTCTGGATTTCTTAAATGCTTCGGGCAAATTCTTAGTTTGCTCCAATGTTTGTAACGCAATATTTACCCGTTTAGCTCCTTTATAAACCCAGGCGTATTTTTCTCCGATATACCCATTGGTAGATAACACACTGTAAGTTTCCATTGTATTCAATACAGACTGGTCATTACCGTCTGATCCTTTATTAGCATCCCCGCCATACATACCTCCGAAAGTCCAGTTAAACGGAGTGGCACCCCATCCGTTTTCAGTTATATTGGCATACGCAGAGGTGGTAAGCAGGTCAACCCCAGTCTGATTCATTAAGGCTGCCTGGTTGATACTTCCCTGCGGGTCTTTATAAAGAAAACCTTCACCGCAGGAACTCAGCATTACAAATGTTGAAACGATGAGCAATAACAATATATTCTTATGTTTCATATTTTTTTATTTTTAGTATGATTTAAAATGCAAAATTTACCCCAAAGAGAAGACGCATGGTTGTAGGCCATCCTCCTGCATCGAGGCCTCTTCTTAAGTCTGACCCACTACCGGTACCCGTTTCCATGTTGGTAATTTCCGGATCCAATCCGCTATACTTAGTAAATGTAAACAGGTTTTCTGCCTGGATATATACGCGTAAATTAGAAATGTTTACTTTTTGTACCAAATCTTTAGGCAGAGTATATCCTATTACAAGATTCTTCAACTTGAGGAACGATCCATCTTCAACATAATAGGATGAAGATACGGCCCCACCCCAACTATCTTTGGAGTCGAGAATCGGTAACTTGGCTTTTGAATTGTCTGCGCCCTTTTTCCACGAATAATCCCTCATCATTGCCGAACGGTTTCCTCCAAATAACGGAAAGTCGGTAAAGTATTTTGGATTATTATATAAATCGTTTCCAATAGTCGAATACCAGAACATGGTCATATCCCAGTTTTTATAGGTCAGTGTTGCGTTTAAACCGGCCATCAGATCGGGGTGTGGATTACCGATCATAGTACGGTCGAAACCATCAATCTTACCATCAGGCACACCGTCGGGGCCGCTTACGTCTTCAAATTTGAATTTGCCCACGTAAGATGGCGCCACTTTGGGATCCGAGTCAATCGCATTCTTGGTTGTTCCGTAGGGAACGGGCGAAGATTTAACATCCTGCTCATTTTCGTAGAAACCAATTACGTTATAACCCCAGAAGTGTGAAATAGGAAGCCCCTTCATGGTTCTGGTAGAAGCGGTGGAAAGACGCATACCCCACCCGTAAATAGCATAATCATCTGATGTGGATAATTTCAATACTTTATTTTTATACGTTGAAAGATTTAATCCGATATCCCAGCCGAAATCGCCTTTTTTATCACGGTAATTAAAACTGAAGTCAAATCCATTGTTCTGCATGTCGCCATAATTGATATAGGGGGCACTCGGCTCACCTGCCAAATTAGAATAAGCGGCAGTAATAAGCATATCCGTAGTTTTTTTATTGTACCATTCAAACGTTGTATTGAAACGCCCGCCACCAAATGTTGCATCCAAACCAATATTGGTCATTTTGGTCGCTTCCCAGCGTGTTTCGTCGTTGCCATAGGTAGCCAACCGATAACCGGGGGTTGTGCCCGTATTGGCACCGCCAAGGTCATAGTTTGTCCGATCGGGAGCTGTCGTAAAAAGCATGGTAAAGTTAGTAGCTCGCGGAATCTCAGAGTTTCCGGTCAAACCATATCCAACACGCAATTTCAGATCATCCAACCAATCGCGGGTTCCCTCCATAAACGATTCCTGTGACATACGCCATCCGAAAGATGCCGACGGGAATGTACCGTAACGGTATTTCTTAGCGAAACGGGAAGCGCCGTCACGGCGAACAATACCGGTAAACAGGTATTTATCGGCATAGCCGTAATCTACACGTCCGAAAGCCCCGAACAAAGCCGTTTCCCCCCAATACCATGATTCGGTTTCACGTTGGTTGTTATTCTCTCCCATCTGCAATGTCCACGTGTCAACGTTATCTTCAAACAGGTAATTATACCTTCTGCCTCTCAACGTTCTTCCAATTCCACTTTGCAAAGCATCGGTACCTAACAACACAGTCAACGCATGTACATCATCAAACCTTTTTGTGTAAGTCAACGTATTTTGCCACTGCAAATTGTAACCGCTGTTGGCCTCTTCGTTGAAATAGTTGTTGCCCGGACTTTCCGAGAATTCAAGGTTTTTCTTGCTCATATTATAGCTCCAATAATTGGTATAATCAAGGCCAAAACTGGTACGGTAAGTCAACTCCCGGTTCTTCATAAGATCCACCTCAGCCCATACATTACCAAATATGCGTGTGTTCACATAATAATTATCTTTGGTTCTGTATCTATCGGCTATCGGGTTTATGAAATTTCCGGTACCGGTAATTTTAGATCCCGCCCAATTATCGAATTCATCTTTTACCGGAATCCAGGGCGATGCACGATATACCCAGGAATAAGGGTTGCTTTCGGACGAGTTACTGGTCAAACCCTGGTCTTTTGTGTAGGTAAACTGAAGATTTTCACCCACACGCAACCAGTCGCGCAAATCGAACGATGTGTTCATACGTGTCTGATAACGTTTGTAGTATGAATAGATAACCGTTCCTTCCTGATCGAAATAGTTTAATCCCAGCAAATATTGCCCCTTATTGTTACCACCGGACAATGTTAACTGATGGTTTTGAATAGGAGCCGTACGATCGATCTCATCCCACCAGTCGGTGTCGGAAAACTTCACCATTTGATTGTTTGGGAATGAATAATCATTAATATCAATGTCCTTACGCCCTTTAGCTCCCGTAGTGGTCAGATAATTAGGAATAGAGGGTGTAGGGCTTGGGCCATCACTAAATTGCAAATGCTCAGGATGCCCCGCTACACCTCTAAGATCAAACGAATTTTGTTGTGACTCCCATTCAATAGCCAATCGCTCCATCGAATTTGTCAGATCATATCTTTTGGTCGTTTTTTGAACTCCATAGTATGCATCGTAGGTTAATTTGGGTTGTCCGCTCCTGGTCCCTTTTTTTGTTGTGATCAGGATAACTCCGTTAGCTGCCTGTGCCCCGTAAATTGCAGCAGCGGAAGCATCTTTCAACACCTGCATGCTCTCAATATCGTTCGGGTTCAAACTGCTTAAGTTCTGGTTGCGTGTTGCCACACCGTCAATTACGTATAGAGGCCCGTTATCGTTCACCGTGTTTACTCCACGGATACGAACCATAGTAGCTGAACCGGGAGAACCGGTTTGCCCGATATACACACCCGGCGTTTTACCTTGTAGTTGCTGCGTTGCAGAAGAACCCGTAGATGCCAAAAGATCTTCGGTTTTTACAACCGCCACAGAGCCTGTAATGTCTTTCTTGGCCTGTGTACCATACCCAACTACAATTACTTCTTGTAAAGTTTCCGTATCTTCAGCCAATACAACCGCTAGCCTGGTTTTATTACCAACAGGAACCTCTTGTGATCTAAAACCCACATAAGAAAAAACTAAAACAGAATTCGTTGAAGCCACGTTCAAGGTAAAATTACCGTCCGTATCGGTCACGGTTCCGTTCATGGTACCTTTTTCAATTACGTTAACCCCGATGAGTGGATCTCGGCCGGCATCGGTCACGGTTCCCGTAATGCGTACTTGTGCAAACATCATGCTTACACTCATCACCAAGAAGAGAGAAGGAAACACAATCTTTCTCGCCTTCCAAAATAAATGTTTTTCTTTTTGCATAAAAATAATGATTAATGAATGATTAATTGAACAATTTAAAAAACAAGGCCCATACTAAAATCAACCTGATTTTGAACTCAAAAGAAAGCATGAAACTCTCATGTAAGTCCAGGGTTGATTTCAACATCATATTACTATAATTTCGTTACACTGTTTATCATTTCTTTAACATAAAAAAACCTCTCCGGTTACAGTATAGTATGGCTGTAACCGGAGAGGTACAATAAATGATTTTCCGGAACTACAACGTCCGGATGCAATATATTTGATAAGGAATAAGTTGAAAAAAATTGCGCAATTGGTTGTTTTTGTATAAATTGCGCGCGCGAAACTCTTAACAGTATTGGCGGTAAGTCTCTCTCTCTCTCTCTCTCTCTCTCTCTCTCTCTCTCTCTCTCTCTCTCTCTCTAACAAATATCCCGTTCTTACCAACGATATTTCGTTAATAATAGCTAATTGGAAATAAATGGATTGAGCGTGAAGAATCATACGATATATATTAAAGTACAACAACAAATGGCTAAAGTCTTCCCTTTTTTCTTGCATAAGGATCGCTAAATATCCCCCTATTTGAAGTTAAACAAAACAAAGATATATATTATTTTCACAAAAACAACAATATTTTAAATAAAATTCAAAATTCCACATCTTTTTCGGTTTATTATAAATATATAAAAATCACTACTGGTCGGTTAATTTTTCTGTGTTGTCCTTGCTCATCCGTTTGTAATATCGAGCGATATCAGTATCAGGACAGTTAATGCTTTATCAGTTTCTTGGTATATGTTTTTCCGTCTTTTATCACGCGTATAAAATAGATATCTTTATGTAAATCGGATACTATCATATGGAGAATTATTCTTGTAATGTCTTACCAGGCACCCACAACCCATTTTAGAAATAAAAATGTTGGAATCAGTTGTTGTTATTGCAGAATGATCATGATGGATGACCAGCCTGTCGATAAAAGCGGGAGTTGGAATTATCTTGTTACCATCGGCAAACTTCACTACTTATTATAATAAATAGCTTTAGCTTAACTTGCTGATATTTTAGCACAAAGAATGGGGAGTACTATACATTGCCGCCCTATTTCTTTCGATAATAGAGCGGCAACCTGTGTTGTTTTTTCAAAGACCTAAAAATTTAAATGCGGGTGTGGATTTAAAAGAGCTGTTTGCCTTTCCGCTGTATGTCTCAAAATTATCCAAATTCAGTTTCATCACTTTTCCTTTCTCGCTCAGGTCGAAATCTTTCAGGTTAACCCAAAATGTATTGGGCGTCAGTGCTGTTTCGAAGAAATAGACTAAGTTCTTTTGATCCGATACAGACCGCCAACGGGTAGAAGAGAGATTAGGTTCTGTTTCGGAAGAGATACCGAATGGCACAGAGCAATTTCGAATAACGCTAAAGACACTGGCCACAGATGTGCGGATATCGTTGGTCTGGGGAATAGCGTGGATGTAATAGGAGGCACGGACAAAACGGTCGGCAGCCCGGTTAGTCCCCGGAAGCATTACTGTCCCGGGTATTCCTTTCCAGTACTCATTCAAAGCCAGTTGTTGTTCAAAGACAGGCGAGTTGGTCATAACCACATAAGAAGGATCATGATGGATGACCAGCTTCCCATTGATGTATTCAAAAATGGCATTGTCTCCAAGAGCGTCGGAAACCGATAAATGCAAGGTCGTGAACTTTTCAGTGCCGGGTATATAGTCACTAACCAGAACGAACGGTTCATCCTTCAACCCGTTAACAGCTTCCTCCACTGTTGCAAAATTATCCAACACATATTGGGCCCACAGAGAGATGGACATCCCCTGCTTTGTGCCGTTGGGATCGAACTGGGGATATTTCGACTCAACAAGCCACAATACATTGGTAACCAATCCTCTTTCGTTCATGCCGTCAGCTGTTGCAATATCCCATGCACTGGCAATGATGCTCCCATACTTCGAGGTCCATTTTACAGAAAGCGGGCCCACCTCTCCGTTGCGTTGCATCCCTTTGGGAAATACCCATAAATTAGCATCTATTTCGGTTTTCCAATCCATGGAGCGGGCTGTTATCACCGTGTTCTCCGGCCCTTTATATACAACCCGTGTGCAAGCGTAAGCAGACGGATCAAGCGCCGCACTTGCCAAAATTAAAAACACAACTAAATTAAAAATTTTCATAATAGTACATTTTAAATAAAAAATCACTCAACTTTCGCATGTTTTCTTGAATAGTGTGTATGCGACTAAAACAGAGACCTTTTAGCTATTTTACGGGGTACCCATTGCTCGCGATAAACGTAAAAAAGAGTGTTGTTTGAGCGAAGCGAGTTTTACTCTTTTAGTTGGCGCGAGCTAAGATGGGTCGTAAAATATCGTCAGACGATGATTTAGTCGCAATCACATATTGTGCATGCGAAATTATTTCTGTTTCCTGATAATATGCACAGCCTCTCCCAACACATCGGCACAAGCTTCGAACAGCGCTTCGGAGTAGGTAGGGTGTCCGTAGATAGTTTTGATTACTTCGTCCACGGTAATTTCCATTTCCATCAGCAACGATGCCTGATTGATGATCTCAGCAGCGGCAGGGCCTACGATGTGCACACCGAGAATTTCGCCGTATTTACTGTCGGCAATAACCTTCACGAAACCTACGTTATCGCCGGATGCCATAGCCCGGCCGTTGGCCGCAAAATCGAAACGGCCGATACGAACATCGTATTTCTCACGTGCCTGTTCTTCTGTCAGCCCAACCATTGCCACCTCGGGGTGTGTATAAACCACCGAAGGCGCCGAATGCAGTTTTAATTCGCGATGATTGCCTTTTACAGCGTTATCAGCCGCCACTTCACCCATACGGAATGCAACGTGTGCCAACATCTTTATGCCGTTTACATCACCCGGTGCATAAACTCCCTTTACGCTGGTTTCCAAATACTTGTCAACCTTTATCCGGCCACGCTCCATTTCTAACTGAATATCCCCTATCCCTTCCAAATCGGGCAAGCGTCCGATAGAGATCAACACCTTATCTGCTATAACCGATTCGCCACCTTCGATTTTAACTTCTACTTTGCCCTTCTTATCTGCAATTTCAGTAATCTTTGTAGAAGTCATTATCTTCACATTCTTCTTTTTCAGCAGTTTGGTGAGTAATTCCGATGCTTCGACATCGACCGACGGAATAATCCTGTCCATCATTTCGATAACGGTTATTTTAGTTCCAAGGGCCTCAAATGCCTGAGCCATCTCTATGCCGATAACGCCGCCGCCAATTACTGCAAGGGTTTCCGGCAATACGTCCAGAGCCAATAGATCGTCACTGGTGAGCACGTTCGGATTCTCAATGCCCGGAATATTAATTCTGGATACTTTTGATCCTCCCGCTAAAATAATTTTGTCGCCTTTTATTACTGTGGAATCATCAACTACCACATCTTTGTTCTTGTTGATCCGGGCAACTCCTTTAAAAATATCCACCTTGTTGCTTCGCAGAAGCGCTTCCACACCACTCGTCAGTTTCTTCACCACCGAGTTCTTGTGTTGCACAACCTTAGGCATATCTATTTTATATTTAACGCTTTCGAAGATAATCCCACGTGATGCGGCCATCTCCACCCCTTCGATAATTTCACCACTTTTCAGGTAAGCTTTAGTTGGGATGCATCCTAAGTTGAGGCACGTTCCCCCGAACTCTTTCTTCTCAACGATGGCCACTTTGGCCCCCTGTTGTGCGGCACGGATGGCAGCCACATATCCTGCAGGGCCGCCGCCAATTACGATAACATTGTAGGAATCCTCGAGCCGCGTCATCGACTTATCCGTCGCCTCTTCTTCAGCCGGCTTTTCCTCTGCGGACTCTTGCGGAACTATTTCCTCGCCTTCCTGTCCGATATAACCGATAACCTCCGTTACCGGAACAGTCTCTCCATCGTGACGCAGAATTTTCAACAACACGCCTGTTGCTTCCGCTTCAAGTTCCATACTTGTTTTATCGGTCATGATTTCCAGGATGATTTCACCTTCAGTTACGGGATCTCCTTCTTTTTTCAACCATTTAACAATTTGCCCTTCGGTCATATCGATCCCGGCTTTGGGCATTATAATTTCGTATGCCATATTTTTTTCAGTTACGAATTAATTAAGAATTAAGAATCAAGAGCCAAGACAAAAGAACTAAAAACTAAAAATGAAGAATTAAAAATCTTGAACTCTGAACTTTAAACTTTGAACTTTATATTAATAATGTTAGCGGATTTTCGAGCAGTTGTTTCAAATCTGTCATGAATTTTGCAGCAGTAAGCCCGTCAATGATTCGGTGATCGCTGGTGAGGCTGATCTTCATTATCGGACGGATTACGGCTTCTCCGTTGCGAACCACAAGCATATCTTTTGTCGATGAGACGCTTAAAATAGCCGCATTCGGCTGATTGATTATTGCCGTAAAATGTTCCACACCATACATTCCCAGGTTGCTGATGGTAAATGTACTTCCCATTTGTTCGTCGGGCATCAGCTTTTTTGAGAAGGTACGTTCGGTAACGTCCTTCAATGCCACTACCAGTTCGCTCAACGACATTTTATCGGCGTTTTTCACTACCGGTACCAGCAATCCCTCGTCCATTCCCACTGCCATTCCCAGATTCACATAATTGTGGAAGGTAATTTCAGTAACCTCACTGTTCAAACTCGCGTTGATAAACTTGTGCTTCATCAATGTTTTAACAACAGCAAACGAAAGTAAATCTGTAACGGTCAGTTTCTTATCTGTCTTCTCCTTTATCGGGCCCATCAGTTTCCTGCGCAATTCAAGCAGTTCGGACATATCAATTTCCCAGGTTTGAATAAACGAAGGTATCGAGAAATAACTTTCCGACATGCGTTTTGCAATTACCTTGCGCATCATACTCATCGGCACGGTTTCGGTACCGGCGGCTTCTTCCGATCGAGCAGATAAATCGGATTTATCACCGGCGGGTATTATTTGAAGTTGCTTACTTATTCCCGAAAGGATCTTAGGCGGCGCCGTCGCTTCGGCAAAATCATCCCGGGTAAGGCGTGCTTTCAATACGGGATCCGAAATGAGCAACAGGACATCGTCCTTCATGATCTTGTCATTGTGCCCGGAGCCTCTGATGCCTTTCAGATCAATATTGTGTTCCTCAGCAATTCTGCGCGCAAGCGGCGAAACGTGAACTTTACCCTGAAAATTCCATCCGGCGACATCCTCTTTGTGAATGCGCCCTTTATAACCCGTCCCGGTTACATTAGCCAGCGTCACATTCATTCGCCTTGCCAACGATCTTGCTGCAGGGGTTGCCCTTACTAGTTGTCTCTCTTCCATCCTATTCGATTGTTATTCAATTGTTAGTCGATTGTGGCGATTCATCTTTTATTAACCAACTTGAGGATATATTTTTTAATCCTTTCAACGCTGGGCAGCATGGCTGCTTCAAGTTTAGCGTTGTAAGGAACAGGAACGTCTTCTGCCGCCAATCGCAGAATGCGGCCATCGAGGTAATCGAAGGCATCGCTTTCAGCAATTGTTGCGGCAATTTCACCGATGAAACCACCGGTTTTGTGTGCGTCATTAACGAGCAACACACGGCCGGTTTTTTTCACCGAATTGAGAATGGCTTCTTTGTCAAGCGGCATCAATGTTCTCAAATCAACCACTTCCACGCTTACGCCTTCGGCCTCCCGCACTTGGTCGGCCGCCTGCAATACGCGTTCGAGCATTCTTCCATACGTAACAACAGTTACGTCTTTTCCCTCCCTTTTAAGCTCGGCTTTGCCTAACGGAATGGTAAATTCCGGATCGAGAGGTACTTCACCTTTCATGTTGAACTGCGCTTTATATTCAAGGAAAATAACGGTATTATTGTCCCTGATAGCGGATTTAAGTATTCCTTTAACATCGGCAGGCGTTCCCGGGGCTACAACCTTGAGTCCCGGAATGTGAGTAAACCAGGCTTCGAGCGACTGTGAATGTTGCGCAGCAGCGCCCACACCCGATCCTGCCGCACAGCGGAACACAACAGGTACCTGTCCTTTTCCGCCGAACATATATCGGGTTTTTGCCGCCTGGTTTACTATATTGTCCATCATATAAACAATGAAGTCCATAAAAGTTACGTCAACAATGGGCCGCAGGCCGGTCATGGCTGCACCGATGGCACAACCGGAAATAGCATTTTCAGAAATAGGCGTGTCACGGACACGTTCTTTCCCAAATTCCTGAAGCATCCCTACCGATGTTCCGAAGTCGCCACCAAAAATACCCACGTCCTCGCCCATAAGAAACACGTTTTCGTCGCGACGCATTTCTTCAGACATTGCCAAAATAATGGCATCTCTTACAGACATTACTTTAGTTTCGTTTTCCATTTTTGTTTTTTAATTGCTGAGAGCTTAGGGCCAGTTGGCCCTGTGTTATTTTGTTGTTGTTTTGTTTTGCGTTACGGGTTGTAAAGACGCGGCATGTCGCGTCTCCATGTTTTAATCTGCAAAAATATCTTCAAAAGCCGATTCTAAAGTCGGTTCGGGGCTTTCCATCGCAAATTTCACAGACTCTTCAATAGCTTCCATCGATTTCCGGTCTATTTCGTCCAACTCTTCTTCGGTTGCCTGATTATTTTCTATCAGGTAATTTTTGTATTTAACAATCGGATCTTTTTTCTTCCACTCATCAACCTCCTGTTTTGTCCGGTATTTTCCAGGATCGGACGTTGAGTGGCCGTGCCAGCGATAGGTGAGCGATTCAACCAAAACAGGCCCGTTTCCGCTGCGGACATAGTCTACCAGTTCAACAAATTTGTCGTAAACTGCCGGCAAATCATTTCCATCTTCGATAAAATGGCCGGGAATACCATAGGCGCAGGCACGCTGGTAATTGTAATCTACGTTGATAACGCTCGAAATAGGTGTGCTGATCCCGTAAAAATTATTGATGGAATAGAATATAACCGGCAACTTCCAGACGGAGGCCATATTCATTGTTTCGTGAAAAGTTCCTTCATTTACCGCTCCGTCGCCAAAACAGCACATCACGATCTTTCCGGTTTTTTTCATTTGTTGTGTCAGAGCGGCTCCGATAGCCATCCCCATTCCACCGCCCACGATTCCGTTAGCGCCGAGATTTCCTTTATCCAGATCGGCAATATGCATTGACCCTCCTTTTCCTTTGCAGGTTCCTGTGGCTTTTCCCATAATTTCGGCCATCATTTCGTTCAGGCCTATTTCCATGGCTATGGCCTGGCCGTGTCCACGATGGTTAGAAGTAATTAAATCGCCTTTCGAAAGAGCAGCAATGGCGCCCACATTGGCAGCCTCTTCACCTACCGAAAAGTGCGTCATCCCCGGTACCTGCCCCCTTTTCACCATGTAATTCACCTTTTCGTCGAAATTACGGATATCGCACATTAACTTATACATGTGCAGTAATTTTTCCTTGGGTATTTCTTGTTTAGCTGTTGATTTTTTAGATTTTGCCATAATATATTTAGCTGTAATTTTGGATTAAACATATCGTATTCCTCGAATCACTAACAATAACATATCTTGAGTGACATTTGTTTAACATATACCATTTTTTTATCGACAATAAAAAAGGTTGATTAAACCCTAATCCTGATTCTGTGATTTTCGCGCAAAGTTATTTAGAATTGTTTTAAACTACAAAGCAGTTTGATTTATTTAACTAAACGCACTACATTTTCAGCTAAAATAAGTCTTACAGCCCAGTGTTAGCAGGGAGAGGTTTTCGGGAAAGTGATGAGAAAAAGTAAACCTCCCCCGGGGCGATTTTTAGCTACGATATTGCCTTTGTGGAACAGCACGGCATTTTTGACAATGGACAATCCTAAACCTGAACCGCCGGTATCACGGGTACGTCCCTCGTTTACCCGATAAAACCGTTCAAAAATCTTTACCAAATGCTTTTCTTCCACTCCCGCCCCATTGTCGTGAAATTCGAAATAGACGGCATCATCGGTTTCCATATAACATTGAAGCATGATCTCAATGGATTCGCCTGCGTATGCAATGGAGTTCTCGACCAAATTGCGGAAAATGGAATAGAGGAGTGTGCGGTTGCCATAAATAACCACGCTATCGGCTACATCGACGTTGAATATAATATTTTTTTCATGAAATATCTTGGTTAAATCAGATTCCAATTCATCGAGAAGTGCTTTTATATAAACGGGTTCTTTAACAAACCTGTCCGCGGCCTCTTCTATTTTAGTCAACATACTTATATCCTGTATCAATTCCGATAACCGGATGGTTTGGACATAAGCACGATTAATAAAAGCCTGTTGGCGGCCTATATCTTTGGGATCGAGGCTGAGAATTGTCTCCAGATAGCCCCGGATGCTGGTAACCGGCGTCCGGAGTTCGTGAGCGATATTGTTGGTCATCTCCTGCTTCAGCAGGCGCCGCTTTTCAGCCTTTGTAATATCGCTGATATAAATTTCAAAATTTTTATCTTCAAATATGATAACCCTGACATTGAATTTCTTCCCGCTTTTTTCAATACGTGTAGAGAATACATTCCCCGTACGGCCGGTTGAGTCGAGGAAAGCAACAATCTCTTCAAAATCGGGATCGGAAAACAAGTATTCGTCTTCCAGCACAGGCTTATCGGCTATGACATTCAAAAATTGCAGAAAATGTGAATTGGCGTATATCTTCTTCCTCTCTTCGGAAAAAATGGCAATCCCCTCTTCGGAAAATTGAAAATGCTGAATAAGTTTTTCCCGCTCTAAAGCTAATTTTTTCCGATTTTCTTTCAACAAATTGTAGTTTTCCACAATTTCGGCGCTTATCTCTCCTATCTCGTCATCAGGAAACTCGAACGCTGTTTTTGTTGGTCTCTCGTTTTTCAGGTTTACCGCAAATTCTTTCAATTCCTTAATCGATTTAGAGAATTTATCGGCAAAGTAGAACATCATCACGGCACAAACGATAAAAAACAGGATAATGAAATAGATGAAACTGTTCTTGGAGTTAAGGAACGCCCTCACTTCCATCTCATAAGGCAAGGCAACACGAATGAAATATCCTCCATCGTAGCTCTTGGCATAGTATAGGTAGCGGATATGATTACTGTCGGACATCCGTATATTGGAACCGTTACCCAAAACAATCGCTTTCTGAATTTCGGGACGATCTATGTGGTTGGCCATCATTTTCTTATCCAGAAAATTATCATACACCACTGTGCCCGTTTTATCAATAATGGTTAAACGCAAGTTATCGGGTAAATAAGACATAAGTGTACTGTCCGGGAATACAATATTTTGGCCTTCCATGTACCGGTGAATAAAATCAGCATTACCGTTGAGTATATTTTCGAGGCTCTTCGTACGTTCATGCCTGATCTGTTTTTGTTCAAACAGAATGATTCCCGCCGTAAAAAGTGCAATGACTACGGAGAAATACAACAAGATTTTTTTTCTGTAAGACAGCCGGAATTTCATTCAACAGTTTTGGGCTCTAAATTCAGGTAATATCCAAATCCTGAACGATTTACAATAATGGATGAATATTCGCCCAATTTCTTGCGAAGGCGGGTTATATGCACATCGACCGTCCTGTCGAGAACAAACTCGTTATCGCCCCAAATCCGGTCTAGAATTTCGCTGCGGGTATAGACGTTTGGAGAAGTCTGCAACAATAGGGAAAGGATTTCGAACTCTTTTTTTG
Source organism: Bacteroidia bacterium 43-41 (assembly GCA_001898165.1). Taxonomy (GTDB): domain Bacteria; phylum Bacteroidota; class Bacteroidia; order Bacteroidales; family Dysgonomonadaceae; genus Petrimonas. The sequence goes on from MKTD01000028.1 coordinate 70,904, forward strand.
TAAGCGAGACTTCAACATCATCTATGAGAACCCTGTTGTTGGGAATATCAATGGTTAAACCCTCATACCGCCACAGGGCCTGCGGCTGTTTCCTGTTTGATCCGGCTCTTTTCAATACTGATTTTACCCTTGCGATGAGTTCTTTTACGGAAAAGGGTTTAGACATATAATCATCGCCACCTGAGGAGAAGCCGGTTAGCGTATCGTTCTCGGTATTTTTTGCCGTCAGAAATATGATGGGAACACTTTTATCTTCTTCTCTGAGTCTTTCAGCCATTTTAAAGCCTGACATTCCTCCCATCATAACATCCAGGATGATCAGGTCGTGCTTATCTGTAAGAATTGACAAGGCTTCTTCGGCAGAATAAGCTAAATCCACTTTATATCCTTCGTTTTCTAAATTAAACTGAAGAATGTCGCAAATATCTTTTTCGTCATCTACAACCAGTATTCTTTCTTCCATAAAGGCCAAACTGATGTTTAACTGATGCAAAGTTACTACTCTTATCTTAGAAACTGTTTTGAATTTTACGAATTATTTTTTTACATCTCTCTTTTATGCTGTTTTGTGCCCTTTTTCGCCTCTTTGAACTTCCCTTTCTTTCGTATAGCCCGCTATACGATGCGAAACGAAAATTCAAATCCATCAAAAAATGACTAAAAAGCAGTACATAAAAAAATTCAAAACACATTCTTAGAAAACTATTACGTTTTTGTTACAAATTCTACTCATTTAGCTGTCGCGGGCAGATACGGGTTGTGAAAGTTAATAATTGTTTTTATCTATTACACAAATTTTGTGCAAAAGCGACATTAATCTATATTTGCATCCTAATTTGAAAACAAGATGTTTATAAAGAAATTTTTCTTTGCTCTTTCGTTGTGTGCAGTTGCTGTTTTACAGGCTTGTAACACGACTCAAAACTACGATGGACTAAAAGACGGCGATTTACTGTTTATCGTAGGCAAAAGCAAATCGGAACTGACCAATGCCATTAAAGAAAGTACGTCGGAAAAAGATGATGTTCCGTTTTCGCACGTAGGCATCGTAAAATTTGAAGATAAAGACGTATATGTGATAGAAGCCACCCCCTCCGAAGGAATTATCCAAACGCTGCTGTACGAATTCATGCAGAAAGCCGAAAAACGCAAGGGGAAACCGCTGGTTGCAGTTGGAAGGGTGAAACCTGAATACCAATACATTGTTCCACTCGCCGTAGAAAAAGCCGGGGATCAACTGGGAAGACCTTACGATTACGCTTACGAAGAGGGAAACGATGCGTATTACTGCACCGAGCTCGTCCGCTTCTCTTATTTAGACTCTTTGAGGAACCCAATCTTTCCTGCCGTCGCCATGACATTCAAAAACAAGGAAACAGGGGAAACGGAGGAGTATTGGAAAAAACACTTTGCCGGGCTTCAACTGGAGATTCCCGAAGGAAAACCGGGAACAAATCCCGTAGAAATGTCGAAATCGCCGGTTATTGATATTGTTCATAAATATTATTAAAAATGGATAGCAATTCACTCAAGCCACACAAACTAAACCCCATAACCGATTGGTTTGTAAGGCTTATCAAAGGTATTATAGTGGGAATAGGTTTTATCTTGCCCGGATTATCGGGCGGCGTATTGGCAGTTATCGTGGGGATGTATGACCCGCTGATTAAATTTCTCGCCAACCTGAAAGACAAATTCCTGAAAAATGTAATGTTCTTTCTGCCTTTTATTATCGGCGCCGCGGTTGGAATTGTACTTTTTGCGGTGGTGGTGGAAAAAGCCTTCGGGAAATATGCTGCGGAATTTGTTTGCTTGTTTGTGGGGTTCGTTGCCGGAACGTTTCCATCGTTGTATAAAACGGCCGGAAAACATGGACATAAAAACAAAGATTTTCTCATCCTCATCCTCTCGGCGCTTGGAATTTTTGCACTGATGCTCGCCGGTGGCAAACAACTCACGGAAGTGAATCCCAATATATTGTCGTGGCTTGCCTCAGGCTTGCTGATGGGGTTAGGGTTGATTGTTCCCGGGTTAAGCCCTTCCAATTTCCTGATTTACTTTGGGATGTACGATAAAATGGCCACCGGAATCAAGGATTTCGATTTCGCAGTAATTATTCCGTTGATTATCGGATTTATTCTCTGTGTGCTTCTATTCTCGAAAATAGCAGCGTATCTGTTCAAAAAATATTATTCGGGGATGTATCATTTCATCCTTGGTCTGGTTATCGGATCGTCGCTGGCAATTTTCCCGACAGTTGTTTTTCCCGCTTTCCAACCCGATCAATTAGCCGCGGCCGGACTTAGTTTCGCCGCCGCACTTCTTTTCTGTTTGGCGCTTTTTGCGGCAGGGACCATTGCTTCGTATTTTTTCAGCAAATTGGAAGAGAAGTATCCGAGGGAGGAAATATTTTAAATGGCAGAACTTAACAAGAAACACGGTCACTTGGCTTTGTTTACGTCAAGCATTGTTTTCGGTTTAAATATCCCCATTGCGCGTACCATAATCCCTGACACAGTGGATCCGTTTTTGATGACGTTTTTGCGGATGTTCGGGGCGGCAGCCCTGTTTTGGACCGTGTCTCTCTTCACTAAGAAAGAATTCGTTCCAAGAAAAGATATTCTTCTTTTTTTCTCTTCCGCTGTTTTTGCCATCGTCATTAACCAGGCGTCTTTTATCGTTGGATTGTCCAAAACCTCGCCCATCGATGCTTCGCTGGTGGTAACCCTGTCACCCGTTATCACCATGTTGCTGGCCGCCATCTTTATTAAAGAACCTGTAACGCCGGTAAAAACCCTTGGAATACTTATAGGTGCTTCCGGGGCATTGGTCCTTATCCTGAGCAGTTCGCATAACGAATCCGGCGGAAGTTTAGCCGGCAATCTGTTTGTCCTGTTGTCCGTAACGTCCTACGCGCTTTATCTGACGTTGTTCAAAAACCTGATTTCACGTTATTCATCCATAACCTCCATGAAATGGATGTTCCTGTTTGCGACCATCCTCACTTATCCAATGAGCCATAAAGCAATTGCTGAAACCGATTTTACCACATTCGACACAAGTGTTTATTTGCGAATAGGTTATGTTGTAGCGCTCGCCACCTTTTTCACCTACATGCTCATTCCTGTCGGGCAAAAAACATTGCGCCCCACCACCATCAGCATGTACAATTACCTGCAACCGATTGCGGCTTCTTTTGTAGCAGTTGCCATCGGCATGGACCGGTTCGGATGGAATAAGATCATTTCCACCGTGCTTGTTTTCACGGGTGTCTATATGGTTACACAGAGCAAGTCCCGTGTACAGCTGAATAAAGAAAAAGCCCTGAGAAAGAAAATTTTATGAAACAAGCCGCTACAACCGTTGAAGATCAACATCTCTCCGTTGCGATAATATAGAACTGCTCACGGTGCCGTAAGATTTGGTACAGATCGGCATTACATCGCGGCAAGCTTCAAACAGACAGGTTGACTGACATGAATATCTTGTCCGGTATCGGTGAGAAGGCCGGTCTCGTTGTCGATAGTAAAAACTTGAATTTTATTGTCGTCACGACTGGCCACAAGCAGCCATTTTCCATTGGGTGTGATCACAAAATTCCGAGGATGCCGCCCCGTTGGCTGATACCCCGCCTTGGTAAGGGTTCCGTCGTCAGGATTAATCGAAAAAATAGCTATACCGTCAGCTTTCAGCCGATTGGAAGCGTATAGAAATTTTCCGTTCGGTGAGATGTGAATATCTGCACTTCCCCGCGAGCCTTCCACCGAATCGGTTGCAATGACTTGTTTTTCTTTCAGGTCACCCTCGTCGTAATCATATACGATTACATCGCCCGACAACTCGCCCAACAGATAAAAATATTTGCCGCTGGGATGAAAATCAAAATGACGCGGTCCTGTACCTGCAGGAGCAGAAAACTCTTTCAGGCTGGCTTGGGAAAGTGCCGGTTGGCCTTCAAAAACCGATCCAATGGCGTTATAACGATAAATTTTATCTGTTCCCAAATCAGTTGCAAACAAAAATCTTTGGTCGGGAGAAAACCGGATGCTGTGCAAGTGAGAACTTTTCTGCCGGACAGTATCGGGACCCGAGCCCTCAAAACGTATTACCGGATTTGCAGGCGACAACGTTCCGTTATCTTTTACCTGGAACAATGAGATGCTCCCGCCGCCATAATTTGCGGTAAGGACGCTTTTACCCGCTTTGTCAATTTCAATATAGCACGGCCCCGGACTTTCGGTATTGCTCGAATTTAAAAACTGGAGTACACCGTTTTTTTTATCAAACGCAAACGCATTGGCGGTACTATTTCCTTCGCCATTTTCACCCACTGCATACACAAATTTTTCGTCAGAACTCACCACCAGATACGATGGATTCTCGGCTTTAGCCAGGCTCAGGGAGTCTGATTCACCGGTTTCCGTATCAAATTTATATAGATAGATTCCCTTGCTGCCTTCCTTGGAAGTATAAGTTCCCACAAGCAGAAACATATCGCTAGGGGTTGCCGATTCAATGATTTTATTATTGGTGTTTACATCTTCTTTTTTTGTTTTATTGGTGCACGCTGCAAGAAAAACAGCGAAGATAAGTGCAAAAATAATTTTTTTCTTCATTTGCATGTCATTTGTTTAGTTTACTTATAATCAGTTCGTAGTTATATTTTTTGTTTTCCCTGTGCCTTGCAGCCATGGTGCACACATTTTCTGCTTTTAGGAGATATCTTCCTTTTAGAAACTGTTTTGAATTTTACAAATGCTAAATTACATCTTTTTACGGATATAACCGTGGCAAGTAAAAAACATTTGCCGTTTTATGTTGTAAAATTGCCGGAGACTATGTATTTTTGCAAACTATTTTGAACTAAAAAAAGTAACTATGCTAACGAAGATATTATCTGTTTCCGGAAAGCCGGGTTTATATAAACTTATCTCTACCAGTAAAAATCTAAATATTGTGGAATCGCTTCCCGATGGCAAAAGAATTCCCGTTTATTTGACTGAAAAAGTGGTCGCACTCAGCGATGTGTCTATCTACACAACCGACGAAGACGTCCCTTTACGCGAAGTTTTCCGGAAAATTAAAGAAAAAGAGAACGGAGGGAAAACGGCTCCCGGCTCCAAGTCGTCCAACAGTGAAGTCTTCAGGTATTTTGGCGAAGTGCTTCCCAACTACGACACCGACAAGGTATATGCTTCGGACATAAAAAAGATCTTAAGCTGGTATAACATTCTTCTCAACAGCGGAATCGATTTCGAACAAGTGGAAGCCAAGACAGAAGAATCTGCCGGAACCGAACCGGAAAACAACGAAAAATAAGATAAATTGAACTCTAAAGATCTGTTCGCCCGGATAGTAACGGGAATTATTTACATTGCCGTTATTTTGGTTGGTATTCTGGGAGGTAAATACTCTTTCATCTCTGTTTTTGGAGTGTTTTTAGTTATCGGGCTTTACGAATTTTACCGGATGACCGAAAAAAACACCTCTCACGCCATCAGCAAGACCTTTAATATGGCATCGGGTTTCCTTATCTTTTTTTCGGCATATCTCTATTTGGAGAATATTTGTGGAATTGCGTTGGCTATAACCTCCATAACCTATTTACTTATTCTGTTTGCTTCGGCTATCTTCATAAACCGTAAAGATATCCTTCACGCTATTATCTATTCCGTTTTCGGACAAATTTACATTACTATGCCGCTTTCCGTACTGATGCTCATATCCTATCAGTACCAGACACTTTCAAACGAGTATTACTACGCTTTTGTGCTGGCCATTTTCATTTTTATCTGGGTAAATGATACGGCGGCTTTTGTGATAGGTTCTCTCTTTGGGAAGCACAAATTTATCGAAAGAATTTCGCCCAGGAAGACCGTTGAAGGTTTTATCGGAGGAATTGGATTTTCGTTCCTGGCCGCCATTGTTCTTTCTAACTTCTTTACCGATTATTCGTTGGTTTTCTGGATAGGGTTCGGTATTATAGCAGCCCTTTTCGGCACACTGGGCGACTTGTTCGAATCACTCATTAAAAGGACTTACGAGGTAAAAGATTCCGGCACCCTCATTCCCGGACATGGCGGCATTCTCGATCGCATCGACAGCCTGCTTATCGCCATCCCGGCAATCTATATTTATCTTGCTGCCACGCTTGTTTCATAACCTTATTTTCCCATAAAAAATACTTTATTTTCACTGAACTTTTGAAGCGTGTCACTGTTTCAATAATAGAGACTTGAGATCGTTGTTTGTGAGTTTCTCCAATGGTTACACCCTTAACACGTAGTAAAATGAACAAGAAAGCAATTGGAACAAACGCCGACATTATCTGGAACTTGCTGAATAACAGCGAGAGGTGGGATATTACTCAATTAATGGAAAAATCAGGCTTGTCAGAAATAGAAGTATATACGGCCATCGGCTGGCTGGCTCGTCAAGACAAAATAGAAATCGAAGAAAAGCCAAACAATAAACACTATTATTATCTTATTGTAGAGTATTACTTCTAAGGAAGCCTAAATAGAAAAATTAAAGTCCGAAACATCTCTGTTTCGGACTTTTTAAATTGTGGTTCGTAATTACATTACTCCCCTTTCCCGCAAACGCTGCTGCCACTTCCACGCCGAAACCATAGTGTCTTCAATAGACTCTTTGGCCGTCCATCCCAGCACGTTATTGGCCCTCCCGGGGTTGGCCCAGATCTGCTCGATATCGCCCTCTCTACGACCTACTATTTTGTAATTCAATTTTTTACCCGAAACTTTCTCAAAAACATCAATCAATTCCAATACCGATACTCCCCTCCCTGTGCCGAGATTGAAAATTTCCACCTTTTCGTCCGATTTATCGGTAAGCATCCGTTCAACGGCCGTCACATGCGCCCTGGCTAAATCCACCACATTGATAAAATCGCGGATACATGAGCCGTCGGGCGTGTTGTAATCGTTGCCAAAAACACTTAATTGTTCACGGATCCCCATGCCGGTTTGCGTAATGTACGGCACAAGGTTTTGCGGTACGCCAATAGGCAATTCGCCGATTTCTGCCGACGGGTGTGCACCAATCGGATTGAAATAGCGCAAAATAATGCTTTTAACAGGTGCGCCGGAATGAATAAAGTCCCGGATAATTTCCTCATTTATCTGTTTAGTATTCCCGTAAGGCGATTCAGCGGGTTTTATGGGCGCGTTTTCATCGATGGGATTGTTATCGGGTTCGCCGTAAACCGTGCATGACGATGAAAAAACGATGCCTCTCACATTGAACTGCGGCATCAGTTTCAGCAGGTTGAGCAACGATACCAAGTTGTTGCGGTAATACATCAGCGGTTTTTGAACCGATTCACCCACCGCTTTACTGGCGGCAAAATGGATAATGCCATCAATTCCCGGATATTTTTCGAAAAAAGACTTCATGGAAGGAAAATCAACACAATCGAGTTTTTCGAAAACGGGGAGTATTCCCGTAATTTTGACAATTCCCTCAATCACATCCACATTCGAATTCGACAAATTGTCTATAATGATCACTTCATAGCCGGCCTGTTGCAGTTCAACTACCGTGTGCGAACCGATATATCCGGTTCCGCCGGTAACAAGAATTTTTTTTGACATAAAGAATAAATTTCAGCTTAAACAGAAGTTACAAAGTTAATAAAATATTTGGCTCAATAGCCCGCTGTAATTGCCGGAACAAGAAATAATTCTTCCGGAAAATAGTTCTTTTTCGGATAACGAAAAAAAATTAATTCAATATCGCCGTTAGAATATGTTTTAATCAAAGTTTTTTCCTATTTTTGCGTATATCGTAAATAATGGAATATCAGGTTAAAGCATATTATAAAAAGGAAAGTCTTCCCCCCTTGGACGATGTGAAGTTCTTTCACTACGCATCTTCTTTTGACTGGAACAAAAATATTTCGTTCTACAGGCCCCTGATGCTCATTGTTTTTCGCAACGAAAAGCCTATAGCGTCAATGTTTGCGCTCATTATGCGCATCAACCGGTTTATGTATGGTTCAGTTTTCAAAAGGTGTTACGTCTCGCAGCAACCTGGCTTCTATGATGAAAACGCCAACAAGATAGAGGTTTTCGACCTACTTATCTCTTCTCTTGTAAAAGAGGTTGAAAACAAGGTTTTTTTTATCGAATACCGGAATTTGAACGATGCCGCCTTTGGGTATAAAGGCTTCCGTGAAAATGGGTTCTACTCTGCAAAATGGATCAACGTAAAAAATTCATTGCAGCGAAAGCGAAAGATATGGGACCAGTTGTCCTCAACCCGAAAAAATCAAGTCAACAAAGCCAGACGAAAAGGTGTTGTTATAGAAGAGCTCACGTCACACTATGAGTTACGGGAGATTTACAAGCTGATCGACAAGTCCAGAAACTGGAAAATATCGAACAGATTCCCTCCTTACCAATACTTCGACAATTTTTTCAACTGTTACGTTAGCGCCGGAAAGGGAAAAATACTGATCAGCCGCTATAACGAAAAGATCATTGGTGGAATAATCCTCGGATTTGAGCAAAAAACGGTCTATGTGCTTTATTTTTGGGGAAAAGAAAAAAGATACAAAACATACTACCCTGCCGTTTTTACTATTTATTCGGCAATGGAAATAGCTGAAAAAGAGGGATACGAATTTTTTGATTTCATGGATTCGGGCTATCTGAATATTAATGCAGGGAAACCTCGTTTCTTGCTTCAATTTGGCGGAAAACCAAGAGCGACACGGCGCTGGTATCGTTTCAACTGGCGATTACTCAATTTTTTTGCAAAAAAAATATACGATTAATCGTTAGAAGTCATTCATGTATGCAAAATTGTGTAAACAACTCGTCCATGCACTCGATTGCATAAGCACTACAAAATTAAATAAAGTTAATGTCATTCACTTTTTCACTGTTTAGTTTGGCTGTAATTGAAAAGCACGTTATATTTGCATCGTGTTTTTCATGGTATTAGATTTAAGGTTAACAATGGAGATTGGTTGTCGTGAGACAACCATTTTCTTTTTATACCAATCCGGAAATCGGAACCTTTTAGCTTTCATCTTTAAACTTCTCCCACAAAGCGGAATGAATTATTTTTCTTGATTCATCTATTAATGCGGAAATATCACTTTCATTCAAATTTTCGGTAGGTATAGGCTTATGAATGATCAATTCCAGTTTATCAGGCCTCAAGCACAACGAGCCACGTTTCATCACATCGAAAGGGCCGTTAAGTGTCAGCGGGACGACGGGTAATTTAAGGTCATAAGCAATTTGGTAAGCTCCGCGTTTAAAACGCCCCATTTTTCCGGTACGGGATCTTGCCCCTTCGGGAAAGAGCATGATGGAGACGCCATCCTCCATTTTCTTTTTGGCTTCATTGATCGTGTTGACACGCGCTACCGGGCTTGAATTATCCACAAAAACATGACCGGCCATTTCCGATGCAAAACCCACCAACGGTATTTTACGTAAGCTGGCCTTTTGCATCCATTTGATGTTTTGATTCAAAAAACCATAAATTAAAAAAATATCGAAAGCGCCCTGGTGATTGGCTATAAAAACATAAGATTGATGAGGATCAAGATTTTCGTGTCCGCTGCTTTTAATCCGGCACAAAGCCAGCCAGCAAGTCAATCTCGACCACCATCTCGGGGGAACATAACCCCAATACCGGCTTCCGAAAACGGGTGCAAAGATCATTACTGTTAATGCCGTTAAAATGGTAAGTATAACAAAGATGGGCACAAAAATAAGCCACTGATACAAAAAGATGAAAACTATTTTTATCAACTTCATAACAAAAGATAAAACATTGTAGCAAAAATAATCATTTTTTGACATTTTCTGATTATAAAACCGGGTTGTTTTTCAACTTCATGAAAGTTTTTGTCATCACGTCTAAATTTTTAGCCTAAATAATTTTATTATTCGTGGAATTTTGTGTTTATTTGCGCTACGAAATCAAAAACATAATATAATAAACACACATGAAAGAATTAGCAAAGTATTCAGGCGTAATAGTAATGATTATTGGCGTGCTGATTTTGGCACTTCCGTTTTTTAGCGGGACGACCAACAACACAAACCTTTTAATTGGTTTAGTATTGATAGTTGAGGGTTTTTTAGGGCACCTCTATGTGAACAACATGAAAAAAGGAACCATTGTGAGCAACATTGTTTGGGCAATTATTCTCCTGGTTGTTCCCTTTTTTCTTTTCATGGCAATGAAAAATCTGGCATACAGCAAAGATGAATTTGCGCTGTACAATTAATTACGACAACCGTAAAAGATAAAAAAAAGAGGATTTTGCAATCCTCTTTTTTTTATCTTATGGCATCCTGTATATGATGCTGTTTATGTTCATCCCCGCCCCTACCGATGTAAGTACCAGATTATCGCCGGATGAAATGTTGTGTCCGTTCATTTTACCTCTCATTACCATGTCGAGCAATGTGGGAACAGTGGCAACCGATGAATTTCCGAGCCACGAAATCGTCATTGGCATTACCGATTCGGGGATATCGTTGATGCCATAGAGTTTAAAAAGTCTTTTAAGAATAGCATCATCCATTTTCCCGTTTGCCTGATGGATCAGCACTTTTTTCACATCGTTCACATGTAATTTAAGCTTATCCAGACCTGATTTTATCGCTTTAGGCACATTCTCCAAAGCATACTGATATAAACGGCGACCGTTCATTTTCAGATATAAATCTTTTTTATCGGCCAACTCCCGGTTATACGAATATCCCATATGGAGTAAGTTTGCATATTCCACAGAATCGCTTCGTGAATTATGCCCGATAATTCCCATCGGCGTTTCACTTTCCATTGCTTCTACAATGGCAGCACCGGCTCCATCAGCATAGATCATGCTATCGCGGTCGTGCGGATCTGAGATCCTCGACAACACATCAGCACCGATAACCAATATCTTTTTAGCATCGCCCGAACGGATATAATAATCTGCCTGAATGAGCGCCTGTACCCAACCCGGGCAACCGAACAAAACATCGTATGCAACAGCATTGGGGCTTTGAATACCAAGTTTCGCCTTTACGCGTGAAGCCAGTGTTGGTAATATATCGATGCGGGTATCGTTGGGTTTGGTTTCTCCAAAATTATGTGCCATAATCACATAATCAAGCTCTTCCCTGTCTATTCCGGCAGATTTGATGGCTTGTTCTGCTGCAATGAGAGCCAAGTCGGACGTTGATTGGTGATCTTCGGCATACCTCCGTTCGGAAATAGTAGTTATCTCTTCGAACTTATCTACTATTTCACGATTCTCCTTGTCGATTTTTTCCCCTGTCGATTCCAGAAAGTTATAATTCAAAAAGTCATCGTTCTTAATAACTTTGGAAGGAACATAGCTTCCGGTACCGGTAATCAGGCTGTATATTTTTTTCATAATTAATTTTTGTAAACAATAACCTAATTTTTCAGCAAAGGTAGCAATTTATTATCAATACATTTAGAAACTGTTTAAATTTCTTACGAAAGAGGTAAAAAAGGATTTTGGCTCAAATAGCCCGGCAATCAACTCAAGCCCTCTATTTTTCCGTCCACGATATCAATCCGTCTGGCTTGCGGGTCGGCCGGAAGCCCGGGCATACGCATCATTTCACCGGCAATTCGTAACCTTTTCGGCATCTTTCCGGCTGTAAATATAAATCAAGTACGGATAGTTTCAATTTATTCATTGAGGTTTTGTAAGATGGAAGAGAAATATAAAACGAGAATTCCCGTAACAATAGCTATTCCAAAACTCAGTAAGGTTCCAATAAGGATGTATTCTGTCAGTTTCCGGTTTCGTGAATCTTTCAAATCGCCAAAACGAAATACCGATTTAGCCGCTACCAGAAAACCAATGGCTTCCCAACGTCCTAAAACGACAAACAGAAAAACCAATAGTCTTTCCAAAATACCGATATAACGGCCGGCATTGGGTAACGATTTTTCTTTATCGAGGTATATATCCTTTGTCCAGTTTGTCAACAGTATTTGAATTCCTATACCGCATACCACAGTTAAGAAAAGAATAGCTGTAAGATAAATCCAAAAATTCTGGTTTTCAACCAATTTACCGAAAGATATATCCGGATTAAAAAACACGTACCACAAAACGATAATGCTCAACACGTGCAATAACTGATCCATTAGGAACCAGCCGGTTTTATTGTTTTTTTTCTGAAAAGACAACTTCGTAATATCTATCCCAATATGAACAATAGTGATTGAAAGCGCCACAGCCCAATACCGGAAATTCCATAAAACCAGCCATGTCAACACACCGTGAATAAGACCGTGTAAGTATAATTTGAGAGATGTTATACCTCGTCTTTCTTTTTCATCAACCCACGATTTTGGTTGAAGAATAAAATCACCAACTAAATGTACTAAAATCAGCTTGATCAATACAATCATAGCAGCATCCTCTCCAGTTTACGCCGGTACATCTGCTCCATGGACAATATTTCATCTACATTGGCCCTTTTCCATCTTCCGCTTACAGAATTTTGTTTTATTCCCAACTGGGTTCCAATCTCGTTTTGGGTATAATCGGGATGTTTCAATACCATCTCTACCAATTCAGCAGAAGCGACCGACCATTTATCCATATAAACAGAAGCCAGCTTAATGAAAAGATTCATTTCCCCGTCAAAATCCTGCCAAGGGCTTTTAACAAGCAAGTTGGATTTTTCTTTTTCCAGTATCTCAAATTTTTCTCCGGCATTTATAAACGCTTCTCCGTTACTTTCCGTTATGCGTCTGCCTGAATAACTCTTCTCGCCTATGCCAATCGCCATTCTCACATCAATAAGGCTTTTATTTGTCTCCCCGGACGCTATCTTCTTAATTAATGCTTTCACCAGCAAGGCTTTTCTCAAGGCTTCCTCCGGATGATCTACTTCCAATTGAAACGAATCACCCCACACTACCTCCCACTGTTCAGGCGATTTGCCCCATTCATTGAACAAATCTTTCAGTGGCAGCATCCACTTTTCGGGATTTTTTATTTTTCGAGACGAAACAATGTCTCCCTTTATAACTGCTATCATAAGGCAAATATCGTGAGAAAAAATGATATATCAAATTATCGTGAGAAATAACGATAATTTTAATTATCGTTGAAATAGATGATATTCTTTATGCCACAAATTTCAGATTCCAAATTGCAATCAACTCAAGCCCTCTATTTTTCCGTCCACGATATCAATCCGTCTGGCTTGCGGGTCGGCCGGAAGCCCGGGCATACGCATCATTTCACCGGCAATAGCCACGATAAACTCCGAGCCTTGGTTGATTACAATATCGTTGATCTTAAAACGGAATCCTTTGGCTACGCCATATTCTTTAGGATCGGCAGAAAACGAGAATTGCGTTTTTGCTATACAAACCGGAAATTTCTCCAGCGGGGTATTCTCTATTCCTTTCAATCGTCTCAATGCCTTTTCGTTGAAAACAACATCACGCGCCCCGTAAATATTGATTGCAATTTTTTCGAGCTTTGTGCGGATGGGGTCTTCATCGGAATAGGTAAACTGCAACGGTTTGGAAGGCTCATTTTCAATGGCGTCCACCACTGCACTTGCCAGTTCAACCGCTCCCTGCCCGCCTTCGACAAAAGCATTGTTTACGGCAAAGCGAATACCGCGTTCCCTACAAAATTCCGCCACAACATCTATTTCATCCTGTGTATCGAAAGCATATTTGTTAAATGCTACCACCACGGTCTGACCGAAAGCCGCCAGATTTTCCAAGTGTTTAGATAAGTTTTCCAATCCTTTTTTCAATCCGGCCATATCAGGCTGTTTAATACCGGCCTCGGGTGTCCCGCCATGCATTTTCAGTCCCTGCGCGGTGACTACAATAACCGTTAACTTTGGTCGTAAGCCGCTTTTCCGGCACTTGATATTAAAAAACTTTTCCGCTCCAAGATCGGCGCCGAAGCCGGCCTCGGTAATCACATATTCGCCGTACGACATGGCCATTTTTGTGGCCAGGACCGAATTACAACCGTGTGCAATGTTCGCGAACGGTCCACCGTGGACAAATGCTGCCGTATTTTCGGTTGTTTGCACCAAATTGGGATGAATGGCATCTTTCATCAGTACGGTTATGGCACCCGCAACGCCCAGGTCTTTTACCGTAAACGGCTTATCTTCGCGAGTATAACCCAGCAAAATATTTTCGATACGGCGGCGCAAATCGTCTTCATCCTCCGCCAGGCATAAGATCGCCATCAGTTCCGACGCTGCCGTAATATCGAAACCGCTTTCGAGCGGAACTCCGTTTCCCGGGCCAAGTCCGGTTACGATGTAGCGCAAACTGCGGTCGTTCACATCCAGTACCCGCTTCCAAAGCACTTCTTTAATCTCGCTGGGAGTGCCTTGAACACGAAAAATATAATTATCCAGGAGCGCCGAAATGGTGTTGTGTGCCGATGTAACGGCGTGGAAGTCACCTGTAAAATGCAAATTGATATTCTCCATCGGGAGCACCTGGGCATATCCGCCGCCGGCTGCTCCGCCTTTCATCCCGAAAACGGGACCCAATGAAGGTTCGCGTAACGCCACAATGGCTTTCTTGCCAATCTTATTCAAGCCCAACGCCAAACCGATGGAAACGGTGGTTTTTCCAATTCCCGCCTTGGTGGGTGTGATGGCCGTAACCAAAATCAGGTTACTTTGATCAATTCTTTCTTGATTTTTCAACCACAACGGCACTTTTGCCATATATGGCCCGTAATTGTGCACGGCATCCCGGTCGATACCGATACTTTCCGCTACTTCTTTTACTTTCTTTAGAGGTGTTTCTCTTGCAATTTGAATGTCTGATTTCATTTTAATAAACTTTTCACTTTTCACTCAACCTATCCTCCAGCTGAATTAACTCATCCCGTAGCCGCGCCGCTTCCAGGAACTCCAGTTTTTTAGCAGCTATCAGCATAGCTTTGCGCGTTTGTTCTATTTTTGTTTTCAGATCGTCGGCCGTAGCATATTCCGGTAAGGGTTCCGATGCCATTGAATAATAGTCGGGTTCTATGTATGCCCAGGCTTCTGCTATTGCCGTGTATTCCTTGTTCAGCGCCGACGACCGAGCTTTTACTATCTGCTGCGGCGTAATGCCGTGTTGCTCGTTATACTTTATCTGTTTCTCGCGCCGGCGATTGGTTTCGTCAATAGTCATCTGCATGCTGTCGGTTATTTTGTCGGCATAGAAAATAACCTTTCCGTTAACGTTTCGGGCTGCACGCCCTGCGGTTTGCGTAAGCGACCGATGCGATCGAAGAAAACCTTCCTTGTCGGCATCCAGAACAGCGACGAGCGATACTTCGGGTAAATCCAATCCTTCCCGAAGCAAGTTCACACCGATAAGCACATCGAAAATCCCGTTTCGCAAGTCGCTCATAATCTTCACGCGTTCAAGCGTTTCCACGTCGGAATGGATGTAATTGCAACGTACATCGTGTTGAGAAAGATAATCGGTCAGCTCTTCCGCCATTCGTTTGGTGAGCGTGGTTACAAGAACCCGTTCGTCTTTTTCGACCCGTAACTGTATCTCCTCCATCAGATCGTCTATCTGATTTAAACTCGGACGGACGTCGATGGGCGGATCGAGCAATCCGGTCGGGCGAATCAACTGATCGACTACAATGCCTTCCGATTTTATCAATTCATAATCCGCAGGAGTGGCGCTTACGAAAATAATTTCAGGCGTATGCGCTTCGAACTCTTCGAATTTAAGCGGGCGGTTATCGATTGCTGCGGGCAAGCGAAAACCGTATTCAACCAGATTAAGCTTCCGGGAATGGTCGCCGCCGTACATCGCCCTGATTTGAGGAATGGTCACGTGGCTTTCGTCGATAACGGTAAGATAATCATCGGGAAAGAAATCAAGCAGGCAGAAAGGCCGGGTTCCGGGCAGGCGTCCGTCAAAATAGCGCGAATAATTCTCAATTCCCGAACAATATCCAATCTCCTTTATCATTTCCACATCATACGTAACACGTTCGTACAATCGTTTGGCTTCAAGCGGTTTCCCGATGGACTGGAAAAACTCTACTTGTTTTCCCAAATCGATTTGGATCTCATCTATGGCACGGAAAATACGTTCTTTGGTGGTTACGAACAAGTTGGCCGGAAAAATCCGATACGAGCCCAAACGCTCGGTAGTCACTCCCGTAAGCGGATCAACCGTTTCGATGCTTTCTATTTCATCGCCCCAGAAGATGACGCGCACGATGTAATCGTGGTATGCCAAAAACACATCAACCGTATCTCCTTTCACGCGGAAGTTTCCCCGGCTAAACTCTGCGGTCTCGTCGCGCGAATACAAACTGTTTACGAGCAGCCGCAGGAAATGGTCCCGTTCCAGCGTTTGTCCCTCGCTGATATCGACGGTAGTTTTACTGAAATCCTCGGGATTCCCGATTCCATACAAGCACGAAACCGACGAAACAACAATAACATCGTTCCGTCCCGAGAGCAACGATGAAGTAGCTGCCAGGCGTAATTTTTCAATTTCATCGTTAATCGACAAGTCTTTTTCAATGTAAGTATCTGTAGTTGGAATATACGCTTCGGGTTGGTAATAATCGTAATACGAAACAAAATACTCCACTGCGTTATTCGGGAAAAAGCCCTTAAACTCACTGTACAGCTGTGCAGCCAATGTTTTGTTATGGCTCAGCACCAACGTGGGTTTATTCAGTTGCGCAATCACATTGGCAACGGTAAAGGTTTTTCCCGAACCGGTAACACCCAGCAGCGTCTGATAGGGTATCTTCTGTCTAAGTCCCTCTACCAGAGCCTTTATAGCTTCCGGCTGGTCGCCGGTAGGTTTATATTCGGATGTAAGTTGAAACTGCATATTTAGAAACTGTTTTGAATTTTTTTATGCACTGTTTTATAGAAACTATTTAAACAGTCCTTCGTCATTTTTTGATGGATTTGGATTTTCGTTTCGCACCGTATAGCGAGAGGCGAAAAAGGGCATAAAACAGCATAAAAGATAAAAGTACAACTATAATTCGTAAAATTCAAAACAGTTTCTTACATCGTTATCCTTTTTTCACGATGTTGGGAAGTTCCAGGCCATAACCTTTTCTCTTGTCTTCCGCTTTAAGAAGAAAAGCAAAAATTAGCGCCAACACTCCGAAGCCTGCAAAAATAATCATAGGAAGCGTATAATCGTATGTGTTTACGGTGAGTCCGTCACGAACGGTTTGTCCCGTAATGCAATATTTTTCCAACACCCATCCGATTAAAAGCGGAACGCCCATTAATCCCCAGTTTTGTACGTAGAAGATCATTGCGTATGCGGTTCCCAAACGTTTTTCGGGAACAATCTTGGGAACTGAAGGCCACATGGCGGAAGGAACCAATGAGAACCCGATTCCTAAAATGATGACAAGTATAATGGCTACGATCCAACTATTCAACCCCGGGATAGAGAACATCGAGTGTACAAAAATCAATAAGAGTGAACCTAAAATCATGATGCTAGCACCCTTTCCTTTTCTGTCGTATATACTTCCGAACAAAGGCGTTAACAAGATATTTCCAAACGGGAGCAACATAGGTATCAGTCCGGCGATGTCTTCCTTCACCCCAAATTTATTAACCATTAGATCAGTTGCATATTTCAGGAAAGGGAAAACGGCAGAATAGAACAACACACAGAGGATGGCGATGTACCACCAGCCCCGGTTTGAAACTATTTTTAAAATATCGGAGAATTTGAATTCATCTTCGCTTGAACCGGCGTCTGCCGTTACGGCTTCCGATTTATCCAGTTTCTTATCCAAAACCGTATAAACCATAAAAGCAATCATTCCGATACAAAGTCCGATCAAGGCAACCAAGATCGGGCGCGAGACATCAATCACTCCCATCGCTTTTGCAATGGGAACCGAAAAGCCCAAAGCCAACCCCGTGCCGATACGCGCCATCGCCATTTCCAAACCCATGGCTAATGCCAGTTCTTTTCCTTTAAACCATTTTACAATGATTTTAGAAACCGTGATCCCGGCAACTTCCACCCCCACGGCAAATGTAGCGAAACCAATACTTGCCCAAAATACCTGCGCGTTTATCCCTACTACAGTTTGTCCGTCTAACGAATTTGTAGAAACCGCCCAGTACTTTATAGAAGTACCCACAACCATCAGAATGGTTGCACCCATCCCTGTGATGCGTACGCCTACTTTATCGAGAATTATTCCGCCCAAAATAAGCATAAATAAAAACACGTTAAACCAACCGTATGCACTGGTGAATGTACCGTATTCGCTTCGTGTCCAACCCAATTGTCCTTCGAGCAAGCCTGCCAGAGGGGCCATAATGTCCGTTAAGAAATAAGCGCACAGCATGGTGAACGAAACGATAAAAAGCGCTGTCCAGCGTGCTGTCTTAGAGTCTCTCAATGATCCCTGAATTTTCTCTACCATTTGTTTTAATTTTATTCTGATTTTAGGAACTGTTTAAATTTCTTACGAAAGACATAAATATAATATTGAACTTTCGCAAGTTGTATGCACTATCCGATGGAACATACGAAAGTTGAATAAAATATCTTCGCTTTCAAAAAGTTTTTTTGTATTCTTCTCCCTTTTATTTGGCTCAAATAGCTCGATTGAAACGTGCAAATGTACACAAAATTTACAACGCATCCACCTGCAACCGATTTAAAAATGCGACGGTTTTGTGGATCTCCTTGTACATCACGATATCCTCTTTCACAAATGGCACCTCTTTCCGGTATTCTTTGAGGGTTTTTTCGATAAGAAGCGACGATTTAAGCGGGCGTCGGAACTCCATCGCCTGTGCAGCATTCATCAGCTCTATCGACAAAATCAGGTCGAGATTATCCATCACTTTCAGCAATTTTATTGCCGATGTAGCCCCCATGCTCACGTGGTCCTCCTGTCCGTTTGACGATACGATAGAGTCGCTCGAAGCCGCGTAACAATACATTTTGTTCTGGCTTACGATGGATGCCGACACGTATTGCGGGATCATGAAGCCGGAATTCAATCCCGGATTAGCCACTAAAAATTCGGGTAGCCCGCGATGTCCCAAAATCAGTTGTGCCACACGACGTTCCGAGATATTGCCAAGTTCGGCAAGGGCGATAGCCAGAAAATCGAAGGTGATGGCGAGTGGTTGGCCGTGGAAATTTCCGCCCGATATGATCTGATCTTCATCAGGGAAAATGGTAGGATTATCGGTTACGGAATTGATTTCCGTAAGCAATACCGATTTCACGTATGCGATAGCATCTTTGGTAGCCCCGTGAACTTGTGGAATGCACCTGAACGAGTACGGATCCTGCACATGCTTCTTTTCCCGTGAGATTAACTCGCTACCTTCCAGAAACTTGGTAATATTTTGAGACGTTTCTAATTGTCCCAAGTGCGGACGGATAAGGTGCAGTTTTTCATCGAAAGGCTCTATGTGTCCGTCGTAGGCATCGAGCGAGATTGCAGCAATCAGATCGGCACGTTTCGACAAACGTTGTGCTTTCATAATCGCGAACACTCCGTGTGCCGACATGAACTGGGTACCGTTCAGCAATGCCAGCCCCTCCTTACTTTTCAGCTTGATGGGTTCCCAGCCAAATTCATCGAGTACCCTCCCGATATCGCGTTTTTGTCCTTTATAATATACGTCGCCCACTCCTATTAAGGGCAGGAAAAGATTAGCCAATGGCGCCAGATCGCCCGATGCTCCCAGGGAGCCTTTGTCATAAACCACAGGCAGGATATCGTTGTTGAACAGATCGAGCATCCGTTGCACGGTTTCCACTTGTACCCCGCTGTATCCCAGCGAGAGCGCATGTGCTTTGAGCAAAAACATCAGTTTCACAATGACCGGTTTCACCTCTTCACCCACACTGCATGCGTGCGACTTCACCAGATTCTCCTGCAACGTCCTAAGATCGTTGTTTGAAATGGTGCGATTGCACAACGACCCAAATCCGGTAGTAATTCCGTAAATAGGTTCAGTCTGATTTTCCATTTTCTTATCGAGATAATCGCGGCATTTCTGAATGCGTTCTTTAGCTTCCTGCGATAACTCAAGCTTGATGTTTTCGTTGATGATCCGTTCCAAATCTTCGAACGTGAGTTCACCTTTTCCGATGTAATAAATATTTTTCACTTTATAGTTGTGTTTTTACCCAATCCGTTAACTCTTTTTCTTTCTCTACCGTTTCTTTCTCGATGCGGTCGCAATTGTCTGCCAGTTTTTTCACGAACTCCGGGTCCTTTAATCCTCCCAGGTTGATGCGGACGTTCAGCAGCGCACCCAACACGGCCGTTCGACAAGCCATCATAGCCACACAGCCGTCGGTAACGGCATTTTTATTGCCTTTGCGGGTAGTTTCGACAATGAGGTCGAGCATCTCAAAGGCACGTTCGGCAATTTCCATCGGGACGAGTGCAGCCACTTTGGTTGCTTCCTGAATTTTTTCGCTGCGAAGCGCTTTTTCCTCCACCGTTTCTTTCGGAAGCTTGAACGCGCCGAAAACCAGGTTATAAGCATCACTGTCGCGGTCGATATCGTCCAGGAAATGCGTCCGGTATTCTTCAAATTTCACACCGTTTTCCTTCATTTCCTCTTCCACATCCACGTAGTTTTTTTTGCCAACGGTTAAATTAGCCAGCATTTGCGCTAACGACGATGCAATTGCACCGTTTAATGCGGATATGCTTCCGCCCCCGGGAACAGGTTCGTTCCCCGCAGTTTTTTCTAAGAATTCCTTTAATGTTAAATCTTGTAATTTCATATTTTTAAAACTAAAAATTTTTCACTCTTCACATTTCACTTTCAGACTGTCTTTTGTCTTGATTCTTGGTTCTTGTATCTTCACTCTTCACTATATTCTTTCCCATTCTTGATTACCGTGTCCACAATATTCATCCCCACGTGATAGGGCAAGAATTTGTACGATGGGAATTTCAGCAACACCAGGTCACCCTGTTTGCCCACATCGATACTCCCGATTTTATCGGCTCTACCGACGGCTGCCGCGCTGTTAATAGTGAAGGCCGTAACTGCTTCTTCGGGCGACATTTTCATATAGATACATGCCAGGGCAAAGAGCAGCGGGACCGATGCCGAGAACGAGCTTCCCGGATTAAAATCGGTAGCAAGAGCAACCATGCAATTGTTTTGGATCATTGTCCGTGCGCGGGCAAACTCCTCGCGAAGCGAGAATGCCGTAAGCGGCAACAATGTGGCAACCACACCTTCCTGTGCCATTGCCCGAATACCTTCGTCCGACGCTTGCAGCAAGTGGTCGGCAGAGAGGCAGCCGAGTTCGGCAGCAAGTTCGGCGCCACCGAATGACACGATTTCGTCGGCATGGATTTTCAGTTTGAAGCCGTGTTTTCGAGCTGCAGTCAGGTATCGACGCGATTGTCCTGTGGTAAAAACATTTTTTTCGCAGAAAATATCGGCACATTCAGCCAATTTTTCCTGCTTCACTACAGGCATTACTTCATTGATGTTAAAATCGATAAATTCGTCCTCCCTGTCCTTCCACTCGGCTGGCGTAGCGTGTGCACCCATAAAAGTGGAAACAATATCCACGGGATGTTCTTCGTTGAGGCGGCGCATTACGCGCAGTTGTTTCAGTTCAGTCTCCTTATCGAGCCCGTAACCGCTTTTACCTTCCACGGTAGTGATGCCGAGTTGCATCATGGCATCGAGGCGCTGTTTCCCGACGGCAAAAAGCTCATCTTCCGAAGCGGCACGTGTGGCGCGTGTGGTATTCACAATACCGCCACCTCTGTTCATGATATCCATATAACTGTCTCCGCGCATCCGCCATGCGAACTCCTCTTCGCGATAGCCTCCAAAAACAAAATGGGTGTGCGGATCAACAAATCCGGGGAGCAACGCTTTGCCTTCGGCAGAGATTACCTTGTAATGCGACGGGTTTATGGGAATGCTTTCGCCCTCTTTCAACACATGTGAGATAACACCGCCGGTAACTACGACCGTTCCGTTTTCAATCACTTGCAGGTCCGACATCTCCTTGCCGCGTTTTCCGGCAAATCCGCTACAGGTAACTACTTGAGAAGCATTTTTTACAATAAGGTTATTCATATTTTATTTTTCTTTTCCACTCTTTCCAGCCCAATATCGCCAATATTAAAAAAACCGAATACTGTGCGCTTGTAAAATACAATCCCTGCGATGCGTATATAGGGATTGACACAATGTTCCCGATAATCCAGAACTGCCAGTTCTCCAACTTTTTCAATGCCATTAAAACGGTGGCGACCAAGAAGAATGCCGTATTAAACGAATCTATATAAGGCAGATACGATTGAATATAATCGGTATCGTTTCTGTTCACGTACCTCAAAAGAAAAAACAGCATCACGTAAATCACGACTACTGCTGTCCGGGAGATCACGTTTTCTTTAAATGTACTTCGCTTTATCTTCAGTTTCCGGCCGTCCCCGTCGATACGGGACCACATGTACCACCCGTAAATATTCGTTACCAGATAGACCACGTTAATTCCAGCGTTGGCATATAATCGGGCAGCAAAACAGATGTACACATAAATGAGCACGTTAATTATTCCAAAAGGGAACACCAGAATATTTTCCTTTCGGGCAAACCAAACGCTCAACACACCAAATGCGGCTGCAACGGGTTCTATCCAGTTCATACCCTTCGGTTGGTTATTCCATCAATTTCGCTTCGAGCACCTGGTTCATCGAGAAGTTTTCAAGGCCAAGATAATATGCGGCAGTATCCACCAATGCTTCCATGGGTACCAAACCAACTATCTCCGCTCCTACAACAGGCACCCCGTAACGGTTGGCTTCGATGCGAACAAGTTCGTGAGCACGATAAATGGCCGTTTTGGTATAATCGGTCAGGTTCATGGAGACTTGCGTGATACCCCGTTCTTCCAACGCCACACCCATTGCTTTGCAAAAGCGCAGCCCCCCACCGATAAAGCGTACTTTTTTAGCAATGGCATTAGCAATTTCAACATTATCGGTTCCTAAATTCACATTATAGGCTACCAGCGGCATACGTGCTCCAATAGCAACGGTTCCGGCTGTGGCATGACGTTCTGCAGGGCCAAAATCAGGTTTCCATTCGTCTTTTTTAATTTTTTCCGCCATCCCCTCAAACTCGCCCTTACGAATATTCGCCAGGTTTTCGCGATAGGGTGCCGAGGCCGATTTTTCGTACAGGAAAACAGGCAGGTTGTGCCGTTCGGCAACTGCTTGCGCCACCTCTTTTGAAAGGATGACAGCTTCTTCCATTGAAACATTTTTGATGGGAATAAACGGAACTACGTCAACAGCGCCCATTCTGGGATGTTGTCCGCTATGTTGGTTCATATCGATGAGTTCAACAGCTTTGCCGATAGCTTCGATAACACTGTTTCTCAATTCTTCGGGTTCGCCCACTACGGTTACAACAAGTCGGTTATGGTCTTCGTCTTTACTGTAATCGAGCAGCTTCACGTTGTTTTTTCCACGGAAACATTCTACAATTTTTTCAATTTTTTCTTTGTCGCGCCCTTCACTGAAATTAGGGACGCACTCCATGATTTTGTTCATAATATTTTTAATGTTTTTATTATCTCCTCATCCACCAAATAGGGTTCGGTAATGTGATAGCCCTCGGCATACGACCGGTTAAATTCCCGCACAGTACTTATAGCGTTTGCGTTACGTGCCCACGAACGGCGGGCAACGCCACCCATTACGTCCCAAAGCATGGCAGAGCGAAGGATTTCATCCACACGTTCACTGCCGTCGCACACCATTCCGAATCCGCCGTTAATGGCTTTTCCGATACCTACGCCACCACCGTTGTGCAGCGCAACCAGGCTCATTCCCCGTGCGGCATTCCCGGCGAAACATTGCACTGCCATATCCGCCATCACGTTGCTGCCGTCTTTGATGTTGGCTGTTTCACGGAAAGGTGAATCGGTTCCGCTCACATCGTGATGATCGCGTCCGAGCATAATAGGTCCGACCTCTCCGTTCCGCACCATCTCATTGAATTTCAAAGCAATATTCATGCGCCCCAACGCATCCTGATACAATATCCGGGCTTGCGTACCGACAACGAGTTTATTTTTTCCGGCGTCGCGAATCCAAATCCAGTTATCCATATCTTGTCCGCGGCGTGTTGGATCGATACAATCCATGGCGGCCTTATCCGTTTTAACCAGGTCTTCGTGTTTTCCGCTCAGGCATACCCAACGGAACGGCCCGTAACCGTAATCAAAAAGCTCCGGCCCCATAATATCTTCCACATACGAAGGAAAAATAAAACCGTCTTTATCATCGACGCCATTCTTCGAGATTTCTTTCACACCGGCATCGTAAACAGCTTTCATAAACGAGTTCCCGTAATCGAAAAAGTATGTGCCCCGGGCGGTTAATTTTTTAATTACACGAAAATGACGTTCGAGTGACTCGTTCACCAGTTCGTGGAATTTTGTCCGGTCTTCCTTCAGCAACCGGGTACGCTCTTCGAACGATATTCCGGCAGGACAATATCCCCCCGTATATGGTTCGTGGCACGAAGTCTGGTCGCTCAACAGTTCAATGTGGATGTTCTCTGCTTCTGCAAATTCAAGCAAATCGACAATGTTTCCGTGATACGCGATGGAGAGAGGCTCTTTGCGTGTCATCGCCTCATGTGCCCAGGCGAAGGCCTGTTGCTTATCGCCGGTTATCTTGTGTACCCAGCCCTGTGAGTAGCGAGTCTCAATGCGCGAATAATCCACCTCGGCAATGATGGATGCCGCACCGGCAATATCTGCTGCTTTTGGTTGTGCACCGCTCATCCCGCCTAATCCCGAGGAAACAAACAAGTGCCCGCGCAGATCCCCGTCTTGCGGCACTCCCAGTTTCTTCCTTCCGGCATTGAGCAATGTGTTGAATGTGCCGTGAACAATTCCCTGCGGGCCAATATACATCCAGCCTCCGGCAGTCATTTGTCCGTAGTTGGCAACACCCATTTGCGCAGCAATCTCCCAATCGGGCAAGTTGTCGAACTGCCCAATCATCATGGAGTTGGTAATGATAACACGTGGCGCATCGGGTTTCGATTTAAACAATCCGAGCGGATGTCCGCTTTCCACCACCAGCGTTTGGTCTTGTGTCAGCTCTTCCAAATACATCTTAATCAGGCGATACTGCATCCAGTTCTGACACACTTGTCCGGTTTCGCCATACGTTACCAGTTCGTAAGGATACAAGGCGATGTCGAAACACAAATTATTATCTATCATCACCTGGAAAGCTTTTCCTTCCACACATTTTCCTTTGTACTCGTCTATCGGTTTTGCTTTCAGGTCTCCATCAGGACGATAACGATAGCCATAAATTCTTCCTCTGGTCTCGAGTTCTTCTAAAAATTCGGGAGCAAGCGTTTTGTGCAATTCACACGGAATATATCGCAAAGCGTTTTTTAGAGCGATTTCGGTTTGAACAGGCGTCAGACGGAAACCGCGATCGGGTGCACGACGAATGCCCTCTTTAAACTCAGGATAATGAGGCAGTTCGTTGGATAAGGTTATTTTCATAAATAAATAATTGATTAACAAGTTCGGCGACAAAGTTAGTAAAAATTGCTTGAAATAGTGCAACAACAAACTTCTTTTATAACTGATAAATAGCAATTCAGTAAAATCTTATTAATTTTGCATCAATAAAAAGGGAAAAATGGATTACAAACTCGAGATATGCGCCAATTCTGTTATGAGTTGTGTGGAAGCACAAAAAGGCGGCGCATACAGGGTGGAGCTTTGTGCGGCAATTCCCGAAGGCGGCACCACACCATCGTACGGCGAGATTGCCGTGGCGCAGGAACTGCTTGACATTAAACTGAATGTGATTATCCGTCCGCGCGGCGGTGATTTTCTTTATTCCGGATTGGAACATAAAATCATGCTCAAAGACATAGAAATATGTCACAAGCTGGGTGTTGACGGCATTGTTATCGGTTGCCTCACTGCTGAAGGCGATGTGGATATGCAACGCTGCCGGGAATTAGTTGCAGCGGCAGGAGAGATGGATATAACGTTTCATCGGGCGTTCGATAAATGCCGCGATCCATTCATCAGCCTCGAAGATATTATTTCTCTCGGTTGCAGCAGGATACTCACCTCTGGACAGCAGCCCAAAGCAGAACAAGGAATCGGGTTATTGAAAAAACTGGTTCAACAAGCTGGAGATCGTATCATCATAATGCCGGGAAGCGGGATCAACGAAAACAATATTGTAAAAATTGCCCGGGAAACCGGAGCGGTTGAATTTCACCTTTCGGCACGGGAAGCGGTGGAAAGCAAAATGAAATTTAAAAACCCGGCCGTTTCCATGGGAGGCGCGAATATCACGATCAACGAATTTGAACAATTGATTACCAGTGCTCAGAAGGTAAAAGAGACATGGACTATTTTAAACACAAAATAAAATGAAAGAATTTAGGAATTTCACCGTAATCTTTACAGCGATAGCTATGTTGTTCTCCTGCTCACAAAAAGGAAGCAAGAACAGGGAGCTTGCCAACTATGAGGTTATCCCGCTGCCATCGGAAATCGCAACATCCGCGGGAAATCCGTTTGTTCTATCCCCGTCGGTAAAAATCGTATTTCCGGAAGGGAATGAAAAGATGCAGCGTAACGCTGAGTTCCTCGCGGAATTTCTGGAGACATCAACGGGAATAAAACCGGACATTACATCGGTAACACCGGACAATAATGCCATCATTTTAGCCGTTGGGCTACAAAATCCGAATGCAGAAGCGTATGAAATAGTAGTCAATGAAAATACCATAACCATAACGGGTGCAAGTGAAGCCGCCGTTTTTTATGGGATACAGACGTTACGCAAGTCGATTCCTGTAAATTCAAGACAGACTGCCTTCCAGCCTGTTACAATTAAGGATGAACCCCGGTTTGCTTACCGTGGCATGATGCTGGATGTGGCACGCCACTTTGAATCGGCAGATTTTGTAAAAAAACAGATCGATATCCTGGCATTACACAACATCAATCGTTTTCACTGGCACCTGACCGATGATCAGGGATGGAGAATTGAGATAAAAGCATATCCGAAACTGACGTTACTGGGTTCGACGCGTAAACAAACCGTTATCGGTAGAAACACAGGTGAATATGACGGTACGCCTCACGGCGGATTTTATACGCAGGAAGAGATTAAAGATATCATTAAATATGCTGAAGACCGGTATATCACCATTATTCCCGAAATAGACCTTCCCGGACACATGCTGGCTGCTCTTACCGCATACCCCGAACTGGGCTGCACAGGCGGGCCATACGAAGTTGCCGGTTCGTGGGGAGTTTTTGACGATGTACTTTGTCCGGGAAAGGAGGAGACTTTTACTTTTCTTGAAGGCGTTCTTTCGGAAGTGGTTGAACTTTTCCCATCCAAATATATTCATATCGGCGGCGATGAGTGCCCAAAGGTCCGTTGGGAAAAATGCCCCGACTGCCAGGCTCGGATAAAAGAACTGAAGCTAAAGGATAAAGACGGACATAAGGCCGAACATTACCTGCAAAGTTACGTGACGGCCCGCATAGAAAAATTTCTGAACGATAAAGGCAGAAGCATTATTGGCTGGGACGAGATCCTGGAAGGGGAGCTGGCTCCAAACGCAACGGTCATGTCGTGGCGCGGGATGGAAGGAGGGATCAAGGCTGCTCAAATGGGGCACGATGTAATTATGACACCCACCACCTATTGTTATTTCGATTATTACCAAACCCGGAACACAGATGAAGAGCCGTTGGCAATTGGCGGGTATCTCCCTATAGAAAAGGTGTACAGCTTTGAACCGGCTCCCGATATCTTAACGGCCGGGCAGAAAGCACGTATTCTTGGGGCACAAGCCAACCTGTGGACAGAATACATACAAACGCCGGAGCATGTGGAATACATGATAATGCCCCGTATCGCCGCACTTTCAGAAGTACAATGGGTGAAACCCGAAAAGAAAAATTACGAAGAATTTCTGACCCGGTTGCCCAGACTACTTAACTTATACGGCAAATTAGGCTACAAGTATGCTACACACGTTTTTGACGTGCAGGCTAAAATGACTCCCAATTTCGAAACAAATTCGCTCGATGTGGAATTGTCAACTATCGACAATGCACCGGTCTATTATACGCTCGACGGTACAGAGCCCACCGTTTCATCAACGAAGTACGACGGCAAATTCTCCATCCGGGAAAACTCTGAAATTAAAGCAATCGCTATTCGCAAAGGCGAAAACCCGAGTAAAATGCTTTCGGAAAAGATTAATGCCAGTAAAGCCAGTTATAAACCCATTACACTTCTGACAGAACCGGATCCGGACTACAAATATAGCGGAGAAGGCATGTTGGTCGACGGTCTTTTCGGAAACAGTACAAATTACAGGACCGGGAAATGGATCGGGTTCAAAGGTGAAGATATGGTGGCAATAATAGATATGCTCGAGCCCACGGAAATCTCAACCGCCGAAATCCGTAACTGCGTAGTAACCGGCGATTGGATTTTTGACGCATCGGAAATAATCCTCGAATCCTCCAATAATGATTCCACATTTACCGTAGTCAACAGCCAAAAACTATTGGATGCGAACACCACACATTGGTCGGATATTGCTACCCACACACTATCTTTCAATCCCGTAACCGCGCGTTATTATAAGCTGACGGTTAAACCAACAATTATACCGGCATGGCATCCGGGAAAAGGGAACAAAGCTTATATGTTTATCGACGAAATTACGTTGAATTGATTCGGGTTACGCCATCGCCATAAACAACAGGATTCCTGCAACATATCCCAATGCTGCCAGCGGAGTAAATCGCTTTAAATAATAACCGAAGCTTATTTTTTCCAATCCCATTACTGCCACTCCGGTGGCCGATCCGATGATAAAAATGCTGCCTCCGGTTACCGCACAATATGCCAATAAGGTCCAGAAACCGCCGTCGGCTACAAAATACTGCATGTACGGTGTTACTGCTGCCGATGTTTCCACTACCGGATACATTCCCATTGTCGCGGCAACCAATGCCACGTTATCCACTACTGACGAAATGGCGCCGCTAATCACACTGATGGCGTAAGGTTCTTTTATATTTGACGAAAGGACATCGGCAAAAAGCGAGAGCTGTCCGCCAACATTCAACGCTGCCACCGACATCAGGATACCGAAGAAAAAGAAAATCGTAGGCAGATCCACCGAACGGGACAGAGTTGGAATACGTAACTTGTCCGATTCCCGGATACCGTTTATCCGTCCGTACATTAAATCGGTATATATCCACAAAAACACCAACCCAATTAATACACACATGAAAGCGGGCAAATGGGTTATGGCCTGAAAGACAGGGACAAAGGCAAGAGATGAAATTCCTATCCAGAAAATAATTATTCTCGACCTGTTCGGGATACGTTCCATGTAAATATCGTCGGCCGACAGATCGCTGCTTTGGCGCAACTTTGTCCCTTTCCTGAACAACCAAAAATCTGCTATTATCAACGGAACCAACAAATTGGCCAACGCCGGTAAAAACAGATGCGATATCTGATGCCAGGCCGTGATATTTCCGCCCGTCCACAGCAAAAGCGTGGTTACGTCGCCAATAGGCGACCATGAACCTCCTGCATTTGCCGCCATGATAATGATGCAGGCATACTTCATGCGATCGGTATGATCGGGCACCAGCTTGCGGAGGATGGCGATAAGCACAATGGCAGCGGCCAGGTTATCCAGCAAGGCAGAAAAGAAAAAAGACGATAGCCCAATCAACCACAACAGCTTGCGTTTATTCTGGGTACGCAGTGTGCGCGAAATAGCCATAAACCCACCGTGTTTATCCACGATATTCACGATAAGCAATGAACACATCACAAAGAACAACGTTTGTGACACATCACCCAAATGAGGCACAAAAGCTTTTTCGGTTAGATAACGTATGACCTGATCATTAACGGAAAAATTTTCCAGTTCCGCCTGTTTAACAAAGTGCAAAAAATCGGAATTTTGCCGTTCTATCAAAATGTCCTGCGAGCCAAACACCAGCATCAGCCAAAGTGTGATGCATACAAACAGCGCCGTTGCTGATTTATTTACTTTGATTTTATCCTCGAGCGCAATGGCTACAATGCCGAGGATAAAAATAACCGGCATAGCATAGTACATAAGTTATGATTTATGATTTATGAGGGAGTAGAGCAGTTTTATTTCCTCAGCCCACAACGATTCGTCGGGAGTTTCGAGGATTAACGGCATGTTGTTGAAACGGTTGTCGTTCATTATAAAAGAGAAAACATCCATTTTCATCAACCCTTTGCCCAGGCTGTCGTGGCGATCTACGCGGGATGCCAGTTCTTTTTTTGAATCGTTTATATGCATCCCTTTCAAGTAGTTAAATCCAATGATCTCATCGAATTTGCGAAAAGTATTTTCAAATCCCTCACGGGTTCTTATTTCGTAGCCCGCTGCCAGCGTATGGGCCGTATCAAGACACACCCCTACCCTACTTTTATCTTCCACTTTATCAATGATATGGGCTATTTGCTCAAAGGTATGCCCCAGATTGGTTCCCTGCCCTGCGGTATTTTCTATAACAGCAGTTACACCGTTCGTCTTTTCGAGCGACAGGTTGATGGACTCGGCAATTCTGTCCAGGCAATCGTCAATCGGCAACTGATTCAAATGGCTGCCAGGATGAAAATTAAGCCGGTTCAATCCCAACTGTTCGCAACGTTGCATTTCATCGAAAAAGGCGGAACGCGATTTTTTCAACCCTTCCTCTTCAGGATGCCCCAGGTTGATCAGATAGCTATCGTGTGGGAGGATATGATCGGGCGAGAAACCATATACTTCACACCGCGATTTAAACAAGTCGATATTTTGCCGCGTCAACGGTGCGGCAACCCACTGGCGCTGATTTTTAGTAAAAAAAGCAAAGGCCTTTGCTTCTATTAAATGTGCATTAACCGGAGCATTTTCCACTCCGCCCGCTGCACTGATATGTGCTCCTACAAATTTCATCTGTTTATTTTTTTATTAACCATTAAAGTCCGTTGCCGGCCTGCGGGCAGGCAACCTTTGGCGATCAATCTGCCAATTGACTACAACAAAGATAAGCGATAAAGATTAAAACCATAAAAAAAATTATTGTTTTTATACGGAAATTCTTAATGGAACAATAAAATTTATTATCTTTCGAAAAAATAATAGTTGAATAAAAGAGACAAATGAGAATGAGAACAATAGTAAAATTATTTTTCACAGCCATTATCGTAATGAATTTTATATCGTACGCCGAAGCGCAAGACTGGGCAAACTTAAACCGCTTTAAAGAGGACAATGCAAAAATCGGAATGCCGAAAACATGCGACGACCGGGTAGTTTTTATGGGAAACTCCATCACGCAAGGCTGGATAGAGAAAGTACCGAAATTCTTTGAAAACAGGCCTTACATTAACCGCGGTATAAGCGGACAAACCACGCCGCAGATGCTTATCCGTTTCCGACAGGATGTGATAAATCTTTATCCGAAAGTGGTGGTTATTCTCGCTGGGACGAACGATATTGCCGGAAATACCGGGCCTTCAACGCTGGAAATGATCGAAGATAATATCCATTCAATGACTGAACTCGCGCAGGCAAATGGAATTCAGGTGGTGCTTTGTTCGGTTCTTCCCGCGTTTGATTACCCGTGGAAGCCCGGCATGGAACCCGCCGGAAAAATTGTGGAACTGAACCAAAGAATAAAAAAATATACCGAGACACAAGGCGCTGTTTACTGTGACTATTTCTCGGCTATGGCTGACGAGCGAAACGGCTTGCCGGAAAGTTTATCGGGCGACGGCGTACATCCCAACGTGGAAGGATATGCTATTATGGCTCCCATTGCCGAAAAGGCCATTGCGCGAGCCCTGTTGATGTGGAAAGATAACCCGAAAAGAAAATACTAATCAGAATTACGATTAATGAAGAGCCAAGAGCCAAGAGCCAAGAACCAAGACAAAAGACAAAAGACAGTTTAAAAACTATAAACGAAAAGTGAAAATTCTTGCAGATGCACATATCCCGTATTTAAAAGGCATTGCCGAGCAGTTTGGCGAAGTGGAATACTTGCCGGGGGACCAATTCACAAAAGAAACCATTAGCGATAAAGACGCGTTGATCGTACGCACGGTTACTCATTTCGGAAAAGATATTCTGGAGGGGACCAACGTTAAACTGATCTGTTCGGCCACCATTGGCTTTGACCATATCGATACCGGATATTGTGATGCGCAAGGCATTGCCTGGCGCACTGCACCGGGTTGCAATGCCAATTCGGTGGAGCAATACGTAACCGCCTCGCTACTCTATTTGGCGGATAAATACCGGTTCGATTTAAAAGAAAAAACAATCGGGATTGTTGGTGTGGGGAATGTAGGCAGTAAAGTGGAAACGGCGTGCCGAAAACTGGGCATGCAAGTGCTATTAAATGATCCGCCCCGACAAGAAAGGGAGGCTTGGCGAGAAGGCGAAGAGGCGGAAAAAACGGTATTTGTGGATTTGGAAACGATAAAAAAAGAAGCCGATATCATCACCCTACATACCCCGTTAACAAAAACCGGGAGACACAAAACCTATCACCTGGCGGATGAACATTTTTTTGACACGTTGGACAAAAAACCGTTCATCATCAATTCCTGTCGCGGCGGCGTCGCAGATAATGTTGCGATGAAAAAGGCATTGAAGTCGGGAAAAATCTCGGGAGCAGTGATCGATTGCTGGGAAAACGAGCCCGGGATCGATCGGGAATTGTTGCAGATGGCTGATATCGCCACACCGCACATTGCCGGATATTCGGCCGACGGCAAATGGACGGCAACCAAAATGTCGCTCGAAAATCTGAACGAGTTTTTCGGGTCAGGAATCCGTCCGATAAAGTTAATGTCGCTGCCCCAACCCGAAAATCGGGTTATCGACCTAAAAGAGATTGCCCCGAATAATCAATTGGCTTATGCCGTTTGGCAAACATATAATCCTATGGTGGAAACGGTAAACCTGAAAGCAAACCCCGGTAAATTCTACCAGTTCCGCTCCAGTTACCCGTTACGCAGGGAATATTATGCTTACGAACTAAAAAATGCAGACTCCGGTATTATGCCTGTATTAAGAGAACTCGGGTTCAACGTTTAATATCGCCATTGCGATTGACCCAATTCGTACCAAACCCGGTAATCTCACAGTCCCAAAAACAACCCATAAGATATTTAAAAAAAAAATGCCTAAATGTGCCTTTTTTATTTTTTATTATCGTAAAAAAAAGGTATTTTTGTTGAACCTTGTTTCCATTTATTGAAAACAGCGGGTTAACAGGAGTAGAATTATGGAAAATCCAATTATTTTTTGGAAAAATCAATTAGAAAATAAAAATCAATTAGAAAATGAAAAAAATCTTTTTTTACACTCTGCTCGCCGGGCTTGTCACTTTTGCTGTATCGTGCAGCAGTTTAAAGCCCCTGTCGCAATCGAACTTTAGTGTAACGCCGTCGCCTTTAGAAACTGTTGGCAACAGTGTGCCTGTAACCGTTAACGGAACTTTCCCCGAAAAATGGTTCAACAAAAACGCAACCGTAAGAATTACCCCGGTACTGAAATATGCCGGTTCCAAAGAGTCCTACGGATCAGCTCAGACTTATCAGGGAGAAAAAGTTTCAGGTAATGCTATTGAGATTCCGCATACCCGTGGCGGAAACTTTAACATGAGTTTCAGTTTCCCTTATCAACCCGACATGCTAACGTCGGAACTTTTTATGCGTTTCGATGCCAAGATCAAGAATAAATCCGTAAAACTTCCCGAAGTAAAAGTAGCCGACGGTATCCTGGCCACTTCGGCTCTTGCAAGTGCCCAATCAACGGCGCCATCTGTTGCTGATGACGGTTTCCAGCGTATCATCAAACAGAAACAGGATGCTAACATTCATTTCGTTATTCAACAGGCAAATATCCGTTCATCCGAAACAAACACGCAAGACATGCGTTCGTGGCAACAGCGTGTACAAGAAGCCTTCAACGATCCGCGCCAGAACGTAGATATTGAGGTTTCTGCTTACGCGTCACCCGACGGAGGCGTTTCGCTGAATGAAAAACTGGCCGCCCAGCGTGAGAAAAATACCACACAATACCTGGAAGGCGAGATGAAAAAAAGAAAAATTGAAGCCGATGTCAATGCCCGCTACACGGCTCAGGACTGGGAAGGCTTCCGTCAGTTGCTGGAAGCCTCTGATCTACAAGACAAAGAACTTGTTTTGAGGGTTTTATCTATGTATCCCGATCCTGAAACACGCGAACGCGAGATCAAAAACATATCGTTTGTTTACAATGATTTAGCATCCACCATCTTACCGCAGTTACGCCGTTCGCGCATCACGGCAAACATCGAAATTATCGGAAAATCGGATGAAGAAATTATGGAATTCTGGCGCACCGATCCTAAAAAACTTTCGGTGGAAGAGTTGCTTTACGCTTCTACTCTAACCGATAACGATGCCGATAAAGAAAAGATCTATCAATACGTTACTGTGAACTTCCCGAAAGATTACCGTGGATGGAACAATATGGCTACCGCTTATTATCAGCGTGGCGAATACAATAACGCCAAACAGGCCTTGGACCGCGCAGCTTTGGTTTCGCCCAATGCCGCCGAAGTGAATGTGAACAAAGCTTTGTTCGCTATGATGGATGGCAACACACAATCGGCAAAAGAATTACTGGGCAGATCATCGGGTGCTAACAACCTCGATGCGGCAATGGGATTGCTTTACCTGATGGAGGGTGATTATAACCAGGCCGTTGATGCTTATGGAAATACGAAATCGAACAATGCCGCACTGTCACAAATCTTGACAAAAAACTACAATGCTGCTGACATTACCCTGAAAGCCATAAAAAATCCCGATGCGCTGACCTACTATCTGTTGGC
Organism: Bacteroidia bacterium 43-41; assembly: GCA_001898165.1. Lineage (GTDB taxonomy): Bacteria > Bacteroidota > Bacteroidia > Bacteroidales > Dysgonomonadaceae > Petrimonas. The sequence continues at coordinate 105,920 of MKTD01000028.1, forward strand.
TGTTGTTGGATCGAGAACGAACAATTTCAATGATGTAATGACAAACCTGCGCTCGGCCATAACGATGGACAAAACAATGGCAACCCGGGCATTAAACGACCTGGAATTTGTAAAATACAGAACCAACCAGGATTTCATGGCCCTGATAAAATAAACCTCAACCGAAACAATAACGGGAAAATGGAGTGCGTGACGCACTCCATTTTTAAACCCGTACATTTACTGCAATTTTTTTTCGTTTCCCACTTCAAAACAATTTTATTATGCTTAGATCGTTGAGAGCTAAAATATTTTCAAGCTTTATGCTGCTGGTGTTAATACTTATAATTGCCGGGGTTATGTCAATTATTGAGTTCGACAAGGTAGGGGCATCCATTAAAAAAGTTATGGATAATAATTACAAATCCATTGAACAAACTAAATACATGATCGACGCACTGGAAAGAGAAGACAGCGGTTTGTTGATGTATTTGATAGGGAACCGGGAGGCGGGGAGCCAAACCATTGATTCTGCCTACTCAACCATAGAAAATGCCATTCAAATTGCACAAACCAATATCACTGAAAAAGACGAAGATAAATACATCACCAACATTATAAAAGAATACGACAAATTTCACACTTCCGTTAAACAAATTGCCGATACCTCCGACACATTGACATCGGAAGAAAAAAGCATTATCTACCTAAAGAACCAGCAATTATACTTCACTGCAAAAAAATCCATTAACGAACTGATGCAACTCAACCAAAATGGTATCTACAAACAGACGGACTTGATGAAGGAAAACTCAAAAAGAGCCATGATGCCTGCCATTGTTTCCATCGTTGTCGCCATCGTTTTTGCCCTGTTGCTCAATTTTTTCATATCCGAGTACTTCATCAATCCCATTCATCGCCTGATAGACGGTATGAAATCATATTATCCCGAGATGGGCAGAATTGATGCAAAAATCAGCTTAAAAGATGAGATAAAGACCCTTGAAGATGAAATCAACAATTTAATTGTAAGGTTCAAAGTAAAATAACGATTTGAATGAGAACAAAAGCTATTGCAAAATACCTGGGATTTGTGTTGTTGTTTAACGCGCTGTTTCTTTATATTTCCGCCGCAATCTCATTATTTCTTCATGAAAACTCACTCTCTCCACTTTTATACAGTGCCGTGGTATGCACCATCTTAGGCCTTTTCCCACAAATATTTGTGGAGAAGATTGACGAAATCAATTTCCGCGAAGGGATGGCCATCAGCGTTTTCGGATGGATCTTAACTTGCCTTGCAGGCGCTGTTCCCTACTTTATGTGGGGCGGTGAGTTCACCTTTGTGAATGCGCTCTTCGAAAGTGTTTCGGGATATACCACCACGGGAGCGACTGTTCTGAAAAATGTGGAAGCATTGACCAAAGGGTTATTGTTTTGGCGGGCATCCACGCATTTTATAGGTGGTGTGGGAATCATCTTGTTTGTTCTATTGATTTTGCCCAGTGCGAGCGGCGCAAGATCAAGTATTTATAACTCTGAACTATCCGGATTGTCAAAATTAAACTTTAAAATAAGAACAAAACAGATAGCCCGTGTTATCGTTGTTGTTTACCTTAGTTTGATTCTTATCGAGATTGTGCTTCTGTGGATATTGGGCATGAGTCTCTTTGATGCCATTTGTCATGCTTTTGCAACAGTGGCTACGGGTGGTTTTTCAACCAAAAACCTCAGTGTGGCTTACTACAACAATGTCTGGATTGAAGTGGTCATTATGGTATTTATGTTGCTGGGAAGCATCCATTTTGGGTTATTATACGGTACAGTGACGGGAAATAAAATGAATATATTCACTTCAAAGTCGGTCAGGGCCTACGTAGGTTTAATGTTTCTGGGAATTATTATTGTTGCTGCAAAGTTGACCAACGATGGGTTTTACTCGTGGTGGACCTCCCTTCGGTACGCCTCGTTTCAAGTCATATCACTGGGGACAACTACCGGTTTTGCCACGGTTGACACGCCGAACTGGCCCATTTTCACCATTATCATTATCATGTATTTTACGATTCAATGCGGTATGGTCGGTTCCACGGCGGGGGGATTGAAATTCGACCGGGTATTGCTTTTTTATAAATCGCTCAAGCGCCAGATAAAACTTGTGTTGCACCCAAGCGGCGTATATATTACCAAATTGGAGAATGTGCCCATCACTACCGAGATGGAATTACAAACCGCCATTTTCTTTATACTCTACCTGTTTACCTTGTTTATCACTGCTCTATTGCTTTCCGGCATGAATGTTGACGGCATAACTTCCATATCGGCCTCCATTGCGACCATCGGTAATGCCGGACCCGGCTTTGGTGATGTAAGTTCACTCGGGAATTATTCATCCATTCCCGATGCAGGAAAATATGTTTTATCGGCAAATATGTTATTAGGGCGTCTTGAAATAATCAACGTCTTTGCATTGTTCACGGTGTTAACTCACAAAAAATAACTGTTCTTTGGGAAGAAAAACGTACCTTTGCACACTTTTCAATGGTCATTAGGCTTCGCCGATATTCGCTACGCGTTATTCAATAGTGATTAGTCGTGGCAATCAAATTTTCATCGAAACAATAAATTACCATTGGATATCAACTGAACAACAATTGAATTACAACTGAATGAGTATGAACTTTGTAGAAGAACTCCGTTGGCGCGGCATGATTCACGACGTGATGCCCGGAACGGAAGAACAGTTATTGAAAGAACAAACATCGGGATACCTGGGAATTGACCCCACAGCCGATTCGCTTCATATCGGACATCTGGTGGGCGTGATGATGCTTAAACACCTGCAGCGGTCGGGACACACCCCCATAGTACTTGTTGGCGGAGCCACGGGAATGATTGGCGACCCGTCGATGAAATCGGCAGAGCGCAACCTGTTGGATGAACAGACCTTGCGGCATAATCAGGAAGCGATTAAAAAGCAGTTGGCAAAATTTCTCGATTTTGAAGGCGATATTCCCAACAAAGCCATTCTGGTAAACAATTACGACTGGATGAAGGATTTTTCGTTCCTTTCGTTTATCCGCGATATTGGCAAGCACATCACCGTTAATTATATGATGGCAAAAGACTCCGTAAAGAAACGCCTGAGTGGCGAATCCTCTGAAGGAATGTCGTTTACCGAATTTTCGTATCAGTTGATGCAGGGTTACGATTTTCTGCACCTTTATCGTGAGTACGGCTGCCGCCTGCAGATGGGCGGGAGCGACCAATGGGGCAACATTACAACCGGAACGGAACTTATCCGCCGGATTGCAGGCGGTGAAGCTTTCGCATTGGTTTGTCCGCTTATTACCAAAGCCGATGGCGGAAAATTCGGTAAGACCGAAAGTGGAAACGTGTGGTTAGACAGCCGTTACACAACACCTTACCGGTTCTACCAATTCTGGCTGAACGTCAGCGATACCGATGCCGAAAAATATATAAAGATCTTTACATCGTTGTCAAAAGACGAGATCGATTCATTGGTTGCAGAGCAGCAAGCAGCACCGCATCTACGCCCGCTGCAAAAACGCCTTGCCGAAGAAATAACCATAATGGTTCACAGCCGCGAAGATTACGACATGGCCGTTAGCGCATCGGAAATTCTTTTCGGGAAATCCACGTCGCAGGCGCTACGCTCGATTGATGAAACTACCTTCCTGCAAGTTTTTGATGGTGTTCCGCAATTCAACATTTCCAAAAATTTGCTTACCGAAGGTATGAAAGCTGTAGATTTATTGACAGAATCGGCTGCCGTTTTCCCGTCCAAAGGTGAGATGCGGAAAACCGTGCAAGCCGGTGGCGTATCGATAAACAAAGACAAGCTGGAGGACTTTGAAGCAATTATCGATAATTCTTATCTTATTGCCGATAAATATATTCTGGCGCAGCGCGGCAAGAAAAACTATTATCTGCTGATAGCGGAATAAAATGGATAAAAAGAGGAAGTATCAATTTCAGATTTCTACCCAACATATCGATTTTCAGAAAAAAGTTTCATTATCATCTTTGTTCCACCTGGTTTTGAAGGCCGCCGGAAAGGACGCCGACCATAACGGGTTCGGGTTGCTGAAACTACAATCTGAAGACTACACGTGGGTACTTTCGCGTTTCGTTATGGATATGGAAAGGTTTCCGCTGGAAAATGAAACAATAACCATCGAAACATGGATTCAGGATGTTGCCGCGATGTTTACAACGCGTAATTTCCGAATTGCCAATGAAGAAGACCGGCTAATCGGTTATGCATCATCTTCGTGGGCGGTAATAGATATGAAAACCCGCGAAAGCATTCTGCTGGATACGTTGCCATCATTGAACGGCTTTATATTGGCGGAAACCACTCCTATAGGCGTTCCCACGCGTATTGCAAACGTAAAAGGCGATATTGCCAACCGGTTTGAAGTAAAATACAGCCATATCGATGTAAATCGCCATGCAAGCAGTCCGTTTTATATTCAATGGATTGCCGACTGCTTTTCGCTGGATTTTTATCTGAAGCATAAGTTAAAAAGATTTGAGATAAATTTCCTGAAAGAAATAACCTTTGGAGATGCAGGGGTGGTTTATCAGAAATTGAAAGCCGAAAACGATTATTTTTTTCAGCTGGTCACCCTGGAAAAAGGGATTGCCTGCCGTGCACGGATGCTATTTGAGGATGAGGAAACGCGGCGATTTGATCCTGGAAATTGATCGCCCCGGCAAAAAGAGAACGGAAGTTCACACAATATTTAAAATATAGAGCAAAACGGAAAAACAGCTCTCAAATATTTGGTCATTTACAAATATTGTTATACTTTTGCACTGCTTTTCACGAAGCAGATTAAGGATTGTCCTATGGTGTAATGGTAGCACTCCTGGTTTTGGTTCAGTCAGTCTAGGTTCGAATCCTGGTAGGACAACTTTTAACTACATAACCGACTCATTAGCAGTCGGTTATTGTTTTTTTATAAAACTCTGTCCCCTATCCTTTTATGAATTTTTGCTTGCCATGGGAGAAAACGGAATTGCCGGACTACTGCACAAGGTTTACAATGTATCAAAACCGGCCTTACCGTTAGTTGCTTATCAGGAGTTGTCCGCATTTAAGCTCTATCACAATGATGTTGGGCTATTGAGTGCTATGTCGCGATTAAGTTCAAAAACAACCGTTGATGGTGATGCTACTTTTACTTAATTTAAGGGAGCTTTAGCAGAACAGTTTGTATTTCAACAACTGACTCAAAATGAGAAGCTGTCCATTCATTATTTCACATTTGACAACAGCAAGCACGAAGTTGATTTTCTTGTCCAAACCGAAGATGACGAAATAATACCAATTGAAGTGAAATCAGGTGAAAATCTTAAAGCCAAAAGCTTCAAGATCTTCTGCGAAAAATACAAGCCGACAAAAGCAATTCACACTTCCCTTTCCGACTACAAAGAGGAAGAATGGATGACAAATTTACCGCTTTACGCGATAAATTCAATTTAGGACGCCAAAACTTTCACTTCCGATTGAACTGATTAAGCTTTCATGGGTTTATTGTATATATTGTATAAAACTAAAAACTTAAAAACAGATGAAAACTTCCAACGCAAGTGATCACAGCATATTCGTTTGGTGGAGATCCGTTCCTGATAGCAATAAACGCGAGTATCTCGGTATCCGGTTTGCTTCATCTGACGATCATATCGATTACAGCAAAAATATCGCCCGGGATGAAAAAGAAGAGGTCGTAATTGACGGAAAACAACTTGATGCACTTTCGTCCGATGAAATTTGCAGTTTGTTATTTTCCAAATTGCTAAAACCGGAATGGGAATGGAAAATTGGAGGAAGGGAATCGATAAAAACAGATGTCTATGCGATCTGCGAAAGGTTAACTAAATGAAGTAAATCCCTGCACTCCTAAAAAAATCCCTGCTCCAATTCTTTAAATTCAGGCAGGGATTTTAATTTTTTAATGCAACATTTCAAGAAACCGCCTCATCAACTACTTCGGCATCGGGAGCATTGGTTTTTACCGATTTGATACCGTTTTCTCTCGCGGTTTCGCTTTCATACATTTCACTGTTACCGATCACTTGACCGTTAACGGCTTTCAGATTGAAATAAAATTTACCGTTTTTTGCCACGTTTCTTTCGAAACGGGCATCTTCCTGCGAATTTTTCTTTACCGACTCCACACCGTTCAAGCATGCAGCTTTGGTAGTGTAACCCTCGCTCGATAAGATCACCTGTCCGTTTCCGGCCTTGAGATTGAACTGAAATTCACCATTTTTTCTGGTGGTAATAATAAATTTCCCCATAGTTTTTTTGTTTTGGTTAGTTAGATATAAACACTCTGTTTTAACGATTTACAAGCAACTTTGTTCAACGTCGTTAACAAAAAAAGGGTGAAATCACATTGTGATACACCCTCTTTAAGGTAGTAAATTATTCAGTTCAGTTGAAAATATATTTCACGCCAATCTGCATTGAATAAGTCGATGGATACCCAATATTTTTACTAAATGTCTCTTTTAACATTTGGTCGTTATAAGGATTCAATCTATAAGTAGGTCTAACAGTAGAACTTACTTTATCCGCATTTGTCGGCACCAGGATGTTGCCTTGATTGTAACGGAATTGATTTCCCCACTTGCTGTTAAGAAGGTTTCCTACGTTCAAGATATCAAAACTAACCTGCAACGTATTTCTTTTTCCCGACACATTCAAGAAAAATTCTTGCATAAATTTCAAATCGAATGTATTTATCCAAGGCATCAGTGCTCCATTACGTTCAGCATACATACCCTTTCGCGAACTTAAATATTTATCCTGGTCAATATAAGCAAAGAACGCGTCACTTTGTTGTTGTGCAGTCCAAAGAGTTCCTTTAACAGTCTGATCAACGAAAGTGATTTCGGAAGGATCTTTCGGAACATAAATCAAGTTTGCGGCACCTGCTCCGTCCCTAACTACATTTGAATTATAAACGTACGAGAAACGTCCTTGAGCACCTCCATCATAGAATAAAGATATGGTGGAAGCCATTGATTTTAAATACTCTATTCGGTATGAAACATTAGCGATTACTTTATTCGGCATAATGTAACCTGCATAAGCTTTCTCTACACTATTTGCTCCGTTTACATTAGGATTATTTTGCCAGGCTGAATAGGCTTGATCCCCGAATCCGTCAACTAAGTTTTTAGCTCCGCTGCGTGTATAAGCAACCATGCCGGAGAAACCTCTCTCAAAAGTTTTTTCTAATTTAGCAGTCACAGAGTAATAATATCCGCCTTTTTCATTTCCAAGAACTATGGGAGTAATCGCTCGTGCACCGCTACCCGGCTGTCCTGTCGAAGGATTTACTACTTGATAATATTTATCGTTATTATTAGGATAAATTAAACGATTGTCAGGATATCCTGAAATATTCAACGGTTTAGCGCTGTCATCTTTCAATCCTGCATTACGCCAGAAAGCAGCATTTACGTCTTTGTTGTAAATTCCTTCCAGCGAACCCCTCAGTCCCCAAGGGAGCTCTGCTTCAATGCCTAAACTCGTTTTCCACGTTTGAGGCAATTTAAAATCCGTGTCGATAACTGTAGGATTGGTTGGAAGAACCGTACCGGCTGCAGGTTGTGTAGCAGGGTAATATGCTCGCGGATCAGGATTGAACGGATAAGGAACTGTACCGCTTGCACTGCCGAAATTTTGTGTTGTTTGCAACATACCTGCATCACCCACTTGACCAACGATCCATACAAAAGGAACTCTACCGGTAAAAAGACCGGTACCACCACGTAATATCACAGTTCGATCACCCATTACATCATAGTTAAACCCAAGCCTTGGCGAAAACAATACTCTTGATTTTGGTAATGTAGCAGAATCGAATTTTTTACCGTTAAAATCCAATTTAACAAGCATTGGATGAGTATCAGCAGGCTGAGTATAAGTGGGCAAGTCTAATCTAATACCGGCAGTAACACGTAATTTCTCACCCAAATCCATTTGATCCTGCAAATAAGCAGTGTATTGACCGAAATTGAATGATGGAAATGCTTGCTCGTATCCGGGAGTGTTTGAAAATGTAACGGCAAAAGCTCTGGGGTTAGCTCCCTTTACAAAATCATCCCATGAATTAAAAGCGTAGTAGCTGGCACCGAAACGCATAAATCCGTTTTTGGTCACATTATGTTCGTATTGTAACCCGGCGGTCATATTATGAATCCCCATTGTCCAGGTAAACTCATCAGTTAATGTAATGGTTTTTACATCACGCAAATTTCCGTATGAAAATAATTCTGTACCGAATGAAGTATATACTCTGTTATTCTCCAAAATATCAACAAATGGAAATAATTTTCCGTCTGTAGATCGAGGATCGTTTTGATGTGAATAGGTAAAACGGAACATATTACGGTATTTTCCTCCACCGAATTGAGAGTTCAACTCCGAAGCCAATGATGTGAAGTTGCTTTCATTGTAATACCCTGCATTTTTGAAAGGAATAGCATCCATTGCCAGACGATTTCCGGTATAAAGGTTACTGAATGGAGAATACGAAGTACTCGGCAAACTTGGAGACTTACTGGTTTGATAACTGTATCTTAAATTCAGCTTATGGCTACGGTTAATGTTCCAGTCCACACGCGCCAAAAATCTTTTAGCCGGGCTATCATTCGAATATCCTTGATAAGGACCCGGATCGTACCCGTAAGTATCTTGCAAATATTTGCTTATCAAATTCATTTGCTCTACTGTAGGACGGGCTATATTATTATCATAATCAGGCGGATTTTGTGCAGTTGATGCAACTCGTGATGGGCCTGGGACAACACTTTTTTCTGTTTCAAAGTTTGTAAAGAAAAATAATTTATTCTTAATAATCGGGCCGCCCACTGTAAAGCCGTACATGTTGTATTTAGCCGGAGATTTATCAAATGTTGCATCCCCCACTTTATTACCCCTCATTTTCTCGTTGGTAAAATAAGTATAGGCAGAGCCTTTAAACTCATTGGTCCCCGATTTTGTAACAGCATTAATAGCCGCTCCGATAAAGCCACTCTGGCGAACATCGAAAGGAGTAATATTTACTGATATCTGATCCAAAGCATCGATGGAAATAGGATTTCCGCCACCGGGCAGGTTCGAGCCAATACCAAAGGCATTATTAAACTGAGCTCCATCTACAGTAATATAATTTTGACGATAGTTACCCCCTGCAATCTGATTTCCATTAGCCTGTGGAGTCAAACGAGTGATATCGTTTATACTTCTCGAGACCGTAGGCATTAAATTAATTTCGCGATTTCCAATGTTGACAGATGCTCCCATTCGTTGTGAATTCATAGCAGCCATTTTATCCCCGGTAACTATGACTTCTCCCAAAGCTACTGTTTGTTCTGTCAGAACCACATTGTGGACATAGTTTTCACCTAAACTTAAGGTAATATTGTCAGCTATATTCTTTCCATACCCAATATACGACACTTCCACCTTATATGGACCGCCTACACGCATACCATTCAGGTTGAAGCGGCCCTCCATATTGGTAACCGTTCCGTAAGTTGTTCCTGAAGGTTGGTGCGTAGCAATCACCGTTGCGCCGATCACGGCACCCTCAGTATCGGTAACCCGTCCGCTCATACTCGATGTGGTTACCTGAGCTTGCATTGCAGTAGCAATCAGCAAGAAAAAAGCCACTGCTAAAAACTTCACCTTTTTAATCATAAATCAATTTTTAATGTTTTTGGATTATTTTATTTAAAAATCTGTGCAAAATTACAAAAATTTAATGTGAAAAGCATTACGTTTTTGTTACATTTTATAATTATATAATATTTTAAAACTCAATCGATTGCGTCTATAACTTTTCAGTAAATCTGTAAGCAAAACAGCTGTAAAACAATCAAAAAGAAACAATCAGAGGATCAACAGTAACAAACAGAAAACGCGCGACCGATATGGCCGCGCGCAATTACACATTATGCATTATTAATTATGCATTAATTTACATCATTCCTCCCATTCCGCCTCCGCCCATCGGCATTTGCGGTGCAGGATTCTCTTCTTTCTTGTCGGTGATCACACACTCGGTAGTCAGGAACATACCTGCAATGGAGGCTGCATTTTCCAGTGCCACTCTCGCTACTTTGGTAGGATCGATAACGCCTGTCTGGTATAAGTTCTCGTACTGATCGGTACGGGCGTTATAACCGAAGTCGGCCTTCCCTTCACGAACTCTCTGTACGATAACGGCTCCTTCTTTTCCGGAGTTGGCAACTATCTGGCGAAGGGGTTCTTCTATCGCGCGTTTCACGATTTCGATACCTGTAGTTTCGTCTTCGTTTTCACCTTTACAGCCGTCCAACGCTTCGCTGGCGCGAATATAGGCTACTCCCCCACCCGGAACAGTTCCTTCTTCAACAGCAGCACGTGTTGCGGAAAGAGCATCGTGTACACGATCTTTCTTTTCTTTCATTTCCACTTCCGACGGGGCACCAACATAAAGGACAGCAACACCACCGGCCAGCTTAGCCAGGCGTTCCTGCAATTTTTCGCGGTCGTAATCGGAAGTAGTTTTTTCGATCTGTGCACGGATCTGTCCTATTCTGCTGGAGATGGCATCTTTGTCGCCCTCACCGTTAACGATAGTGGTTGTATCTTTGTCGATAGTGATTTTTTCAGCGCTGCCGAGCATATCGAGCGTAGCGTTTTCAAGGGCAAGTCCTTTTTCTTCTGAAATCACGGTTCCACCTGTCAAAATGGCAATGTCTTCCAGCATTTCCTTACGACGGTCTCCAAAGCCCGGAGCTTTTACGGCAGCAATCTTCAACGATCCGCGCAAGCGGTTTACCACCAGTGTGGTTAACGCTTCCGAATCGATATCTTCTGCAATGATCAACATCGGTTTACCGGTTTGAATTCCTTTTTCGAGGATAGGAAGAAGATCTTTAATGGCCGAGATTTTTTTATCGTGTACCAGCACCAGCGGATTTTCAAATTGAACTTCCATATTTTCAGTATCGGTTACAAAGTACGGGGAGATGTATCCGCGGTCGAACTGCATACCTTCTACAACATCCACGTAAGTATCGGTCCCTTTGGACTCTTCAACAGTGATAACCCCCTCTTTGCTCACTTTTTGCATAGCTTCCGCAATAAGTTTACCGATGGCCTCGTCACCGTTAGCCGAGATTTTGGCTACGTTTTCGATTTTCTTTAAATCATCGCCGATTTCAACAGCCTGTTCCTTCAGGCTATCCACCACTTTAGCCACAGCTTTATCGATACCGCGCTTCAAGTCCATCGGATTAGCACCTGCAGTAACGTTTTTTAAACCAACGCCAATAATGGATTGAGCCAAAACAGTGGCTGTTGTGGTACCGTCACCCGCATCGTCATTGGTTTTGGAAGCCACTTCTTTCACCAATTGAGCTCCCATGTTTTGGAACGAATCTTCCAATTCTATCTCTTTCGCTACCGTAACACCGTCCTTTGTGATTTGCGGCGCACCGTATTTTTTGTCGAGTATCACGTTACGGCCTTTGGGCCCTAAGGTTACTTTTACTGCATCTGCCAATGAATCCACGCCTTTTTTAAGCAAATCGCGTGCTTCCATTTCGAATTTAATTTCTTTTGCCATATTTATATAGATTTTTTAGATGTTTAGAGTTCAGACAACCGTCTGTTAGTTCTTATTGTCTTTTAAGAAATGATTGCCAAAATGTCTGATTGACGCATGATTAAATATTTTTCCCCTTCGAGTTCGATTTCCGTACCGGCATATTTGCCATACAATACATTGTCACCGGCTTTTACGACCATCTCTTCGTCCTTTGTGCCATTTCCTGCCGAAATAACTTCACCTTTCAACGGTTTTTCTTTTGCTGTATCGGGAATTATGATCCCACCTACTGTTTTTTCTTCTGCAGCTGCCGGCTTTACCAGCACTCTGTCTGCTAATGGTTTAATACTCATGTTGATAAAAAATTTAAATAATTATATTATGTTGGTTTTAATTTTTTGTCATCAGACACAAGTCTCTATGCGAATTCTGTGCCAAAAACTTTGCAGGTCGAAAATTCCATAAAACAGCTTTTCAGACTGACAATTTTTCAGATTCACTGCCTTGCCAAAAAGCATATTGTACATCACCTACCGTGAAATTGTCTCATCAATTATGCAACCATCCAAAGATACCCGCAGATATTTTGTACCTTTGTATTTTAAAAACGAAAAATGAAAGCATTTGTTTCCTGGAGCAGCGGTAAAGATTGTATGTATGCCTTGTATCGTTTTTTGAAGAATCCCGAAAACAAAGCAGCCTGTTTATTAAACATGTCTGACGCCGGTAACGACAAAGGCGCTATCATAGATTCAGGTGTTTTTGGTGATATTTACCTGCAAGAGCATTGTACATGGATAGAGCGCGTTTGTTGCAACACGGACATTTCTGCCGTCTTTCCGCTTTGGGGTGCAGACAGGTCCGCCCTTATTGGAGAATTCGTTGCAGACGGATTTAAAGCCATTACCGTATTCGCAAGAAAACAAAAATTGCCCCAATCGTTCACAGGGAGATTGATAGACAACTATTTTTTAACCGATATGCATGCGTTCCCCGCCGCCGACCCCAGTGGCGAAAACAATATGTTTTGAAAATTACAGATATGGGAAAAAGACTTTTTTTTGCAGTGCTCCTCTTCTTTTCTTTTATGGGTTCCTTTGCCCAAACACAATATAAAAGAATCGTATCACTTGCGCCATCCCTCACACAGAGCCTTTATTATTTAGGCGCTCAAGACAAACTTATAGGTTGTACCAGCTATTGCATGGCGGCAAAAGAAGATAAAAAAGAGATTGTGGCTTCTGCCGTAAAAGCCAATCTCGAAAAAGTTATTGCCTTGAAAGCCGACTTGGTATTGGTTACAGTACTTACGGATTTGCAGGATATTGAAACGCTGAGAAAGTTTGGAATAAAAGTGGAAGTTTTCCAGTCGCCTAAATCGTTTAAAGAAATATGCAACCAGTTTATCCGCCTCGGCATGCTCATAGGAAAAGAAGAAAAAGCCCGTCGGATAGTCCTCGAAAGCGAGCAAAAAATTAAAGAGATCTCATCCGGAGTAAAGTGGAAGAAAAAACCGCGAATGTTTTTTCAAATAGGCGCGGATCCTCTTTTTTCGGTATTACCCAACACTTTTATGGACGATTACATAAATTTTTTTGGAGCAGAAAATATTGCAAAAACATTGAAACGGGGTTCGGTAAGCCGCGAATTTGTAATAGCCAATAATCCCGACTATATTTTTATAGCTACCATGGGCATGGTAGGCAACGAAGAAAAAGAGATCTGGAGCAGGTACTCCTACTTGACGGCCTCAAGAAAAAAACAGATCCATATTATTGAGTCGGACATTGCGTGCCAACCTACTCCCATTACTTTTGTACAGACAATGGAAATTTTGGAAAAAATGATAAATGAATAACTTAGGGCTTATACATAACGATAAAGGCGTTCTTAGCCGCGAAGGGTATAGAATATTGAGATAATGCAACGGAAAAAACTAATGTGGGCTTTATACGCGCTGGCGCTTCTAGCAGCGTTATTTGCCGTCGTAATCCTATCGCTAAGCTTTGGCGAAATTTCCATACCGTATAAAAAAATACCGCAAATTCTTGCCGATAAAGAAAGTATGGAGTACGGCGTGTTGTTTTACATCCGTATTCCGCGTACATTACTTGGCTTTGCCATAGGCGGAAGCCTGAGCCTGGCCGGCGCTATTTTGCAAGGGATTTATCGTAATCCTTTGGTGGAACCCTATACGCTGGGCATATCGGGAGGAGCATCTTTGGGAGTAACATTTGCCATTGTGGCAGGATTGCATTTGCTTAACATCCTGTTTTTACCGCTTGCCGGATTTATCGGTGCATTTACAACCATATTCCTGGTTTACACGTTAAGTTTGAAAAAAGGCACATTGAGCGTGAACAGGATGCTGCTTATCGGCGTAATGATCAGCTTTATCTCGTCCTCACTTATGATGTTTTTAATGTCTATCACAGCGGCAGAAAACATTCACGGCATTGTGTTCTGGATAATGGGGTCGCTCAACGAATCCAATACCACCATGGTTTGGGTAATGGTTGTTTTGTCTGTTGTGTGCCTGCTTATCTCTTATTTGTTTGTAATGCCGCTCAACGCGTTACGCCTGGGAGAAGAAAAAGCCCGTCATTTAGGCATCAACTCCAATGTCACTATCCGTATTTTATTTATCATAACCTCTATTCTCACCGGGGCATGCATAGCCGTAGCGGGAGTTATCGGCTTTGTGGGGCTTGTCATCCCCCACATTGTCCGCCTGTTTGTAGGTTCGGATTATCGCATCATGCTTGTCTCGTCTTTTTTAAGCGGAAGTATATTTTTGATTTTATGCGATATAATTGCCCGTACCATTATTTCGCCCAACGAGCTCCCTATCGGCGTAATTACAGGAATTACGGGCGGGGTGGTATTTATTGTTTTGCTAAGCCGTTCTCAAAAACGCTCTAAATTGCTGCAAGGATGAAAGAACTACTCACATTGAATAATTTTTCATGCGGATATAAGGACGGCTTTCATATAACCGGTATCAACTTTTCTCTGGCAGAAGGTACGTTTACCGGCATCATCGGCCCTAACGGATCGGGAAAGACCACGCTTTTCCGGGGCATTTCCGGCGACCTGCCCATAAGTTGCGGATCTGTAGTATTTGAAGGCAAAGATTTATCGATGTTTACGCTTCGCGAAAAAGCACAAAAAATCTCTATCGTATCACAATTTACGGAAACAGCCCACATTACGGTTGAAGAATATGTGCTGATGGGAAGAATGCCCCATAGAAAACCGTTCCAGTTTTTCGACAAACCGGAAGATATTGACATTGCGCATCATTACATGCAGTTGACCAATACCTACCGGCTCCGCGATAAATCCATGACAGAACTGAGCGGGGGGGAACAACAAATGGCAAGCATTGCCTCGGCACTTTGTCAAAAGCCCACGCTCTTACTGTTGGACGAGCCTACATCGCACCTCGACATCACACACCAGATGAAATTTATGAATCTGATACAGAGACTGAACGACGAACTGAATTTATCCGTAATCATGATTATACATGATTTAACATTGGCTGCCGAATATTGCGATTATCTTATCATGATGAAAAACGGTAAGATCCACAAAAAAGGAAGTCCCGAGACCGTTCTTACATACGAGAATATCGAAAATGTTTACGATACTGTTGTGGTTGTAAAAATAAATCCCGTATCGGGAAAACCGGTGGTATTCCCTGTTTCGGAACGGAAATTAAAAGAATTAAACAAGAGATAAGTACCGTTATCGGGAAAAAACAACCATGCGAAAAATCATTTTCATAACAGGAGGGCAACGTTCGGGCAAAAGCTCATTTGCACAAAGATTAGCGGAGAAATACTCTGCTGATCCTTTGTATCTGGCTACTGCCCGGCATTGGGATGAGGACTTTGAAGAGCGCATTCGCCGTCATCAGGCCGACAGGGGCAAAATGTGGACTACAATTGAAGAGGAGAAACTATTGAGCAGACACGATTTAAGCGGTAGAACCGTGCTGATGGATTGTGTAACACTGTGGCTGACCAATATCTTTCACGATAACAAATATAATCGGGACATATCGCTAGAAGAAGCAAAAGCCGAATGGGAAAGGTTTATCAATCAGGATTTCAATCTTATAGCAGTAAGCAACGAGATTGGCATGGGCCTGCACGCTCCCGGTGAAACCGCCCGCCATTTCACCGACTTGCAGGGTTGGATGAACCAGCATATCGCCAAGACAGCAGATGAGGTGTATTTTATGGTTTCGGGTATTCCCATACAAGTAAAATAGTAATTAAATAATATATGACACGGGAAGAATTACAAAGGAAAATAAACAATCGAACCAAGCCGTTGGGCTCATTGGGAAAACTGGAAAAGATCGCGCTAAAAATAGGCACCATCCAGAATACACTCACCCCGGAACTTAAAAATCCCGCTATTCTCGTTTTCGCTGCCGATCACGGCATTGTTGACGAGGGTGTAAGCCCCTGCCCCAAAGAAATCACGTGGCAAATGGTCATGAACTTCATAAACGGTGGTGCGGGTATCAATGTGTTTTCGCGACAACACAACATCCGCTTACGCGTAATTGATGCCGGCGTAGATCACGATTTTCCGGAGGGGTGCCACGTGGAAAACCACAAGTTGGCCAGGGGTACAAAAAACATGCTGCACGAACCGGCTATGAGCACGGAGCTCTGCCAGCAGGCAATGGACAAAGGCGCCGAATGTGCCCGTCAGGAGTTTGAACGCGGTTGCAACATCATCGGTTTTGGTGAAATGGGTATCGGAAACACGTCGCCAGCATCGCTGCTGCTCAACAAATTTACCGGTATTCCGCTCGATGAGTGCGTGGGACGCGGCGCCGGGCTCAATGAAGAGGGGGTGCAACACAAATACAATATTCTAAAACAAGTAGCCGGGAAATACAACCCCAAAACACCGCTTGAAACACTCGCTACTTTCGGAGGATTGGAAATAGCCATGATCTGCGGCGCAGTATTGGAAGCCAAACGGTTGAACATGCTTATCGTGGCCGACGGTTTTATCGTATCATCCGGATTTTTAGCCGCCTACGAGATGCAACCCGACGTACTCGACAACGTGATATTCAGTCACGCTTCCAACGAACGTGGACACAAGGCCATGGTAGAGTATATGAAAGGCGATCCCGTATTGCATCTCGACCTTCGCCTGGGCGAAGGCACGGGCGTGGCGTTGGTATATCCCATCCTGCAATCGGCGTTGATTTTCCTGAACGAAATGGCAAGTTTTGAAGATGCGGAAGTGTTTGATATAGAAAAAAACAGGTAAGTGATCAGTCTTTAAGCGATGAAACAGCAACTTAACCTCTTCTTGCACGCGCTGCAATTCTACAGCCGTATTCCGGCAGGAAAAATTGATTACACCGAAGAAAATATCGCACAATCGGTACGTTATTTTCCGCTGATAGGCAGTATTGTGGGAGCCGTGGGTGGAAGCGTATTTATGCTGTCCATGCTGGTTTTTTCGCAAGCAATTTCAGTAACAGCCGCCATTATTTCGATGGTAGCCGTTACCGGCGCACTGCACGAAGACGGCGTTTCCGACTTTTTCGACGGGTTCGGCGGAGCCCGCACGAAGGAACGCATCCTGGAGATCATGAAAGACAGCCATGTGGGAGCCTACGGCGTTATTTCGCTCGTACTGCTGTTCCTGGTTAAGTTTTCGTTGCTGACGTCCATCGCCCCCCAAAAACTTCCGTTGGTGCTGATCGCCGCGCACGCTTCCAGCCGTTTCATGGCTGTGGTATTGATGAAATCGTCCACGTACGCCCGCACAGGGAACAGCAAATCGTCGCATACGCGCCATCCGTTAACGCGGACAACAGTGATTACGGCGTTCGTTTTCGGAGCATTGCCGCTGGCTTTCGTTCCACCGTTTATAATCGCCTGCGTAGTCACTATTTACGCAATTATCTTCTTCGCATTGAAGCATTACGTTGAGAAAAAAATCGGCGGATTCACGGGCGACGTCCTGGGTACGTTGCAACAGTTTTGTGAAATAGCGTTTTACCTTGTTTACAATCTATGAAACTCTATTTGGTAAGACATACCCGCGTGGACACGCCTGCCGGAATTTGCTACGGCAATTCCGATGTAGGCCTGGCGGGCACTTTCCCGGAAGAGTTGCTCGCCGTGCAATCGGAACTGGAGGGTATCCGATTTGCAAAAACATACAGCAGCCCGTTGAAAAGATGTGTAACCCTGGCACAAAGTTTATCGCGTTCGGTTATCGTAGATGAAAGAATAAGGGAATTTGATTTTGGCGAATGGGAACATAAGGCGTGGAACGATATCTATGCTCTGGAAACGGGTAAAAAGTGGTTCAACGATTATGTGAACACATCATGCCCTCAAGGCGAATCGTTCCGTATGATGCTTCGACGGGTAGATAAATTTCTTGGTCAGCTGCCCGATACCGATGAAAATATTCTGATTGTCACCCACGCCGGAATTATCCGGGCATTCCTCATACTGATAGAGGATTATACGATAAACGAAGCATTTGACACGCCAGTGGCGTATGGAGAGGTAATAACGATTGAAAAAAAGAAGAGGGATACAACGAAATAAAATTATGCTTACCGGACACGGCAACGACCTATACGACTACAACGGAAAAATAATCGCCGATTTCAGCTCGAACATCCCTTACCGGAACGCTTCGGCGCAGATTGCGGCGCATCTATCGGGTTGCCTGCACCTTATCGAAAACTATCCCGACCCGAATGCGCGTACGCTTACACGCGAGATTGCCGCCCACCACAACATTCCTCCGGAAAACGTGCTGGTCACCAACGGCTCGGCAGAAGCGTTTTATCTTTTGGCGCACCTGTTTGCCGGGAAGCACAGCACGATAACCTATCCCGCTTTTGCCGAGTACGAAGATGCCTGTACCGTATATAGGCACACCTTGTCGTTCCTGCCGGTAAACGAACTGTGCGAAAGCAACGATTTCACCGGTAGTGAAACCGTTTGGTTTGCCGTCCCCAACAATCCCGACGGTATTATCGTGTCCGATAAAACCATTAAAGCACTTTGTGATAACCATCCGCATACCCGCTTCATCATTGATAACGCCTACGGCGAATTGTGCCCGCAGTGCCGCTCGGTCGTATCCTTGCATGCGCAACACCCGAATCTGATTTCGGTACATTCGCTCACAAAAACCTTCGCTATCCCCGGCTTGCGGTTGGGTTACATTATCGCTGGCAAATCCATCATAGAACAGCTCCAGCCCCTGCGCACCCCGTGGGCGGTGAATGCGCTGGCGCAGGAGGCAGGCAGTTTCGTGATGAAAAATTACAACCGTTTATCACCCGACGTCCATGCGTTATGCCGCGAATCGTATATGTTTCAACAGCAACTTGCAGCGCTGCCACATCTTGAGGCAACACCGTCGCCGTGCAACTATTTTTTGGTGCAGTTGAAGGAAGGCACGGCATCACAGCTGAAGTCTTACCTCATCGACGAGCACGGCATCCTGATCCGAGATGCCGGTAATTTCCGCGGGCTGTCGCCCCGGCACTTCCGGCTGTCGGTACAGGAGAAAGCAGCAAACGATCGTCTGGTTGAAGCGTTGCGTGAATTTTTAAAAAAAACGCCCCGATGTACGATTTTATCCTGACTCATCGCGATTTCCTCATCCCGCTTGCAGGCGGCTTTTTGCTCGACGCCCTGTTGGGCGACCCTGCCCGATTACCGCATCCCATCCGGCTGTTTGGTAATATGATTGCATTCTGCGAACAGAAATTCAACAGAGGTGGGCGGAGAAGGACAAAAGGCATCGCGGTTGCATCGGCACTGGTCTTCATTGTTTTTGGAGTATTTTATGGCATTCAAATCGCATTGAAGGATTTTTCCGCAGTAAAAATCGCCATAAATACCCTGCTGTTTTTCTACGCCCTCGGCAACCGAAGCCTGATTACCGAAGCATTGAAGGTGGAACGCCAGGTACAAAAAAACGATTTGTCCGCTGCCCGCAAACAGTTGAGCCGGATTGTAGGGCGTGACACGTCGCAGCTCTCGTTCCAACAGATCCGTACCGCCACACTCGAAACACTTGCCGAAAACCTGAGCGACGGCGTAATCGCACCGCTGTTTTTCTATGCCGTTGGCGGAATTCCGCTGATGATGACATACAAAATGATAAACACTTTGGACTCGATGATCGGCTATAAAAGCGACCGGTACAAAGATTTTGGATGGTTTGCCGCACGTATCCTCGACGACGGCGCAAACTTTATCCCCGCACGGCTCACAGCGTTTTTCATGATCTTAATTCCGCCGTCGGCACGTGGATTTCGCTTCGTCCGCAAATATGCACGCCGGCACTCCAGTCCCAATTCGGGCTATCCGGAATCGGCACTGGCAGGCATTCTCGATTGCCGTTTCGGCGGCCCGAATATATATTGCGGGGAACGGGTAGAAAAACCCTATATCGGAGAAAATAACCGCGAGCTCACACACGGGGATGTTATAAAATCGTGCTTCATCAACATCAGGACAAGCCTCTTGATGCTAATCTGCATGGTGGCGGCGTATTGTATTTTTCACGCATCAACCGGTTTTATCGCATAATTTTTTATACTTTTGGGAGCTGAAATAATGAACACTATGAAATCAAAAAAATCACTTATTATCGGGATTGCTGCGGCGGTTGCAATTGCGGCTACCCTGTTTTTCCTGACAAAAAAAGAAGAGACGCCCGCAACAGATGAAGGTGCTTTTGAAATTTCCTTCAACAAACAAGGGAGCCTGGCATTTTTGTCGGCAAAGGACAACGATACCCTCTCGGTTATAGATATTGAAGTGGCCGATGATAACCAGCGCCGCGCACGGGGACTGATGTACCGGAAATCACTTCCTGCCGATGCCGGGATGTTATTTATCTTCGATACGGAGGAAATTCAAAGTTTCTGGATGAAAAACACCTACATCCCTTTAGATATGCTTTTTATAAACGCCTATAATGAAATTATTACCATTCACGCAAACACCACTCCCCTGAAAGAATGGAACTACTCATCAACACAACCGGCGTTGTACGTGGTGGAGGTAAACGCAGGATATTGCGTCCGAAAAAATATTGCTGAAGGAGATAAAATTATCTTTGAAAGGTAAACTCAAGAAAAAAATTTATGGTTTCTTATTAAATATTGTACCTGTTGCCTGTGCTGTAGGCATAACAGTCATATCGTTGATGTTTACGTGATCGGGGCGGGAAATGGCGAAAAGAATGCAATCCGCAATATCTTCGGCTATAAGGTTATCGAATCCTTCATACACTTTTGCAGCACGTACCTCATCTCCGTGGAAACGAACAACGGAGAATTCAGTTTCAACTGCACCGGGGCAGACTTGCGTAACTTTTATGTTATGCCTGAGCATGTCTATTCTCATCCCTTTCGTGAGCGCATCTACCGCGTGTTTGGTAGCACAATAAACGTTTCCGTTGGGATAAACCTCTTTTCCGGCAATGGAACCCATGTTTATAATGTGTCCTTTTCCGCGTTCTATCATAAGCGGTGAGACGTATCGGGTAACGTAAAGCAGGCCCTTGACGTTAGTATCGATCATCCTGTTCCAGTCGTCGGTATCCCCTTCCTGCAGGGCACTTAATCCGGCTGCCAGCCCGGCATTATTTACCAGAACATCAATATCTTTCCAACTGTCCGGCAAATTTTCCACGGCCGATTTTACTTCAGATTCAACACGAACGTCAAAACAGAGATCCAGGACACGGGTCCCGTTTTTTTCGAGCTCTCCCTTTAAGTTTGTCAACCTGTCGCTTCTGCGCCCCGTAATAATAACGTCAAAACCATTGTCGGCCAATCTCCGGGTTGTGGCTTCACCTATTCCCGATGTAGCGCCGGTTATTAATGCAATTTTTTTCTTCATAACGTATAAAATTTAATAAAATCAAAATTACATCAAAAATTGGAGTTTTTTACCTTTATCATCAAAAAATAGACTATTTTTGAAGTTCACTAAATAAAAAATACCTGCATTATGGAAGAAGAATTTATCACCATCAAGACATTTACTTTTCCTGCCGATGTACCCATCGTTCAAACATTCATGGAGATGAGAGGTATCGAAGTGTTCATGAAAAACTTAACAGCAAGCCGGCTGGCTTATAGCATTGGGGATATCGAGATGCAGGTGAAGGCTTCGGATTACGAAGTTGCCAAAAATGCCCTTATAGAAGGAGGTTTTGCCGAACCGGAAGATTTTGTTCTTTAATTTTTTAATCGCTTAGAATTGTATGATTGAGAATAATCTCCCTTATAAAAAGAAAGAATACAGGTATATATTAATTGCTTTGCTGATACTACTCGGGCTGATTCTTTTCAAAGAGTTGCGCATTTACCTGAGCGGTTTTTTGGGAGCAGCCACGCTTTATGTTTTATTGAAAAGGCAGATGATCTATTTAGTGGAAAAAAAGAAAATAAAAAGAGGATTTGCCGCCACACTCTTAACTATTGAAGCTTTGCTGTTATTCTTAGGGCCGCTTACGGGTATTGCTTTTTTGGTTATCGATACCGTATCGGGAATTTCCATTGACCCTAAAGCCATACTCGACAGCTTCAATAACTTTGTTGAGATGATTGAGAAGAAGCTTGATTTTGAAATCTTCACTCCCGAAAATTTATCCAGCCTGCCCAAACTAGGTGGAAACATATTGCAATCGCTGGGTGCAAGTATCTACTCATTGGTAATTAATTCCCTTTTCGCCCTCTTCATACTTTTCTACATGCTCTATAGCTACGATGGTTTTGAGAAGATGGTTAAAGAAATTCTGCCATTCAAAGAAGAGAACAAACAAATTTTGACCGAAGAGACCAAGCTGATCATTCAGGCAAATGCAATAGGAATACCTTTACTGGCCATTATCCAGGGTGTTTTTGCTTATATGGGATATGTGTTTTTTGGGGTGGAAAACGCCTTGCTGTATGCTGTTTTCACGGGATTTGCATCCATCATCCCTATTCTCGGGACGGCTATCGTATGGGTCCCGATCGCACTAAGTATATGGCTTGCAGGAGATATTGGAAGTGCTATTGGGATGACTGCATACGGATTTATGATCATTGGTGGTGTTGACAATGTGGCGCGTTTTCTGCTTCAAAAGGTTTTGGCCGATATTCACCCGTTGATAACTATTTTCGGGGTATTGACCGGTATCCCCATGTTCGGATTCTGGGGCGTTATCTTCGGGCCTTTGCTGCTCTCTCTGTTTGTGCTTTTCTTCAATATGTACCGGCACGAATATATTCCGGGTTCAACGGCGGAACCTCGCGTTACCACCCGAATGAAATCAAAAGAATTCGATATCCTCGGATACAAGAAAAATAAAAAGGAAGAATCCTAGAGCACAATTTTGCCGGCTTACAAACGACAACTTCCTGTAAAATAATTTCAACTTTTTTCAATCTAATCTGTTAGTTAAATGTAATAGTGCGGATTGGGTTAAATTTGTAAAAAGTTAAAATTATGGAAGAGATTGTTAAAGTATTATCAACCGAATATCTTACACACGATGTGATAAGATTGGTTTTAGAAAAACCGGCCGGTATCAATTTTGTTCCCGGCCAAGCTACGGAAGTTGCCATCAATAAACCGGAGTGGAAAACCAAAAGAAGGCCTTTTACCTTTACATCATTGACAGATGATGACTTTTTGGAGTTTGTAATCAAAACATATCCTTCTCACAACGGAGTTACCAACGAATTACTTAGTATAAAACCGGGCGACGAATTGATTATCCGCCATATTTTTGGCGCGATAAAATATAAGGGCGAAGGAATATTTATTGCCGGCGGAGCGGGAATCACTCCGTTTATTGCTATTTTGAAGGAGCTTGAGAAAAAAAATGAAATTGGGAATAACAAATTCATTTTTGCCAACAAAGCCAGGGCAGACATCATTCTGGAAGACAAGTTCAATAAACTGTTGGGGAAAAATTTTATAAACGTGCTTTCGGAAGAGATGCTTCCCGAATACGAACACGGTTATGTTTCTGCAGAACTGATTAAAAACAACACCGATATATCCACCAGGTATTATTATTTATGTGGGCCAAAGCCAATGATGAAGGCAGTTGAAGAACAATTGTCAACACTAGGGATTAAACCCGAATTCATCGTGAAAGAGAGCTTTTAAGAATGTGTTTTGAATGGATGAACTGTTGTGCGAAATACGAAACTGCAGAGTCTGTGAAAAGTTTCTTCCCTTAGGTCCTAAACCAATCATCGCGGCAAGCTCTAAGAGCAGAATCGTGGTTGTCGGACAGGCGCCGGGGCGGATTGTCCACGAAACAGGAGTTCCCTGGAACGACAAGAGCGGCGACAATCTACGTGCATGGATGGGGGTTGACAGGCTCACTTTTTACGATCCTGAAAAATTTGCCCTGATGCCGATGGGCTTTTGCTATCCGGGAAGGGGAAAATCGGGCGATTTGCCGCCGCGGCCCGAATGTGCTCCGTTGTGGCACGGAAGATTGCTGGATAAGATGGAAGATGTACGGCTTGTTTTGCTTGTAGGCTGGTATGCACAGAGATATTATCTACGGGATACTGCCAAAACGACCCTGACAGAAACCATCCGTCATTTCGATTCGTACCTGCCCGACTATTTCCCGTTGCCACATCCATCACCACGCAACAACATATGGCAGGCAAAAAACAGATGGTTTGCCGAAAATGTATTGCCCGAACTCAAAATAAGAGTTAAAGCCGCTTTAATTTAGTCGTAGAATCCAAGGATTAACTAACTTTGTTGGCATTGTTTTTGTTATTATAGTAAATAAAAAACTATATTTGTAATCTACTATATAGAAGATAAGGAAGTTAATAAATGGACAACAATTTTTCTCAACGAGTCAGGGACATCATGGCATACAGCCGTGAAGAAGCCGAGAGACTGCAAAACAATTATATCGGGCCGGAACACTTGATGCTCGCCATTCTCCGCGATGGGGACGGAATGGCCATCCAGGTGCTTCAGGACTTTGATGTGGACATAAAGCATTTAAAAAATTATATCGATGACAGGTTCCGTCAGATCCAGGAGCCGTACGACGGGACCCGCGAATTAGTCATCAACAAAAGTACGGAAAAGACGTTAAAGATGAGTATATTGGAGGCAAGGCTCACAAAAAGTGCAGAAACCGATTCGGAGCACATCCTGTTGGCTTTGCTGAAGGAAAAAAATACACCCATTAACGACATTCTGCAACAGTTTCATCTCGATTATTCCAGCGCATTTTTATATGTGAAAAGCATACTCGACGCGCGTGCTGAAAGTAATGCGGATGCTCCGTCCATGGGCCCGAACTTTACCGATGACGATGACGATGAGCAAGGCGGAAGATCATCTTTCAACCCGGGCGGGCAACAAGGTGGCCAATCACAGGCAAAGAACCCTGCTTCAGACACGCCGGTGCTTGATAATTTCGGGACTGACATTACCCGCGCCGCAATGGAAAACCGCCTCGACCCGATTGTGGGACGGGAAAAAGAGATCGAGCGTATTGCCCAGATACTGAGCCGCCGCAAGAAAAACAACCCCGTCCTCATTGGTGATCCCGGCGTAGGAAAATCTGCCATAGTGGATGGGCTGGCGCTGCGTATCGTACATAAAAAAGTATCGCGCGCCATGTTTGACAAACGCGTGATTGCGCTCGATATGGCTTCCATTGTCGCCGGAACCAAGTATCGTGGTCAATTTGAAGAGCGTATCAAAGCCATCCTGAATGAACTGTCGAAAAACCCGAACATCATTCTCTTTATCGACGAAATCCATACCATCGTCGGTGCCGGAGGTGCTGCCGGATCGCTGGATGCAGCGAACATGCTGAAACCTGCTCTGGCTCGCGGGGAAATTCAGTGTATCGGCGCTACCACGCTCGACGAATACCGCAAGAACATTGAGAAAGACGGTGCGCTGGAACGTCGTTTCCAGAAAGTAATCGTTGACGCAACCACACCCGAAGAGACGTTGCAGATCCTCCGGAACATCAAAGAACGGTACGAAGACCATCACAACGTCCGTTATACCGACGAAGCATTGGAGGCATGTGTGAAATTGACGGAGAGGTATGTTTCCGACCGTACTTTCCCCGATAAGGCTATCGACGCCCTGGATGAATCCGGTGCGCGCGTTCATATCTCCAACATCTCCATCCCTAAGGTAATTGAAGAGATGGAGGAGGAACTGAAAGCGGTGGAACAGATGAAAAACGATGCGGTAAAGGCTCAGAAATATGAATTGGCGGCCAGCTATCGCGACAAACAGCGTCAGCTCTTGCTGGCCTTGGAAGCCGAAGAGCAGCGCTGGCAAAAAGAGATCAAAGAGAAACCGGAAATCGTTGACGAAGAAAAAATTGCCGAAGTAGTGGCTATGATATCGGGCGTACCGGTACAACGGATTGCCCAGGCCGAAGGCCAGCGCTTGCTGGAAATGAAAAACGAACTGAAAGCGCAGGTTATCGGTCAGGACGAAGCGGTGGACAAGATAGTGAAAGCCATCCAACGAAACCGTGTGGGACTCAAAGACCCCAACAAGCCTATCGGCACATTCATGTTCTTAGGCCCGACCGGTGTCGGGAAAACACATCTGGCAAAAAAACTGGCGGAATACCTGTTCGACTCGCACGAAAACCTTATCCGTATCGATATGAGCGAATATATGGAGAAGTTCAACGTTTCCCGCCTGGTAGGAGCGCCTCCCGGATATGTGGGTTACGAAGAAGGCGGGCAGTTGACCGAAAAAGTGCGTCGCCGCCCCTACTCCGTTGTGTTGCTGGACGAAATAGAAAAAGCACATCCCGACGTGTTCAATATTCTGCTTCAAATCCTGGATGAAGGGCACATTACGGATAGCTTGGGTCGCCGGATTGATTTCAAGAACACCATATTGATCATGACTTCTAATATTGGTACACGTCAGTTGAAAGATTTCGGCCGCGGGATCGGATTTAGCACCAACAGCGATGTTACCGATACCGAATATTCGCGAAGCATTATCCAGAAAGCACTGAATAAAGCATTTGCTCCTGAATTTTTGAACAGGGTGGACGATATTGTGATGTTCGACCAATTGAGCAAAGAGTCCATCTTCAAGATTATCGATCTGGAACTCAATGGGCTGTATAAACGGATCAAAGAGTTGGGTTACAGGGTTGAACTCACTGCCGAAGCCAAAGAGTTTCTTGCCGACAAAGGTTACGACGTTCAATTCGGCGCCCGTCCGCTAAAACGTGCCATCCAGAAGTATGTAGAGGACGAAATGGCAGAGATGATCCTGCGTACCGGCATCAAAGAGGGCGAAACCGTTCTGGTGGATTTCGACAAGGAACAACAGAAGATTGTAATGAAAGTGGCGGAGCACGAGAAGATGGAGCACAATTAACAGACACCAATCACTACCTTTTTCAGTGGGAACATGCACATGTCCTACAAATATAAAGTCTAAAAAAAATATGAAAGTTGAAGTTTGGACAGATATTATGTGTCCGTATTGTTACATAGGCAAGATTCATTATGAACAAGCTTTACAGCAATTTGCGCACGCCAGTGAAGTTGAACTGGTTATAAAAGCTTTCCGGTTGAATCCGAATTTACCCGATAAAGGGAACGGTTATTCCGTAGTGGATTATTTATTAAAGACGGCCGGCCTTTCGGAAAACAATTTGAAACAGATGTTTGCTTATATCGAGCAACTGGCAGAGAATGCGGGCGTAAAATTCAACTTGCCGAATGCAATTGCAGCCAATACACTTGACGCCCATAGGCTGGTAAAACTGGCAGCGAAAAAGAACCTGGGCTCTAAGGTTCTATCACTCATATCGAAAGCCTATTTTGAGGACGCACAAGATTACAGCGACATTAACTTGTTGACCGGGATTGGAATAAAAGCAGGGCTTGATGAAGCGGAAATAGATCAGATGTTTGCCGGGGACGACTTCAAAGCCGAAGTGGAACGCGATATTCAGGAAGCCCATCAATTGGGAATAGATACGGTTCCCACTTTTCTGTTCGAACGTAAACAGGCGATCATCGGAGCAGAACCGGTACAGGTTTTCCTGGATGCACTCAAGACAACAAACATCACTCTTGGCGATATGGAGGTAAGGAAGGGGAAATCGTGCAACGCAGACGGGACATGTGAAATATAGGGCAAAAAATTAAACGATGGAGTTTTTACGTATAGAGCAATCGGACAAGGGCAGGTGGAACAAGGTATGGGAATTGTATGAATCAAGCTTTCCTATTGCCGAAAGGCGGAAAGAGACAGACCACGTCAGGGCCTGTTCCGATCCGCAATTTTATCCGTTATCGGCCTGGGAGGATGGCGAGCTAATCGGGTTGATGTTTTATTGGGAGTGGGACAGGTACCGGTATCTGGAATATTTGGCCATCAACCCCCAATTACGGGGACACGGTTTTGGTTCTCAATTGCTTCGTTACTTACGCGACTCCGACCACACCATCATCCTCGAAATAGATCCGCTGATAAACGAGTTATCGGTAAGGCGGCTCCAATTTTACGAACGTGCCGGATTTACTCTCACGCCTTACCGGTTTGTACATCTGCCTTACCGCCTGGAAGGGCAACCCATTGAGTTGCTGATCCTCAGTTACCCGAAAATGATTACCAAAGAACAGCACAACAGTTTTTTGAAATTTCTGGGCAAGCACGTGATTTTGTATTGCGAAGGCTATCCGTTTGAGCAGCAGTAACGGTATTCATTACACATTAATGCAGCTCCGGAATAACCACCTCCAATGTAATGTTGATATTTTTGAATCCCATCTCCTGCAGAAGTGATTTTACTGCAAGTTCTGCCTGGTTATTGGCATCTTTCAGTACTCCTTGTTTCATAGCGTCCTGCCTCATCGTCTCTTTTTCTTCAATCAAGGCATTGTTGTAATCCGATATTTTTATGGGATTGAATGCGTTATCGCTTTCATCGTAAACTTTCACGCTGTTTTCATCAATAACGATATCGAAAATCTGTGCGCGAGGCATTGAAACATGAACATTTGCACCGTTGATATTCACTTTTATTTTGCTGAAATCCACACCTGCCTTAAGATACCCGTTGTATTTCAGCAGAAAATATTTATCGGTAAGCGGAACGCTGATGTTTAGTATTTTGAAGTTATCCTTAAATCCGATAACACCCGAGTAGCTATACTTAACGGTAGCCAGCTCCTGGATATGAACAATTTTGCTAAGAACAGTAGAAGTGTCGTATCTCTTTTCCCGGGCTTCGTTCATTTTATTTATTCCCAGCAACAGCGCCAAAACGATTGTCGTACCCAGAAAGAAATAAGTTGAATAACTCGTTTTTTTCATTGATCTTGTTTTTTATTTTTCCTTCATTTTCAGAGTAATGAAGTGCTTGCTAATGTAGCTCCAAAGCCTGCCTGATATCTTCAAAAAGCGAATCTGCACTCTCCAGGCCCACCGATAACCGTATGGTTTTATCACTTATATCCATAGCCTCTCTCTGAACTTGGGAAAAATTTCCGTAAATAGTGCTGGCAGGATGAATAGCAAGGCTTTTGTTATCGAATAAATTTGTCGCCCGCCGTATCATTTTCAGGTTATCCAGAAATTGGAAACAGGCATCTTTCGATGCCAGGCCGAACGTCAGCATCGCTCCCGGATTCTCACCGAATTGGCGGCAACTTACTTCGTAAAACGGGTTTCCAGGCAGTCCCGGATAGTTGACCGATTCAATACTTTTCAACTTCTGTAAACGTTTTGCCAGTTCAAGACATGTACGGCTTTGCCTTTCGTAGCGCAGATGCAATGTTTCAAGTCCGATTGTCTGCAGATGCGCTGTCCCCGGATTCATGTATGCCCCAAAATTCCGGTGAATTTCCTTGCGCAGTTTATAATTAAACGCATAATTCTTATGAACTTTAGCCAGTTCGTTGAGGCTTTTATTTTTTGTCCAGTCAAAAGTGGCATAATCGACAATAAGCCCGCCTATGCTGGTAGCACCACCCGATATATATTTTGTGCTGGAGACCACTTCCACATCTATCCCGAAACTTCCGGCTTTAAAAACAGAAAAAGAGACCAAGGTCGTATCCGCGATCAACGGTATGTTCTTTTCATGCGCTAACTCACTTATAACGGAGAGGTCAGCAACCTCCATTTGCGGATTGGTGATAATCTCTAAAAATATTCCGCACGTATTTTCGTCGATATTCTCAAGGATCTCCTTTTCGCTCGTTAAATCACAGAATCGAACCTCTACGCCAAAGGTTCTCAGTGTATTTGCAAAAAAAGAATAGGTGTTCCCGAACAAATGGGGCGAAGTGACAATATTGGCCCCGTTGTACGCAATAGACATGAATACGTTACTAACGGCCGCCATTCCCGAGTTGAGAGCCGTAACATTAAAAGCTCCGGTAATCTGTTTCACCCGTTCTTCAAAGTAATGAACGGTGGGATTCGAAATCCGCGAATAGGTGTGATCCGTTGTCTTCCCGCAAAATGCCGCCTCCATGTCCGAAGCGCTTTTAAACTCGTATGCGGCAGCATTATAAACCGGCATAGAAAGGGAACCATAAACGTCCGGCTTGGGATAAGGAACATTGAGTAAATAATCTTCAAAATCTAAATCATCCATCTCTTCAGAATTTAAGGCTACAAAGATACAAAAATGATACGGTCAACTTGAAATTAGCCCGAAACAAAATCAGAAAGTACTTTTTGATAAAGCTCAGCCACTCTTTCCGCTTTTTCATCCCAGGAAAATTTTTGTTGCAGAGATTTACAATTCAGTGACAACTCTTCCAATAGTTCACGATCATCAAATAGCGCATTTAATTGTTCGGCAAAATCAATAGTTGATTTTTCAGGGTTTGTGAGTGGAATTTTACGTCCGACAGTTTTATCGATTACTGCTCCAAAGCCGCAGGCATCGAAACACAATACGGGTAAACGATTACTTATAGCCTCTAATACGACGGTAGAAGTATCTTCACTTACGCTTGTAAAGAAGAAAAGCTGTGCTTCACGCATAGCTTGCTGTACGATTGCATGAGGTTTGTTGCCGTGCCATACTACCTGATCAGAGATGCTCAAGCTTGTAGCAAGCTGTTTTGCATCACTTTCCTGAAGCTCATCTCCCTGTCCATAAACATTTAGAATGATTTGTTTATTGTTTGTTGCCGCCAAAGCTCTCAATGCCAACGGCAACTGTTTGCGAAAATCGAATTTTCCAACCCACATCACGTTAAAATCCTCACTGTAGAATCTTTTCGTTGGAACATTGTCTGTAATAAAACAACCGGTTTCCGGAATTAGGACAGACTCCGTCTGCTTGTATTTTTTTATGGCACGATACGAATCAGGTATGGAACTAATTAACAGATTAGCCCGTTTCATCGCTTTATCCACCCGGACATCATACTTGATCTGGAATTTATTGATGAAATTTTTCAAACGGATAAAAAGCCGCATCTTTAGTCCTGCTCCCTGCAGGTATGCGACAGGAAATTGCTTTAGGCCTCCTATAGGGCCCCATACAAAGGGAATACCCTCTATTTTCCACAAGTAACCCGGCTCTCTGAACCCAATCATATTCAATTGATGCAAAATATCTATCTTGTGTTCGGCAATAATCTGCTCTGCCATTTGGAGCGTTTTCTTTTGCCAGTTTTTATAATGAGTATAAAACCTCCAGTCGCCCTGTTTTTCACACATTTCTCTTGCTTTCCCCGATATCGGATTGTAATAAAAATGCATATTTTCGGCCTGAGGTAAAGTTGCGAGGACAGCCTCTATCCTCTCCCGGAATTCCCCTTCACTAATGATATATAATTCACAGTGTTTGGCTAAATACACGCACCAGTTCCAACCCATACCGGGTTCACTACCCCTATCAGGTGAACAGGCGTAAGCGTTAATGAGGACTTTTATCTTTCCCATTTTGTAATTGACTTGCAATGAATAAACTGTAAAATCAGCTTTTTCCGGGTATGTGATTTACTTTACTCTGTGGCCTTTCAGCTGATACGTGTTACCATAAGGTGTTTCATCGTCCTCAAACTGTATCTCAAGATAAATACTGTCGGAATTAATTATTTTCCCGTTAAAAACTTTTACACCAATTCTGTAGGAGCAATGTTCACAAATGGATTTTTGCGTCTCAAAAGTTCCGTTCTCGTGATTTGCAGAAACTTTAACCTGAAAATTCCAAAAATATTTGGAAGTATCGTTGATTGTGACAGAATCCGTTTTCGACGGAAAATCACTGGAAATTAGTAATGGAAATATCCCGTGAATAGGAGTATTGTCTATGTAAGCCATAACCTCCCATTCTCCATTTAAAGAACTGGTTAGCGCTATTTTTTCTTCATCCTTCTCGCATGATGTAATAACAGCTGCTACCATCAACAAAATTACATATATTATCTTATTCATCTGTTCTCCGGCCTCCGCTTAAATTATTTAATGACTATTTGTTTTATTTGCAATCGGTCATCGCTTTCCACCTTCACGATATATGTTCCGGATGGTATTGTCCTGTCAATCGTAGTGTGATAACCTATTACAGGTATGCTGAGTATCTTTTGTCCGTTTTGATTTAAGACCGATATAGTTGCGGAAGAAGATATTAAGCCTTTACAATTTGCACATATACGATCGAACGTATCTTTATAAATACTTATGGAGGGATCCGGCACTACTACCTCATCGGGTTTTTCACCGGGTTTCGGCTCCGTCGTTATCCTTGCCCTCCCGATAATTTGTTCGGGAAGTATGGCCGGCGACAGGGTTGGATCATCTCTGTTTGTTTCTATACCGGCTACCGGCTCAATGTTTTTATAAATCCACCAGCTGTTTTTTGAATAACCGTCTTTATTCGTGAAATTAACGCTGTTATTGGCTATGGTGATGTTAAAAGATTTTCCCAATTGTTCCTCATACCAATTACACCCGATAATGGCAACATTAGTAAAATAATTTTTCTTTCCGTACACTTTATTGTTCCTCAATGTTATATTATTACCGCCGGCAACGGCAATTCCATATTGCCCGGGATCTACTAAGATGTTATCTTCAGCTATTTGATAAGAACCGCCAATGTCTCCTAAAATAATTCCGCCCCCCGACGGCGACGGACCACCGCCTCTTATCCAGTTTCCTTTCACCGTTATCGG
Source organism: Bacteroidia bacterium 43-41 (assembly GCA_001898165.1). Lineage (GTDB taxonomy): Bacteria > Bacteroidota > Bacteroidia > Bacteroidales > Dysgonomonadaceae > Petrimonas. Next base: position 138,764 of record MKTD01000028.1, read on the forward strand.
ACTTTGAGGCGTACCGTTTGATTGGTTTACATTAATAAGATCACCGGGTGAACTTTCTCCAAAAATATTTTCCGAAACATTGTAGCTAACACTGTTTCCGGCACCATTTACCCTGTCAAACAAAACAACAAACCCGTTGTTGGTATCATTGCTATTCTTTAAAAGCCCTCCCACATTTTTCACATCGTTGTAATCAAACCTTACTCCCTGCGAATTATGTGCGGTTAGAGCAGTATGCACGTTTTCAAACCAATTATCTATAATTGTAATATTCTTGCAATTATCCAGATAAATGCCCCTTTTTGACGAAGAACTGAATTTATTGTTCTTTATAACCACGTTTTCGCAGCTATACAGGGCAATAATATCCTTTTCACTGTTTGAAAACTCCAGCCCTTCAATCACAAAATTACTTTTGCCTACGTGCTGTATGGCCGGAGCCTTGATGTATGCCCCTGTATATCTGGAGCCTTGCCCGTAAGATAAATGAGCGGCAAAACATAAGAACATTATATTCAGCGCTATGATTTTTAGACTTTTTTTCATTGAATACCTTTTGATTTTACTTATTATTCGCATCATACGATACAGAAAATATAAAATTAAGAATAAAGATTATATTAAATGATTAATCACGTTACAAAATTACGTACAAATTTTCTATTATAGTGCTAAATTACAACCAAATAACACAATTTACACACAATTAGACATTGTTACTCTTTATTAACAATGCGTCTTTTTTACTACTTATATTTTTCCATTTAGAGTCGGTTTATATTGTTTTTTATACACTTCCCTGCTATTGGCATTTTGCAGTGATATTTCGTGTTTATATATAATATTTTGTAAGTGAAAATTGAATTAATTAGGATAATTGGAGCATTTTTTTGTCAGGCAATTAACTAAATTAGATAAAAAAAACAAGATTCAAAGAAATAAGTAAAAAAATACGCAATTTACAAGAAAACTATTATTTAATTGATTGTATGTATTTTAACGGAACAGTATAAAATCCTTACCCGAAATACTCACCCATTTCCTCCTCACTATTTTGTATGTTTTGTACATAAAAGCTTTTTTAAAATATACATCTCATTCTTAATGGATTGTAAATTCATTTTGCCTGTGTAGTTATAATTTAACAATAAAATTAATCCGGAAATACAAAAAAATGTTCATATAGTCCTAACATCTCCCCTCCTTTCTTTCTTAATTTTGCCTGCAGTGCAAACAAGTTTTTTTTAATTGTCGCACCAACTAATGTTTAACATAAAGCTTCTGCTTAAAGCAGAAAGTTGTTCTGAAAGTCTGAAAAAAATTTCAATCGATAGCTGCAAACTGCGGGTATCTGTTTGATGATACGAATAAAGAAAGATGATTCAGCTAAATTAAAAATCACAGTATGAAAAAAAACAGTTATTTGCTTATCCTCATAGCCGGGTTGACTATTTCGTGTTCTACGGTAACAGACATAGCCTATTTTCCTCAATTCGATAAAGAAATAAATACCGTCAACGAAACACTGTATAATGTCCGCATAAAGCCAAAAGATTTACTGTCAATTACCGTGGTAAGCAGTGAACCTGAGGCTTCCAGAAGATATAATCTTTTTACACCGCAAATACAGGAACTCACAAGATCACTTAATTCGCAACCCACAATCCAAAGTTATTTAGTTGATAACGACGGAAATATCGAGCTTCCTATACTGGGAATCCTAAATGTGAAAGGGCTGAATACGAAAGAGCTGGAATCACTTATTGAGAAACGGCTAAAGCCATTTTTTACTGAAGAGATGCCAATCATTACCATTCGCATTTTAAATTATTCGGTAAACGTTTTAGGCGAAGTACTCCGTCCGGGAAAATTTGAGACTACCAACGAACGGATGACCATTTTTGAAGGATTGGCATTAGCAGGTGATATGACTATTTACGGCAGGCGTGATAATGTAAAAGTACTGCGCGAAGATGTGAATGGGGAGAGAAAAATTTACACAGTAAACCTCAGCGATAAAAATGTTTTCAATTCTCCCGCTTATTTCCTGGAACAGAACGATGTTGTGTATGTGGAACCCAATCAGTCGAGGGCTAATTCGTCAAAGTACGGTGCTGCTGAAACTTATCGAATATCAACATTGTCCGTTTTGATTTCATTAGCCACTTTGGCAGCCACGATCTACAGTATCACCCGAATCACCAGATAATTGAATACTTTATCAATATAATATTATATAAACAAAATATAAATAATGAAGAATTACTCCGAAGTGGAAGAAGAATACAGTATGCTTGCTGAAAAACCGATTGACGTCGTGGGCATATTGATGAAGTATCTCTCTTACTGGAAATGGTTTTTAATTTCCATATTCGCCTGTATTACCATTGCCGCAATCTATCTTTTTTACGCGTTACCGCAGTTTAAGGTAGAGACCTCAATTTTATTTAAAGACGATCGAAGAGGAGGCGGGGCTTCTGAAATGAACGTATTTAAGGAGATGGGTATTGTAACACAAAAGAACAACGTGGACAATGAGATTGAGATTTTAAAAAAATCATTAATTGTAGAGAGTGTTGTGAGAAAACTCGGGATTTATGCATCATATACAGAGATAAAACCATTTAAAATTGCTCAGATAACAGGATTGGATAAATTTATCCCCGGGTTTCCAAAACGAAAAACGAGAATTTTATACGGAGATGAAACTCCTGTTCTTATAAATATACCCGAAAATGTACTTAATAATTTAGAAAAAAATATCGTTTTCGATGTAATGGCAGAGCCGACCGGCAACTACGAGTTTTCCGGCTCCTATAACGATAAAAAGTACCATATAAAAGCAACATCATCAGATAGTGTGGTCATTTTTCCGTTCGGCAGTTTACAAATGAAAGAACGCAAGATAAAACCGGCAGAAAGCATGTCTGTAAGGGTGGAAATTCAACATCCCATGAATGTTGCCGCCCGATATCTGAATTCATTGAAAATAGAGCTGACTTCAAAAAACTCGTCTGTGGCAAATCTTGCTTTGACCTGCCCAAACGGAATGTTGGGAAGGGATTTCCTAAAAGAATACATCGATACCTATAACGAACAGGGGATAAGGGACCAGATTGAACTTGCCGATAAAACGTCGCAGCTTATTGATGAACATCTGTCGAAACTGAGTGATGAGCTTAGTTCTGTGGAAACGCAGGTACAGGACTTCAAACAATCGCAAGGATTAACCGATATCTCCTCACAGGCAGATGTTTACAATGCACAAATGGCCAATGTCGGACAAATGAAAACAGAGGTAGAAACTCAATATGCGATTGTTTCAAACCTGAACAGTTATGTGCAGGGAATAAGCAATCACAACCAACTTATTCCCGCAAACTCCGGGATCAACAGTACCGCTTTAACTGCTCAGATTAATGCCTATAATGATTTGGTTTTAGAACGGAACAAGCTTTCACGTATTGCTTCAGGCAGCAATCAATCCATGATTGACCTGAATAACCGGATAGAATCCACGTTCAATTCCGTAAAATCGGGCCTGCAGAACGAAAAGAATAATCTGGAAATTCAACAACGCGATATTTCTGCTATGTATTATCAGAATAACGCGCGGATAAGAGCCATCCCCCGCCAGGAACGGGTCTATTTCGACATAAAACGCCAGCAAAATATCAAAGAAGAATTGTTTCTCTACCTCCTTCAGAAGAAAGAGGAAAAATACATGAATATGGCTTCGGTTGAACCAAATTCCAAACTGGTAGATAATATACGTATTTTGGGTGAAGTGTCGCCAAACAAAAAAATAGTCGGATTATTGTTTTTGGCAATTGGGCTGATTATACCGATTGCAAGCATTAAGATAAAAGATTTGTTACGTTATCAGATCAGCAACAAAGAAGAGCTGGAGGCGCTGACCTCGGTGCCTGTTTTAGGCGAAATCCCTCAGATTTCTCACACCGAACATGTCGTTATCAAAGAAAACAACAACGACAATTTCAGTGAGATGATGAGGCTGTTGAGAGCCAATCTGTTATTCATCATCGACAGTAAGGAGAAAAAGGTAATCAATATGCTGTCAAGCATCAGTGGCGACGGGAAAACATTCATTACCATCAATATGGCTATGAGTTTAGCCCTGCTCGATAAAAAGGTGTTGATTATTGAACTCGACATCCGTAAACCCAGGCTGTCGGAATATCTCGGAATAGACAATAAAAAAGGAATTACCCTGTATCTGTCCGGGAACCTGAACAAAGAAGAACTGGTGAAACCCTTGGATATTCATCCTAATTTATCTGTTATTACGGCCGGATCCATCCCACCCAATCCCAACGAATTATTGGCTAAACCATTGTTGGATGAGCTGGTCAGTGACCTGCGAAATGATTTTGATTATATCATTATAGATACAGCACCTGTGGGTGTGGTTTCCGATAGTTTTTTACTGAATCGCCTTGCCGATGTAAACCTTTATGTGGTCCGTGCAAATCATACGCCTAAAAAGTACATTGAAGAAGCGGAAATGTACTTCAAGGAAAATAAACTTACCCGAATGTACTTCGTCCTGAACTCGGTAAACATGAACGCCATTGCATATCGTTACGGATATGGCAAAAAATATGGATACGGATATGCATAAAAATTTATAGTAAAACAAACATGCAATGAAAATGAAACTTAATGGCGCAAAAATAATAGACCTTCCGAAAAATTTAGACAGAAGGGGAAATTTATCTGTGATTGAAGAACTCAGGAACATCCCTTTTAAAATAAAACGGGCGTATTGGATTTACGATGTGCCGGGAGGAGAAGTGAGAGGCGGCCATGCATACAAACGAAATCAGGAATTTATTGTTGCCCTTTCGGGCAGTTTCGATGTGATACTCGACAATGGAAAGGAACAGCAGACATTCTCCCTGAATCGATCTTATTATGGGCTATACGTTCCTAAGGGGATGTGGAGACAAATGCAAAACTTCTCAACAAACTCCCTGGCGCTCATCTTAGCATCCATCAAGTTCGATATCACGGATTATATATATGATTACGAATTATTTAAAAAATTGGCAAATGAAAAAGACGAACATCTATGATTGTTCTATAATAGAAATAGACAAACACCATCACGAGAAAGGAAATATCAGTGTAGTTGAAAACGGCAGGACCGTCCCTTTTGATGTCAAGCGTGTGTATTATCTCTATGATGTTCCCGGCGGGGAGTCGCGGGGCGGCCACGCTCACAAAGAACTGCAACAGTTCATTGTCGCGGCCAGCGGCAGTTTTGATGTAACATTAGATGACGGCGAATTAAAGAGGACTTTCACCATAAACCGGCCGTACCGTGGTTTACTTGTTGTTCCCGGCATCTGGAGGGAATTAGACAATTTTTCTTCCGGTTCAGTCTGTCTGGTCTTAGCATCTTTGGAATATTCTGCCGACGATTATATAAGAGATTACAACGAATTTAAAGAATTTAAAAAATGATATATATCCATCCAAGAACGGATGTTCTCTCCCAAAAAATAGGGGAGGACACAACTATCTGGCAATTTTGTGTGATTTTACCCGATGCGCAAATTGGAAGCAATTGTAACATTTGTGCGCATGTATTTATAGAAAACGATGTGGTCATAGGCGACAATGTAACTATTAAAAGCGGCGTGCAGCTGTGGGACGGGGTAACCATTGAAAATAATGTATTCATCGGCCCTGATGTAACATTTACCAATGAATTAATTCCAAGATCGAAAGCGCATGATACATCCAAATTTAAACCCACATTGGTAAAAAAAGGAGCGTCTATCGGCGCAAACGCAACAATACTTCCGGGACTCGTGATTGGAGAGTATTCCTTTATCGGCGCCGGAAGCGTCATTACAAAAGACGTTCCCGATTATTCGCTTTGGTACGGAAATCCTGCCACGCAAAAAGGATATATAACCGAAGAGGGAGTTTTGCTGGATATGGACAAACGGGACAAGAATGGTGTGAAACACGTATTAAAAATTGACAAGGATGATCAAGTTTCTTGATATACAGAAAATTACACAGAGATACTCTGATGAAATTCACCAGGCTGCATCCAGAGTAATAGATTCCGGCTGGTATCTGCTTGGTGAAGAGAGCAAACGGTTCGAAAAGAACTATGCCGGATTTATCGGGACCGATTATTGTGTAAGCGTTGCCAACGGCCTGGATGCCTTGCGGATAATTTTAAAGGCCTACATGGAATTAGGCATCATGAAAGAAGGGGACGAAATTATTGTACCCGCAAACACTTTCATTGCCTCGATACTTGCCATAACCGATAACAGATTGGTTCCCGTGTTGGTCGAACCCGATATCCGGACTTATCAGCTTGACGACACCAAAATTGAAAAGGCCATTTCTCCTAAAACAAAGGGGATTATGATCGTCCACCTTTACGGACAATGCGCTTACACCGGAAAAATCGGAGAAATATGCAAAAAATACAATTTAAAACTTATCGAAGACAACGCTCAGGCAAGCGGATGTAAATTTAACGGAACGGTTACCGGTTCTTTAGGGGATGCAGCCGGACACAGTTTTTATCCCGGTAAAAACCTGGGAGCTTTTGGTGACGGTGGAGCAATCACCACCAACGACAAGAAATTGGAAGAGACGGCACGGGCATTGGCCAATTACGGCTCAAACGAAAAATATATATTTAACTATCAGGGACTTAATAGCAGGTTGGACGAAATCCAGGCAGCTATCTTGGACGTAAAACTGAAATACTTAAACAAAGACAATTTACGAAGAAAAGAAGTTGCACGTTACTACCTGACACACATCAATCATCCGGAAGTTATATTACCCGAAGTAAATAACTGGGATGCACACGTATTTCACTTGTTTGTCATACGCTCGCCCCATCGTGATAATTTGCTTCAATACCTCAACAATAATGGAATTCAGGCACTTATTCACTATCCGGTTCCGCCACACAAACAAAAAGCATATAAAGATTGGAACAACTTGCATTTGCCGGTCACCGAGAAAATTCACAACGAAGTCCTGAGCCTGCCGATAAGCCAGGTTATTACGGATGAGGAAGTAACTAAAATTACAGAATGCATTAATGCATATAAAAACTGATTATGAATGTATTAAGGAATATGGAAGAATCTGTGAACCGGTTTTTGAACTTGTCGTATTTACTATTTGCTAAATCGATTCGTAAAATCAGATCCTTCTGGTATTCCCGAAAAATTGACACCGGTGGTGGTAAAATAACATTGCACGCGCCATTCGTAAATATAAAAATAAAGAAGCACAAAAACGCTTCCATACATATCAAAGGAAATTTAAATACCATGTCGCATATGGGAAATAAAAATCCGATCTACATTGAGCTTGAAGAAAATTCGACATTAAAAATTAATGGTGATTTTCTAATCGGACAGGGTGTGAGAATTTTCCTGAAAAATAATTCAACGCTGAGCATTGGCGGGAAAGAGAAGGAATCTGATTCGGGCATTTCGGGCGATACGCTTATAATGGCTTATAAAGAGATACACATTGGAAAAGATTTTTTATGTGCATGGAATGTATTTATCAGCGACTCCGATTGGCATCAGATCAAAGGACAAGACCACCAAGCCGGTGTTTTTATCGGAGATCATGTCTGGATAGCCAACAGCAATAACATTTTAAAAGGATCAAACATCGGCAATAACTGCATTGTAGCCAGTAATTCAAAAACAATAAATTCCGTTTTTCCGGATAATGCCTTGATTGGCGGGATTCCGGCAAAGCTATTGACCCGGAATATTGACTGGAACAGAGATATAGATAAAGTTTAAAAGATGAACAAACAGCAATCGTCATACCGGCAAATCATGAAAGCCACTTCCCTTTTTGGCGGAGTCCAGGTTTTTCAGATCATCATTTCGGTGATCCGTTCAAAATTTGTAGCAATATTACTGGGACCATCCGGTATGGGTATTGTGGGATTGCTGACCTCAACAACGGGCCTGGTGGCGGGACTTACCAATTTCGGATTAGGAACGAGTGCCATAAAAAATATTTCAGAAGCAAACGCTACCGGCGACGAAAACCGGATTTCAACCGTTATCTCCGTTATGCGCCGGCTGGTTTGGATTACCGGAATTTTAGGTGCGGTTGTAACACTTGTTTTTTCGTCCTGGCTCAGCCAATTCACTTTCGGTAACCGGGAATACACGCTGGCTTTTGTGTGGATTTCCATCACACTGCTTTTTAACCAGTTAAGCGCCGGAGAATTGGTATTGCTGCAAGGACTTCTAAAGTTGCAGGAACTGGCAAAGGCAAATGTTTACGGCAGTATTGCCGGGTTGATAGTCACCGTTCCCTTGTATTATAAATTCGGTGTAAAAGGAATTGTGCCTGTAATTGTTATTACGGCGTTGATTACCCTGTTTTTCTCGTGGTATTTTACCAAAAAGATAAAAATAAATAAAACAAAACTAACCAAAGAGATTACTATTACCGAAGGCAAAAGTATGCTGGTGATGGGCTTTATGATTAGTTTAAGCGGATTAATCTCATTGGCCGTAGCCTATATTTTGCGCATATATATAAACAGGACCGGCAATATAGCCGATGTGGGACTTTACAATGCAGGTTTTACGATTATCAACACGTATGTAGGAATGATTTTCACAGCTATGGCCACCGATTATTATCCGAGGCTGGCCGCAGTTGCACAAAGCAACGACTTATGCAGGCAAAATATCAATCAGCAGGCAGAGATTGCCATTCTCATTTTGGCACCTATTCTTATGGCTTTCTTGATATTTATCAATTGGGCGGTTATTTTGCTCTATTCATCGCAGTTCCTGGCCGTAACGGGTATGATATATTGGGCTGCGTTGGGAATGTTTTTTAAAGCGGCAAGTTGGGCTGTGGGATTTGTTTTTCTGGCAAAAGGGGCAAGCAAGATTTTCTTTTGGAGCGAATTAGTTTCAAATGCATATGGATTACTATTCAGCATTTTGGGGTATCATTGGGGCAATTTATCGGGATTAGGATTGGCATTTCTCATCAGTTATTTTGTTGCGCTCATTCAGGTATTCGTGATCGCCAAACTAAAATACCAATTCTCGTTCACGCCGTCGTTCGTGAAAATTTTTATCATCCAATTCTCGCTGGCGCTGATGAGTTTTGCAATAGTCAGTTTAATAAGCAAACCCTACACGTACATTTTCGGGATAGTTCTTATCGGAATTTCCTGCTGGTATTCATACATAGAATTGGAAAGTAGAATTGGAGTGAAAGAACTTGTTCGGGAATTTATACAAAAAGCAAGAAAAAGATAATAAATTATGAGCAGTATTAACACACCGTTGGTTTCGGTAATCATCATAACGTACAACAGCTCAAGATACGTGTTGGAAACGTTGGAAAGCATAAAATCCCAGTCGTGGAAATACATTGAGCTGATAATCAGTGACGATGCTTCTAAGGATAATACGGTTCAACTTTGTCGGGACTGGATAAAAGAAAATAGGGAGCGATTTGTGGAATCGAAGATAATTACAGTGGAAATGAATACGGGAATTAGCGCCAATTGTAATCGCGGATTACAGGCCACCACGGGCGAATGGATAAAATTAATTGCCGGAGACGATGTCTTGATGGATAATTGCATCGCCGATAATTTAGAGTACGCGCGGCGTTTCCCCGAAGCCTCTTTCATAGTATCGGATATGACGGAGATTGACGAAAACAGCGTACCAATCGACAAAAAAAGCATCAATGAAGGATTAGCTTTTCTAATGAGTAAGTCAACAACAGAAGAGCAATTGAAAGCCTACTCGCGTTGGCCCGAATTTTTAAATACGCCCACTTTTTTCTATAGGAGAGAGCTGCTGAATGTCATTGGCTACTGCAATGAAAAGTTCAAAATTTACGAAGATATGGTTATGATTTTTAAGATTATCGGCGCAAAAGTTAAAATTCATTATGTGAACAAGCCAACCGTACAATACCGGATTCATGCAAACTCTGCGTCACGAAATAAATCAATTGACGAGATAAGAGAGCGGGAAGCATTGGATATTTTTAGAATGTATCAGAAGAAAAATCTGAACGTTTTCAACCTTATTGATTTATCGGTTTATTACGAAAATTGGTTAAGATTTAAATACAAAGGGCTTTACAAATTAAAGGGAATTTCATATCTGCGAAAACTCAGCCTGTTTTACTGGTATTTGAAACTCCATGGAGTGAAAAATTATTGATAATATAATAAAAACAATGCGTATTCTCTGGATAACACATGATATCTTCGACGCCTTTTTCCCGTACGTAAAAGGCAACCCTACAAAGGGAAGGCCTTGGATTGCCCCATTGTTTTACAGTATTTACAAACAAGACGGCGTAAAACTGGCGGTCCTTACTCCCGTAGTTGACGGGAAAGAGCAAAAGTGCACTATTGATGATATTATCTATTATTCCGTTGGAATTGAGAAAAAAGGAAATGTCATACCTATGAATAATAAATTGGCAAACAAATACATATCTGCAATAAATGATTTCCGCCCCGACATCATTCACGTTCACGGAACCGAAATAAATTTCGGGCTTCTGCGCAAGTATGTAAATGCCAATATTCCGATTGTTTGCTCCGTACAGGGCATTATTCCGCCCTGTTTTGAATATCTGAAATACAGCGTGGCAAATATCGATATCAACAAATACAGATCGATAAAAAACAGATTGGGAAGGGGCGGTGTAAATCAAGCCTTTAGAAAATGGAAACGATATATCCCCATAGAAAAAGAAATTTACAGGCTCAATCAATATTTTATTGGAAGAACATTGTGGGACAAAGCTTACGTAGCTGCTTTCAATCCGCAGGCACGCTATTTTCACGGCGAGGAGTTATTGCGGGATGAGTTCTACAACATCGATTGGAATTCGGAATCGTGCGAGCGGCACAGGGTTTTTATCTCTTCATCGGAATATGCTTTAAAAGGGTTTCATGTCTTGTTGAAAGCCACCTCAATTTTAAAACAAAAATACCCCGATATTAAAATAGTGGCTCCGCTCTCCTCCGTTCGTCCGCACTTTTCGATATTTCTCGATTATCTGATTTCGGAAGATTACAACAACTACCTGAAAAAAGAAATAGACCGATTGGGATTACAGCAAAATATCATATTCCAACAGAGATTAAGCGCTGCCGAAATGGCTGCCGAATTTAAAAAAGCGCACGTGTTTGCCTTGCCGTCTTTTGTTGAAAACAGTCCCAACGCGTTGGGAGAAGCCATGATAATTGGTGTTCCGTCGGTCGTTACGCCCGTTGGAGGCATCACTTCGATTGTAGAAAACGAGAAAAGTTCGCTCTTTTTTCCTTCGGGTGATTATGTGATGATGGCGCATCAGATTGACAGGCTTTTTTCGGATGACAAATTGGCATTCACCATCAGTAAAAATGCGAAAAGCATTGCCGGAAAACGACACAATATTGTTGAGACCACGAAACAATATATGGAAACTTACGCGGCGATTTTAAAAAGCCACAAAGAGCAATACAACTGAAAAAAATTGAATAATTGAGTAAAAGAATGAACACGGTTAATAAACAAATAGTAAGTCAGGTAATTCCCGTCACCATTTTATTGATAACGGTTTACTCGGTTTTATATTTTCTAAGGCCGTCTTTCGCTATGCTTGCCCCGTTAAACAATACAACACTGTGGTGGGGAATTTCGTCGCTTATTCTGGTTGCGTTCTTTTTTTCGAAGCACAATTTCATCGAAAAAAGGGAGAACAGAAATCTCCTTTTTGTTTGGATCTATTTGCTTTGGAATATAGCTTGTATCGTCAGGGGGATGTTTGTGGCAGAAGTTTACTGGGACTGGAAAGGATTGATTGGCAACGCAATGGCTCTGATATTGCCCGTCGTGGCATATTCGGCAACCAACAGGTTGATTGTGCAGTCGATACTGTTGTATTACATAAAATACGTTTTACCGCTATTTCTGGTTTTTGCGGTAATTATCAGGACAGACGCTTACGGATTTTATCTGATTCCCGTGAGTTTTCTACTGTTGTTTCTGCCGGCAGTCACAAAGCGTTGGCGGTACCTTTTGTTGGCAACAACCGCAATTGTGTTAGTTTCCGATTTAGGCGCCCGGAGCAATGTGATAAAATTTGGAGTTCCGATACTGATTTTGGGCATTTATTACCTGAGAAATATAGTTTCCATCAAGTTTTTAGAAACCATTCGCCTCCTGCTCTTTATCGTGCCGATAGTGCTGTTCGGACTTGGTGTAAGTGGAATTTTCAATGTTTTTGATATGGACAGCTATGTTCAGGGAGATTTCAAAATATCCGGGACCGATATGGATGGCAGCCGCGTGGAAGAGAGTGTTACAACCGACACACGCACGTTTCTTTATGAAGAAGTGTTGAACTCGGCTATCGACAACAATTACTGGATGCTTGGACGGACACCCGCCCGCGGGAACGATTCCAATTCGTTTGGTTACATGGGATTCGATTTGACAGGAAGATACGAAAGATTATCAAACGAAATAGGTTTGGCTAATGTCTTTACCTGGACGGGAATTATAGGAGTAATCCTTTATATGATTGTCTTTTTCCGGGCTTCGTACCTGGCTGTAAATAAATCCAGGAACATATACATGAAATTGATCGGGCTTTATATCGCGTTCCGGTGGCTTTTCTCATGGATAGAAGACGTAAATAATTTTTCTCTGAACTATTTTATGCTTTGGATAATGATGGGGATGTGCTATTCATATAGTTTTAGAGACATGACAAACAAAGAAGTTGTCTTTTGGATACGCGGCATTTTCGACGCCCGCTATATTCATTTTCAGAATTATCTTATAAAAAAAAGAAAATATGAAAAGTCAGCAAATAGCCGTTTTACTAACGTGCTACAACAGGAAAGCTAAAACATTGGCGTGTCTGGCATCTCTGTATGAGGCAAAGTTACCATCGAATTGCCAGTTGGATGTTTTCCTGACCGATGATGGTTCTACCGATGGAACGGGGGACGCGGTAAAAGAACTATATCCGCAGGTAACCGTCCTGAAAGGCAGCGGCGATTTATTTTGGGCAGGCGGAATGCGGCTGGCTTGGGAAACGGCCATGCGGAGAAGATCATACGATGCTTACTTGCTGATAAATGACGATGTCTGGTTACAGCACGACTTTATGGAGAATTTGATGAAAACAGAAGAATATTCGCTCCGGAAAACAGGTAAAAAGGGTATTTATTGCGGTGCAACCGTTGACGGGGAAACCGGGAAAGTAACCTATGGCGGCTCCCGAATAAAAACCAATCACGTTGTGATGAAAAGCGAATTATTAGCGCCGCGGGAAATACCGCAAAAATGTGAAATTACAAACGCCAACATATTGTGGGTCAGCAGACAGGTAGTAGAAAAAATAGGAATCCTAAACAAGCGGTTTACACACGGAATTGCAGACTACGACTACTCGCTGCAAGCCTGTAAAAAGAATATTCCGGTCTATTTGGCACCAAATGTGTGTGGCACATGCTCTGACGATCATGGAAAAAACTGGCGAAAAGCAGACAAACCGCTAAAAGACAGGATAGCCTATTTAAAAAGCCCTGGAGGATTGGCATACAACGAGTATCTGTATTACATCAGGAGAAATTTCCCCATGTTTCTGCCTTACTCTTTCGTTATGTTATGGATGAAAACGTTTTTCCCCTTTTTGTGGGATAAGTTTAAAAATTAAGAAGAAATGGAAGTACAAAAAAAGAAGATACTGATGTTCCATCCGTCGCTTGCACCGTACAGGATTGACCAGTTTAATTCGCTCAACGAGTTGTTCGATCTGACTGTGGTTTTTCTTTTCGACAATATTTGGAACAACAAAATGGATCAGGCAAAATTATTGAGCCAGTGTAACTTCAGGATATTATTCTTATTGGAAGGTCCGCAACGCAAAGACAAAGTTTTTTTCCGGTTTGGGATGCTCAGGATGATTAAAAAAATACAACCCGACATAATTATGGGATTTGAATATTCTCTTACTACACAGTTTTTGATTCTGTGGAAACAGTTGGGCATTATCCGTCAGAAGATCGGGACAACAGTGGACGACAGTATGGACATCTGCAACAACATGCCATCCAAAGTACGATTTTTAGCCCGGAGATGGTCGATAAGGTTCTTGGATTTTTTAGTAGTCATGTCGGACGAAGTTTCCGGATTTTATCAAGAAAATTTTAAGCTAAAAGAGTGTCAGCTCATTGTTTCGCCCATTTTGCAAAATCCGGAAAAATTAAGAGCTAATGGGGAAGAGCTGGAAGCAATTGCACAACAATACTTACAAAAATACAATTTGAAAAATAAAAAGGTGTTGTTATTTGTTGGACGGCTCGCTCCCGAAAAAGCTCTTCCTTCGTTTTTGAGCACAATATCTTCTGACTTGCTCACGGATCCGGACCGGATATTTGCAATAGTTGGAGAAGGACCTGAACTTTCTCTTTTACAAACGATTGTAGAAGAGAAGAAATTGCACGACAACATAATATTTACCGGGAGATTAGAAGGGAACAGCCTTTACGCGTGGTACTTATGCGGTTCGGGATTGGTTTTGCCGAGCATATCCGAAACTTTTGGCGCGGTGGTCAACGAAGCATTGATATTCGGAATGCCGGTTTTATGTTCATGTTACGCCGGAGCATCGAGTTTAATAACATCAGGAAAAGGACTGATATTCAACCCTTCGGACAAACACAGCACGATTGAGAGAACAATGCTTTTTCTGAAAACAATAAAATCCGTCGGAGAAATTCGTTTAGCAGATAAGCCATCCATGATGGAAAATTATCAGTCACAATTCAACAAAGAGTGGGCAAAATTGACAAATTCAACTTCCAAATAAGACAATAAATAAAATATGAGCACTAAACAAAAAAACATACTCTACCTGCTTCATCTGCCGCCACCGGTGCATGGATCTTCAATTGTGGGTGAATTTGTTAAGGAAAGCCTGTTGATCAACAATTCGTTTCACGGCAGATATATTAATTTGCTCATGTCCCGTTCTGTAAATGAAACCGGCAAAACCAGCCTCATCAAGTTGTTCCGGTTTGTTACAATTTGGTTCGAGCTTTTCGGGAAACTTATTTATCGCAGGCCAAACCTCTGTTATTACGCCTTGTCAACCACCGGAGCCGCCTTTTACAAAGATTGCCTGATGGTAGGATTACTGCGCCTTTTCCAAATAAGAACAATCTACCATCTTCATAACAAAGGGGTCAGGCAAAATCAGAATAAAAAGATAAATAATCTCCTATACCGGTTTGTATTTAAAAACTCCAGCGTAATTCTCCTGTCGGAGCAATTATATCTGGATGTGGAAAGGTATGTTTTACCATGGAAAGTTTATTATTGTCCCAACGGAATTAAAGACTATCAGATGGAAGCGGAACTTTTTTCATTGCCGGAAGCCAAAATATTTAAGATACTTTTCTTATCGAACCTCTTCACAACAAAAGGAGTTTTCGACTTAATTGATGCTTGTTCCCTTTTAAAAGAGAAGGGTTATCTGTTTAAATGCGATTTCATAGGCGGAGAAGGAGATGTGAATGAAGAACAATTCAATGATTATGTAAAGCAAAAAAGATTGACGGAACATGTAAAATATCTTGGGAAGAGGTTTGGGAAACTAAAAGAGATGGCTTATGAACAAGCCGACGTTTTTGTGCTGCCCACTTATTATCCAAACGAATGTTTTCCGCTGGTCATTTTGGAGGCTATGCAACATAGCCTGCCGGTTATTTCAACTTTCGAAGGAGGGATTCCCGACATGGTAAAAGACGGAATCAACGGATTCTTGATTCCGCAACGCAATGTAATTGCACTGGAGGAAAGACTGGAGTTACTGTTGCGTTACCCGTTATTGCGAAAGCAGATGGGAAAAGACGGAAGAATAAAGTACGAAAATAACTTTACCCTCAATATTTTTGAACACAAGTTGCTTTCCATATTACAAGATGCTATTAAATAATAAATATTTCGTTAAAAAATGCTTACAGACACGACAAAAACACTATACAGAAGGTATTTCAGCACCGACCCAAGCCCGTTCATTTCAGAAGCGTTTCTCGGGCTCGTTGAGAATAAAACCGGCCAACTGATCAGGCTGGTCGATGAAAACGATAGGTCTATCGGATTAATTTTAGGGTTGAAGGACGGCGTTCTCTGTTCGCCTTTTTCAGCCCCTTTTGGCGGATTCCATTACACACACGAACATTTATCGTATAGTGTTGTGTATGATTATCTTTCTGATTTAAAAGTATTTGTACGCGAACACGGTTTCAAGCGCGTAATTATCACCTTACCCCCTAATCTTTATCAGAACAATATGAATGCAAAATTCATAAATGCATTTATCAGGCTGGGATTCAATATGGCAATACCCGATATTCAGAATTGCATGAACCTGAAAGATTTTGATGGCACATGGATAAAAAACACAGTAGGGCAAAATTGCAGGAGAGCTATAAAAAACCAACTCTCCTGCAGTATTGTCACCGACAAAACATCCATGGAAGATGCGTATGAAATCATCTTACGCAATCGCATTGAGCAAGAACGGAAAATACATATGACCCTCGACGAAATATTAAAAGTAAGTGAAATATTGCCGGTCGATTTCTTCTTGGTAAAAGAGAGCTCCGGGAACAACATCGGTGCCGGAATTTTTTACCGGGGGCACCCTAAGATTGTCCAGGGTATTTTTTTAGGCGACGATATGGAAAAGAGATCGCTGGGCATCATCGATTTCCTGGTCATGAATATCTATGAACACTACAAGAAAATGAACTTCGAATATATTGATCTGGGAATATCCAGTTTGTGCGGTGACCCCAATGTGGGGCTGATCCGGTTTAAAGAAATTCACAATTGCGAGACAACACTCAGGTTTACATTCTGGTGGAGTCCCGATAATAATTAATCATTTTAATAATAAAGAATAAAAGATATGTTACACGAATTTAACTTATTTAACGGGTCTTTGCAAGAAATCAGCCAGTCAAAAAAACTGATCACTACCCTCAACGCCCATTCGTTTAATACATTGCATAAAGATGTTTTTTTCAGGGAAGCCCTAAAATCGAGCGATATGCTGTTACCCGACGGAATAAGCATTGTCTGGGCACTTCGCCTGCTGATCGGCGAAAAATTAAAAAAGATTGCCGGAGATGATCTGTTTCGATACGAAATGGAGCGGATTCATTCGAAAAAAGGGAAGTGTTTCTTCCTTGGAAGTTCGGAAAAGACGTTGAATCTCATCCGAGAAAGAGCAGAGAAGGAATATCCTGATATGGAAATCTACAGTTATTCACCGCCTTATAAGCCGGAGTTCAGCGAAGAAGAGAATCAAAACATGATAGACGCAGTAAATGAAATCGAACCCGATGTGCTTTTCATTGGCATGACAGCCCCTAAGCAGGAAAAATGGGCTTTTAAACATTTTCCTCAGTTGAACGCAGGGCATATCTGCTGCATTGGCGCGGTATTCGATTTCTATGCCGGAACAGTAAAAAGAGCGCCCGGTTGGATGATATCCATAGGGATGGAATGGTTTTACCGTCTGGTCAAGGAGCCAAAGCGCATGTGGCGCAGGTATCTTATTGGGAATACGTTATTTATTAAGCATGTCCTGAAAGAAAAATTATTATCCCTCAATAATTATAAAAATACTCAACCCCGTGTAGTTTTACGCGATGTACTCTAAAAAACTGAAAGAAACGATATACTCTCTTTCAGAATAAACACAGCTTTGAATGTTCAATGTATTCTTTTATATTTCGCAGTTATGGAAACAGATCATCCGGGAATAAGGTTCTTTTATCTTTTAATAGACTTGTTTCTTTTAAATTTAGCGGTCTTTATTGTTTTTCAATTCAGCCCGGTTCACAATTATATGGACATACCCCGAAGGAACCTGTATTATTTGCACGCTAATATTTCAGAAATTATCGCATACATCTTATATGGTAAAAGAAATTTTTTCTTCACCGACAAGTACAGGTACAGATTAAGAATTATAAGCATACGTTTTATTATTTTGATCGTAACCCTGTATGCGTTGGGAGAAATTTTCCTTCCAAAGGACTATTACCGAATATTTTTGTTGGAATATGTGGCGTTTTTTTACATTTTTAAGGTAACAATATTTTATTTTATTTATCAACTTCATCGATTCCGCCATGTAAAAGGATATTCACTCAACAGAGTAGTTATTTTAGGTTCAGGCAATTCGAGCCGGGTATTGGAAAAAATACTGAACAACAATCCCACGTTAGGATTCAAGTTGGTAGGATATATTTCAGATAAAGAGAATTGTACTAAAAAAGACCTGTTGGGAGGATTGAAGGAGTTACCCGTTCTGGCAGAAGATCATAAAATAAATATGATTTTTGTAACCAATCCAAAATACTTCACCATCAAAAATACGAAAGAATTACTTGCATTATGTAATAAAACCGGATTAAGAGTGAGGTATATTCTCATGAACGGATATTGGAACAAATGCTTGTACAGGAAGGTAGAATCCGCACGTTTCTTCGAAATGTTTAATCCCCAACAAATTCCTCTGGACGATTTAACATTACGCCTGAAAAAAAGGTCGTTTGATGTCATATTTTCATCGGCGGTCATCCTTTTTATTTTCAGCTGGCTGCTCCCTGTGCTAAGCATTATAATAAAATTGAACTCAAAAGGTCCTGTATTTTTTGTTCAACAACGAACAGGAATAAACAACAAGACTTTCAACTGCATAAAGTTCCGGACCATGAAGGTAAATCATGAAGCGGATACAAAACAAGCCGTAAAAAACGATAACCGGATAACTTCCATCGGTAATTTTTTACGTAAATACAATATCGACGAATTGCCTCAGTTCTTTAATGTACTTATGGGCAACATGTCTGTGGTCGGGCCGCGCCCGCATATGCTCAAACATACCGAACAATATTCCGCTTTGATTGAATATTACAAAGTACGCCATTTTGTGAAACCGGGTATTACCGGCTGGGCACAGGTCAATGGCTATAGAGGGCTGACCGATGAGCTTTGGAAAATGCAAAAAAGAGTGGAATATGATATGGAGTACCTGGAAAAATGGAATTTTCTGTGGGATATCAAAATTATCTTTCTGACTCTGCTAGGTAAGAATGCATATAAAAACGCTATGTAAGAAAATTACGATATATTTGCATTTTAATTACAACAGAATAATAAATATGACAAAAACAGCATTAATTACAGGTATAACAGGACAAGACGGATCATACCTGGCAGAATTTCTAATTGACAAAGGATATGAAGTACACGGATTGTTACGCCGTTCATCATCATTCAATACGGGTCGTATCGAACATTTATATTTAGATGAATGGGTAAGGGATATGCACCGGAAAAGACTGGTAAACCTCCATTATGCCGACATGACAGATTCCAGTTCGCTTATCCGGGTAATCCAGACCGTGCAACCCGATGAGATCTACAACCTGGCCGCCCAAAGCCACGTCAAGGTGAGTTTCGACGTACCCGAATATACAGCTGAAACCGATGCCGTGGGCACGCTCCGCCTGTTGGAGGCAGTCCGGATCCTCGGGATGGAGAAAAAAACGAAAGTCTACCAGGCATCAACGTCCGAGCTTTACGGTCTGGTGCAGGAAGTGCCTCAAAAAGAGACCACTCCTTTTTATCCGCGCAGCCCTTACGGCGTAGCCAAACTATATGGTTACTGGATTACGAAAAACTACCGCGAATCGTACGGTATGTTTGCCGTAAACGGTATTCTTTTTAATCACGAGAGTGAACGGCGCGGGGAAACCTTTGTTACCCGGAAAATAACGATTGCCGTCGCACGTATTGCCCAACAGATGCAGGACAAACTTTATCTCGGGAACCTGGATGCGCTGCGTGATTGGGGTTACGCAAAAGATTACGTGGAATGCATGTGGCTGATACTCCAGCACGACGTCCCGGAGGATTTTGTTATCGCCACGGGCGAAATGCACAGCGTTCGTGAGTTTTGCACACTTGCTTTTTCAGAAGCCGGAATTCAATTACGATGGGAAGGCAAAGGGGTTAACGAGAAAGGGATCGACAAGTTGACAGGAAAAATTCTTGTGGAAGTTGATCCTAAATACTTCCGCCCGACCGAAGTGGAACAACTTATGGGAGACCCAACCAAAGCGAAAACGCTTCTCGGATGGAATCCCCGGAAAACATCCTTTGAAGATCTGGTGAAATTAATGGTAAGACACGACATGAAATTTGTGCGAAAGCTAAAAGCCAAAGACGAAATAGACAATGAATAAAAAGAGTAAAATATATATAGCCGGTCATAACGGATTAGTTGGGTCGGCCATCTGGAAGAACCTCCGGGAAAAAGGCTACACCAATCTTATCGGCCGTTCTCACGGGGAAATGGACTTACTGGACGGAGCAGCCGTAAAAACATTTTTCGAAACTGAAAAACCCGAATACGTTTTTCTCGCCGCGGCTTATGTTGGCGGAATTATTGCCAACAACACCTATCGGGCAGATTTTATCTATAAGAACCTCCAAATCCAGAACAACGTTATATACGAAAGTTTCAGGAACAATGTAAAAAAACTGTTGTTCCTCGGCAGCACCTGCATATATCCCAAAGAATCTCCACAGCCGATGAAAGAAGATTATCTCCTTTCATCACCCCTCGAATATACCAATGAGCCCTATGCCATAGCCAAAATTGCCGGGCTGAAGATGTGCGAAAGTTTCAATATCCAGTACGGGACAAACTATATCGCGGTAATGCCTACAAACCTTTATGGGCTGAATGACAACTTCCACCTGGAAAAAAGCCACGTACTCCCGGCTATGATGAGAAAGATGCACTTGGGTAAATGCCTGCATGAAGGCAACTGGAATGCCGTAAGAGAAGACCTTAAACGAAGGCCTCTGGATAATGTTGACGATAAAAGCACGACGGATGAAATTATTAGCGCATTGAACAGGTATGGAATCTTTTCCGGACATGTAGAGCTCTGGGGGACAGGACAACCCATGCGGGAGTTCCTGTGGAGTGAAGATATGGCCGATGCCTCTGTTTTCATCATGGAGAACATCGATTTTGACGACTTGAAAAAAGATAAGGAGGAGATCCGTAACTGTCACATCAACATCGGCACGGGCAGGGAGATCAGCATAAAGGATCTTGCAGAAACAATAAGAAATATTATCGGTTATAAAGGAGATATCCGGTTCGATTCGTCAAAACCGGACGGCACAATGCGAAAGCTGACCGATGTTTCAAAATTAACATCGTTAGGCTGGAAATATAAAGTTGAAATCAGGGAGGGTATAGGCCTGATGTATGATTGGTATATAAAAGAATTGTTATGGAATACAGAAAATTAATAGAAATCGAATTAAGGGAATTCGATCGTGAAACGTTGGAGAAGTCGTGGGAATGGCTAAATGACCCACAATTAAAAAGTCTGACAATGACTCCGGATTTTGACCAGGAATCTCAGGAAAAATGGTTCGAAAGCTTAAAAACCCGGAACGATTACCACCTTAAAGCCGGATGGTACAATGGAGTACCGATTTCAGTGTACGGCCTGAAGCACATTAC
The DNA here is from genome assembly GCA_001898165.1 of Bacteroidia bacterium 43-41. Taxonomy (GTDB): domain Bacteria; phylum Bacteroidota; class Bacteroidia; order Bacteroidales; family Dysgonomonadaceae; genus Petrimonas. The sequence goes on from MKTD01000028.1 coordinate 160,427, forward strand.
CGGCTCAGACGCCGAACTTTTCGGGTATATCGGTGAAAAAGAGTTATGGGGGAAAACGGCCGCTATACAGATGATGCAGGATGTAATCGCTTATGCGAGATCCCGGAATCTGGAATCCCTGTACTGCATTACACTGAAAGAAAACAAGAGGACCTACAGGTTATGCAGCAGATTCGGCTTCAAAACAGAGAAAGAGGTTACAGACGAAACAATTATGATGAGGCTTTATCTCTGATTGGCAGATAACATTTCAGCTATTTTACTCATATTATCCATATGTGTACATTATTATATTTTGAGTAATTACAATCACTCCTTGAACAAAAATAACCGATTTTCCAATAATTCAATATATTTTGCTTGATTTTGCGGGGAAAGGAAAGAGGATTTTATCTCTTGCTTCATTTTTTTCTCTGCTTTGGCTAATCGTTTAAAGGCATTCAGAATTTGTTTTTCGGTCAATTGAAATTTCAAGCCCAAGTTTATAAAATCTGATTTTGTCAGTTTTCGTTTTTTCCCGTTGATGGTAAGCGCCATTTCTTCCATATCTTCCGGAAGATGCAGATTTATATTCAATAAATCATACGCCGGCGACAATGTCCATTCCTCATTGCTTAAAATTAAAGAGAAATTTTTCAGATGCATATCGTTATTTCCCGTGATGTAGCTGAAAAGCACCACTTCAAAAAGTCGAAGTAAATCAAGTAACGTATTGCATGAGTGTTCGGCAACTGCTTTACCTACCTTTTCTACAGAGCTTTTGTATTTATCAAAAGCTTCCAAAATCTGAAACATATCCAGCATATGGATTTTTTCGTTTGCTTCCGTGCGGTCTATCCGTTTGGTGATGTAAGAAAGTTGTCCCGATTTTAACCGAATCAGTGAAGAGGGAACTACCGAAATTCCGCAAAGCTCAGCCATTCTCATGGTGAGGTGCTCGTTTTCGGGCATTTGAGGAAAAGCCTCATTTTGAGGTTTAAGAATATAGTTTCCGCCCAAAGCTCCCATTACGGTTAATCGTCCCTTGCCGCCATCCTGCAAAACATCTTTGATAAATCCTAAAGAGAGTTTTGGCTGAACTCCGGGAACAGTTATCGAACTTTCGACCACTTCTTTGGCTAATTCAGCCATTTCAGCCATGGTATAGTCTAAAACAGGCGGCTGGTTGCTCCCGAAAAAACGAGAACTACATGAAGCATGAAAATCATCCTCCGTATTCAATTCTTGATAACAATATAAACATCTTTTACTCATCGCTTTCATCTATTATGGGGATTACACCTACCGCGCCAATGCAGTTTCTACAGCATGCCAACAGCAAGCCCATACGGTCATTCTGATTAAGTTTCCAGCTTTTGGATGCAATTTCCAACAACCAGCCTTCGGGGATTAATCCCTCAAAAAACGGAAATAACCGATTGTCCTGATATACTTTATCCGAAACGGGCATAGAAAACGTTATCGGTTGCTTTGGGAAACGCTTGATGTAATCGTTGTCGTACGCGAACAGATATTCACCTTCATCTGTTTCCGTAAGGATTCCGGCAAAGTCATCTTTATAGAATACTTTTCCCTGTCTCATGTCTCAATCTCCTTATGATTCACAGGCGCCAACTTATTCCCAAACATCATCAGGACCTGATTAACTTTTGCCAAACTAAGGTTCTCCTTACCCTGCTCTATTTTACGTACAACCGTAAGCGCAACACCTGCTCTGTCGGCAAATTCTTGTTGCGTAAGCTTGGCTTCCTTCCGTTTTGTTTTAATAAATGTGGCTAAACTTAATGCCATAATTATATGCTTTTGCAGTTATTTTGATACAAAGATATAAAATTATATTCAAAGACATATAAATATAAGAAAATAATTAATTTTATATGCAAAGAGATATACAATCTAATGTCCTAATCCTATAATAGCAAGCTTCCCGATCGTATGAGCCATTCCCGGATTGATTTGATTTTACAGTAATGAGTCCGCTTGAATAAGTCTTATTTTATCGAAAATGAATAAAAATCAATTGAAAATAAGATTATTACAAAACACATTTTCTGTATTTTGGACTTTTTAAGGCAGACTCAGTAATCAATCTTTTTAATATTGTTCTTATTGACAAAAAACCTCTACCATTTTCAAAGATACCTCTCTTACACTGGAAAGATTATTGTGACATTGAGTTTAAAGAACCTTGTGAAATGACATAACCAAAAATATCAGAAACTGTATAAATTTTTTCATCGGCTGTTTTTTCGAAATTTTATGATGTTGTGAAAATCTTTTCACAAAAAAATGATTTTTCTGCGATTCTTTTTGCCAAAACAAAATTTATGTCTAATTTTAAAAAAATTTAAATTATAAAAAAAGTTGAATTTTGAGCAGATGGAAAACCTGCAAGGTGGATGGACAATTGGACAACACATCGGTTGTGGTTTATTGGGAGCCGTTGCGAGTGGCTTTAGTGGAGGATGGCTCGGTCCTACTGCATATATTGGATGCCTTTTGACTATTGCTGAGTACTAATGTATTGTTTGGTTTCAGAGAATGGAGAAAGACTTTATTCCTTGAAACGGGAGTATTCCATGAACTGTGTAAGTTGGTAATCTGAAGGGTTCAAGTCCGGCTACAAGCCAAAAGATGGTGTTAGCTGAAAACTCGTCAACTCCCTAAGCCAGAATCATTGTTGTCAAAAATTAAACCAACCATTAATTATTCCTATTTATCAGATTAACAACCACTTTCACCATTACGTCTTTCTCTTCTGTCCGGCTTTCGGCAATCATAAGAGTAAGTGCAACAAGAGTATTATTTTCTATGAGTTTTGTCCCATCTGCTTTATATAGTATCCCGTTTTTCTCCAGAAACCAAAGGAAGAGAAAAGCCGCTATTCGTTTGTTCCCATCGCTGAAAGAATGGTTTTTAGTTACTAAATAGAGTAACATCGCACCTTTTTCCTCTACGCTGGGATAGAGGTCTTGTCCGTCAAAGGTTTGGTATATGGTATTAATGGAACTTTTGAACGACTGGTCTTTCTCGTTTCCAAACAGGTCACCTGTAGCAAGCCGGTTACTTCATCAGCAGATAGTTCTTTTGATTGTAGCACATTTGATAATAATTTGACAGTTTGTTTTAGATCACTATATTGCTGCAACTTGATATTCTCATTTACAACGTAACCTTTAACAAGATATTCTTTCAGAGTCTTGTTTGCCCATGTGCGAAATTGGATGCCACGTTTAGAATTGACCCGATATCCTACTGATATGATCATATCTAAGTTATAATAAGATATGGTACGGGATACTTCTCTATCTCCTTCCTTTTGAACTTGTGCAAATTTTGCACAAGTTGAATTTTCTTCCAATTCCTCCGATTTATACATGTTTCTGATATGTCTTGAAATAGATGTTCTATCTGTGCTGAAAAGATCAGCCATCTGGTATTGATCCAGCCATACCGTTTCATTTTCAAGTCTTACGTCCAGATTTGTGCTTCCGTCTGGAGCTTTGTATATCACAATTTCTCCTTTATCCATAATTCCATGTTATTTTGTTTCGGCAGTGTCACCACTTTTTATTTCAAACTCATTTTATTTGGCGGTGTATGAAGAGAGTAGTTCACTCTCCTTCAAACACCTTCAAATATAGAACTATTATTTTACAAATCCTATTCTAAAATACGATGACAAAGTTGCAATTCAACAAGACTATGTTAATAATGGATGTATCATCAGGGTGAAAAATCATCATCTCGAAATCAACATCTGAAATAAATTCCATGAAGTATGAAAGACTATAGCATGTGCCAGACCATGTTTGATTCTGATATAGCTGAGAGTCATGCTTATATAAAAGAAAACAGACATGATTAGTATGTAGAAAGACAATTGAGACAAATGAAATGGAAAATAATTAGGCAGATGCAATACCGAGAAAACTATTGCAACAAGATAGACAATTTGATTGTAATATCTTTCTTTTAAAAAACTCACATGCTTTTGTGTTATTTTTCTCCCTACGGTAAAGTATAAAATCATAAGAGGAACAACTCTAAAGATTAAATTCACAATATATTGACTATCAAACTTGGCAGGGAAAATAGTTCCACCGGTGACCAGAAAAAGTACCATAAACAAAGAGAAGACAAAACTGTTTCTTTCGAAATTCAGTCCCATCCTAAACGTAATCTCCTCATAGGCCGGACCTATTAATATTATCCACAGATAGGCTAAAGGCATTTTATTGACATACTCTTTCAAGTTATTGGCGTAATTGTCAGGAAATGAAAATCCGGAAGAAGGATCCAATATAAAAGAAATTAGAGAATAGACCACTCCACTTACAAATATAACCGCCAATAGTTTGAAAAAGAGCAATGGGAAATTCTTCCAAAAAGAATTCCCATTGCTTTCCTCTTTAATTAAGGTTGATGGATTTTTAATATAGTTAAAAATCATAGTGAAATCACAGGATAATATTTTTAAATCAGTTATTCTGCAACAACCACTTCCAAGCTGGAAGAACATTTATCTGCTTGCCTTCCCTGGTTATTACACTCTCCTCATCCTTTGTGACAATAAAAAGATTGTCGCACCGGGTTGAAAGTGAAGCCTCTAAAATGCCCGCAATCTCTCTTTCACGAGTGTTTTCGTCAAACATATCCCAAGTGACCTGTATGAGCTGCATTACACTATCATTACGCTGGAATACAAAATCACATTCACCGTCACCTTGATAATAAGAAATCTTGTCCGACGATAGTTTTGTCCGGTTCAGTTGCATGAAAACCGTATTCTCAAGATTCTTTCCGTTATCATTGCTTTGCGGTATAAGTATTGCTCCCCGCAGACCGTTATCGATGCAGTAATATTTATAGAGTGAATTTTGTTCCTTTATCAAAGAACGGCTATACTTGGGAATACGTACAAACATAAAGATATCACATATATAGTTTACCCAAAGGTATAAATCATCCTTGCCCACTTTCAAGCCCTGGGATTTGATATCCTTGTATATGGCATTGATGGATGTGGGTTTAGTCAGGTTTGCCATGATACGTTTTACAAAATATCTTACCACACTTATATTGGATATTTTGTAGTGCTCAGCCAAATCTTTCAGTAACATCGTATCAAAGTAACCATGCAACAGCTTTAATTGCTCCGACTTGAAGGCTGTCAACACAACTTCAGGAAATGCACTTTCCTGGTTATATGCCTCAAATGCACTCCTCAACCTTGCCCAGTCCTGTTCCAGGTAGCTGTTTGTGCTGATTCCTTTAAAACGGCAATACTCGTTGAATGAAAGCGGATGCATTTCATATTCGAGCGGGTAACCTCTCAAGGCCGAACTCAATTCCGTAGAAAGCATCGTGGCATTGCTTCCACACACATAGATATTTTTGCAATAGGACTTATAAATCCGCAGTACAAAATATTCCCAGTCTTTAATGAGCTGGATTTCATCAAAAAACATATGTACATCTCTGATGGGTGTGTCCGGAAACATTTCCATATAGGAAGCGATGACCTCATCCAACTCTTCAGATGCCAAACTTTTCAAACGCTCATCATCGAAACCTAACCACAGAATATTCTCCCGTGGCACACCGCTCTGCACAAGAGCGTTGATGACAATCTCCATCAAAGTGGATTTACCGCAACGGCGTACACCCGGGATGGTGATAATTTTTTTGCGACCTATCGGCAACTTTATATCACGCTCAATAACATTGAACGGAATTTCACTCTGTTTGAGAGCAATTAGAGACTTGATAACATCTTTCCTCATAGCCTTTCCTGAATTTCAGGACAAAAATACAATTTCTTTCCTAAATAAAAGGAAATGGGGTCAATATTTTTATCATCAAAGGGATAAAAGTCAGAATACAATACACAATAGATGAGAATATCCAATCTGACAACCAACAGGGTAATTTAATAGAAAATGTGGGTTTTGAAAAACCACTAATTTGTAGCGACAGTGTTGTTAAAAATTAAACCAACCATTAATTATTCTTATTTATCAGATTAACAACCACTTTCACCATTACGTCTTTCTCTTCTGTCCGGCTTTCGGCAATCATAAGAGTAAGGGCCACAAGAGTATTATTTTCTATGAGTTTTGTCCCATCTGCTCTATATAGTATCCCGTTTTTTTCCAGAAACCAAAGGAAGAGAAAAGCCGCTATTCGTTTGTTCCCATCACTGAAAGAATGGTTCTTAGTTACTAAATAGAGTAACATCGCACCTTTTTCCTCTACGCTGGGATAGAGGTCTTGTCCGTCAAAGGTTTGGTATATGGTATTAATGGAACTTTTGAACGACTGGTCTTTCTCGTTTCCAAACAGGTCACTTCCTCCAAACTTATTTCTAAGATAGTCAATAGCCTCCATCGCACTCTCATAAGTCGCTCGGAAGGACTCTTTGGGAGTAGTTTGTTCTACGGTTAATTTCTGATAGTCGTATCTGTCCAATGTATCCAATGCGTACGTATAGTCACTGATCACTTGTAACAATCCGGTTGCTTCATCAGCCGACAGTTCTTTGGACTGTAGCACATTTGATAATAATTTGACAGTTTGTTTTAGATCATTGTATTGCTGCAACTTGATATTCTCATTTACAACGTAACCCTTAACAAGATATTCTTTCAGTATCTTGTTAGCCCAGATTCGGAATTGGGTTGCGTACTGCGAGTTCACACGATAACCAATAGATATAATGGCATCTAAATTATAAAATTTAGTCCGATATACTTTACCGTCACTTGCAGTATGTTCCAAAATGGAACTAACTGAATTTTCATCCAACTCTCCAGATGTGAATATGTTTCCCAAATGTTTTGTTATTGCGGGTCGCTTCGTTCCAAATAACTCTGCGATTTGCTTTTGGGTTAGCCACACTGTTTCTTTTTCTAATCTCACCTCCAAACTAGCCCCACCATCGGGAGTTTGGTATAATACTATTTTATCTTGATCCATAATTCTATGTTATTTTGTTTCGGCAGTGTCACCACTTTTTATTTCAAACTCATTTTATTTGCGGATTCTCTTTTCTTTGAACTCACCAACTCCGCATAAACTTGAGTTGTGGCGAAAGCAATGATTTCATCCCATGTTAGATTGAGCACATCACTAATCTGCAAACCTGTCGGGTAGGAAAAGCCAAAAAGTCATTTACGTTTTCCTTAATCCGTTTACCCCTGAATGCAATTTTCAATAATCCGCGGAAAGTAGAGAAATGTCCGGCAGCCGAATTACGAGCTATCTTCATCTTTGGGCGATACAACCTCTTAAACAGCTGATTGCCGGATATTTATTTCCCGATACAGAACTTACTGAAAATGTTTTTTAAAATCTCATCGGTGGATATTTGTCCGGTTATTTCTCCAAGGTAGAACATACACTCGCGGATATCTTGCGATATAAAATCGCTGGAAACACCGATCTCCAGCCCTTCCTTCACCCGGCGGACAGCATCCAGCGCTTTTACCAATGCCTCGTAATGACGCAGGTTGGTTACAACTACATCGTTTTCGCCTATTTGCGGGATATCTGCTGCTTTTAACAGCAGCTGCTGCAGGACATCGGTATTCTGTCGTTTTTTTGCCGATATCACTATGCGTTCGGCTTTGAGTTCCGACAGGATATTTTGTTTTTCCGCCCGTTCGGCATCCGATACCAGATCGGATTTATTGAATACCAGCAATACGTGCTTGTCGGCAAGTTTGGGAACAATGGATTCGGCAAGCGATTCTATTTTCTCCACAGGAGTGGCCAGGTCAATCATCCACAGCACGATGCCCGCTTGTTCAATTTTTTGAAACGTGCGCTCGATTCCCATCGTTTCAATGGTATCGGTAGTGTGGCGGATACCGGCGGTATCTATAAACCGGAAAGAGATCCCGTTGATATTTACGGTGTCTTCAATCACATCGCGCGTGGTGCCGTGGATATCGGAAACGATGGCTTTCTCTTCGTTCAACAGCAAGTTCAGCAATGTGGATTTCCCGGCATTGGTTTCTCCGATAATGGCAACGGGAATACCGTTTTTAATCACATTTCCCAATTGAAATGAATTGGCCAGCTTATCGATCTCATGTTCAATCTCTTCCGTCAGTTCGTAAAGTTTCTGCCGATTGGCAAACTCAACATCCTCTTCCGAGAAATCAAGTTCGAGTTCAACTAACGACACAAATTGCACCAACCTATCCCGCAGTTCCGTCAGTTTTTCGGCAAAGCCGCCACGCATCTGATTCATGGCCACACGGTGCGAAGCCTGTGACGCGGAAGCAATCAGATCGGCTACCGCTTCGGCCTGGCTCAGGTCGAACTTGCCGTTCCCGAACGCGCGGCGTGTGAACTCCCCTGCCTGTGCCAAACGAATACCTTGGGCAATCAGCGCCTCCACAATCTTCTGCTGGATATATACCGAGCCGTGACACGAAATTTCCACGCTCTCCTCACCCGTAAACGAATGTGGAGCGCGAAAAACGGTTGTGAGCACCTCATCTATAACCTCGTTGTTGAACACGATCTGTCCGAAATGGGTTGTATTTGCCCTTGCCGTCACCAGTTTTTTGCCGGATGGTGAAACAAAAAGTTTGTCAACTACAGCGGTACATCCTTCTCCCGACAAGCGGATAACGGCTATCGCCCCCATTCCGGGCGGAGTGGAAATGGCACAGATAATATCGTTCATATAAGTCATGAGTTAATACCGGAAACTGCTCCCTCCCAAAAACTCCCTCAACAGAGAAGTGGGCGGCAACTCCCTATCGCCTATATAATTAAAATAGCGCAAAAATTTCAGTAAGCGGTAAGCCTCGGAATATTCTTTCACTGCACGCGGAACCTGCTGCAGCACAGGCTCAGCATGACGACGAATAGCAGCCAGCTCATAAATCATGGCCGAGTTGAACATTACGTCGGCGTTTTCCTGATACGGGAAAATCCATTTCTCTTCGCCCCGGCGAACACTGTCCCATCGTGAAATAGTCTCTTGTGCGGAATATCCGCGATACCGGTTGTCGCGGATAATCCTTCGCAACAGCCGGTTATCTGCAGGCGGAATCCAGTTGTGGTTATCCAACGAGATAGACGTGAGCGCCGAAACATAGATCATAAACTTCTTATCACGTGCAATATGCTCCGTCAGCTTGGGGTTAAGCGCGTGAATTCCCTCAACAATCAGCACGCTTTTTTTATCCATTACAAGACGGCGATTCCGGAACTCTCTTTTTCCGGTCACAAAATTGTACGATGGCAATTCAATCTCTTCCTCATTGAGCAGGGCTATTATCTGATTTTCGAAAAGCTCCAGATCGATAGCATATAACGACTCGTAATCTTTTTCACCAAAGTCGTCGAGTGGAGTCAAGTCGCGATCAATAAAATAATCGTCGAGTGAAATACCCACCGGTTTCAGCCTGTTCACGTAAAGCTGCACCTCCAATCGTTTCCTGAAAGTTGTTTTTCCGGACGATGACGGCCCCGAGATCAGCACAACCCGTAAACCATCGTTGTATCTTTCCGTGATTTCTTTTGCAATATCGGCAATTTCATTCGCCTGATAAGCTTCGGAGACTTGAATTATTTCCGAGATTTTATTTGTACGAATAGCTTTATTCAGATCGCCAACGTTATCTAACTTACTTATTTTCAGGAATTCGAGATGTTCCCTGTAAACCTTCAGCAATTTCTGCTGCGGGATGACCGGCTCCAACTCAACCGGATCCTGTCTGTTTGGAACCACAAGCAAAAAGCCGCCATTATAAGGAACAACATCAAACAGACGGAGATAGGCCGACGAAGGCAGCAGGCAACCGTAATAATAATCGATATAGTTGTCTAATTTTGAATAACGCGCATACAACAAATCGTCAGACGTCTCAAGCAACAGCGCTTTGTCTTCCATCCTGTTTTCGCGGAACAGTTTTACCACTTCCGCTATTTCTTCTTCAACCTGAACAAACGGAATATCAGCGTCGATAATTTCCTGCATCCGATTCTTCACCGTCAGCAATTCCTTTTCTCCTACTTTCACATCACTTTCTATATTGAAGTAGTATCCCCTCGAAACGGCGTGTTCAATATATACTTCCGAATTAGGCAGCGTATCGTCAACAGCCTTTGCCAGCACAAAGCATAACGAGCGCACATACGTGCGCATAGCAGACGAGTCGCTGATATCTACATACTCCACTCTACGCGGACGGTAAACCTGGTACGCCAACGACTCCGTTTTGTTGTTCACTTTTGCATTCGCAACGAGATATGGTTTTTTCACTCCGAAAACCTCGATCAGTTCTTCCAGCGAAGAACCTACTCTAACATCCTTATATTCATCGGTATTAAGACAATGAACACGAACAGTATCAGTCATATTTTTTCAATTAATTTTTACATTTATTTGCAATCATATCGATTTTAGCTATATTTGCACGCTAATATACGCTATTTTTAGAAAATGGACTACAGTTTCTACGACTTTTTAAAGCTCATCGGCTCGTTAGCGCTCTTCCTCTACGGTATGAAAATTATGAGCGAAGGCCTGCAAAAATTAGCAGGTAATAAGCTCCGAAACATTTTGTCTGCGATGACAAAAAACCGTGTCATGGGCGTTTTAACGGGTGTTTTAATCACTGCGCTCATTCAATCTTCGTCGGCCACTACGGTTATGGTAGTGAGCTTTGTTAATGCAGGATTACTGAGTTTGGTTCAATCCATCGGAGTTATAATGGGCGCCAACATCGGGACAACGGTTACGGCGTGGATAATCTCTCTGTTTGGGTTTGGGAAGTTTTCCATCAGCGCTCTCTCTATCCCGTTGATGGGTATTGCGCTTCCTTTGATTTTCTCCTCGAAAAACAAAAGTAAATCTATCGGTGAGTTTATCTTTGGTTTTTCATTTCTTTTTATGGGGCTCGACTTCCTGAAAGACTCAATGCCCGATCTCCAGAACAATCCCGAAGTTTTATCGTTCGTACAGAACTTCTCCGACATGGGTATCTGGTCGGTTCTCTCTTTTCTCATGATAGGGACTGTTTTGACTATTGTTGTGCAGTCATCGAGTGCAACAGTGGCCTTAACCCTGATTATGGCGACAAAAGGATGGATAGATTTTCCATCTGCGGCAGCAATGATCATGGGTGAAAATATCGGCACCACCATAACGGCAAATTTAGCAGCAATTCCGGCAAACATATCGGCAAAAAGAGCCGCCTTTGCCCATTTCATGTTCAACGTGCTGGGGGTCATCTGGATGTTATTCGTATTCAAGTATTTTGTAAGTATGGTGGAGAGTCTGGTGACAAACTTCGGACCTGCCAATCCGGCTGAAATGTCATCGTTTATTTCATCGCTTTCACCCGAAGAATATTCGCAGATAACAACGCTTCCAAAATCGGAACTTTCTGCACAACTGGCATCCAAACAAGAAATGTACCTTAACTATCAGGCTTCCACGTCATACGGATTATCGCTCTTCCACTCGTTGTTCAATATTTGCAACGTATCAATAATGATCTGGTTTGTAAATCTATACGAAAAGATATGCCTTAAGGTTATCCGTCCGAAAGCCGGAGAAGAGGAAGACGAGGAATTTGTTCTCCAGTACATCTCCACGGGGATCTTGTCAACGGCTGAGCTCTCCATTTTACAAGCCGAAAAAGAAACGGAAGTTTACGCCAAGCGGGCACGGAAAATGTTTGGATTTGTCAAGAAAATGACCAATATGGATCATAACGACAAGAAATTCCTAAAATTGTATAACCGGATTGAGAAATACGAAGATATTTGCGACCGGATGGAAGTTGAGATCGGATCGTACTTAAGCAGGGTGTCGGAGGGAAGGCTTAGCAATCAAAGTAAAGAACACATTCGTTCTATCCTTCGTGCCGTTACGGAGATTGAAAGTATAGCGGATTCGTGCTGTAACATCGGCCGCCATTTGAAACGGAAAATGGAAGCAGATGCTGTTTTTGATGAAAACGTCCTTGCCAACATCAACTCGATGTATGCATTATTGGACAAGGCACACGAGAACATGCAATTGATGCTGAAGAATCAACGAATTTCGGAAAAAGAGCTACACGAAAGCCAGGAGATAGAAAATACCATCAATGAGAAGCGGAACTTACTGAAACGAAAAAATGTGGAAGACCTGAACGATAACCGGTATTCTTACCAGAACGGTGTTTTCTACATGGACATTGTTTCGGAATGCGAACGGATGGGTGACTACATTATCAACGTGATTGAATCACTGAAAGTGAAACCGGATTGATATTCGTATTTAAATAGACAAGGGTAATGATGAAGGAAAACGACTGGAAAAAACGATTGAATATTGTTTATTCAACCAATCCCGATTACCACTATCAAGGCGGGGAAACGGAAGAGGAGCCCACACTTCCCAAAGAAAAACAAATGTTGCGCGTAAGTCTCGATAAACGAAACAGGAAAGGCAAAGCCGTTACATTAATTACCGGATTTACAGGAACGGACGAAGATTTGGAAATATTGGGGAAACTGCTGAAAACAAAATGCGGTGTGGGCGGATCGGCCAAGGACGGCGAAATTATCGTCCAGGGCGACCACCGGCAAAAAGTGCTTGAGATACTTCAAAAAGAGGGGTATGCAAAATCGCGCGTCATCTGACTTCAACCACCTGCTGCTTATAAAGGCTTCCGCCGGATCGGGAAAAACACACCGGCTGACCGGTGAGTACCTGCGTTTGCTTTTTTCTGCCGAAAATCAATACAAACACATCCTGGCCGTCACCTTCACCAATAAGGCTACGGATGAGATGAAATCGCGCATCGTAAAAGAATTATACAAACTCTCCAAAGGCGAAGAATCAGATCACAGTGAAGACCTGATGGGACAATTCCGTATCCCGGAAACCCAAATCAGGGAGAGGGCTACAACCATTCTCGAAAACATCCTTCACGATTACTCCGCTTTTTCCATCAGCACCATCGATCGGTTCTTCCAACAGACAATGCGTGCTTTTACCCGCGAAATGGGCCTGTCGGGAGGTTACAAACTGGAACTCGACGAGAGCTTTGTGCTGGCACAAATTATCGATCTGATGATTTTTGAACTGGATAAGCCGCAAAACAAAGAACTCTCCGGATGGATCCTCGATTATATGAAACATCAGATTGAGGACGGGAAAAGCTGGAACATAAAACAAAACATCGCCAAACTGGCCGGGCAACTTTTCAACGAGAAATATAAGCTGTTGCCGAAAGACGATAAGTTGAAGATTGAAGACAAAAAACAGCTGGACGATTACCGACAGACATTGCTGAAAATCATCCGGTCGTGGGAAAATGAGATGAAATCCATCGGCATTCGCGCTCTCAACCTGATGGAAAGATTCGGGCTGAACTACACCGATTTCAAATACGGCAAGAACTCCGGCTTCCTGGCTTTCGTCAAAATGGCCGATGGAGATTTCAAGGAGCCGTCGCCGCGTTTTTTTAGCCGTGCCGATAACCCGGAAGATTGGACAACAGCAAAAAATGAAAAAAGGCCGGCCATAGAATCTGCTTATTCCGAAGGGTTGAACGATTGCGTGAAGCAGGCTGTAAACCTGTTCGAAAACAACCTGTTTTATAATACCGCCAAGAGCATTCTACTAAACTACCACACACTGGGAATCCTTAACGACATACGAAACCGCTTGCAAGAATATCAACGGGAAAACAATACCCTTTTCCTTTCCGATACAACCGAACTTCTGAACAAAATTATTTCCGATAGCGAGTCGCCCTTTGTTTACGAAAAAACCGGCACACGCATCAACAATTATATGCTCGATGAGTTCCAGGACACATCATCCATGCAATGGCAAAATTTCAAACCGTTAATCAAAGAAAGTTTAGATAGCGGACATTTCAATCTGATTGTCGGGGATGTGAAGCAAAGCATATACCGTTGGCGGAACTCCGATTGGGAATTGCTCGAAAGCCGGATTCCGCAGGACTTCGGCGAAAACGCCATCCGCAACGATGTGCTCGATACGAACTGGCGGAGCGACTCCAACATCGTGAATTTTAATAATTCCGTCTTCTCCGCCGCCGCAGAAATCTTGCAAAACGATTTTAATGTCTCGTCAGAATTACAAGAAAATCCCAACCGAAAAATAACGGAAGCTTACCAACATGTCTTGCAGCATATTCCGTTGGATAAAAATCCGGACGGGGGATACGTCAAAATCTCGTTTCTCGACACATCCGACAAAGAAAACGACTGGAAATCGCAAGCATTGGAGCAGCTTCCGATCGAAATTGAACGCTTGCAAGACCAGGGATTCGCCTTAAGAGACATAGCCATTTTGGTGCGAAAAAACGACGAAGCCATACAGGTTGCCGAAACACTGCTGAACTACAAAGAAAAGAACCCCCAATCCGGTTACCGGTACGACATTATTTCAAACGAAGCGCTTGTCATCGGCAATGCGCAAAGCGTAAAAGCCGCCATTGCCCTGCTTCGCTATTTCCAGAACCGTAACGAGGAGACCCGCCGGATGCTTGCCGTGTATGAGTACTACCGGTTTCATCGGGGTACATTGCCCGAAAAGGCTATCGGTAATTATTTTGACGAGGGAGTGAAAGATTTTCCTGAAGAAATCAAAACAGAGCTAAACCGTATTTCTACACTGCCTTTCTACGAGATGATCGAAGCTTTTTTTGCGATGAGTGCAGATGCGCTCAATGAAAAAGAAAACGCTTATGTACAAGCATTTCTGGATATTGTACTGAAATTCAGCACGGAAGCTTCGTCGAACATAAATGATTTTCTGGACTGGTGGGACGAAAAAGGATCTGCAAAAACACTTTTTTCGCCCGACGAACAAGATGCTATCCGGCTGGTTACCATACATAAATCTAAAGGATTGGGATTTGGTGCAGTTATTCTGCCGTTTTTAAAATGGGACATTGATCACGCCGGTAGTATGGGCCCTGTTTTGTGGTGTAAACCCACAGTGGAGCCATTCAATGCACTTGGGATATTGCCCTTGCAATACAAAAGTTCACTCGAAAGCACCATCTTCAAAGAGGATTACCTGAAGGAAAAGCTATACACATACATAGATAACCTGAATTTGCTTTATGTGGCTTTCACGCGCGCCAAAAACCGCATAGTGGCCTTTGCTCCAAAACCGGTTAAAGATTCCGTAAGCGACGTCTCTTCGTTGTTGTGGAAAACGCTGAAGTCAACCGGGTTGTGTAATTATCTGGAGGAACAGGAAAACAGTACACTTTTCGAGTTGGGAAGCCCTGTCCCGCTCGAGCATAAGACAGAAAGAAAAACGCCCCGGAAGCTGGATTCGGGAAAATGGCAATCCATCCCGTTCAATAACCGGTTGAAGTTGCGGCTAAATTCCATCGGTTTTTTCTCCGATGACGGAAGCCGTGCCTACGGAACGCTGATGCACGAAATCATCAGCAACATACAGACCATTGACAATTTGGACGATGCTATCGAAGCAAAATACATTTCGGGTGAAATTGATGCCGACAAAAAAATCGAAGTAACGGCACTGCTTACCCGTATTTTATCCGATCCCAAAGTTGCTGAATGGTATTCGGGAAAATATCACGTTATCAATGAAACGCAGGTGCTTCATCCGGCTTTCGGCTTTAGCCGGCCCGACAGGGTAATGATTGGAAACAACGAAGCCATCGTGGTGGATTATAAGTTTGGCGAAGCGGAAGAAGAGAAATACAAACGCCAGGTGCAACATTATATCAGGTTAATAAAAGAGATGGGATACAATAATGTAAAAGGATTCGTGTTTTATGTAAAAATGGGGAAAGTGATTGAGATTTAAAGTTTTTCACTTTTAGTTTTTCATTCTTTTGTCTTGTGTCTTGGCTTAATAAATTATGCTGAAAGAAATTCTATATGTGGGATTGGGTGGTGGAACCGGCAGTATATTGCGGTTCCTTACATCGAAAATCGTGACGCAGTATGCACACGGCTATTTTCTGTTTTTAGGAACATTCACCGCAAACATTATCGGGTGTTTCCTTATAGGGATTTTATCGGGATGGATGCTCGCCAATCAACCAGATAATCAATCGTTCAGGCTGCTTTTTATCGTCGGATTCTGTGGTGGATATACCACATTTTCGGCTTTTGCGTTTGAGAATCTCAGGTTACTGGAACTCGGCCAATGGACGCTATTTTTGGGATACACTCTATTCAGCGTTGTTCTGGGAATTTTTGCTGCCTGGGCGGGAATGAAAATTGCCAATTGACTTAAAAAAATTCAAGAATACTATGAACAATTCATTTAAATTTTTTTTAATCGGCTTATTTACAGCCGTAAACACCGTAAGTATTTCAGCCCAGTCCGATTCTTTGCTGAAAGAAATCAACTCGTTAAAACAGACGGTAAACGATTATCAGCATCGTTTTGATGTGCTGGAAAAGCAGATCGACGACCTGATGTGGTTCCGCAGGCTGGAAGACATCGCCCACGTCGATAAAGTGCGGTTAACCGGCACACCGCGGTGGAAGCCAAAAGACCAGGACGACCGTTTCGCGGGCAATAAACTGCAGTTTTATGCCTATGTGTTCATCCCCAAAGATGTGGATATCAACAAGAAATATCCGCTTATCGTTCTGCCGCACAGCGGGGTCCATGCCAATTTTTCCACCTACTACGTCCATATCGTGCGCGAGCTGATTGCTCAGGAATACGTGGTGGTATCGGCGGAATACCGGGGCAGCACGGGTTACGGAAAGGCCACATATGAGAACATCGATTACGGTGGACGCGAAAACGACGATGTACTGGAGAGTCGGAACTATATGATTGAAAATTATAGTTTTATAGACTCCACCCGCGTAGGGGTAGTCGGATGGAGTCACGGCGGAATGATCGCCCTGATGCAGATTCTCCAGCACGGCGATAAATATCAATGTGCTTTTGCCGGAGTGCCCGTAAGCGATTTGGAAAATCGGCTGACGTCGCACGATAAAAGCTATACGGCGTACTTTACAGCACCGCATCACATTGGCGAAAGTATCCAGGAGAATCCCGGAGAATACGCACGGCGCTCCCCCACCCACTATGCCGGGAACCTGAACAAGCCGTTACTGATACACACCAATACTAATGATAATGATGTTTATGTGGAGGAAGTGAAACTGATGATCGACACGCTCAAGAAATACGACAAAGAGTTCGAATACAAAATCTTTCAGGATGCCTCCGGCGGGCACGGTTTCGACCGTATCGACAGCAAGGAGGCCACCGATATCCGGTTCACTATACACAAATTTCTGGAGCGTTACCTGAGTCCGGCCAAACCGTTTAAATCTACTCAGGAAATGCGCATGGCTGCATATGGGTTTAATTAGGGCGAGTTACTTTTTGTCGGAATTGCTCTTTTTCGTCGTAATCATTATTACTCTATTCCTTCCTTCTCCACCGTAAATTTCGTTTGTCGATTTACCTTTCAAAACATCTATCGATTCAATCTCAGCAGGTTTAAGAGTATTCAAATCAAAATCTCTCGGCATCTCCTTTCCGTCGATAATAATCAACAGACTATCCGGTTTAAAATGCAAGGAAGAATTTTCCGGTTTTTTCGTTGTAATCAATACCACACCGTTTTTTCCGTCTTCACCGTAAAGGGATGTAGATGCTTCGTTCTTTAAAACGCTTACCGCATCAATTTTCTCAGTGTTGATTTTCTGCATATCTTCATGGGAAATTTGTTTTCCATCCACGACATACAATGGCCGCTTTCCGCTCAGGGTACTGATGCCGATAACTTCTTTACTTTCTTTTGACTTATCTTCAACATCTTGCATTATTCCCTGAAATGATCTCATAGCTCCAACTCCCACCGTTATTACCTCATCGGGCCGAAGGACAATAACCAAATTATCTTCCGCTTTTTCAACCACATATTCAGCCGATTTATAATTAATCATTGAAAACACCAGCGTACTCCCCTTATCCACTTTGAGCACAAATTTCCCTTGTGAATCGGTGATGGTTCCTATGTTGGTCCCTTTTACGGCAATTGAAGCACCCATTATAACGCCCTGATTGTCTTTTACATAACCAGACACAACAATTTTAGACTGGTTATCATCAGCGCGACTTCTGATATCGCGATCTTCCACTTGCGCGGTTATTTTTTCCGCAACAGTCCCAATGGTTTCCGCCGATTCTTTTTCCACAGCTTTCGCGTTCAGCTTCGAAACCGAAAGTACGATCATTGCCAGGAACAGTATGGGAAGCGCCGCCATATAGTTCCATTTCATTCGCTTGTTTGTTTTGTTTTTCTTCATCATGATAATTCGTTTGTGCAAATCGCGTTGACGGAAATTGTTCGCCAGAGCAAATTTATATTCGCCTACGCTTTTGCGGATTAATAAAAGTTGATATTGTTTAGCATCAATGCCGGAGAGAAGCACCTGTTCGTCTGCCTGATACTCGTGGACCGACTGAATTTCCCGGCGCAGCAGCCATGAGAAAGGGTTAAACCAGAATATACAAGTGAAAATATCGAGAAAGACCATATCAAACGAGTGCCGTAAACGGATGTGTGCCCTTTCGTGGCGGATCACCGCCCGGTTGTCGGCCGGCAGTCCTTTACACGGCAAAACGATATACTTCACCCAGCTGAATGGCGAGATATCCTTGTCAGTCATGCACAAAACGGTATTGTCGGCAAGCGTTTGTCTTTCCGACTTTCGGATGATAGCGGCGATTTGACCCAATCCGATCAGATAGCGGACAAGTGCGAAAAGAAATCCCGCAGCAAACAGAACTATCAAAATCTGCATCCATGGAATCTCTACCGGCGGTTGCGTTTCCACAAATTCAGTGACGGGAATGGAAGAAAGATCCGCCAGAAACGTTTCGGTAACCGGATCCGTTTTTTTCTCCGGAATAAGGTGAAAATGGAAAAGCGGAAGCAGGAATACCGTCAGCACTATGAATATCAGCAAAATACGGTTGATATGGTGAAACGTGCTTCCGGCAAGAAAAAGCTTGTAAAAGCCATAAAATAGTGCCATTAAAACGGATGCGCGAAGCAGGTAATAGAGAAAAAGTTCCATGGCGATCATTTTTTGGCGTTCAATTTTTCCACTCCGTCCAACAGTTTCCGCACTTCTTCCACAGAGATATCCTGCTCTTTGATCAGCGACGAGACCACACTCAGGTACGAATTGTCGAAATACTTCCTCACCACATTCCTGAGTGTCCCGTTGCGGTATTCTTCTTCACTGACGACGGCAAAATACCGGTACGTTGTACCGAACGCCTCGTGCGATAAAAGGCCTTTCTCTTCCAACGACCGCACGTACGTGGAAAGCGTGTTGAAATGAGGTTTCGGGTCGGGATACATTTCAACGAGTTGTTTCACGAACAACACATCATTTTCCCAAAAATAACGCATTATTTCTTCTTCTTTGGCTGTTAACGGTTTCATTTTAATTTATAAGCTTGGTAAATTATATTCGATTTAATCACGATACAAATATAACTATATTTTTTAGTTTTACAACTAATATATTTAGTTAAATAAACCAAACATTATAGTTAAAATTGGGACAAAAAAAATAAACCGACTGATAATCAACCGGCTTATTGAAATAAACATCTGATGGTTTAAAACTTTCGGACACATCTATTCTTTCAACCTCCCGTTTTTCTTCAATGCCTGATCCAAGATCCATTGAATCTGACCGTTCACGCTGCGAAACTCATCGGCCGCCCATTTTTCAATGGCTCCCATCGTTTCCGAGTCCAGCCTCAATGCGAAATTCCTGGTTGTCTTCTCTTTCTTAGTCATTTTTCATTCGCTCCATCTTACCAAGTTTTATCAGTATCTCCTCCGGATAGCCGGATCTTTCTATTGATACAGCGTTCCCGTATTCAATACCGGCTGCGCCGATTCGTCGGCGCAAAGCACTACGAGAAGGTTACTCACCATCGCCGCTTTTTTGTCAATATCCAACGTTACAATATTTTCATCCTCAATACGCTCCAGCGCCATCTTCACCATCGTTACCGCACCTTCCACAATCTTCTCACGGGCCGATATAATGGCTTCCGCCTGCTGTCGGCGAAGCATTACGGCCGCAATTTCGGGGGCATACGCCAAGTAGTTGATACGTGCTTCCACAATTTCTATGCCGGCCATTTCCAACCGGTTGTTCAACTCATTAAGCAGATCCACGTTCACCTCATCTCCTCCAGAACGGAGCGTAATTTCCACATCCGATACCAGGTTATTGTCGTAAGCGTATTGTCCGGCAACCTGACGTAAAGCCGCATCGCTCTGAACGGCAACAAAATTTTCGAATGCGTCCATTTGTTTACTTACCGAGTATGTTACCGCACCGTGCCTGTCGGGTGTTGAATTTGAAGCAGCCATCGTTTGCGCGTCGATTTCGAACATCGCCTTGTACGTATCTTTCAGCTTCCAAACCAGTACCAACCCTATCAAAATGGGATTCCCGACTTTGTCGTTCACTTTAATAGGCTCCACATTCAGGTTCCGGGCACGCATCGACAATTTTTTCTTAGACATAAACGGATTCACCCAAAAGAATCCGGTCTCTTTCAATACCCCTTTGTATTTCCCAAAAAAGATCATCACAACAGCTTCGTTGGGTTCAAGCTTGACAAATCCGAAAAGCAGGATAAACCAGATCAATGCTAAAACACAACCGGCTATAATTCCCGCATCACCCAGGAAAAAACAGAAAATGGTACCTCCCAACAGGAGAAACAGCAAAAAAAGCATAAGAAATCCGTTGACTCTAAAACCTTTAAAATTAAATTCTTTTGTTTCCATATCAATAAATTTAGAATGATATTATTTTAATATCACAAATATATCAACTGTTTTTATAATACAAAAAAAATCGGGAGTCATTTATATTTATTTATTGTTTTTTCACAAAAAGCATAAAAAAATGATAGTTTTTTGTACAAAACTGCCGGCTAAACAGTTAAGTTATTAAGCAAAAAGTTATAACTTTGCATTAATCTTCTAAAATCATTCAATGGATTTTTTACAATCGTTTAAATAACAACTAATTAGTACTCGAATGAAAAAATTATTATTAATCACGTTAGCAACTATGGCTTTAATTGCTTGCAACAACAGAAAAACCGGGGAACAAGCCCGGGAAAACGGAACTATTTTTTACACCGAATTCGATACACCATTCGGGATGCCGCCTTTTGACAAAATTTCCTTTGCCGACTTTAAACCCGCATTTTTGAAAGGGATGGAAGACGAAGCAAAAGAGATTGACTCTATTGCCAATAATCCGGAAGCGCCCACATTTGAAAACACCATCGCGGCGATGGACCACAGTGGGCAATTGCTAAACAGGGTTTCGGAAGTTTTCTATGGTTTAAAAGGAGCTGAAACCAACGACTCCATTCAGGCATTAGCGGAAGAATTATCGCCGTTGTTGTCTGAGCACAGGGACAACATCAATTTTAACGATAAATTGTTCGCCCGCATCAAAACTCTTCACGACGACACTACAGGCATGAATCTTACTACCGAACAGTATCGTCTGTTGGACAATTACTACAAAGCGTTTGTCCGTTCGGGCAGTATGTTGGGTGAAACAGAAAAAAACAAGCTCCGTGAAATCAACAAAGAGCTTTCGTCCCTCACACTTAAGTTCGGAAACAATTTGCTGAAAGAGACCAACGGTTTTAAATTGATTATCGACAAGAAAGAAGACCTGGCCGGGCTTCCCGAAGGAGTAATTGCTGCAGCTGCAGAAACGGCTAAAAATGAAGGACAGGAAGGAAAATGGATTTTTACTCTTCAAAAACCCAGCTGGTTACCGTTCTTGCAGTATTCCGAAAAGCGGGATTTAAGAGAAAAACTATACAAAGCCATGTTCAACCGTGGCGATAACGATAATGAAAACGACAATAAGAAAATCATTAACGACATTGTGAACCTGCGTATTGAAAAAGCGCAAATGCTTGGTTACAAAACGCACGCCGATTTCATCCTGGACGAAAATATGGCCAAGACGCCGGCAAACGTTTATAAACTGCTCAACGATGTATGGAAATACGCTCTGCCACAGGCAAAAAAAGAAGCTGCCGAACTACAGGCAATGGTTGATGCCGAAGGCGGAAACTTTAAAATCGAATCGTGGGACTGGTGGTATTATACCGAAAAAGTCCGCCAACAAAAATATGCGCTCAACGAAGAAGAAATCAAACCTTACTTCAAAATGGAAAACGTTCGCGAAGGCGTGTTTGAAGTAGCAAATCGCCTGTATGGACTGAATTTCAAAAAACTGGAAAACGTTCCGGTATATCATCCCGAAGTAGAAGCTTATGAAGTGCTGGATGCCGACGGTTCCCACATTTCGGTATTCTACACCGACTACTTCCCACGCGCCGGTAAAAATGCCGGAGCATGGATGAGCAGCTTCCGCGACCAGCACATACTGAACGGCGAGAACATCCGCCCGCTTGTTTATAATGTGGGCAACTTTACACGCCCGACTGAAACTGCCCCCTCTTTGCTTACGCTGGACGAAGTGGAAACTCTTTTCCATGAATTCGGACACGCCTTACACGGGATGTTGTCAAACGTAACCTACTCACGCGTTTCGGGAACAAGCGTTTCACGCGATTTTGTCGAACTTCCGTCGCAAATTATGGAACATTGGGCATTTCATCCCGAAGTGCTAAAACTTTATGCCAAACATTATCAGACGGGCGAAGTGATTCCCGATTCACTGATCGCAAAAATAGACGCAGCATCTAAATTCAACATGGGATTCATCACCACCGAATTTGTTGCTGCCGCGCTGCTCGATATGGATTATCATACGCAAAGTGAAAAGAAGGATATTGATGTTCGCGATTTCGAGAAAAAATCAATGGAGAAGATCGGACTGATCAAAGAGATTATTCCACGTTACCGCAGCACCTACTTCTCCCACATTTTCAGCGGAGGGTATTCTGCCGGATACTATGCCTACCTGTGGGCGGAAGTATTGGATGCCGATGCTTTTCAACCTTTTGTTGAAAAAGGCGTGTTCGACAAGGCAACAGCTGCATCGTTCCGCGAAAACATTTTATCGAAAGGCAATTCCGACGATCCGATGACGCTTTACAAAAAGTACCGTGGAGCAGAACCCAATCCGATTTATTTGTTGAAAAACAGGGGATTCGTACAATAATCAGCTTTTAACTGTTAACGCCAGCTAAATTTACAATTTATTTCACGGGATAACTTTCAGAAAGTTGTCCCGTGAGTTGTTTTATAATAATCAACAAAAATAATCCAAAGATATTGTTCTTAAAAAGACAAAAAAAGTGTATATTTGCAGGCTCAAATCGAAAGACATTTGAAATGCCTTTCGATTTAATAGTATATTTCGGATAAACGCCTAAAAAAGAATAAATTAATACACATAAAAATAAACGTAATATCGAAATGCAAAACAAAGGATTTATTAAAGTTTTCGCAATCATACTGACGCTTATCTGTTTGTTCTACTTGTCTTTTACCATAGTAGGCAGACAATACAATAAAAAAGCTGATGCGTATGCTAAAGGAGACTTGGAACTAAAAAATCAGTATCTCGACTCGCTTTCTACCGAGAAAGTCTATTTAGGATACACATTAAAACAAATTCGTGAAAAAGAGATCGGTTTAGGACTCGACCTGAAAGGCGGTATGAACGTGATTGTGGAAATGGATGTAGCCCAGGTTCTCAAAGCCCTGGCAAACACTGATGACCCACAGTTCAATCAGGCATTGCAGGAAACCATTGTTCAAAACAGAAAGGGAAGTTCATCCGACTTCATCACTCTTTTTCGTCAAAACTACGAGAGAATAAATCCCACCGGTAAGCTGGCAAATATTTTCAGTATTACCATGAGCGACAGGGTAAGTCCTACCGCGACCAATGATCAGGTAATCAACGTACTTCGCCAGGAAGTGAAAAGTGCTGCCGATAACTCGTTCAATGTGCTCCGCACACGTATCGACCGTTTCGGAGTGGTCGCCCCCAACGTTCAACGCCTCGATCAGGCCGAACGTATCCTTATCGAAATGCCCGGGATCACAGAGCCAGAACGTGTTCGTAATCTTCTGCAAGGAAGCGCCAATCTGGAATTCTGGAAGACCTACGACATAAACGAACTCGGAACATACTTCAACGAGATAAACACCCGTTCTGCTGAATATGCACAGAACGTGCGTGGAGCTGCTACTGCATCAACAGATTCTTTGTTGACGGATTCATTAGCATTGATTCCGTCGGATGCCGCGGGAGCAAAAATTGAAATTAACAAAAGCTTCGTTGAATATTTTGCCCAGCCCCGTTTTGGCATGGGCGGCGCCAACGGGCCCATTGTGGGAGCGGTTGCCCAAAACGATACTGCAGCGGTTAATTACCTGCTTCAGCGATACAAAGATATTTTCCCTGCCGACGTTCGTTTTAGATGGGGATTCAAACCCATCGACCAGCGGGAAACCTTATATGAATTATACGCGCTGAGAGGTGACGGAAGCAAACGCGGCCCGGCTCTCGAAGGCGATGTGGTAACCAACGCCAAGGCCGACCAGGGACATCAAGGTTCAGCCTGGGAAGTTAGCATGACTATGAATTCTGCCGGTGCGAGCCGTTGGGCAACCATCACGGGAGCAGAAAAAGGCAAGTCCATTGCCATTGTTCTCGACGGTTACGTTTACTCGGCGCCTACGGTTAATGACCGCATCGAAGGCGGGCGTTCGTCAATTTCCGGACGATTCACCCCGGAGGAGGCCGGTGACTTGGAAAACGTATTGAAATCGGGTAAAATGAAAGCCGGCGTCCGCATTGTCCAAGAGGACGTGGTTGGCCCGTCACTTGGACAGGAAGCCATCCACGACGGTTTGGTATCGTTCGTCATCGCACTTATCGTGTTGTTTATCTTCACCTGTTTACTGTACGGATTTACTCCGGGAATGGTAATCAACGGTGCATTGCTTATTAACTTCTTCTTCACGTTGGGAGTCCTGGCGGCATTTCAGGCGGTACTTACGCTGCCGGGCATTGCGGGTATGATCTTGTCACTGGCTATGGCCGTGGATGCCAACGTTCTTATCAACGAGCGTATTAAGGAAGAGCTTGCCAATGGGAAATCGTTGCGTAAAGCACTGGAAGACGGTTATAAAAATGCTTTCTCGGCAATTCTCGACTCCAACCTGACAACTATTATTACCGGTATAATTCTGGCTATCTTCGGAACAGGTGCCATCAAAGGATTTGCTATTACATTGATCATCGGTATTTCTATTTCGTTCTTAACCGCCGTTTTCTTAACTCGTCTGGTTTATGAACATCAACTTGAAAGAAACAGATGGCTAAAACTGACATTCAACACCGGATTCTCAAGAGCCATTTTTAATGTATATAACTTCGATTTCATCAAAAACAGCAAGAATATTATATTGGCAATTGCTATTTTTGTAGTAATCAGCATCGTTTCGCTCTTTACGTTGAAACTGAATACGGGTATCGACTTCACCGGTGGGCGTAATTATATTGTAAGGTTCGATCGTCCGGTGAAAACAGGAGATATTGAAGAAGCATTGCAACCGGTTTTAGGCGGTTCGGCACAGGTGATTACCATCGGCTCAACCAACCAGGTGCGTATCTCGACCAACTATATGATTGATAATGAAAGCGCAACTGTTGAAGAAGATCTGATTTCATTGCTGGGACAAGGATTGAAAGATTACATTACGCCTGGCAGCACCATCAATGATCACATTCAAAGTTCGCAAAAAGTAGGCCCGAGCGTAGCCGAAGACACGATGAAAAATGCCTTCCTGGCACTTACCATCGCCCTGATCTGTATGGGTATCTATATCTTTGCCCGATTCCGTAACTGGGCATTTTCTGTAGGAACAGTTGCCGCACTATCTATCGATACATATGCCGTTATCGGATTGTATTCATTGCTCTGGAAAGTAATGCCGTTCTCCATGGAGATCGATCAGACATTCGTTGCGGCTATTCTAACAATTGTGGGCTACTCCATTAACGACAAAGTAGTTGTATTCGACCGTTTCCGCGAAGTACACCAGCTATATCCTAAACGCGAGCTGCGCTCGTTGTTCAACGACTCCATGAACGCCGTATTGGCACGTACCATCAATACCGGTCTGAGTACGATACTGGTCATTATATGTATTCTGTTCCTGGGAGGCGATGCCGTAAGAAGTTTCGTATTCGCTATGTTGATTGGTGTGGTTGTTGGGACTGTAACGAGCTTGTTCATCGCTTCACCCGTGGCCTATGCCATCATGAGAAAACAAGACGGAAAGAGACAATTGGAGCCTCAAAAATAAACGATATATTAAATATTATTATGTTAAAACGGGTTGCGTTGCAACCCGTTTTTTATTGCATTAGCGAACAAATTACTAATTTTACCACGTAATACATCACATGATTATGAAAAAGACGCTACCTGTTGTTTTTCTTTTGTGCTTTATCTTATGTGCAAACGCGCAAAATGCGATCAATAATTTCTTTATAACAAAAGATACCGTTATCGGAAAAACGTTTGACGGAAATGACATTGTTGTAAAATGCTACAAACCGCAGCACAAGATTTATCAATGGCATTGGGACGGTTTTTCTGATAATCTGTTGCTTGAACTCAGGCAGACAAACAAGAAAGGGACTTCATTCAGGAACGAGGGAAACATCGCAATGATCGATCTGGATAACAAATCGGTTAAATGGAGCAGGAATGTCAACTACAACAACTCCGAAACAAAACAACAGGGAAAGTACCTCTTCTTCTCCGAAAAGAAAAAAAACTTCTGTCTCGATCCCGAAACAGGAAACGTGTTTTGGGAAACTAAAAACAACTTATATTTTATAGATTCGAAGCTGAACATCGGCGTGGGTTATCCGGTTCAGAGCATGTCGAACAACTTGTCGGCAATCGATTTATCCAACGGTAACACACTGTGGACTAAACCGGTTGACAGAACGCGTGGCTGGGACGATGCTTACATGCTGACCGACTCTGTTCTTTTGGTTGCCGTTAACGGAATTCAGGCATTGGATTTACCCACGGGAAATGGCTGGTCGTATAAAGCTACTACCAGTCAAAAGAAAATAGGACAAATGATCGCGGCCAATGTCACCGGTATTTTGTTGGGAGTTCTCTCCGGAACCGTTATGTATCAGACAAGCCCCGACGAAGTTACGGAGATGGTTTCAAACATGCTGATAGATGAGGGAAACAGTATCGTTCTCGCTTCACGCGATATGATTTCCCGGATTGGAAATTCGGGAGAAATCCTATGGAGTACACCTCTACCCGAAAAATTCACATCTAAATCATCCATCTTTTTAAAAGACTCGGTGGTTTATATGATCAATCGTGGCTATGCTTTCTACAACGGTGGTTTTTCTATGGTCGGCGACCCGTATCTTGCCGCTTTTAACATAAATGACGGCAGCCGGCGATACCTGACTATGATTCCCGAAAAAAAAGAGTTTATCCGGAATTTTCAGGTTATTGACGATATGCTTTTTTTGGTTTTCGAAAACAAAATCGCCACCTATTCCCTTTCCGGCGGAAGTTTGCTGACGGAAAAGATTGTCGGTCTGGAGAAAGGTGAGCAACTGGACGCTTTTGTAGAGTCGGGAATTTATGTCCTTCAGGGCGATTCTACTTTTATGGATATGGCAGCCGCTTATCCCGAACAGAATCTGATAATGACATCCGGAAATCGGGTAATTTCGCTGACAGACAGTTTAGAAACGCTGATTACGTACGACAAAAAAGATGTTTTTGAAAAGACAATCGATAACGGTGCCTACAGACTTCTGACCAACGACGAAAAAGAATTTATCGTTTGCGATTTTTCGGGAAAACCGATGATGAAATTTCAGGCATCGCCCAATATGTTCATGACAAACAACAAATTGTATGCTTTCGATAAAGAATTATTTTGGGAATTGGACTTAGACGCATATGCGCAATAATAATACTTTTGGCATATAATGTGCTTTACACGGTAAAAACTTGGAATTATTGTATCCGGTTTCGGTTATTTTTTGTAATTTTGCCACCCGAAATGTCGCCACAATAGCTCAGTTGGTAGAGTAACGCATTCGTAACGCGTCGGTCGCGAGTTCGACTCTCGCTTGTGGCTCTTTCTTTAAAGCCTTTGGCCACCTTCGGTTAGGGGCTTTTTCAGTTACTTTCGCAAATCTCCTTGATAAATCGTTCTTCCGCCTGATGTACCCAATCACGGAAATTTTCATCGGGCCGGTAATGCGGTATGAAATTCAACAGTTTGTTCAGTTTAAACTTTCCACTGCTTATCCCGGCTCCCGAAAGGCTGGCATCATAAGCGTTAAATTCCTGCTCCACATGGACAGGAATCATCAGGATAGGTTTTTTGTAATACAGCGCTTCGCACACCGATTCAAAACCCGATGTGGTGGAATAAGCCATACACCCCGCCATGCTTTTTAGAAAAAGCTCATCGTTGATACGATAAAGAATCAGATTCTCGTCTATTACCGTAACATCATCGGCATCTTTTTTGTCCCAGAAAAAACGGAGCGGTATGTGCGGATTCTTGGTGTGCCAATCCAGAACTTCCTCGTAATATCCGGTATTAATCATATACCCATGAACATAATCACCGTCAGTAGGCTCATTTTCAAAAACTTCCGGTCTTAGCAGCGGCGGAACAACCACCAGGTTTTTTTCGCTGCATCCGGGCATATCACGAAACGAAAGCGCCAGAATTTTTGATGAACACCGGCAGGTAACTCTCGTAATCATCCGAAGAAAATAAAATTTGATATCTTGCTCGTTAGTGGTTTTGTATTTCGGGTTTAACAGCATATATTGATGCGCGATGCTGATCAATTTAATATTTAACTTCTTATCCAATCGATAGGTCCTAAAAACCACACCCGTAATCATTTCATAAAAATTAATCACTGCATCGGGACGATATTCTTCAATTTTAGACCTGACGAAAAGAATGCTTTTGCGGAAGATGAGTGATTGTGAAAAATTACCGATGACACTTAATACAAGGTTTGGCCGTTTTTGTTTGTATAACGCGGTGAAATTAGGACTTCTAAAATCAAAAACAGGCGCGTCGATCTTATCGAGATAAAACCTGGGGATTTGTCGCGAATCGTCTTTACCCACCAATACAGCCATTACTTCGTGGCCGTGTTTTCTTAATATAGACGCCAAAGAGAGCGATTGCGTAAAGTGCCCCCTGCCCTCGCCCTGTACGGTAAATAAAAATTTCACAGTTATTTCTTCTTGATTCCGCGCAAAGATATAAAATTATTGTCACAAAATTGCTACAACTTCACACAGAATTACCGGTCGAATATCAATGCTTTTCCCTGAGCCGATTCAACGATATGTCCGTTATCGAAGACCAGGTTACCGTTGACAAACGTTTTCTCTATGCTGTGACGGAATATTTCTCCTTCAAACGGCGACCAGCCGCATTTGTACAGAATGTTATCCTTGCCTACGGCATAAGGTCTATCAGGGTTTATAAGCACCAGGTCAGCAAAATATCCTTCGCGGATAAACCCACGGCCCTTCACCTGAAAAAGGTCTGCAGGTGCGTGACACATTTTTTCCACTACAAATTCTTTTGAATAGAGACCCTGTAACGACAACTCCAGCATAACCTGCAAAGAGTGCTGAACCAACGGCCCTCCCGAAGCGGCTTTCAGGCATCCACCTTCTTTTTCGCTCAACAAATGTGGTGCGTGGTCAGTGGCAACGATATCCAGTTTTCCCGATTTCAGTGCGGAGCGCAAGGCATCGCGGTCGGCACGGGTTTTTACGGCCGGGTTCCATTTGATCCGGGCACCCAACCGGGCATAGTCTTCATCGGTAAACCAAAGGTGGTGCACACACACTTCCGACGTTATTTTTTTGTCTTTTACAGGCGAACTGCTGAACAAACTCATTTCCCGGGCAGTGGAAAGATGCAGTACATGCAAGCGCGAACCATACTTATCAGCGAGCCCTGCAGCTTGTACCGAAGACCGGTAACAGGCCTCTTCACTACGAATAAGCGGATGATACTGAATGGGAATATCTTCGCCGAATTGTTTTTTGTAAACACCTATATTGTCGCGGATGATCTCTTCTTTTTCGCAATGCGTGGCAATAAGCGAATCTACTTCGGCAAAGATCCGCTGAAGCGTTTTAGCATTGTCCACCAACATATTTCCGGTGGAAGCGCCCATGAATACCTTTACACCACAAACGTTTCTTTTATCAACCTTTATCAGTTCTTTGATGTTGTCGTTGGTAGCACCCAAATAAAACGAATAATTGGCAATGGATTTTTGCGCGGCCAAATCGAATTTTCCGCGTAAAGCATCTAAAGTTACGGTTTGCGGGTTGGTGTTGGGCATTTCCATAAACGAAGTCACACCTCCGGCAACAGCCGCCCTGCTTTCCGTGTAAATATCGCCTTTGTGCGTAAGCCCGGGATCACGAAAATGCACCTGGTCATCAATCACGCCCGGAATCAGATATAAGCCTCTGGCATCGATTATTTCGCAACACTGTTGAAGTACATTTTCGGGAACTTCGCCTTCAAACACTTTCGAGATCCTTTCTCCCTCAACCAATACAGAACCGATGAATGAGCGGCCTTCGTTAATAAGAGTCGCCTTATGAATGAGTTTCATAATTGTTTAGGTTTTATTTTGCCCAATATTTTTCGCCATCGCAAATTTATTACACCAAGGAAAGCTTCCCCAAAAATGCTGGTGTTCATCTTAGATGTTCCCAATTGACGATTAACGAATATAACCGATACTTCTTTTATCTTGAATCCCAGTGTATAAGCCGTATATTTCATCTCAATCTGAAACGCATAGCCTTTGAATCTTATATCATCCAGATTGATGGTCTCCAACACCTTCCGCCTGTAGCAAACAAATCCGGCAGTGGTGTCCTTAATATTTACATTCGTAATCATTTGAACGTATTTTGATGCGAAATACGACATCAAAACGCGTCCCATAGGCCAGTTAACCACGTTCACGCCGCTACAATACCGCGATCCCACCGACATATCGAATCCGTCATCGCGACAAGCAGAATAGAGCCTTGGCAAGTCATCAGGGTTATGGGAAAAATCGGCATCCATCTCAAAAATATAGTCGTAGGAACGATTTAACGCCCATTTAAAACCATGAATGTAAGCCGTCCCCAAACCTAACTTTCCTTCACGTTCTTCAATAAAAAGCCGATTTGAAAATTCAGTTTCCATCAAACGGCGTACAATGGTTGCGGTTCCGTCCGGCGACCCATCATCAATGACGAGTATATCGAACGGTTTTGGTAAACCAAAAACTGCTTTTATAATGTTTTCGATGTTTTCTTTTTCGTTGTACGTGGGTATAATTACAATGCTGTCGGACATGGTCGTGAAATTTATGCCAAAAGTACAATTTTTGTTGTAGAAAGAAAAAAGAAAGAGCAAAAAACTTGTTTTATAAATTAAAATGTCGTATCTTTGCACCTCAATTAATGAAAACATATCGCGGAGTGGAGCAGTTGGTAGCTCGTTGGGCTCATAACCCAAAGGTCATAGGTTCAAGTCCTATCTCCGCAACTATCGAAGGAAGTTTCAACGCTTCCTTTTTTATTTTGTACAGGTTCCGATCCCATCCCAAAAAAATAAAAAAAACAGGGAAGTTCTCGTTTTTTTTATATATTTGCAGTGTTAAAATCAAAAACAAGAGGCAATGAAAAAGTCACTCTTTTTTATTATCATTCTGTTTATAAACACATTAAATTATTCTGCTATCGCACAGCAAAAAGGAAGGGCGTCGTATTACGCCGACAAGTTTCACGGGCGAAACACATCAAGCGGCATACCCTATCACAGGGACAGCCTGACTTGCGCTCACAGGACTTATCCGCTGGGGACCATTTTGGAAGTGGTGAATCCCAAAAACGGGAAGAAAGTTTTGGTGGAAGTAACCGACCGCGGCCCTTTCTCGCGAAATAAAATTATCGACTTATCTTATGCCGCCGCCAAACAATTAGATATTATACATCAAGGCGTCACCACGGTGGAGCTCAGCGAATGGGTCTGGGATTTTACAAAATTCAAGCCACTTATTTTTGAGTTTAAAAATGTCTTCGTGAAAGTATCCCGTCAGGCAGATAAGAATTTGAAAATTGATAAGGAAAAAGTGCTGAAGTAAATTTCAGCACTTTTCGTTTTGTTATCTTATTCAACTCTCGCATGTATCCCTGTATAGTACTATCTTATCTGTTCTCATTGGAAAATGAGTATGGAAAATCGGATTTTTTGGTCCCTCTTGTCTTATTCGGTTGATCCGACAGTTGTATATCTATTGTAGTCCCATTCATCAGATCCTGATGCTTCACGTAGTTCTTTGTATATGCTTTTCCGTTCAGTTTAAAATCTGAAATATAACGTTTTGATTTGCTGTTCCCCGGAGAATTTATCTGCAGGCTTTTTCCATTTTCGAAATGAACGGTCATTTTCTCAAACAGCGGTGAGCCTAAAATATATTCATCGCTTCCCGGACAAACGGGGTAAAAACCCATAGCCGAAAACACATACCATGCCGATGTTTGTCCGTTATCCTCATCACCGCAATAACCGTCGGGCGCAGGCGTATAGAGTCTATCCATCACCTCACGCGCCCAGTATTGAGCTTTCCAGGGTTCTCCGGCATAGTTATAAAGATAAACCATATGCTGGATGGGCTGATTTCCATGAGCATACTGCCCCATATTCATAATCTGCATCTCCCTGATTTCGTGGATAGGGAAACCGTAATAACTATCATCAAAAACCGGCGGCATCTTGAAAACAGAATCCAGCATATTCACAAATTCTTTGTTTCCGCCCATCAGATCGATCAACCCCTGCGGATCGTGGAAAACCGACCACGTGTAGTGCCAGCTATTACCCTCGGTAAACGCGTCTCCCCATTTTGTGGGGCTGAAAGGCGATTGAAACGTTCCATCCTTATTCTTACCCCTCATCAGTTTATACTCGGGTGAATACAAATTGCGGTAATTCTGACAGCGCTTCGCATAAAGATCAATCTCCGATTGAGGGCGATTCAAGGCTTTGGCCAGTTTGTAAATTGTCCAGTCGGCATAAGCATATTCCAATGTACGGGCTGCATTTTCATTGATTTTCACATCGTATGGAACATAGCCGAGTGTATTGTAATATTCATGTCCCAAACGTCCGGTAGTCGATACCTTCGGGTGCACATTCTCCGTCCCGTGTATCATCGCCTTGTATAGCGTTTCTATATCGTAGCCGCGCAAACCTTTCAGATAAGCATCGGCAACCACCGAAGCCGAATTGTTTCCAATCATAATCCCCCGGTGTCCGGGACTTGCCCACTCGGGCAGGAAACCGCTTTCCTTATACGCGTTAATCAATCCTTCCTGAATTTCCCTGTTAACAGACGGATACATCAGGTTGAGCAACGGGAACAAGGAACGGAAAGTATCCCAGAATCCGGTATCGGTGTACATATATCCCGGGAGCACCTGTCCGTTATAAGGGCTGTAATGCACTGTTTTTCCCTGCGCATCAATTTCATAAAACTTCCGTGGGAAGAGCGTCGAACGATAGAGGGTAGAATAGAAAGTACGTTTGTTATCGATATTGTTGTCTTCTATTTCTACTCTACCCAGCACATCATTCCACAATTTCCGCCCTTCCGCCTTAACGGTCTCAAAATTCTTGTTTTCAACCTCTTTCAAATTCTGCCAGGCCTGTTCGTAACCAATAAAAGAGGAGGCAACTTTCGCAATAACCTTCTCTCCTTTTTTAGTGGAAAATCCGATAAAAGCGCCCGCATGATTATCTTCAGCCTTATAGGCATTCTTTACAATCTCTCCGTTTTTCACCACACACTTATATTCAAATGGCTTATCAAAAACAATCACAAAATAATTTTTGAAGTTTTCCGGAACACCTTTGCTATTGCGTGTTGTGTAACCGATGATGGCATTTTTCCCCGGAATAATTTCCACGGATGACCCTTTGTCAAAAGCATCGACAAGTACATACGAACTGTCTGTTTCCGGAAAAGTGAAACGAAAGAGAGCCGCACGTTCCGTCGGAGTAATTTCGGTTGTAACATCGTAATCTGCCAGATAAACACTGTAATAATAGGGTTTGGCCGTTTCAGCCTTATGCGAAAACCAACTTGCCCTGCTCTCTTCGTTAAACTCCATTTTATCAGTCATCGGCATAATCGAAAACTGTCCGTAATCATTCATCCAGGGACTTGGTTGATGTGTTTGCTTGAATCCGCGGATTTTATCCGCGTCGTAGCGATAAATCCATCCGTCACCCATCTTTCCCGTCTGCGGAGTCCAAAAATTCATTCCCCACGGCGCTGCAATGGCAGGATAAGTATTTCCATTGGAAAGCTCAAACTTGGATTGGGTTCCGACAAGGATACTCACATAATCAACCGGTTCGGGTTTAACCTGTGCATTTACAACATATATACTCAGTAACAAAATAAACAATACTGATTTCAACCTCATTACTCTTATCTCAAAAATTTAATAAATTCATTTTATTTTCCTTCTCCAACCTGAGGATCAACTCTCCAAAAAGAGTGTTTACCCATGCAAACCACTTTCGGGTGAAATTCGCAGGATCATCCTTATGAAAGGATTCATGCATAAATCCGGTACCGGCATCTGTGTCCCGAAGCATCCTGAGGCAATGTTGAATCTCGTCATCACTCTTGCTGGTCATTGCCCGCAAAATAATACTCATTGGCCAAATCATATCGTAACCGATGTGCGGCCCGCCAATTCCCTCTGCGGCAGTTCCTTTAAAAAAATAGGGATTATCTTTGCTCAGGACAAAATTCCGGGTGTTCCGGTAAATCTCATTATCATCATACGCGTTGCCTAAATACGGTATTGCCAGCAAACTGGGGACATTGGCATCGTCCATCAGGTAATGACTTCCAAATCCATCTACTTCAAAAGCGTAAATTTGTCCATGGGTGGGATGAACAGTGATTGCATATTTTTTAACCGCTGCATCTACCTCATCGGCAAGCAACTTACATTTTATCTGCATGAGACCGCTGTGAAACATATTTACCCGCTTGGGTAAAGGTTGTTGTTTTTTCTCTTGCCCACGAAGGTGTTACTGCTAAAGCCGTAAGGCCCAGGGCACTTTTTTTAATAAAATTTCTCCTTGAAGTCATTTCTAAATTCCTTATGAAAAATCTATCGGCAATTTCTTGCGGAAAGCATCTTTGAAACACATCAGCGTTTCGGTTCTGGCCAGGCCAAGAGGTTGAAGCTGGCTATGGATGATGCGAAGTAAATCTTTATTGTTTCTCGCAAACACTTTAATTAACAGGTCGTATTGCCCGGTAGTGTAATAACATTCCACTACTTCGGGAATTTTCTCCAATTCTTTAACTACGCCATCGAAAGACGAAGGGGAGACAAGGAACAGCCCCACATAAGCACACGTTTCATAGCCTATCTTTTCAGAATCGATAATAAATTCCGATCCTTTAATAACGCCTAAATTGACTAATTTTTGTACGCGTTGATGAATTGCCGCACCCGACACACCACATTCACGGGCAACCTCAAGAAAGGGAATTCGCGCATTGTTTACAATCAGTTTTAGAATTTTAGCATCCAGTTCGTCTAAATCATGATACGCCATAGTTATACTTTTAAATTGTTAGAAAAACGATTTATTTTTTGCAAAAATATAAAAAAATACGTTCATAACAGGCGAAAACAAATAAATTATTACAATTTAAGCGTATCGAGGGCGATAAAAGCGAATAACGATGAAGAGGTTAACAACGCTTTCTCGTCAATAAGGAAAGAAGAAGAATGAAGTTTGCCACAGGCACCCTCCTTGTCGGCCACGCCAAACCGATAGAAACAACACGGATATTGTTGGGAAAAGAAACCAAAATCTTCTGCCGTCATCCGTACGGGATATTCCGAAACACCGGCTTCGCCCATAAATTCGAGAGCCTGCAAACGTACCTTTTCTGTTACGCCGGCATGACTGATGGTACACGGATAGCCGTCGGGCATAACAATCTCGCATGTACAACCATAGGCTGTGGCGGTAGATTCAATAATTTGCGGAATGATGCAAAGCATTTTCCGCCGTTCGTTTTCGTCCATACACCGGAGTGAGCCGGCGAGCACAACCTCCGAAGGAATAACGTTGGTGGCGCCATCGGCAATGAATTTCCCAAAGGAGAGCGTCATCGGCTGAAAAGGGTCTCTACGGCGGCTTACCACTTGTTGCAGGGCAATGATAATATTCGAAGCGGCAAGCACGGTATCATTCAGTTCGTGAGGTAATGCCCCGTGCCCGCCCTGCCCTTTCACCTTGATGTGAATCTCGTCGGCTGAAGCCATTACCGTTCCGGTCTGGAAGGCCACCATTCCGGCAGGCAAATCCACATAAGCGTGTTGTTTTACAATAAAATCGGGTTCGAAATTCCGGAAAACACCCTCTTTTAACATCAATCCGGCGCCGCCGGGCGATTGCTCCTCACCCGGTTGAAACACAAACAATGCTGTTCCGGCAAATCTGCTCCGCAGCGAATTCACTACCTTAGCCGCTCCCATCAGCGACGCGGTGTGCGAATCGTGTCCGCAGGCATGCATTACACCTTCGGTCAGCGACTTATAAGGCACACTGTTTTTTTCGTGTACGGGCAAAGCATCCATATCGGCAACAAAAGCGACAGCCTTTTCATTGTTTGCTTTTTCTCCTTTTACCCACGCTAAGATTCCGTATCCTCCAATATTTTTACGGTACGGGATTCCTTCGACATCTAAAAATTCGGTGATGTATCTTGCCGTATTCTCTTCTTTATAAGAAAGTTCGGGATGTTGATGCAAATAGCGGTAATGACGAACTATTTCGGGGAAGATTTTCTCCGTTTCTTTCCTTATCATTACCGCTATACTTGCCACCTTCATTTTATCTATTGTATTTTACGGGGTACCCATTGCTCACGATGAACTTATGATAACTTATGTATCACTAATCCCGACCGTAACTTCGGTTCAAACCACGTGGTTTTGGGCGGCATGATGTTTCCGGTATCGGCAATCTCCATCAACTGTTTCATGGATACGGGATAAAGCGCAATCGCCAACGCCATCTCTCCGCTGTCCACCCGTCTTTTCAATTCTCCCAGACCACGGATTCCGCCTACGAAATCGATACGTTTATCGGAACGCAGGTCTTTTATTCCCAAAATTTCGTCCAGAATAAGATTGGAAGTAACCGTTACATCCAGCGCGCCAATAGGGTCGTTATCGTTGTATGTCCCGGGTTTTGCCGTCACACTGAACGAGCGCCCGTTTAAATATATCGAGAAATTGTGTAGATGCCCGGGTTTTTGTATTTCGGAACCGGTAGGTTCAACGGTAAAATTCTTATCTAATTTTTTCAGAAATTCTTCGGGAGTTAACCCGTTCAGATCCTTTACCACCCGGTTGTAATCGATGATCGTCAATTGGTTGTCCGGGAAGCAGACCGCCATAAAATAATTGTACTCCTCATCTCCCCTGTGGGCGGGGTTATTTTTCGCCTTTTCTGCACCTACCAAAGCAGCAGCCGCAGAACGATGATGCCCGTCGGCAATGTACATGGCCGGGAAAGTGGCAAAAATTTCGGTAATGCGGTTAATATCGGCATTGTCCGAAATCAGCCAGAAGTGGTGCCCCACCCCATCCACTGAAACAAAATCGTATTCCGGTTCCTGCTCGGTAATACGGGCAACAATAGCGTCGATTTCCTTATTGTAAGGGTAAGCAAAAAATACAGGCTCGATGTTGGCATCATTCACACGCACGTGTTTCATCCGGTCCTCTTCTTTATCGCGTCGGGTTAACTCATGCTTCTTGATTTTCCCGCTGATGTAATCTTCCACATAAGCGCCGACAACCAAGCCGTACTGTGTTTTGCCGTGCATTGTCTGGGCATATACATAGTACATCTCCTTGTTGTCTTGTACCAACCAACCCTTATCCTGGAACAACCGGAAATTTTCTGCTGCCTTCACGTACACATCCTCATCGTGCTCATCTTTTCCAACCGGAAAATCTATTTCCGGTTTAATGATGCGATACAGCGATTTCTCGTTTCCTTCAGCTTCCTTGCGGGCTTCATCGGAATTAAGCACATCGTACGGGCGCGACGCAACCTCTTTTACAAACTGTTTGGGTGGACGAACACCCTTGAATGGTTTAATAATTGCCATAATTTAAGATTAATAGTTGTTTCTTAATATCGTTGCAAAATTACTGTTTTTTTTCTTATCCCATACTCTTTTTCTCCCAACCTTATAGTTATTCGGCGAAATTGCTTAACTTTGATGCGAACAATCAAATATTTACTATTATGGGTGGCGAAGCAGACATGTTGGACATGATAAAGAAGGTGGAGCTAAACAAATAAAACTTAACGCACCATGATTCAGATTCCCGAACAAAAGATCGTCGAAGCAGCCGAAAAAGGCATGGATGAATTCCTGAAGGTATTTACCGATGCCTACCTGACAGAGTTAGGCGGCGATATTACGGCGGAAAATATGGATAAGCTTAATGGTTATCAACACACTCTCCTCGCTTTCCGGTTTTTTACCGATAACGTACGCGAAGGAGGTTTTGTGCAGTTGATCCAGAACGGATACGGCGGATACGTTTTTGATAATCCCACGGCGAAAGCCTTGAAATTGATGGGAGCTAAAGGTCTATCGAAAATCCTGTACAAAGCCAAGGAGATTTACGACACTCACCGGGACGAACTGGAGCGCGACACCACCGAAGAAGAGTTTATGGCCATGTACGAAAAATTTGAACAGTTTGATGAGCTGGAAGAAAAGTATATGGAAATAGAGGAAGAACAAACCGCTATTATCGCTGAATACGTGGATGAGAACATGGAAGATTTTGCAGAAGTGGTGAAGTGATTGTTACTCCAGTAGTTTCGCCGCTTCACAAACCTCGTTGTACCATTCTTCACCGAATTTCCGGATAAGCGGTTCGCGGAGGAACTCGTAAATTTTCACACCCTCATGTTTTCCCAGCTTCACAGCAGGTTTACATATCAGCCAACGGTTATAGTTTAGCGCCGTAAATTCGCTGAGTTTCTGCAAACGGATGGGATAAAGGTGGCACGAAATGGGTTTTTGCACCGAAATCCGGCCTTCCCTATGCGCCTTTTCAATGGAACATTTGCAGGTGCCGTCTTCATCGAAATAGGTG
This sequence comes from Bacteroidia bacterium 43-41, assembly GCA_001898165.1. Taxonomy (GTDB): domain Bacteria; phylum Bacteroidota; class Bacteroidia; order Bacteroidales; family Dysgonomonadaceae; genus Petrimonas. The sequence continues at coordinate 199,791 of MKTD01000028.1, forward strand.
AATACGCACTCCCGACCGTTAACGATCGAAGTGACCAACTCACCGTCGTAATCGGTATAAGCAATGCCTTGCTCTTCGATAAGAGCCTGCGCCCGCGGCGACAGGTCGTCCCAGATTTCGGGAAGGATCGACTTTATTTGCTCAAACTCTTCCTGTTCCAGTGGCGCGCCAGAATCGCCTTCAACACAGCAAGCACCTTTACATTTGGCTAAATTGCAAATAAAATGCTTCTCAAAAATATCGTCCGACAATACAGTATCTCTAATTTGAATCATCTTTTTTAAACAGTTCTTTGTATCGTAAAAACAGGAAATAAGTCAATAACCCGCTTGCAGTCATCACAACTAACGACATCCATGTCAACGGCTTATCTTCCAATTGTTTCAGAAAATTATTTTCATCCCAAAAGTAAGTGATTACAACCACAGCAGCATTATTCACAAAGTGATAAAGTATGGGGATCCATAAATTCCGCGAATAAAGAAACAGATACCCCAACACAGCTCCCATAATCAGCCGCGGTATAAAACCATAAAATTGTAAATGAATGGCACTAAAAATAAACGCCCCTATCCACACTGCCGCGTGTCCGTTGTGCAGCCATTTCTCTATAAACTGTTGCAGGACACCCCTGAAAAAAACCTCTTCCACAAAAGCGGCAGCTGCGGCAATAATCAACAAATTCAAAAACAGATCGGGGATGGTTTCTCCTGAAAGGAATAAATCGGTAACCTGCTTGGCGGCATCCTCCATCTGTCGCATCCAATCCTCGATAACTTTTAGCGAATCCGGAAGTACAATTTGTTCATTCCACCGGCCAATAACGGCTATCGCAGGATAGGAAATCAAAAAAATCAAAAGTCCATAGAAAAGGCCTTGTGGCAGTTTCCCACTCTTTTTTAACCCGATCATCTTCAGCGGATTATCCGTAATCCAACGGCAAATGGTATAAGCCGGCAAAAACACCACAAAGATATCCTGCAAGACAATACTGAGCCGATAATACCAGATGCTGTTCTCAAACGAAGGCAATGAGGTGCCGGCCATAAATAAAATGCCACTCGCCACAAACGAACCCATCAGTGAAAACAAAAACAGGTAAATAATTCTTGTCCGTTGTGAGCTATGTTCAAGTATTTTTTGCATATTTCGTAATTTCAAGCTGCAAAGATAGCTAAAATCGGGTGAATAATTTTTGTAGTTATCAATATAAAGCGTATTTTTGCATCCGATTAAAAAAATCGGTTTTTAATATTTAAATCGATTGATATTCAAACTATAACAAAACTTAAAAAGCGTAAAATAAACAGTTCAAATGAAGGTAACACTCAACAAAACAGACCATGTGAACGGCATCATCGCCATTGAATTAGAAAAGCCTGATTATCAAGAAAATGTTGACAAATCGCTGAACCAATTCCGTCATAAAGCCAACATCCCGGGTTTCAGACAAGGGAAAGTGCCCAAAGGAATTATTCAGAAGATGTACGGAAAATCGATACTCGCCGAAGAAATCAACAAGTTAGTCAGCAACGAATTATACAAATACATAAAAGATAACGAACTGAATATCCTGGGTGAACCGCTGCCGAACGAAGAAGAACAAAAAACAATCGATTTCGATAAGGATGAAAATTTCGAATTTAAATTCGATATTGCCCTGGCTCCTGAATTTGAACTCCCGCTCAACAAAAGAGACACGCTCACCTACTACAACGTTAAGCTGGAAGACGATTTACTCGACAAACAACACGATGCTTACAAACAAAATTACGGAACATATAAAAAAGTAGAAACAGAAGCAGTTGAAACCGATCTTATTAAAGGGAGAATTACGGAAATCGACAACGGCGAACCCAAAGAGAACCTGATCGAAATTGAGAATGGCATGATAATGCCATCGTACCTCAAAGACGAAGAGACCAAGAAGAAATTTGTGGGTGCCAAAGTGGGCGACAGCATCGTTTTCAACCCAAAAACCGCTTATGACAACAATGCTGCAGAAATAGCATCGTTGTTGCAAATTGCCAAAGAGAACGTTCCGGATGTCATCAATTCCGACTTCTCATTCGAAATTCAGGAAGTTACCCGGTACGAAGAAGCGGAGATGAACCAGGAGTTGTTTGATAAAGTGTTGGGCGAAGGGGCGGTTTCATCGGAAGAAGATTTCAAATCGAAAATCACCGAATTATTGAACAACCAGTTCAAACCGGCTGCTGATAATTTGTTTATGAAATCGGCACGCGAACTGATCCTAAAAAAGCTGAAAGACGTTGAGTTTCCCGATGCTTTTCTGAAACGATGGTTGTTGGTCGCCAACGAAAAAAACAGTGAAGAAACTATCGAGAATGACTATCCGAAAATCGCTGAAGATTTGAAATACCATCTGTCGAAAGAAAAAATCGTAAAGGAACAGGATATTAAAATTGAAGATGCTGATTTGGAAGCATTTGCAACCGAAGTAGCCAAAGCACAATTTGCACAATACGGGATGAGCAACGTTCCGGCCGATGTGGTGGAGAACTATGTTAAGCGGTTACTGGGCGATCAGAACACGGTTAGAAACATGTATGACCAGTTGGTTGAAAACAAAGTTATGGAATGGCTGAAACAAACCATTAAGGTCAACGAGAAGGAAATTCCATCGAAAGATTTCGAAAAACTGCTTTCTGAGGAGAAGGAAGAAAAATAAAATCTTTCTGCCGAAACATGGGCATTATTTCATAAAAATAAATATCTTTGTCGAGCAGGATGCCTATCGTATCGGAGTTAAAACCGATGATAAAAAATAAGAATTATGCAAAACGATTTCAGAAAATACGCCGTTAAGCACCTTGGAATGAGCAGTGCCCGTTTAGACGGCTATACAAAAATAATAAGTTCCGGCGGCGGATATATCTCCCCCACTATCATCGAAGAACGTCAGCTGAACGTTGCTCAAATGGATGTTTTTTCGCGTCTGATGATGGACCGCATCATTTTTTTGGGCACTCAGATCGACGATTACACGGCCAACGTTATCCAGGCACAGTTGCTTTATCTCGACTCTGCTGATCAGGGGAAAGATATTTCCATTTATATCAATTCGCCGGGTGGGTCTGTATATGCCGGTTACGGAATTTATGACACCATGCAGTTCATTTCCAGCGACGTCACAACCATCTGCACGGGAATGGCAGCATCAATGGCAGCAGTCCTGCTGGTTGCCGGGACGCCCAAAAAGCGCTTCGCACTGACGCACTCGCGCGTGATGATTCATCAACCGCTCGGCGGCGTGCAGGGACAGGCATCGGATATTGAGATTACCGCACGCGAAATCGCCAAGGTAAAACAAGAATTAAACACCATCATTTCAAAACATACCGGAAGGCCTATCGAAGAGGTCTCCCGCGATTCGGACCGCGACTTCTGGATGAGCGCTTCGGAAGCAAAAGAATACGGAATGGTGGACGATATTTTAACCAAGAAATAAGTACGATATCGGATCAAAAGATGGCAAAAAAAGCAAACAGCAGCAATCATTGCAGTTTCTGCGGAAGAAGTGAAAACGATGTGAATTTACTTATTTCGGGAATATCGGGTTATATCTGCGATATGTGCTCGGAACAGGCACACGAAATTGTAAACGAGACGTTCAAAAGCAGTGGAAAGTCAACTCCCGATATTTCACTGAATTCACTTCCCAAACCCAAACAGATAAAAGAATTTCTTGATCAGTACGTTATCGGTCAGGACAGCGCAAAACGTTTCCTTTCTGTTTCGGTTTACAACCACTACAAGCGGATCCTGCAAAAAACGGTAAAAGACGATGTGGAGATCGAAAAATCAAACATTATCATGGTCGGCGCTACCGGAACGGGGAAAACCCTGTTGGCAAGAACTATCGCTAAATTGCTGCGTGTGCCGTTTACAATAGTTGATGCTACAGTCCTTACCGAAGCCGGTTACGTGGGAGAAGATATCGAAAGTATCCTCACCCGGTTGTTACAGGTCGCCGATTATGATGTTGCCGCTGCAGAGCGCGGCATCGTTTTCATTGATGAAATAGATAAAATTGCCCGTAAAGGCGACAATCCTTCCATAACCCGTGACGTAAGCGGTGAAGGTGTTCAGCAAGGATTGTTGAAGTTGCTGGAGGGATCGATCGTAAACGTTCCCCCACAAGGCGGAAGAAAACATCCCGAACAACGGATGATTGCTGTAAATACCAAAAACATTTTGTTTGTTTGCGGAGGTGCTTTCGACGGAATAGAGAAAAAGATAGCCAACAGGCTGAATACACGTGTGGTTGGTTATGCGGCTAGCGGAAGAAACGCAGACATAGACCGTAACAACTTGCTCCAATACATCACGCCGATGGATTTAAAAGCTTTTGGCTTAATACCTGAAATTATCGGGCGTTTGCCTATACTGACCTATCTGGAACCGTTAGACAGAGATGCTTTGATGAGAATTCTCGTCGAGCCTAAAAACTCCATCATCAAGCAGTACGAAAAGCTCTTTGCCATGGACGGTGTTACACTCACCTTAGATAAGGATGTTTACGAGTATATCGTTGACAAAGCCATTGAGTTCAAACTCGGTGCCCGCGGATTACGTTCCATTGTGGAAGCTATCATGATAGACGCAATGTTCAGTTTACCTTCCGAAGAAAAGAAAAAACTACACGTAACACGCGAATATGCAGTAAAGCATTTTGAGAAATCAGATTTCCGACACTTGAGGGTAGCTTAAAAACTGCTTTTCGGTCTTTTATCTTTCCCATTCCTGTTTCAGGAAGCGGTTTATTGTGTCTTTATTTCCCCCGAAAGATCAGGGAACTGTTTAAACTTGTTTTAGGCGAAGCTCTTTTTTACTTCTTTTGAAATTTAAACAGTTTCTAATATCAAAATTTGTATATTCGGTTTTTATTCATTAATATTGGTTTTATTTTTAAATTGGAATTGTTTTTAAATATAAAATACTTTCTTACATTTGCATTATTCCATTTGCATTGCACGAAATTGCACGAAAATATTTTTTAAGTTTGTGGCGTAAATTGCTCTTATGGAAAAACAAGAAACTCTATACAAGGAATTAAAGAAATATTTCGGGTTCGACACCTTTAAAGGAAATCAAAAAGCCATTATAGAGAGTGTCCTATCCGGAAAAGATACTTTTGTATTGATGCCTACAGGCGGCGGAAAATCACTTTGTTACCAGCTGCCGGCATTGATTTCCGAAGGTACGGCAATCATCATCTCGCCACTTATCGCACTGATGAAAAATCAGGTAGATGCTATGCGGAATTTCAGCGAGGATGACGGCGTTGCGCATTTTCTGAACTCTTCGTTGAACAAACAGGAAATTGAGAAAGTAAAACAGGATATCGTTTCGGGTAAGACTAAATTACTGTACGTTGCTCCCGAATCACTCACCAAGATGGAGAATATCGATTTTCTCCAAAACGTGCCCATCTCTTTTTATGCGGTGGACGAAGCGCACTGTATATCGGAATGGGGGCATGATTTCCGTCCCGAATACCGGCGCATAAAGCCTATTATCAACGAGATAGGACCAAGACCGGTAATTGCCTTGACAGCGACGGCCACACCCAAGGTGCAGCACGATATTCAGAAAACATTGGGGATGTTGGATGCAGCAGTTTTTAAATCATCATTCAACCGATCCAATTTATACTACGAGGTAAGAAAAAAGACCGATAAGGTAGATGAAGAAATCATAAAATACATCTTGTCACAAGGCACAAAATCAGGAATTGTTTATTGCCTGAGCCGTAAAAAAGTAGATGACTTTTCGCTGATACTGCAAGCCAACGATATACGGGCCTTGCCCTATCACGCCGGGATGGATGCTGCCACCCGAAGCGCTAATCAAGATGCGTTCCTGATGGAACAGGCAGAAGTGATTGTCGCTACTATTGCCTTCGGGATGGGAATTGACAAACCCGATGTGCGCTATGTGATCCATTATGACATTCCCAAAAGTCTCGAAGGGTATTACCAGGAAACCGGCCGTTCGGGACGCGACGGAGGCGAAGGCAAATGCATCGCTTTCTATTCCAAGAAAGATTTACAAAAACTGGAACGTTTTATGCAGGGTAAGCCTGTTTCCGAACAGGAGATCGGGAAACAACTGCTGTTAGAGACAGCCGCCTATGCCGAGACTTCCGTTTGCCGGAGAAAAATGCTTTTGCATTACTTCGGCGAAGATTATAACGAACCAAATTGTGGAAATTGCGATAATTGTTTAAATCCAAAAATAAAAGTGGAAGCTAAAGAATTACTTGTAACCGTTTTAGAGGCGATCTCTGTGCTGAAGGAAAAGCATAAAGCCGATTATTTGATCAATTTTTTACTCGGAAAAGAAACATCCGAGATAGAAACATTTGAACACAACGAACTGGAAGAGTTCGGTTCAGGCTCGGATGAGGAAGAGAGCACTTGGGAAACGGTTATCCGTCAGGCACTGCTTGACAATTATTTAAAGAAGGACATCGAGAACTACGGAATTCTTAAGATCACAAAAAAAGGAAAAGAATTCCTGAAAAAACCCGTTTCATTCAAGATCACGAAAGAAGATTACGAAGATGAAACCGATATTGAAGAACTCGAATCTGAAGAAGGTGTAATCACATCGGGCGGAGGAAACTCCGGAGCGGCCGATCCGGCATTGTTCTCGATGATGAAAGATTTAAGGAAGAAAATATCCAAAAAACTCAACGTTCCGCCATATGTCATATTTCAGCCCGCATCACTGGAAGCCATGGCCACTTCATACCCTGTTACGCTGGAAGAACTGCAAAATATTCCGGGCGTAGGAGCAGGAAAAGCAAAACGTTATGGACAAGAGTTTATTGAACTCATCAAAAAGCATGTAGAGGAAAACGAAATCATTCGTCCCGAAGATTTGCGGGTTAAGACCGTAGCTAATAAATCGAAGCTCAAGGTTTCTATCGTACAGGCTATCGACAGAAAAGTTGCCCTTGACGACTTGGCTGAATCTAAAGGAATAGATTTCAACGAGATGCTTTCGGAAGTAGAAGCTATTGTCTATTCGGGCACAAAAATAAACATCAACTATTTTCTCGAAGAGGTGATGGATGCGGATACGGTTAAAGACATCTACGAATATTTCCGGGAAGCCGAAACCGATAATCTGGATAAAGCCATGGACGAGCTTTCCGATTATACCGAAACGGAAATCCGTCTGGTTCGTATCAAGTTTTTCTCCGAAATGGCGAATTAACATTTCACAATGAACTATCGAACCCGGTCCTTCGTTTATCAAAAACGAAGAAAAAACAAAAGGAATGATATATTTACAAAAGATAAATAGCCCGGCTGACCTGAAAAAATTCAATATAGAACAACTAGAACAAGTCTGCAAAGATTTGAGAGAATTCATTATTGAGCAGCTGTCTCACAATCCCGGACATTTTGCGTCGAGTTTAGGTACCGTTGAACTTACTGTCGCGCTTCACTATTTATATAACACTCCGTACGACAAGCTGGTCTGGGACGTTGGCCATCAGGCCTACGGACACAAAATCCTTACGGGGCGGCGTGATGTTTTCCATACGAACCGCAAACTGGGAGGCCTTTCGGGCTTCACCAATCCACAGGAAAGCGAATACGATACTTTTGTTGCCGGACACGCCTCCACCTCCATTTCCGCCGCATTGGGAATGGCCGTTGCCGCATCGCTCAACGGCGAAGAAGACCGCCATGTAGTAGCCATTATCGGCGACGGGGCCATGACCGGAGGCTTGGCTTACGAAGGACTGAACAACGTATGTTCACAACCAAACAACCTGCTTATCATCCTCAACAACAACGATATGTCTATTGACAGTAATGTGGGTGGAATTCAGGATTATCTGGTTAAAATGACCACCTCTTCCAAGTACAATAAAATGCGGAACACGGTTTATCAGTCCATCAAAAGTAAAAATCTCATCACGGAAGAGAAGAAAAACATTGTACTCCGCTTCAACAACAGCATAAAATCGCTTATTACCCAACAGCAAAATTTGTTCGAAGGGTTCAATATCCGATATTTTGGTCCCATTGACGGGCACGATTTACCGGGGCTTATCCGTGTTCTGCGTAACATCAGGGATATGAAAGGCCCTAAACTGCTTCATATCAAAACCGTCAAGGGAAAAGGGTTTAAGCCCGCTGAAAAAGCCGCTACCATCTGGCACGCCCCCGGGTTATTCGATAAAGATACAGGGGAACGGATCATAAGAAACAGAATAGATCAGCCGCAACTCTATCAGGATGTTTTCGGACATACATTGGTGGAACTTGCCGAAAAAAACCAGAAAATAGTCGGGATTACGCCGGCTATGCCTACGGGCTGTTCCATGACGTATATGATGCATAAATTTCCGGGCAGGGCTTTTGATGTGGGAATTGCTGAAGCACATGCCGTTACTTTCTCTGCCGGACTGGCAAAAGAGGGTTTCATCCCGTTTTGCAATATCTACTCATCGTTCATGCAAAGGGCTTATGACCAAGTCATCCACGATGTGGCGCTGCAAAAGCTCAAGGTTATTATGTGCCTCGACAGGGCCGGTTTGGTAGGCGAAGACGGGCCAACGCATCACGGGGTATTCGATCTGGCCTATTTACGACCCATTCCCAACCTGGTTATTTCGGCGCCTTTCAATGAACATGATCTCCGCAACCTGATGTACACAGCCGTTTATGGCAACGATGGCCCGTTTGTGATCAGGTATCCGCGCGGACAGGGCGAGATGATTGATTGGCGGAACCAACCGCAGCTTATCCCGATAGGAAAAGGGAAAAAACTGAAAAAAGGAAAAGATATCGCCCTGCTTTCCATCGGAGCCATTGGCAATACTGCTGTAAAAGCCATCGCACGGGCAGAAGAAATGGGAATTAGCGTGGCGCACTACGATATGCTTTTCCTGAAACCCATAGATACAGAGATGTTGAGTAAGGTTGCAAAAAAATTCAAGTACATCATTACGCTTGAAAACGGAGTAATAAAAGGCGGAATGGGAAGTGCCGTAATAGAATTTTTAGCCGATAACGGCTTTACCAATAACAGGATTTTCAGAATTGGTATAAAAGATGAGTTTATTACTCACGGGGCAATAAAAGAGTTGCAGAAAGTAGCCAAAATTGATGAAGATAGTATTTTACAAAAAATTATTGAGGCATACGAATTAAAAAAACAAGAACAAAAAGAAAATCAAAACGAAGCTATTGTTATCATTCAAGAACAAAACAACTTGAGGGATTAGAAACAAAATAACGGCGTTTGGTGTTGTTCATGGGAAATTGTAATAAACCATAACTGATGAAAATATTAATAGCAGGAGCAGGGGAAGTAGGCACCCATCTGGCAAAATTGCTCGGGCAGGAAAATCACGATATCACATTGATGGACAGTAGCAAAGAGCGATTGATGGCCGTTCGCGATAACGCTGAGTTGTTGACTTTCGTAGGAAACTGTACATCGCTGAAAGACCTTACGGAAGCCGGTGTTACCGATTCAGACCTCTTTATCGGCGTTACCCCCGAAGAATCCAAGAACATCAATGCGTGCATGCTTGCCGCCAACCTAGGCGTCAAAAAAACGCTGGCCAGAATTGATAATTACGAATACCTTCTGCCAAAAAACGTAGAGTTTTTTGATAAATTAGGTATTCACTCCATGATTTATCCCGAGATGATGGCCGCACGCGAAATAGTCTCTTCGCTCAAAACTCCCTGGACAAGAGTTTGGTGGGAGTTATCGAACGGCTCCATCATTCTTACCGCTGCCAAAATAAGGGCGAACGCGCCTATTGTCAACTGGTACCTGCGCGAACTTCCAAACGTGGGCAAGAAATTTCACATCGTGGTTATAAAACGTGGAAATCAAACGCTGATCCCAAAAGGAAGCGATCAGATTTTACCAAACGATATTCTCTATTTCACTACGTTAAGAAAAAATCTGGATGAAATGCCTACTATCATGGGAAAAACATCGTTCGAAACCAAAAATGTGATGTTTATGGGCGGGAGCAGGATTACCATGCGGGCTGTGCAATATCTGCCATCAAACATAAACATAAAAATTATCGAGCAAAACCGGGAAAGGGCGGAAAAACTCGTTGAAATTTCTCCGTCGAACGTAACCATATTTCTGGGTGATGCACGCGATGCGGAGCTATTACTCAGCGAAGGGATCTCCGAAATGGATGCTTTTGTTGCGCTTACCGGAAATTCCGAAGCCAACATACTCGGCTGTATGATGGCAAAACAATACGGGGTTAAAAAGACCATTGCCGAAGTAGAAAATATAGACTATATACCTATGGCCGAACGTTTCGACATTGGTACCGTAATCAACAAAAAACTACTGGCCGCCAGCAAGATATACGAACTTCTTCTCAAAGCCGATGCCTCAAACATAAAGTGCCTCACTTTCTCGAATGCTAACGTTGGGGAGGTCATTGCGAAACCTAACTCAAAGGTCACCAAAAAACTGATTAAAAACTTAAATTTACCTTCCGATATGACCCTCGGTGCGCTTATCAGAAACGGGGAACCGATGCTTGTTGACGGTGACACGCTTATTGAGCCTTACGATCAGGTAATGGTGTTCTTTATGAATACATCATTAAAAAGCATAGAGAGCTTCTTCAATTGATATTTTCAAAAGCGGGATGACTGCCAATCAGTCATCCCGGCTATAAAAATCACTCAACTTTCGCATGTATCAACTACTCATAAATACAGCGAAACTTTAAAAAATCACTTCCTGAATTTCGAAAAATCGGCATTGATCATGTCTCCGGTTTCCATAAATGCTTTATGAAATTCGAAGCACGCGTATAAATTCTGCGGCGTATGCCCTTTTTTGGTCAGGCTAAGATAGTCGTGCAACAACGGACGATAGTCAGGATGCGCACAATTCTCAATGATCTCTTCGGCACGTGCATAGGTTCCCTTACCGCGCAAATCGGCAACACCATACTCCGATACAATTACCTTTACAGAGTGTTCGCTATGGTCTTCGTGAGCCACTTTCGGAACGATGGCGCTTATTTTTCCACCTTTTGCAGTAGATGGGGTTAAGAAAACAGAGATATATGCGCTTCTGGTGAAATCACCCGAGCCACCAATTCCGTTCATCATCATATTGCCCATCACGTGGGTAGAGTTGATGTTTCCGAAGATATCTGCTTCGAGAGCCGTATTCACGCCAATAACTCCCAAACGGCGCACAAGTCCCGGATTGTTGGAAATTTCCGACGGGCGAAGCACGAGTTTATTCTTGAAGAAATCCAAATCGCGATAAAAGCGCTCCATGGCTTCGTTACTTAACGTAAGCGAACAACCGCTGGCGAAAGAGATGTGCCCCTTCTGCATCATGTCCAATACCGCGTCCTGAATAACCTCGGTATATACTTCGAAACGGGGAATATCCTTATTCTGTGCCATGGACGCAAGAACGGCATTGGCAATATTTCCCACACCCGACTGAATGGGCAGGAAAGTGGGCGGGATATGCCCTTTTTTCAATTCCGAAACGAAAAAGTTAGATACATTCTCTCCGATTTTTGCCGTGATCTCGTCAACAGGTGCAAATCCGCTGCCTTCGTTCTCTTCACTGGTCTTAACCACATATATTTTTGCCGGATCAACTTTCACGTATTCCAACCCAACACGTCCCTGTACTTCAAAAATATTTATATGCCGGCGTTTTGGAGGATCCTGAAGTTCATATAAATCATGTACTCCGCGCATTTTGGCGGGTACCTTGTCGTTAAGTTCAACAATCACTATTTTTGCTAAACGGCAAATAGTGGGCATAATTCCAACACCGCTGGTGGGAACTATCTCCCCCGAATCGGTAACTTCACAAGCTTCCACAATGGCAACATCAACGCCGCCTAAAAATCCGTAACGGATTTCCTGTGCCACTTGCGATAAGTGCATATCAAAATACTGTACCGGTTCATGCTGCACGGCATTAATGGCATTGCGCATATCTTTGTTAGTCTGGTACGGTGTGCGGAACTTTACCGCATTGGCGCGGGCCAGGCTGCCGTCGATAGAATCGCCGGTTGAAGCGCCGGTAAACATACCGATCTTGAACGGATTGCCTTTGGCGTGCTCTTCTTCGGCACGTTTTGCAATTTCAACCGGAACCACTTTGGGGCATCCGGCATGTGTAAAGCCGCTGAAACCCACATTGTCATTGTGGTTGACAAGCGCAGCAGCTTCTTTCGCTGTTACATAAGTAAGACCCATAAATTCTTTTTATTTTTATTGTTATTTTTTCGATAATACCATTAGTATTTTCTGTTCAAAATCTCACTGTAAATGACTGCCTTACGAATTTCAGACTGCCCGTCTTTGCTTCTCAATTGTTCCAGAATGGGATGGATGGTTTCCTCCACTTTCATCTCCTGGTGATTGTCGAACAACCCGGATGCGAACATGGAGCCCTTCAACGAAGATTCACCCTCAAAATTAGTTACCAGATCCAAAGAAGACTGAAACTCCCGGTAAGTACGTCCGACAGGGTTGATGGTTGATCTTGCAAGCTGACTTTTACTCTTTACAGTTTTTGGTGTTGGCGGCGGGATTGGTTGTTTTTCAGGTTGGGTACTTTCACTTATCTTCTTTCTCTTCTTAGAATCATTAAAAATTCCAAAAACAACGAAAGCAAGCAGGAGTATTAAATAAATGATATCGCCAAATTCCATAAATTGATTAATTTTGCAGTCCGACAAAAGTAATCAATTTTCACGAATAAAGGAAGGGTTATTCAAAAAAACAGGGGCAACTTCACAGCCGCCCCTGATTGTTTAACCAAAACCTTAACTATGAAAAAATTTTTATTTTTTCGTTCGTGACAAAAGTAAAACAAGAATTTAGATTTTACAAATATTTTAATTTAAAATATACTAAGAAACTATTTTAATTTTTTTTATGTACTGTTTTTTAGTCATTTTTTTGATGGATTTGGATTTTTGTTTCGCATCGTATAGCGGGCTATCCCGGGAATAAGAAAAAATTACAGCAAAAAAGATAAAAATGAATACAAATACAAAAACAACAAATACCCCAAAAGACAAAAAGTTATTTATCGAAACATACGGTTGCCAGATGAACGTGGCCGACTCTGAAGTAGTCGCGGCCATCATGGAGATGGACGGTTACTCGATTACCGAAGACGACAAGGCTGCCGATGCCATTTTCGTTAATACCTGCTCCATCCGCGACAATGCCGAACAGCGGGTGATACAAAGACTTGACTATTTCAACGCTTTAAAGAAAAAAAAGAAAGGCAATCTCATTATTGGCGTTTTGGGATGTATGGCAGAGCGCGTAAAATCGGAACTGATTGACCATCATCATGCCGATCTGGTCATTGGCCCCGACGCCTATCTCGATTTACCCAATCTTATAGGCAGTGCCGAACGGGGAGAGAAAGCAATTAACGTGGAACTTTCCAAAACCGAAACCTACAAGGATGTGATTCCATTGAAAATGAACGGTGTAAATATTTCGGGATTTGTTTCCATTACACGCGGATGCGACAAGTTTTGCACCTACTGCATCGTTCCGTTCACACGTGGCCGCGAACGGAGCCGCGAACCGGAAAGCATTCTTAACGAAATCCGCGACCTTAGGGATAAAGGCTACCGCGAAGCCACCCTGTTGGGACAGAACGTAAATTCATACAAGTTCGAGGAAGGTGAAAGAGTTATTAATTTCCCCGCTCTTTTGGCAATGGTTGCCGAAGAGGCACCCCAGATGCGTATCCGCTTTACGACTTCTCATCCCAGGGATATGACCGATGAAACGCTGGAGACCATTGCCAAATATAAGAATCTATGCAATTATATCCATCTGCCCGTGCAATCGGGCAGCTCACGGATGCTGAAACTGATGAATCGCAAGTACGATCGAGAATGGTATCTAGACCGTATCTCGGCCATCAAGCGCATTATTCCCGGTTGCGGGCTCTCTACCGACATTATGTGCGGATTTCACAGTGAAACCGAAGAAGATCATCAGGAGACACTTTCGCTTATGCGTGAAGTGGGTTTTGATTCGGCATTTATGTTCAAATACTCCGAGCGCCCGGGTACATACGCCGCAAAAAAGATGGAAGACGATGTACCTGAAGAGGTAAAAGGGCGTCGTTTGCAGGAAATAATCGATCTTCAGCTTGAACTATCGCAAAAAAGTAACGAACAAGACGTTGGAAAAGAGTTTGAAGTGTTGGTAGAAGGTTTCTCAAAACGCTCCCGCGAACAACTTTTCGGAAGGACCGATCAGAATAAGGTGGTTATTTTCGATAAGAAGAAGCACAGGATTGGTGAATTTGTAAAAGTTAAGATTACAGGATTTACTGCAGCAACACTTTTTGGGGAGCCCGTCGGGGAGTGATAAATTAACTTTTTCGGGAGCGAGTAAACATTTTCAAAATAAAAACGTTTTAGTAGATAGACAACGTTGTAAACAAACTATTAACATCTAAAAAACAAGATTATGAAATCAGAAGCAAAATTATTACTCGGATTAGGAATTGGTGTTGCTCTTGGAGCAGCTGTGGGTTACATTATGGGAAGCGACAAAAAGGAAGAGTGGCTCGAACAAGCAAACGCATTTGCCGACAAAGTACGTGCTAACGTAAAATCCGCTATTTACAAAGGGAAAAGCGAAGTGAGCGATCTGAAAGAAGACATTGACGACATTGCAGAAATTGCAAAAAAAGAATTGGCTAAACATTGAAATTTTCTTATATTTTAATACACCACTTCGATGGAGGACAAAACGGTTACCGGTTTATTTGAAGAGATGAAAAGTGATGTTACAAGTTATGTAACAAACACTATTGAAATTGTAAAACTCGAAGCTTTCGAAAAAGCAAGTAAGGGAACAGCGTCAGCTGCCATTACTCTGTTTTTGGCCTGCTTCGTTTTTCTGATATTAGCGTTAGCACTTCTCACTCTCGGATTTTATTTGGCAGACGTTTTTGACAGTAATTGGAAAGGTTTTGGCATTGTTACCTTAGGTGCAATTGTCCTTACCTTAGTTTTGTTGTTGATAAAAAAGCCACTGAAGAACTCAATTATTAATTCTGTAATCAAATTCCTGCAACGTCAGGAAGACGAAGAGGTTAAATATACAACGAAAAACTAATGAAAAGTTACAAACTTACTCCACTCGACGAGCTCCATCTAGAGAAGAAAAAGTTGCGTGAAGAACGCGCAATCTCAGGGCAACGTTTATCTTATCAGATTCAGTATCTGGCAGATAATTGGGGTTCTATGCTCACCAAAGGTGTAACAACTAGCATTAAGAACAAATTTAGTGAAACGGTTGACAACCTGTCGTACGGTTCGTCGTCATCCGTTGCACCCTTTAAAACAAAGAAACCGGGAAATCCGTGGGTAAACCTGGCTCTCTCGAACTTGCCTTTAATAAGCGGGATTGCCTGGAGAATTGCCAAGCCGGCCATTTTTGCCTTTGCTGCAAAAAAAATTACCGGCAGATTGTTTGGGTGGAAAAAACGAAAATAAAAAAGTATAACTAATTAAATTAAGGCTCTGTGGACGGTGGTTACGCCGTCCACTTTTGCTATCTTCGAAATCAAGATATTTACATCTTCCACGCTGTGGACATGCACATGGAAAGTGCCTTCGAAAATACCGTCTTTCGACGTAACGTTCACACTTTTAATATTTACCACGATATCTTCCGACAGTTTAGACAATATGGTATTTAGAATTCCTATCCGGTCGATCCCTGTGAAAACGATGGATGAAAGAAAAGAATATTGCTTGTAATCACCCCACTCTGTCGCCACGATTCTTTCTCCAAAACTCGATTTCAGTTTTATCCCTGTTTCACAGGAGCGTTTATGAACCTCCACCTCATTTTTGTCGGTAATAAAACCGAAAACATCGTCACCGGGCAACGGATTGCAGCAAGGGGCAACAATGAAGTTTTTCTTGAAATTCACTTCCTGTAGTTTATATACCGATTTATTGTCGATACCAACGGTCTCTTTGCTGTTTCCTTCCGCAACAGCAACACCCTTACTTTCCTCGGGTGCTTTCTTAAAACCGCTCATCGCCTGCTTCATATAGCGAACAAACAAGTTGTCTTGTTTGGGTTCTGTTGTCTCCCGTTGTTTAAGCAGTTTATCCTTTGAATCGGGAAGTTTCAGATCGCCGTTGCCAAGGCCATAGTGCAAATCCTCTCTTTTTTCTGTTTTGTAATAATTCAGTGTTTTGTTGTACAGGGTATTATCGAGTTGTTCTTTTCCGATAAACTCTTCCAGCATTTTCTGGCCGCGTTCACTTATCCTCCTTCGTTGCCGGCGAAGGGCAGCTTCGATTTTTGTCCTGGCTTTGGCGGTAGTAACATAGTTAAGCCACTCGGATTGCGGCTGTTGCGATTGAGATGTCAGAATCTCGATCTGATCGCCGCTTTTCAGTTTCTGGCTGAGAGGAACCAACGTATGGTTCACTTTTGCTCCCAGGCAATGGTCGCCTATACGGGTGTGTATGGTGTATGCAAAATCGAGAGCGGTAGCGCCCAGAGGGAGGGTTTTAATCTCACCTTTTGGGGTGAAAACAAAGATTTCGGAAGCGAACAGGTTCATTTTTACCGTATCAAGAAAATCAATGGCGTTGGGATTGGGATT
Organism: Bacteroidia bacterium 43-41; assembly: GCA_001898165.1. Lineage (GTDB taxonomy): Bacteria > Bacteroidota > Bacteroidia > Bacteroidales > Dysgonomonadaceae > Petrimonas. Next base: position 216,483 of record MKTD01000028.1, read on the forward strand.
TGCCAACACCTCCTGAATGGTTTTAAGCCATTTATCGAGTTCATTGTCTTCTTCTATCCTGTTTTCCTTGTATTTCCAATGAGCGGCAAAACCTTTTTCTGCAATATCGTCCATTCTCCGGCTTCGGATCTGAATCTCGATCCATTTCCCGTCGGGACCCATTACCGTCAGGTGAAGGGCCTGATAGCCATTGGCCTTGGGATGGCTTACCCAGTCACGAATACGGTCCGGGCGGAGTTTATAGATATCCGTAATGGCGGAATAGATGTCCCAGCATTGCTTTTTTTCATCCATCCCGGGATATATCTCAAAGATGATCCGGACGGCAAAAAGGTCATATACTTCGTTGAAATCAATACCTTTAGCCTGCATTTTCTTCCAGATGGAGTAAAGCGATTTTACGCGGGCACGCATCTCATATTCGATGTTCATCTTATCAAGCGCTTTAACCACCGGTTCGGCAAAACTCTCATAAATTTCATACCGCTCCTGGGCCGACTTTTCAACTTTTCTCGAAAGTTCAGCATAAGATTCCGGGTGTTCGTACTTGAAACAAAGTTCTTCGAGTTCGGTTTTTATGGCAAAGAGGCCCAATCTATGCGCCAAAGGCGCATAGATGTACATGGTCTCACCAGTTATCTTGAATTGCTTGGCAGAAGTCATGGACGACAATGTCCGCATATTGTGCAAACGATCGGCAATCTTTATCAGGATCACACGGATATCTTCCGACATCGTCAACAGGAGTTTACGAAAATTTTCCGCCTGTGCCGATACATTTTCACCAAACATACCGTGTGAGATCTTTGTTAATCCGTCAACAATCTGTGCAATCTTATCGCCGAATATTACTCTAAGGTCTTCCACCGTATAGTCGGTGTCTTCCACCACATCGTGCAACAATGCCGCCGATATGGATGTAGATCCTAGCCCCATCTCCCTGGAAACAATCCTCGCAACGGCCAGCGGATGCATAATATACGGTTCTCCCGAACGACGGCGCGCTCCTTTATGGGCTTCTTTCGCCATATTAAAGGCTTTGGTAATGATTTCCACTTTACGCCGGTGATTCGAGTTTAAATAATCGTTAATAAGCGCTTGAAACTCATCTTCGATCATCTGTTCTTCTGCCGCTAACTTATCCTCTTCGCTCATATTTCCACTCAAACATAGTAGTGATTGAACTTTGAAATGAAAAAACGAAATTACAAATAAAACAGCTATTAAAGCCATCTATAACGAACTTTTTATTACCGGAAAGTTAAAATCCGGTATTTTCATTCTTTCATGAACAAAAAAGAAGTACCTTTGTTTCATCAACAATAGGGGTGCCACATAACAACGGGCTGAGATCATACCCAGAACCTGATCCGGATAATGCCGGCGGAGGGATGCAAAAACCCCTTTTTTATTTTACTGAATCCGACACAAAAAACATTTTTTTGTGTCATAAAAGTCAATTGTAAATGAAAAAGGTATTTATTCTTGCAGGGCTTCTTGCCCTGAGCTTTTCATCGTTTGCCCAGGCAAACAAACAAACCGACAGTTTAAAAAACATACGCCTCGAAGAAGTAGTGGTTTCTGCCACAAGAGCGGGAAAGGATACACCGATGGCGTACAGTAACGTTCTCCAAACAGAGATTAAAAAAGAAAACGCTGCACGAAACATTCCGGTAATCCTGCAAAACATCCCATCGTTGGTGTCGTTCACCGAAGATGGATCGGGTGTGGGGAACACCTCCATGCGCATACGCGGAACAGATGCTACCCGCATCAACGTTACGCTCAACGGAATGCCGCTGAACAATCCCGAAAGCCAGGAGGTGTATTGGGTGAATTTACCCGATTTATCATCATCCCTGCAAAGCATTCAGGTACAGCGCGGCGTTGGAACTTCAACAAACGGAGCGGCTGCTTTCGGGGCCAGCATCTCCATGAAAACCGTTGGCTCACGGCCGGAGGTATATGGCGAAGCCTCTACGTCAATCGGCAGTTACAACACATTTTCGTCTTCCATTGCCGCAGGAAGTGGAATCCTGAAAAACGGCCTGGCGCTCGATGTGCGTTATTCACGAAACACTGGCGACGGGTATATCCGCAACGGATTTGTGAATCACGGTAACTTGTTTGTATCGCTCTCTCATCATTCTGACAATCAATTGATCCGGTTGAGTTATATTAACGGAAAGCAGAAAACAGGAATCACGTGGGAAGGAATTTCGCCCGGAGATATGGAGAAACAGGGAAGGAGGTATAATCCGGCGGGAAAATACCTGGACGAAGCCGACAACGTACATTACTACGATAATGAAACCGATAACTACACCTCACACATCCTGCAATTTCTTTTTACACGCCAACTCAACCAATATTTATTCCTGAACGCCAACCTGAATTACAACAACGGTTTTGGATATTACGAGAATTACCGTTCCGATCCGGATGGCGGATTCAAGCGGGGCGATAAGTTTTCTAAATACGGATTGCCCAATCAAACCGTAAATGGGATAACCTATTCGCGCTCACAGTTAATTCGTCAGAAACTGATGCGCAACGATTTTTATGTGGCAAACCTGTCGTTGAACTACGCAAAAGATGCCCTTAATTTAGCCCTTGGAGGAATGTATAGTTTTTACGACGGCGATCATTACGGAAAACTGCCTTGGGTAAAATACAATCAGAACATTCCCGAAAATTATGAATGGTATCGGAACAGGGGTAAAAAGGGCGAATTTAATTTTTTCACAAAAGCGGAATACCGGTTCAATGAAAAAGTCTCGCTCTTCGGGGATATCCAGTACAGGCATATCAATTATCGTTTCACCGGTATCGACGATGACTTGATGGAACTCACCGGTGTTTTCAAATACAACTTTTTCAATCCCAAAGCCGGAATTTCCTATCGAATAGATGATCGCAACAATCTATACGCTTCGATAGCAGTGGGACAACGCGAACCACTTCGTACCGACCTGAAAGACGGGGCAAAAGGAGGCGCCGTAAACCCTGTCAAGGCGGAACGCATGCTTGATTATGAGCTTGGATATCGTTTTTCGAACGAGAACGGCGTGAATCTGGGTGCAAACTTTTACTATATGGATTATAAAAACCAATTGGTCCAAACCGGAAAACTCACCGATGTGGGTTATAAGCTGATGGAGAATGTGAAAGATAGTTATCGGGCAGGTGTGGAATTAGAGGCATCGGTACCGTTTGCAAATAACAAATTTCGTTTGGATGCCAACGCCACGTTGAGCCAAAACAAAATTAAAAATTACACGGCCTATTTCGATCAGTACGATATACCGGATAACTATGAATGGGTAGGACAAACCACTAAATCGATAAAGAGCACAAATATTTCATTCTCGCCAAATGCAATAGGAATGGCAAGCCTGACCTACCAACCCCTGCAAACGTTGTATTTTAACCTGCTGGGAAAATATGTAGGAAAACAGTATCTCGACAATACATCGGATGATGCAAAAGCCATTAACGCCTATTTTGTAAGCAATTTATCGGCCGGATACACCTTCGACAAAACACCGGTCGGCAGAATTGCATTGCAGGTTTTTGTGAATAATCTCTTCAACAAAGAATATATCGCCAACGGCTGGGCGGCTACCGATACTTTCCAGGACGGCAGCGCCCTCAATTGGATCGGTTATTATCCGCAAGCTACCCGGAATTATACGATAAGGATTACAATTAGTTTTTAGACGCATTTCATGCAAACCCTTGAAATTTCCGGAGCCATTATCGGGCTTATCTATCTCTATCTCGAATACAAAGCCAATAGATGGCTGTGGCTCTTCGGCGTTATTATGCCGGTGGTGTATATTGTCATCTTCTATCAGTCCAAGTTTTATGCCGATATGGGTATCAACATTTACTATTTCTTTGCGAGTATCTGGGGATGGATGGTTTGGACAAAGAAGAAAGATTCAGCAGAAAACGGGAAGATCTCCCATACTCCCATCCGCTTCATTGCACCGCTAACGTTAACAGGGATCGCCATTTTTGCACTGATCGCCTTTATTCTGGTCAACTACACGGACAGCCCGGTACCTTATGGGGATTCGTTCACCACAGCCCTGAGCATCATTGCCATGTGGATGCTGGCGTATAAATACATCGAACAGTGGGGGTTGTGGTTTGTGGTGAACATAGTTTCATGCGGACTTTACTTTTGGAAAGATCTGCATTACACCGGCGGGCTGTTTGCCGTATATGCCGTTATTTCCATTTTCGGGTATTTTAAGTGGAAGCGGATGATGAGGAATGAGGTAAGGTGAGGCCGGTCATTGGATTTTTTTTTATCTATATTCAAGAGATGAAATGAAAACGGTTGTAGTAATCGATTGTATCTTTGGTCAGAATATCGAGGCTAACATAGTTCTGCAGTTTGACGGGACCACGGTATATTAAATACTCGATCAGGGTCTTCATGGCCAAAAAGCCCTGAAGTTCAGGTTCCATTGCTGTAAATGGTATTTTCACAATCTCATTGGAGATACTCCTCTCCTTGAGATAATCAACAAAGCCCATTTTTCGCAGGATACTGGTATTGGCACTCTCATCCCCAATTCTAACTGCCTGAAGCATACCGATCCGAGATAATCGATCCCTGTCCAGAGGAACTGTCCGAAGATATGCTCCCTGTCGCGCGTGGCTTTCCATGCAGCCTCGTACCTGTTTTCACTTCCATAAATCACCCGCCCGGGATAGGTTGAATGGTCGCTTACGAGTCTATATGCTTCTATCTCCCTGGGGCGGAAAAATCTGCATTTATTTGTTCAAAGGATATAATTTTATTACAACAACATCCAAGCTAAGTTATTAACATACAATACTATATATTATCAATAACCCATATTTTTTGAAGTTCTTTATACGTTGACCCTGAATAACGTTGTTCTATTTGCTTTACCTACCAAGACAAAAAATAAATTCTTTAATTTGGAATTTAATTTTGCAGTTTGGCATCTTATACTTATCTTTGACTAACAAAACGGACAGAGTATGAGAATTTTCATATACCGTACGTTGGCAGAATATTACCAAAAGCATCCCGATGCCAAAACAGCATTGGAAGATTGGTTCTCAAAAACGAAAGAGTCGGAATGGAATAATTTTTCCGATATGAAAGCCACATTCAACAGTGTGGACGCTGTAGGGAATCGCAGATATGTTTTCAACATAAAAGGGAATTCCTACCGTCTGGTAGCCATCGTACTGTTTGTGCCCAAATATGTCTATATACGATTTATAGGTACTCATAACGAGTATGACAAAATCGCGGATTGTTCAACCCTTTGAAAACAACAAGCAATGAAAGCAATTACCAACGACAGGGAATACAAGGCTATAACCAAAAGAATAGATCAGCTGTTGGACATAGTTACCGATGATAACTACAACTCCATACCCGAGGCTGTGGAACTCGATTTTCTTTCAACACTGATTGAGGAATACGACCGTATGCACTATCCGATAGCACTGCCGCAATTGTCCGAAGCGATTAGGCTCCGGATGTATGAAATGAACATTAATCAGGCCCAACTGGCTAAACTACTGAGTGTAAGCCCCTCGCGCATTACCGAGTATTTGTCAGGCAAAGAGCCCAGCCTTAAGGTTGCCCGGACAATATGCGAAAAATTGAATATCAGTGCCAATGTCGTGTTGGGCGTATCTAAACCCGTCTATCCGAAGTCGGTATTGATCGAATCATCTTAACGGTTTCACTATTCCCATTTCTAACGTAGGGCTATATTTGAATAAAAAAAGATTCGTTTTTGTGCCCAAATTTTTGCATTTCCCGGTAAAAAATAAGGAGTTCCTTTTCACTGAAACTCCTTTATAGAACTGTAGCGAGACCGGGGGATGATCCCGGGACCTCATGATTATGAATCATGCGCTCTAACCAACTGAGCTATCTCGCCAACATGTTATTCCGAAAATGATTCCAAATTCGAGGTGCAAAAGTAGTTTAAATATTTTAATTTTGCAACCCTAAAACAATAAAACCCGAGAAAAATTTGTTTTTATTCCAACGCCATCAGGGCAAATGATGCCAGCCAATGCTCTCCGCCATAATTCCCATCAAAAACAAGCGGAAGGGCATTGCTCAATAGTTTTTGTGCGGTTTGTTCAAAATGCGGCTTCAGCGGATGTCCTTCGGACAACGATTTTGCAATTCCCTTCATGCACCACGCCCGCGAGAACGATAATCCCACCAGATGAACGGTTTGATAATCACTTAAATCGCTCACTACAGGAATTTGACTGATTCTGTCGATCCCCTTTTGTGTATAAAAAGAATCGAGCCATTTTTCAAAGTCGTTCCGGGAAAGGATTCTCCTCATTAAATCAGTAATTTCCAGGCTGGGAGAGAAAAAATCAGCGCCGTCCGGCTCCAGATGTGCCGGGGTCTCTCTGTCATCTCCGTAAAAATCCAGAGATTTATTTATCAATTCTTTTTCAAATTCTTTATTACCGTTCTCCCTTGCCCAGTCAATGGCAAAGCCCAATGCAAAAGCTGAATTCGGATGCACACCGGTTCTGTTCGGATAGGTTTGTTTGGGTAGATACTCCATCCACAACTCAATGATTTGCCCGATAAGCGGCTGAAGATTTTCGTGCCATTGCCCGGCAATCGGGTTATCCCACGATACCAGTTCCTCATCAAGCTTCAATAACCACGCCCAACCATAGGTCCGCTCAAATCCTTTACCTGTCACGTACTTCGTAAAGTATTCCTTTTCAACCTCAACAGCCTGTTTATTGAAGGAGCTGTTCAACTTTGCAATGATTTCGTTCTTGTTCGCAATATCGGGTTTTATCTTCAACAACCGGACCAACATCCAATGTGCGTGGACGCTACTGTGCCAGTCGAAGCATCCGTAAAATACAGGATGCAGCGCTTTGGGCGAAAAGCCTGTTTCATCGGCAGACCCGTACGTGTGCCCCGGCTTGTTGGGATATTCCTGATCGATGCAATTGAGTGGCAGGGCAGACAATTTAAGTGCAATTTCATCGGTAAGATCCGGCTTATTTTGTGAAAAAAGAGGTAAAAAAGTCACGACGAAAAAAAGGTTGAGAAGCAAAAGAAAAAAGGACGATTTCATAAGAATTCTGATTTATGACTTCAAAGATACGTATTATATCGGCTAAAAAGAGTATTTTTGCACCAAATCCGAAATCGTAAATCGTAAATCCCAATTCTGAAATTTAAACGTGATTTATCCCGAAAATTTTGAGCAAAAAATAGAGTTCTTCAAGATAAGGCAGTTGCTGGAACAACATTGCCTCAGCCCGCTTGGCAGAGAGAAGGTGGAAGAGATGCAGTTTTCCGCCACTTTTGAAGAAGTTGATATGCAATTGTCGCAGACCGATGAATTTGTACATATATTACAGGAAGAAGACTCTTTTCCGTCGGACAACTTTTACGATGTGCGCCCTGTTCTCAGACGCATTCGCGTTGCAGGATCGTGGATTGAGCAAAACGCTTTGTCGGAACTGAATAAATCGCTGCAAACGATAAACTCCATCGTGGCGTTTTTTAAAAATGACGAAGAGAAATCGGAACGCTATCCCCATTTAATGCTGCTGGCAAAAGATGTATTCGTTTCGCCGGAAATCAGTAAAAAAGCAGAGCTGATCATTGATGAGACCGGACAAATAAGGGACAATGCGTCGCCTCAACTGAGCAATATCCGCAGAGAAATCACCTCAACCCTCAACGGTATTTCGCGGAGCCTGAATTCAATTTTACGCAAAGCACAAGCCGAAGGTTTTGTGGATAAAGAGATCACTCCCGGCATGCGCGACGGACGATTGGTGATTCCCGTAAACCCGGCTTTCAAGCGAAAGATAAAAGGTATTGTCCACGACGAGTCAGCATCGGGTAAAACCGTCTATATAGAACCCTCGGAGGTGGTAGAAGCCAACAATCGCATCCGTGAACTGGAAAGTGACGAGCGTCGCGAGATCATCCGCATCCTGACCATATTTACCGATTACCTGCGCCCTTTCCTACCCGATTTGCTGGGATCGTACGATTTTCTGGCCCAAACGGACTTCATCCGCGCCAAAGCTAAATTTGCACTCCAGATAAACGCCCTGAAACCCGGTTTCGAAAACAGGCTCGTCATCGACTGGGTGCAAGCTGTCCATCCGCTCCTTTTCCTGGCCCTGCAAAAGCAAAACCGTAAGGTGGTACCGCTCGACATAACCCTCGAAGATAAAAACCGTATATTGGTCATTTCGGGGCCCAATGCCGGAGGCAAGTCGGTTTGTTTAAAAACCGTCGGGTTACTACAATATATGGTTCAATGCGGTCTGTTGATTCCGTTACGTGAAAATTCACGAGTGGGCCTGTTCGATGATATCTTTATTGATATCGGCGACGAGCAGTCCATCGAGAACGATCTCTCCACATACAGCTCCCACTTGCAGAACATGAAGTTCTTCGTAAAAAACTGTAGCAAGCATTCGCTGTTGCTTATCGACGAATTTGGCAGCGGCACGGAACCGCAGATTGGCGCTGCCATTGCCGAGTCGTTGTTAGACAGGTTTAACCAAAGGAACTCTTTTGGCGTCGTCACTACCCATTATCAAAACCTGAAACATTTTGCCAACGAAAACGAAGGGGTGATCAACGGCGCCATGTTGTACGACAGACACGAGATGCAGCCACTTTTCCAACTTTCTATCGGAAATCCCGGAAGCTCCTTCGCCGTGGAAATTGCCCGGAAAATCGGGCTGCCCGACTATGTAATCACCCAGGCGTCAGAAATTGTCGGAAGCGATTACATCAATATGGATAAATACTTGCAGGATATCTCCCGCGATCGCCGCTACTGGGAACGTAAACGCGAAGAAGTGCGTCGCGAGCGAAACCGCCTTAACGAAATTTCGGAAAAATACGAATTCGAAATGGAGGAGATAAACCGGAAGAAAAAGGAGATAATGGCCCAGGCCAAACAACAGGCCGAGCAACTCATTGCTGAAAGTAATGCAAAAATTGAAAGTACCATACGTCAGATAAAAGAAGCACAGGCAGACAAGGAAAAAACCAAGCAGGCACGCCAGTCACTCAGCGAGTTTCGCGAAAAAATAGACTCACACACGGACAAGGAAGTGAGCCGTAAAAAACATAAACCCAAGCCCACAGCTCAACCTCAAACATCAAGCCTTAAACAACAAATCACCACAGGCGACACCGTCCGCATGAAAGGCCAAACCGTAACCGGAGAAATCTTAGAGATACAAGGCAAAAAAGCAACCGTTGCTTTCGGCGTGATAAAATCCACGGTCGATCTTGAAAAGCTGGAAAGGGTGAGCAATAAACAACCGGCCAAAGAAAGTAAATCATCCAACACACGCGACTTGCTGCACGATCGCAAGCTCAATTTCAGGCAGGATATCGATGTGCGCGGAATGCGCGGCGACGAAGCGCTCCAAGCCGTGATGTACTTTATCGACGATGCCATCCAACTGAACGTTTCGCGCGTACGTATTCTTCACGGTACCGGCACCGGCGCATTACGACAAATTATTCGGGACTACCTGAGAACGGTTTCGGGCGTCGTCCATTTTCAGGATGAACATGTCCAGTTTGGCGGCGCCGGAATTACGGTAATTGATTTGGATTAGAATTATTATTTTAACTTTGCACGAAAAATTGATATTTGTGAACCAAATCAACAGATAAAACGTACTATTATGACGAGATTTTCAAAACCTTTTTGGGTCGCGAACTTTGTAGAACTACTTGAACGTCTGGCATTTTATGCCGTTTTTATTGTAATCACCTTATATCTGTCCAATGTATGGGGTTTCTCCGATGTACAAGCGGGCATCATTTCCGGGATATATTCCTCATTTTTATATTTACTTCCAACCTTTACCGGCGCCATTGCCGATAAAATAGGATTCCGCAACTCCATCATCCTCGCATTTGCCCTCTTAACCATCGGTTACGGAGGATTGGGTTTAGTTCCCACAATTTTGCAAAGCGCAGGGCTGGTACATTACGGAATGACAACCACTTACTCGGGATTGATCGGAAGCGTACACCAATGGTCGATTATCCCGATTCTTGTTTTTATAGTGATCGGCGGTGCTTTCATAAAAGCCGTAATATCGGGAACAGTGGCTCGTGAAACCACTACTGAGACTCGTGCCCGCGGATATGCTATTTTTTATATGATGGTGAATATCGGGGCATTTTTGGGTAAAACGGTGGTTGATCCGTTACGCAAAAGCATGGGTGATGAAGGTTTGGTTTATCTTAACTATTTCTCTGCTTCGATGACGTTTCTGGCACTGGTTGCAGTGTTCTTCTTTTACAAATCAGCGCATACGGAAGGGCAGGGAAAGAAAATTCAAGAACTTTTTCAGTCGCTGGGCAAGGTGCTGACAAACGGCAGATTGATGATCCTGATACTTATTATAAGTGGTTTTTGGATGATCCAAAGCCAAATGTACGCCACGATGCCTAAATATGTAATACGACTGATAGGCGACGGCGCCACGCCCGGATGGTATGCCAATGTAAATCCGCTGGTGGTATTTATAAGCGTTAATTTTATCACTTCGATGATGAAAAAACGAAATGCCATCACCTCCATGATGGCGGGAATGTTTATTATTCCGCTTTCAGCGCTGGTAATGTCTTTTGGAAATCATATGGGAGATACGTACATTTTTGGGATACATCCCGTTGCGTTAATGATGATCATTGGTATTGCCATACAGGCATTGTCCGAATGCTTTATTTCACCCCGTTATTTAGAATATTTTTCGTTGCAAGCGCCTAAAGGAGAAGAGGGACTATATCTGGGATTCAGCCATTTGCACTCTTTCTTCTCCTATTTGTTTGCCTTTGGAATATCGGGCTTCCTGCTTGAAAAATATTGTCCCGATCCACGTCTGTTTACCAACGCCGAAGGCCTACTCGATACAGCAGCCTATTCTGCAGCAACACAGCATGCACATTACATTTGGTACGTCTTTGTGGGGATAGGGGCGATTTCTGCTGTCGCGCTATTTATCTATTCCAGAGTTGTTAAAACACAGACAGAAAGACAAAAAAACTAAAAGTGAAAAATTAAGAGCAAAGAATCAAGAATCAAGACAAAAGACAAACAGACTGATAAAACTTGTGAGACCATAAATTTAGAATACTTAACGGTCAATATTCATTAAATTTTTTCATTAGTTGCCTAATTTTGCCTATTTTTGTCAGTGGAAAATCTTTTTTAAAAATCATGTCATGCGATTAGATTTAAGTTCTTACATTACACTCGAAAGAATACCGCAAAGGTATTACAAACCGGAAAACGATTTTGAAGAATATACGCTCAGCCGCTTCGAAAAAATCCCGATCCATATTTTTGAAAAGTCGGATCGTGCTGCAAGAAAAGTAGCCAACGGCATTGTAAAAAACATGCAAAAGCATCAGGCAGAAGGGAAACAGTTTATACTCGGCGTTTCCGGCGGCTCTTCACCGATTCAGATATATGAAGAATTGACCAGGCTACATAAAGAAGAAGGAGTCAGCTTCAGTAATCTGGTTGTATTCAATATTTATGAATTTTATCCGGTTTACGAACCTTCCCTCACCAATTTATACGCCATCAGGGAAGCTTTTTTAGATCATATTGATATAGCTCCCGGAAACATATATTCGATTGATGCTTCAATCGAAAAGGACCTCATCGCAGAAAAATGCGAAGAATATGAAAATACTTTACATCAATTAGGGGGGTTGGATTATTTACTGCTGGGATTGGGGAGTAAAGGAAATATCGGTTTTAACATGCCGGGTAGCAACCTTCACTCGCAAACCCGTTTGGTGATGCTCGATGGAGATTCGCGCCGCGATATAGCCTCAAGCTACGAATCACTTGACAAAGTACCCGTCAGCGCTATTACCATGGGGATTGCGGATATGATGCGGGCAAAAAGAATTTCACTGATCGCCTGGGGCGAGCAGAAAGCAGAAAGCATCAAGCAAATGGTGGAAGGAAGCGTAACAGAATCGATGCCTGCATCAGTTTTGCAAACTCATCCTGAAGCAGATGTTTACATCGATTTGGCCGCAGCCAGCGACCTGACCCGTATAAGCCAGCCTTGGCTTGTAACCAATTGTGAATGGACAAGCAAGCTCATCCGCAGGGCAATTGTCTGGCTGTGCGGCATTGTGAATAAGCCCATTTTGAAACTTACCAACAAAGATTACAACGATAACGGACTAAGTGAACTCATCACCCTCTATGGCTCTGCCTATAACGTGAATATAAAAATATTCAACGACCTGCAGCACACCATCACCGGCTGGCCCGGCGGAAAACCCAATGCCGATGATTCTAACCGGCCGGAAAGAGCCAAGCCGTTCCCCAAACGCGTGATTATCTTCAGCCCCCACCCCGATGACGACGTGATATCTATGGGCGGTACATTTCAACGGTTAGTGAATCAAGGCCATGAAGTGCACGTTGCCTACCAGACTTCGGGAAATATTGCTGTGGGCGACGAAGAGGTAATCAGGTATTTATCGGTATTCAAAAACCTCATTAAAGAGTTTGAACCGGCCAACACCACCGTTCTTAACAAGCTTTCGAATATATTGAACTATCTGTTCCACGAAAAGGGAAACGATGACGTGGACTCACCCGAAGTCCGTTTCCTCAAAGGCAGAATTCGTCGCGAAGAAGCCCGCTCTGCCGACAGATATGTGGGTTTACCACACAGCAACGTCCATTTTCTCGATTTGCCATTCTACGAAACCGGAAGGGTAAAAAAAGACCCTATTTCGGAAAAAGACGTGGAAATTGTACGGGATTTCATCGAAAGCATCAAGCCTCATCAAATTTATGTAGCGGGAGACCTTGCCGATCCGCACGGAACACACAAAGTGTGCCTGGATGCTATTTTGGCCTCTATAGATATGATGAAAGACGATGAGTGGTATAAAGATTGCCGCGTCTGGATGTATCGTGGCGCCTGGATGGAATGGGAAATAGACCATATCGAGATGGCGGTACCTATCTCCCCCGAAGAGCTGCGCCAGAAACGAAATGCTATCCTGCGCCATCAGTCGCAAATGGAAAGCGCACCATTCCTTGGTGATGACGAACGTTTGTTCTGGCAACGTTCAGAAGAGCGTAACCGGGCAACTGCCGCCATGTACGATAAGCTGGGGTTGGCATCTTATGAAGCCATAGAAGCCTTTGTGGAATATAAACCCCTCCGGGAAAATATCGATAAATAAGTTCCGGACAGGCGGTTTAGAGCGAATCACACCAATTTTTGCTCCAGGGCTATACGCACCAAAACCGCCGTGTTCCTGGCGTTAAGTTTGCAAAGGAGCTTTTTTCGGTAGTTATTAATGGTATCGACGGCCAGAAACATCTGTTCCGCTATTTCAGGATTGGTGTATCCGTCCACGATATACTTCAACAGTACCTTTTCCCGTGGAGTCAGCCAAATTTGTTCCAGGGAACGTTTATTCATTAAAAGATCGATCTCTTCGCACAAAAAAGTTTCGTTATTAGTCACGGCTTGGAGACCCAATAAAATTTCTTCGGGCATGGCATTTTTAATAATATAGCCCGATGCGCCGTTCTCGAGCATTTGTCGAACGATGGAATATTCCGAATAACTGGTGAGCGCCACTACTTTCACCTGCGGATATTTCTCTTTTATTACGTTGCAGAGATCAATCCCGCTCCAATCGGGCAGATTGATGTCCAGCAAGATGACTTGCGGCTGTTCGAAATTTAATTTCCACAGGCAATCTTTTCCGGTGTAGCTCACAGCCGTGGTTCGGGCAAAGCCGGAATTATCTACCAGCTTTTTCAGCCCCTCCACCAAAATCTTGTGGTCGTCCACTATATGAACTGTTATCATATCTATATCTTAATCTCCACATCCACTTCTGTGCCTTCACCCGGGGAAGAATGAATGTTCATTGTACCGTTAACTGCTGCAACGCGTGTACGGATATTGTTTAAACCTGCGCCTTGAGTTTCGGCGTCCGGATCAAAACCTTTGCCATCGTCCTGGACGTTTAAGGATATCAGATCGGCGCCACACACCAGTTGCACGTTTACGGTCTCTGCATCTGAATATTTTAAAGCGTTGTTTATCAACTCGGTTGCGGCACGATAAATAACCGTTTCCAACTTTTTTTCAACCCTCTGCTCTATACCGAAGTAATGGAATTTTACGTTTCTGAAGTTTTTACAGAAGTCGTTCAAGGCTGTTTTCAACCCATAGCGCGAGAGCGTTTCGGGCATCATATTGTGCGCCACGCGCCGGAGCTCCCCGATGGAATTATCCAACATTTCCATCACTTTATTGAAGCGTAAAACATCTTCCTCTTCTATTATTACATTTTGTTTCATATCGAATAAGTTTAATTTTACTGCCGACAGCATTCCGCCCAATCCGTCGTGAAGGTCACGCGCAAGCCGGGTGCGTTCTGCAGTTTCGCCACTCAGTACAGCTTGTGCGGCGATGAGCTGGTTTTCCTGTTCGAGTTGAAGGATTCTTTGCTTGTTCAATTGCTCTTTGGTTTGTATTGCCCTGTTTCGTAAATAGAGTACCAACAAAAACAGGAACAGGCCTACCGTACTTATTATGAAGATAATTGAATAAAGTTTTTTTTCTTCCTCCAGTGTACTTATCCGGAGCTCCTTTTTCTCGGTTTGGTAGTTTTTCTCCAATTCTGCCATTTCCTGCTCAAACTCCGCTGTAGAGCGCGTATCAATCAGGCCCCGGTACTTATCGAAGTAAAGGAGCGCTTCCTGTTGATGGTTTAAAAATATCCCTGCCCTCACCATGTTCGCGTACAGGTTTGATGTTACGTTGGCATCCGTGGTGTCGACTTCTATTGCTTCCCTGGCCGACTTCAAACAATTGGCATAATCTTTCTCGTTAAAATAAATATTCGACAAGATATTTAACGAACCGGCAATGTTTGCCTTGTAATCTGTTTCTTTTGTTAACTCCAAGGCTTTCAGGGCATATTCTTTAGCTTTCGGATAATCTTTATAATCCAAATAGTAAACCATGGCTATCCCTTGAAGGGCTATGGCTTCGGATGCTTTATAATTGCCCTTGTGAAAGATATCTGCTGCCTTTTTAGAATATTCCAACGAAGCTTTAAAATCTTTTCGTTTTAAAGCTATTCTACTGAATCCCTCATACGCACGCCCCATATTATACATATCGTTGGCCTCAAGACTCTCTTTTTCAAGCTTCGAATAGTATTTTTCGGCCTGGCTTAAGTTTACCAAACTGGAATATAAGGCTGCTATATTTCCGAGCAACGACCGTATCCGCTCTTTATTGCCTTGCTCCTCAAACATAGAGAGCGCCTTGAGGTAATACGTGAGCGCTTCCTGATAATTTCCCGATACATTGTGTACATTTCCGATAGCCCCATAAATGCCGGCTTCCAGTTTTTCATCTTTTAACAGGAGGGCTTTTTCGAGTGAGGTATTTAAATACAATTGAGCCGTATCCATCCGACTATTCATATAATAGGCCACACCCAAATTCCGGTATAGCCGCGCCTCCATGAGCAGGTTATTCTCCGATTTTGCCCTTTCAATACCCAGCACAGCATATTTTTTTGATTTCACAAAGTCATCGTTGAGGTAGTTCCAACTTAAATCGTCGCATGCTGCCAGATACTCTTTCGATGAAATATTTTTGTCGTTCAGCACATTTTCCAAACTATCCAAGTCCTGGGCAAATCCGTTTACAGAAGACAAGCAAAGCCCGATAAACAGGAAACGCATCAGTACTCTTTTCCAGAAAGTAGCCATTGTGTTTAGTTATTTGTGTATTAGCACGTTGAAAGCAACAAATATACGAGATTTTATTGATACAAAATTAATATTGTCCGGAATAAATAAAAACTCCCTTTTGGGTCTATTTTTCACTTTTTACAGCTCGTAAGTTTGTATCCAAAGAGCCGGATAATAGAAAAGCATGTTCAATAAACAAATTTTAAAATCAATATCTTATGGAAATTATTAGCAAAGTAAAAAACATTTTGTTGAATCCCAAAACAGAATGGGAAGTAATATCGGAAAAAAACGATACACATGTGAAAGTATTAATCACTTACCTGATTCCTCTGGCGCTCATCCCTACCATTGCGGGGTTCATCGGGTACGGAATCCTCGGCTACGGCATGTTCGTAGGAATCGGCGTACGCTATGCATTGTCCTCGTTTATCTCTACCGTAGGAGGAGCTTACCTGTCGGCGTGGATCATCGCTTTTCTGGCCGATAAGTTTGAATCAGAAAAAAGTTTCGACAAGGCGTTTTCTTTGGTCGCTTACTCTTACACCCCCATGTGTGTGGCGGGAATACTTTTGCTGTTGCCCCATCTGTCGTTTGTAGTTATGCTGGGCGGGCTGTATGGCCTCTACCTGCTCTATCTGGGCCTGACGCCGATGATGAAGACACCCGAAGAGAAGAAAATAACCTTCTTCATTGTGAGCCTGCTCAGCGTGGTGGTGGTTACAGCCATCATTTCCGCCGTACTGGGTACCCTGATCATTTCGTCTGCACGATTCATTTATTAAAACAAATGATCATGAAAAAAGTACTTATTTTATTGGGTTTTTGCCTGCTGTTTTCCCTGCAGGCAGATGCCCAAAAATGGTTGAATAAACTGGGCAACACGGCAAAGGAAGCGGCAAAGAGCACCATGGAGCGACGGGTGGAACAGAAAACAGAAGAAGTGACCGAGGGGACGCCGAATGAAGCAGAAAGCACGGTAATAAAAGAAGAAACAGAAGCGGAAGAGAAGGAAGAGACCGGCCTGAAAGAGAGCAAGGAGGAGGCAAAGGAGCCCCCGCAAAAATTGGTTAGCGCCGGTAAGTACGATTTCGTGCCGGGAGATAAAATCCTCTATTTTGAAGATTTCTCGCAGGATGCCATCGGCGACTTCCCGGCTCTGTGGACAACAAACGGAAGCGGCGAAGTGAAAACGGTGAATATTGCTCCCGGAAAGTGGTTCCATATGAACGGGGAGGATGCGGTATATTGTTACACGCGTCAGATAGATTTTCCGGATAATTTTATTGTGGAGTTCGACATTATTCCGGAAAAAAAAGACAAAGATTATTATTCCAGTATTCAATTCTCACTTTATCAGGAGAGAACAGGTGAAGCAAAAGAGATGAATGACGAGTTGTATCCGGGCGAAGCGGGGCTTCATATCGATCTGGGGTTTAGCAGCATGGATACTAGCTGGGAGACTAGGGGCTACAAGGAAGGTGATAATTTAGACTGGCTTAGCGGACAGGGAGGTAAAAATCCGGTCCTCCTCGAAAAAGTGAACCACGTGATCCTCTGGATTCAGAAACGCCGGGTACGCATTTATCATCAGAATGAAAAAGTGTTGGATATGCCTACCAACATCTATCCCGATGTGAAGTTCAACCGCATGCGCTTCTCGGGATGGGATAGATACAGCGCGCCGTATGTGACGAACCTTAAAATAACAACCGCATCGCCCGACACGCGCAGCAAACTGATTACCGAAGGAAAACTGGTTACCTACGGCATCACCTTCGATGTGAACAAGGCAGATGTGAAGCCCGAATCGTACGGGACACTGAAGAGCATTGCCGATGTACTGAACGAAAACGCCTCCGTTAAAGTAAAGATCGTGGGGCATACCGACAGCGACGGCGATGATACCATGAACCTCGAACTGTCGCGACGCCGGGCCGAATCGGTGAAGAATGAACTGGTCAAAAACTTCGGGATCGATGCGTCGCGGATGGAGACCGAAGGGGCGGGCGAAACCAAACCGGTTGCACCCAATGATATTCCGGCCAACAAGGCACAAAACCGCAGGGTCGAGTTTGTCAAGTTATGATTATAAACAACGGTCAGTCAACGCACATCTGTTGGCTGACCATTATTAAACCGAATAATCATGAAAAGAATTACGATTGTTATCCTATGCCAACTGGTACCCTTTTGCTCTTTTGCAGTGGAGCGGTATGATCGTAAAACAATAATAAATATAACGTGCTATGACTAAAACATCAATATTTTTTGTGATACTATTGAGTATCGTGACGGGAAAAACACCTGCACAAGTTACGCCCGAAGCGCTGTTGAGTCAATTACCAAGTGTGCCAACAGTCAATTGTGCTACCGACACAGCAGAAATAAACCGTTTTATGGGCCAAATTTATAAAGTAAAAGAGATGCTCAATCAAGAGGTTGACCGTATCCATTCCGATGCACAGAGTAATATGGATCAGTCGAAAGATAAGATTCTGTCAAACGTAACTCGCCAATTGGATTTGAATAAAAGCGATGTACAGAAACTTCAACAGTCGGGTGGTAACGAAGAGCTAGAACGAAAAGTCGCAGAAAAGGCTGTTGCCAAACAACACGGAGTTTCGTTGCAAGAGCTGGAAAAAGTAAGCGAGATGAGTGGTGCCGGACAGGAGAAATGGGCACAGCAATACGCTGCTCAAATGATGGATGAGGCGAAAAAGAATCCCGAAGCCACTATAAAAAAAGAGAATAAAACCAAGCATCTGATTGAACTTGAAGAGGAGAAAAAAGCCCTCGGCGAGCGCATTACGGAAAAGATGGAAAGAATAGCACTGTTGTATAGAAATGTGGAGCAGCAAGATTCAATCGAGACTCATGAGCTCGAAGAGAAACTCCGCCCGCTCAGAGAACAAGAACAGATGATGTACAACGAAATATGTTCTGATGCCGAAATCGCCCGTTCCAAGGCGGCAAAGAAGCAAATTTATGCTCTGAAAATAAAGTATTGCGAAAAAATGTCGCCCCTGCAAACCGATGCTATATCGCAATCTTTGAGCATCATTAAATCTCTTTTTCCCGATTACAGAAAATTTACCGACGTACAAAATGAAATATTTAAATTACAGCAAACAGGTATAATTATATCCGCCGATTTGAGCTGCTATGATGCGGTTAACAAATATGCCAGCGCTTTGTCAGGCGCCTATAAATATTGGGTAGGAAAATTTTAATAAACCACCCCGCTCTCCTATTTTTGCACAATTACACAAAAAACTGTTACAATATGCAGTTATATTGAAAAAAAAGTTGTACATTGAGCGCAATTTATAGTGAGCAGTTATGCTTAAAGAGAAGTTTCATATAGAGTTTGTGATGGGAAGTGCCACACAAGCGAGTTTGTGGAGAATGATCAGCCAGGTTGACGGATTAGCGGAATGGTTTGCCGATGAAGTCACGATGAACGAGGAAGAAAATGTTTACACATTTTTTTGGGGCAAATCGGATAATCAGGCAGAAATTGTAAGTTTGAAACCGCAGCAAAGTATCCGTTTCCGATGGTTGGACGAAGACGATGAAAATATATATTTTGAATTCCAGCTCCACAAACTGGAATTATCAAACGAAATTGCTTTACAAGTCACCGATTTTGCGGAACCTGACGAAAAAGGCGATGCCATAACCTTGTGGGAAACACAAATCGATAAAATGAAAAGACAGCTTGGAGTGTTGTAACAATCGAAAACAAGCCGAGTTATTCTTTTTGTTTTCTTAAACCTTAAAGCTGTTTTGAATTTTATATTTATACTTTTCTCCATAGGAATTTATTATCTTTGTATCGAATTCAGAAACTGTTTTGAATTTTACGAATTATAGTTGTACTTTTGTCTTTTATGCTGTTTTATGCCCTTTTTCGCGTCTTTGAACTTTCCTTTCTTCCGTATAGCCCGCTATACGGTACGAAACGAAAATCCAAATCCATAAAAAAATGACTATAAAACAGTGCATAAAAAGATTCAAAACAGCTTCTTAAAAAAGGTTTCTTTTTAACAGATGAGAAGGAATTTCCACATAAAAAGACTTTACGGCTATTTGTTAAAAACCTATATCCCCCTATTTCTGATGACATTTGCCATATGCCTTTTTTTGGTATTGATGCAATTTCTGTGGAAATATGTTGAAGATATGGTTGGTAAAGGACTGGGGTTAAACGTAATAGGCGAAATGTTCCTGTACGCCGCACTTCAGTTGATACCCTTGGCGCTGCCCTTATCCATATTATTGGCGTCCTTGATGATGTTCGGAAATCTGGGTGAAAACCTGGAATTGCTGGCCATTAAATCGGCGGGGATCTCTCTTATCAAAGCCATGGCCCCGCTTATCGTCCTGGTTGTTTTGATAAGTATAGGCACCTTCTTTTTCCAAAACGACGCTATGCCGAAGATCCAACCTAAGTATTACTCGCTTTTGATTTCCATTCGGCAGAAATCTCCCGAACTGGAGGTTCCCGAAGGGGTCTTTTACAAGGAGATCGGAGGATATAATTTGTATGTGGACAAGAAGAACAGGAAAACCGGAATGCTATATGGAGTCTCCATCTACGATGTCAGCAAAGGGTTTCAGAACATGGCTGTCATTATCTGCGATTCGGCCGAGATGCGTACCTCACAAGATAAATTATCCCTGATCTTCACCATGCATAACGGGCAACAGTTCCAAAACTTTACCGAAGGAACGGAAAACATGGATTTCTCATCGGAGTTTATCCCTTATGCCCGCGAAAGTTTTGTTACCAAGACCATGACCATACCTTACGATGACAATTTCAACCGCATGGAAGAAAGCGTTTTGCAGGAGAGCTCATCAAGCAATTATGTTTCCAAAAATATCGCACAGTTAAGAGTTTCCATCGATTCAATGGAACAACTTATCGATAGCGTAAATATTTCTGACCGGAAAGTAATGAAACAATATACCTATCTTTCTTTCCGGAACAGCTATCCGCAAGATAAAAAGGACTCCATTATCCAGCATGCAAGCGCATCCGTGAAACCCGATATGGACTCTATCTTCGCATCGAAAGATATTCAAACCCAGACGATGATCCTTCAAAATGCTTACTCAAAAGCCGATAATAATGGAAGCGATTATCTTTTCCGGTCGATGTCTAAAACAACAACACAACGAAATATAAACCGGCAATGGATAGAATGGCACACCAAATTCACCATTCCCTTTGCCTGCCTCATATTCTTTTTCATCGGCGCCCCGCTGGGTTCCATCGTGCGCAAAGGCGGTTTAGGAACACCCATTGTAATTTCGGTAATCCTGTTCATCATCTATTACGTGCTCAACAACGTGGGCTATAAGATGGCCCGAGATGGTGTTTGGGACCACTGGATCGGGATGTGGTTCAGCTCGATGATCTTGCTTCCTTTGGGTGTTTTCCTGACTTACAAGGCTATGACAGACTCGGTAATTATGAGTGCCGATACTTATTTGAGCTTCTTTAAAAAACTTTTCTTCATCCGCGAGAAAAGAAATTACACCATAAAAGAGGTCGTTATTGAAGAACCCGACTATGTTGAGATTTACAATTGGTCAAGCAAGTTGACTCAGGAAGTGTCTGATCATTTGCAAAAATACGGTAACCTCGGATACAAAATCTATTGGACGGATAACGAATACGATGAGGGTTTAACATCGATAAAAAACAGTATGGAAGATATTCTTAATCAATTATCCAACTCACGTAAGCCGGTGATCATTGAGAAAGCAAAAGAATATCCGGTTTTAATAAAATACGTCAGGCCGGTTAAAGCGGGATCTCCTCTTGCAAAAATATTTATGTACGTTTTTCCCCTCGGGATTGTGACGAAACTACTTTCGTTGCCTTTTGAAAGGCGAATCAACAGGGACTTGAATGCCATATTGAGATTAAACAAAGAATTGACTGAATTAATGAACCAGCAAAGTAAAATAGCTGTATAAAAGATACGAAATGAAAGAATTTACGCTAAACACGATAGAAGAAGCTATCGAAGAGATAAAAAAGGGAAACTTTATTATCGTGGTTGATGACGAAGACCGCGAAAACGAAGGCGATCTGATTATCGCCGCCGAATGTATTACCCCGGAAAAGGTCAACTTTATGGAAACGCACGCCCGGGGGCTTATTTGCGCACCCATTACCATAGAGCGCGCCGAAGAGCTGGAGTTGCCCATGATGGTCACCCACAACACTTCCATCCACTCCACACCGTTTACGATATCCATAGACTTACTTACGCACGGCTGTACAACCGGAATTTCCGCCTACGATCGCGCACAAACCATACTGGCGCTTGCACGTGAAGAGACCAAACCCGAAGATTTCGGCCGGCCGGGACACATTTTTCCGTTACGTGCCATGAGCAGGGGGGTTATTCGCCGTGCAGGGCATACGGAAGCTTCTATCGATCTGGCCCGTTTAGCCGGATTGTACCCTGCCGGAGCGCTTGCAGAGATCAAAAAGGAAGACGGAGAGATGGCGCGTTTGCCCGAACTCATGAAGATGGCGAAGGAATTCAACCTGAAGATTATCTCGGTTGCCGACCTCATCAAGTATCGCCTGAAAACCGAATCGCTTGTGAACCGTGGTGAAGAGGTGCATTTACCAACACAGTACGGCAACTTCCACATGGTTCCTTTTCGTCAGAAATCAAACGGATTAGACCATGTGGCACTCATAAAAGGCGAATGGCAAAAAGACGAGCCCATTTTGGTCCGTGTTCACTCGTCGTGCGTAACCGGCGATATTTTCGGTTCAATGCGTTGCGAATGCGGAGAACAATTGCACAAAGCCATGCAGATGATCGAAAAAGAAGGGAAAGGCGTACTGGTTTACCTCAATCAGGAAGGACGCGGAATTGGTCTTATGGCAAAAGCATCCGCCTATAAATTGCAGGAAAAGGGAATGGATACGGTTGATGCCAACCTTCATTTAGGCTACAGGGCCGACGAACGTGATTATGGCGTAGGCGCACAAATACTCCAGAGCCTGGGCGTCACAAAAATGCGATTAATGACCAACAATCCTGTTAAACGTATCGGATTGGAGTCTTATGGCCTGGAAGTGGTGGAAAACGTCCCCATCGAAATTACGCCTAACCAATACAACCATTTTTATATGGAAACCAAAAAAAATAAAATGGGACATATTTTGGGAAACATAAAAATTTAGAAACTGTTTCTTAATGCAACTTATTTATCTTCTCATAGGTTTTATAACCGGTGGAACAATTGCCTGGATCATAGCGACACTGCTCGTCAGATCGAAAATGAATGCCGAGCTCGTTGTTGCGTACGAAAAACTGAGATCAATGGAAGAAAATGAGGCGGAATTAAAAGAAGATATCGGCTCTTATAAGTTGGAATTGAAATCGAAAACTGATGAATTCAACGAAACCAACAAATTGCTTGCCACCTCTACTGCCGGATTTAACGCGCTGAAAGAAAAGCTGGAAACGCAAAAAATCGAAATGGAGGAGTTGCGAAAGCAATTCAACCTGGAGTTCGAGAACATCGCAGGGAAGATATTGGACGAAAAAACACACAAGTTCACCCAAATGAATCAGGAGAACTTAGAGATCATTCTCAAACCGTTGGGTGAAAATATCGACTCGTTCCGGAAAAAAGTGGAAGAGGTTTACGTTACCGAAGCCAAAGAAAGGTTTTCGTTGGGCGAAGAAGTAAAAAAGCTGAAGGAGTTGAACACGAAACTCAGCGAGGATGCTGTGAACCTGACCAATGCCCTGAAAGGAAGCTCTAAAACGCAAGGCGACTGGGGACAGATGATTTTGGAAAACATTCTTGAAAAGTCGGGTTTAACGCGCGACAGGGAATATTTCGTGCAAGAGTTCCTGAAAGACAGTGATGGCGCCTACCTCGTAAACGAGGATGGCAACAAGATGCAACCCGACGTAATTATCTCCTACCCAGACGACCGCAAGGTAATTATCGATGCCAAGGTTTCACTCTCGGCTTATCTCCGTTACACGCAAGCCAATGAAGCGGGCGAACAAAATGCATGTATCAGGGAACACCTGCGCTCGGTAAGAAAACACATTGATGAGCTAAGCCGGAAAAGCTATCAGGATTATGCCGTAACACTGGATTTTGTGATGATGTTCGTTCCAAACGAACCGGCATATATGCTTGCTTTGCAACATGATCCGGATCTCTGGCAGTACGCCTACGACAAAAAAATCCTGCTGATCAGCCCTACAAACCTGATTGCAGCGTTGAAACTGATTGTTGACCTGTGGAAGCGCGAATATCAAAATCGCAACGCGATAGAAATTGCCGAACGCGGGGCAAAACTGTACGATAAGTTTGTCGGGTTTATAAGTAATCTCGATAGAATCGGGAAAAACCTGGATCAGGCTCAAAACGCGTATAACGATGCCTACAAACAACTTTCTGCCGGAAACGACAATTTGGTTTTACAGACCCAGAAATTAAAAGATCTGGGAGTTAAAGCAAAAAAAAGTTTGCCGCAATCGTTGCTTGAAGGATAAAAGATAATTATTAAATAAAAACTATTATGTACAAAAAAATGCAACAACACCTGCAAAGCGAATTAGCCGCTATCCGGGAAGCAGGGCTTTACAAAAACGAGCGGATTATCGTAACGCCTCAAAAGGCAGAGATCAAAGTAAAATCAGGCCAGGAAGTGCTGAACTTTTGCGCCAATAACTACCTGGGGTTGTCGGACAATAAACAACTGATTGAGGCTGCAAAAAATGCTCTCGATGAGCGCGGATACGGAATGTCATCCGTGCGTTTCATCTGCGGGACGCAAGATCTCCACAAAGAACTGGAGGCCTCTATCAGTGAATTTTTTAAAACGGAAGACACCATTTTATACGCCGCTTGTTTCGATGCCAACGGCGGACTGTTCGAGCCCTTATTCACCGAAGAAGACGCCATTATTTCGGATGCACTTAACCACGCATCCATTATCGACGGAGTCCGTCTTTGCAAAGCCAAACGCTATCGCTATGCCAACGCCGATATGGCCGACCTGGAAGCAAAGTTACAGGAAGCGCAAGCGCAACGCTTTCGCATCATCGCAACGGATGGTGTTTTCTCGATGGACGGGAATGTAGCTCCCATCGATAAAATAATGGAATTAGCCGAAAAATATGATGCGCTGGTGATGATCGATGAAAGCCATTCGGCGGGGGTTGTCGGGAAAACCGGACGCGGCGTCACCGAAAAATACAACTGCATGGGAAAAGCGGAAATCATCACAGGAACCCTTGGAAAAGCGTTTGGCGGCGCCATAGGCGGCTTCACTACCGGACGCAAAGAAATTATCGATATGCTCCGCCAGCGTTCACGCCCCTATCTTTTCTCCAACTCTATTCCTCCTTTGGTGGCAGCTGCAGGAATCAAGGCTTTTGGCTTGCTCCGGGAATCGAACGATCTGCAAGACAAATTACACGAGAATGTCGATTACTTTGTGGCAAAAATGAAAGAAGCCAATTTCGATATCAAGCCTACCCAATCGGCTATTTGTGCCGTAATGCTCTACGATGCCAAGCTGTCACAGGAATTTGCGTCAGAACTGCTCGATGAAGGTATTTACGTTACCGGATTCTATTATCCCGTGGTTCCGAAAGGGGAAGCGCGCATCCGTGTTCAACTATCCGCCGGACACAAACGCGAACACCTGGACAAAGCCATTGCAGCGTTTACAAAAGTTGGCAGGAAGCTGAATGTAATTTAAACTCATAACTTATAATTCACAACTCATTATGAAAGCCTTAGTAAAACTACGCCCCGAAAAGGGAATATGGATGCAAGAGGTACCCGTTCCTGAAATCGGAGTGAACGATGTTCTCATCAGAATTAAAAAAACCGCTATCTGCGGAACCGATTTGCACATTTATAAATGGGACGATTGGGCGCAAAAAACCATAAAAACCCCCATGACCATCGGTCACGAATATGTGGGCGAAATTGTGGATATGGGAAGCGGGGTGAAAAACCTGAAAACAGGCGACCGTGTTACGGGCGAAGGACATATTGCCTGCGGACACTGCCGCAACTGTCGCCGCGGGAAGCTACACGTTTGTGAAAACACCATCGGTGTGGGCGTAAACCGCGATGGCGCCTTTGCCGAATACTTGTCGCTCCCGGCGGAAAATGTAGTTAAACTGGACTCCCGCATTCCCGATGAAATTGCTTCCATTATGGATCCGTTCGGAAATGCCACGCATACGGCGTTATCTTTCCCGCTCATTGGAGAAGATGTGCTTATCACAGGGGCCGGCCTCATCGGGAGCATGGCAACCGCTATTTGTCGTTTTGCAGGCGCCAGGTACATTGTAGTCAGCGACCTGAATGATTACCGGCTGGATATAGCCCGAAGAATGGGCGCAACACTCACCGTTAATCCTACGAAAGGAGAATCCATTAAACAAGCCGTCGAAAAATTAGGTATGCGCGGCTTTGACGTAGGGTTGGAAATGTCCGGCTCCCCGGCAGCATTCCGCGAAATGATTGCCAATATGTACAACGGTTCAAAAATATCGTTGCTGGGTATTCTGCCTAACAACACAACCGTTGAATGGAACGATATTATCTTTAAAGCGCTTACACTGAAGGGGATTTACGGTCGTGAGATGTGGGAGACCTGGTATCAGATGGAGCAAATGCTGATTTCCGGAATTGACCTGACTCCCGTTATCACGCATCGTTTCTCCATCGACGAGTACCAAAAAGGTTTCGATGTGATGGAAAGCGGAGAATGTGGAAAAGTAATCCTCAGTTGGGATTAGTAGCTTCTAACTTTCGGTTATGGTAATTATCTGAAAGTCCCTGTCCAATTCGAGATGAATGATGTATCCCGAAACGGTTTTCTGTTGTCCGCCCTCGGTAAATGATTTTTGAACAGGAACATTTACCTTGTAATGTTCAATCAACGTTTTTTCATACGCTACTGCACTTATGTCCGGTAGGAATTTAATGGTTGGAGCTTGTGTCCTCGCTCCCGAGATAATCAAGTCTCCAACTATTTTTTCACGTTGCCCTCCACCGGAGTTGAAAAATCGAAAAACCACAGGAGCCAGGTATTTACTTATTTCATTGGCATTAAGAGCAGATAATGCCGTAAAAAATCCGTCAACGGTGAGCCTGATACTGTCCAAATCGCTTTGTGTAACCGGAAACGACTGAAACAGCATCTCGTATCTTTCCTGAGCATTGCCAAAGTAGTCGCCCGGAATTTCTCCGCTTTGCGACATAACCATATAGTTGGAATAACTTTCCACGGTATTATCGTTTAGTGTAGCCACCCAGGTAAGCGAATCCAATCGCTTTTTCACTAACGGTTGGTAAGGGCTTTGAGGATATTGCGTCAAAAAGTCACGTAACTCCGCACCGTTTTCGGAGGTTTGTAATTTCCTCCAGAGCTCCGCTTCGTTTTCTTTGAGTTTCATCAGGCTTTCCTCTGCCAGGTTGTAACATTTTCCTTTTGGAAATGCCTGCATATAGGTCAGGTACCCGCTTACCGTATTCTCTTTCACAGCCATATCCCATAGCGACCTGTCTAAATTGCCTTTTCTCACTGTATTCCCGTAATAAAAGAACCCGGCAACCAGCAAAACACCCAATACAAGCAACCCCACAAATAAATTTCGCCTGACATCGATACTCTCCTCTACCGGTTCCTGCCCAGCAGAGGCCTGGCCAATCATCACAGTATCAATCCTTTCTTTTTCTGCGGGAACATCAACTTCATATTCCTTTTCTATCTTTTCTTTGCAGTGGCTGCAAAACAATGCTTTTTCCGGTTTACTCTTTCCACAAAGCGGGCAAAATTGAGACATATTGTTCTATTTAATTCAGAAACTGTTTTGAATTTTTTATGCACTGTTTTATAGAAACCGTTTAAATTTCTTACAAAAGAGGACAATAAAGATATCTTCGCCTTCAAAAAGTATTTTTGTATTCTTCTCCCTTTTATTTGGCTCAAATAGCCCGAATTGATTTGGATTTTCATTTCGCATCGTATAGCAGGACGCGAAAAAGGGCACAAAACAGCATAAAAGAGAGAAGTGCAACTATAATTCGTGAAATTCAAAACAGTTTCTCAGACAAAGATAAAAAATGCACAGCAATAAAGAGAAAAAAACGACCTGTTTTTGTAAAGAGCATCAAAGTTTGTATATTTGGAAGTTCATAAATAACCGCCCAAATGATCGAAATTATTCGTGCAAACAAAAATCATATCAAGGATATCCAGGATGTATCGGACGTGGCCTGGCCACACACTTTTAAAGAAGTTTTATCACCCGGGCAGATCAGGTATATGATGGACTGGATGTACAGCAATGAGTCGTTGCAAGAACAGATGGATGTAAAAGATCATCACTATTTCCTGGCAAAAGAGAACGATAAATTTTTGGGATATATGTCCATACAACATAATTGCGAAAACACCGGTAAAACCAAAATCCATAAAATCTATATTTTGCCCGACATGCAAAAGAGAGGTATCGGCAAACAGTTGCTCAACACGGCAATCAACGAAGCCCGCAAGCAAAGCAATACAGCCATTTATCTGAATGTGAACAAATATAACGAAAGCGCCATCGGATTTTATAAAAAAAGTGGTTTTTTTCTCGTCAAAGAAGAAGTGATCGATATAGGAAACGGTTTTGTGATGGATGATTATGTATTTGAAAAAGAGATTGTTTATGAATAATTTTTGTAAAAAACGCACAGATAGTTTTAAATACGCCTTTCAAGGTGCAGCAACACTATTCCACGAAACGCCCAATGCGATAATTCACCTTATAATGGCCATTTTAGGGGTCCTTCTGGGGTTTATCTTTTCAATTTCCGCTACGGAATGGCTGGCAATAATTATCGTTATTGGATTGGTTTTCGCGTTGGAAGCCGTAAATACGTCCATAGAATCGCTTGCCGACTTTGTTTCAAAAGAGCGGAACGAGTCGATTAAAAAGGTGAAAGATCTGGCTGCTGCAAGCGTTTTAATAGCCTCTATGGCTGCATTGGCCATAGGAATTTTGGTTTTTCTGCCGAAGATTATTGAGTTATTTTAAACATAATGCCGGATTACACAACGTACCTTACGGAGATACAAGAAATTTCAAAATCGGAGTTAACTTTTAACGACAAACTTTTCGAACTAAAAAAGTTGTTGGAACGGTTGTCGAGGGAACTGACTTCCGGCGAATCCATTCAGTTTCCCACTCTCTTTTCACGGTTAGTGTTTTTAGCTCAAAAACATCAACTTCACAAACAATTGGAGTGGCAACTGCAAAATCTGCGCGTCCGGGCGAAAGAGATCAGAAAAAAGAGAGAAGATTTGTCAGGGATCGAGTATCGGCAACACGAAAGAGCGCTGCTCAACTTTCTGGAACTCCTTTCGGGCAACAAAATTAATCCGGATGAAAATCTTAGACTTGCCCCTCAACCCATTCACAAAGGAGGGACACTGCGTGTACAGGTTCAGCATATCGACAAGGAAAAATCTGAAATCCGGTGTCTGGCAGAAGAACATCCGGGAACAGTGGTGACGGTTAAATACAGCCCGATAGAAAAAATTTGGGAAGGTGCGCAGCTCAACCTGATAGATTTTTTGGTGGACAAGAACGGAAGTTTAATTCCCAAACTCATCGTTTTGGAACCCGATTACCTGATAGACGCTTCAGCTGTCGCGGAGTGTTTTCACGATTATTGCACTACGCCGATGCACTATTTCAGAAATAAGTTCGAAACACTCGAAAACCGCTCATACATCCTGCTGGGTAATCTGGCAAACCTTTTTCTGGACGAATTGATTTTTGCGCAAAACCCCGATGAAGTTAATTTCGGCGAAACTTTTCTCAAATCATTCAAACAATTGCCTTTCGAATATGCAAGTTGCCAGGACATCGCCTCGAATGAAGATTTTCGTGATTTTATGAAAAAAGCGCACTTGCAGTTCGAAAACATCAAGCGGGTAATTATCGAAGATTTTCCACAGAGAAAAATAGATGTGCACAAATGTACGCTCGAACCCTCTTTTTTCAGCGAGAAATATGGTTTTCAAGGACGGCTGGACTTACTGCACATCAACAAGAACGAGTATAAAATTGTAGAACTGAAATCGGGAAAACTCCCCTATCCTGCTTATGACCCGGGAAAAATTGCCCTTAACCACGAAGTTCAAACAGGGGTTTACCGATTGATGACCGAAAGCGTATTCAGTGTGCCCCCACGTCAGGTAGAGGCCGCCATTTTATACTCATCGGGAAACATTCCGGGAACAAATTTGCGTTTTGCTGCCGAATTCCAACAGTTGGAAAAAGAGATCATCAACGTCAGGAATCACATTGTCGCCTATGAACATACCGTGGTGAACGGCGACAACGATACTGTAGCGCAACTGTTTGATGAACTTTATGCCACAACCGGTTTCGCACGGGATACCGCTAAATTTTACATGCGGAAAATAGAAGATTTCAAATCGGTTCTGCGGCAATGCACACCCACGGAGTTGAGCTACTTTTACCGATACATCCGTTTTGTTTCGAGAGAGCTGTACCTGCAAAAAATTGGCGATATAGAATACGAGTCGCCCACCGGTGCGGCTTCGTTATGGAACAGTGACTTTGCCGAACGCGCCGAGGCATTAGACGTCTTGTTCGATTTATCCATCGAGTCGATTGACGATTCGGGGAACGACATGAAAATTATTTTTCGCCGAAATCATGTTGACAACGAAATCACAAACTTCCGCGAAGGTGAAATCTGTATCGTTTATCCGCGACAAAACGAACAGGATACTGTTCTCAACAAGCAAATCATAAAAGGCAACATAGCGGCAATCTCCAAAGAATTTACCGAAATCCGCTTCCGAAACAAACAACGAAATCACTCGTTCTTTAACGAAAACAGGCTTTGGGCAGTTGAACACGACACGTTGGACACATCGTACAACAGTATGTATAAGAGTCTGTTTACTTTTCTGAACGCCGAAAAACAGCAACGGGATTTGTTGTTGGGAGTTACAGAGCCAAGAGCAGAAAAAAATGAGACAGAAAACATCAATTATCCCGAAAACATTATCCGGAAAGCCATGGCCGCCGAAGATTATTTCCTGATTATCGGCCCGCCCGGAACCGGAAAAACATCCATCTTTGCCCGACGGCTGATTGAAGAGCTTTGTGCGAAAAAGAACACCAATATATTGGTTTTGGCCTATACGAATCGTGCTGTCGATGAACTTTGTGAAGTCATAAACTCCGACAAGTTTATCCGTGTGGGAACAGAACTTTCGTGCGCCGGGAAATATCGCGAGCGGTTGTTGCAAAACATCTCCGGAAAAGCCAAAAATCGGGAATCGCTGCTGCAGGAAATTCAGGACACCCCTGTTTTTGTTTCCACATTGGCATCGATAACTGGAAAATCGGAGCTTTTCAACCTGAAAAAGTTCGATGTGGCCATTATTGATGAAGCATCGCAAATCCTGGAGCCACAAATCATCGGGTTACTGCCCCGTTTCGATAAATTTATTATGATCGGCGACCACAATCAGTTGCCTGCTATCGTCTTGCAAAAAAAACAGTTCTCTGCCATCCGCGAACCCGAACTAACCGGAATAGGAATTACCAACTGTGCGCATTCCCTTTTTGAACGGCTACTACGTAACTGCATTAAAAACAACTGGACACACGCGTATGCCCAACTGACCATTCAGGGTAGGATGCACGAGCAAATAGCAGCGTTCCCCTCCATCCATTTTTATCCACAAACCCTTTTGCCGGCGCTGGAATGGCAATCTCAACCGTGGGAATCATCGTTCCCCTACACCGATAATATTTTTCTACAGAACGTATCAAAAAACCGGATGGCATTTTTTTCGACCGAACAACTATGTTCGCCAAACATTTCATCGAAAACAAATGACAATGAAGCGGAGATCGTGGTGGAGATCATAAGATCCATTACGAAGGTTTATGCGCACGATAAGCGGAATTTTGACACACGGAATATCGGGATCATTGTACCGTACCGGAATCAAATCGCACTCATCAAGCACAAACTTGTGGAAGCAAACATTGCAGCGTATGAAAATATCATGGTGGATACGGTAGAGCGTTTTCAAGGCAGCCAGCGCGATGTCATCGTTATTTCCTTCTGCGTGAATAAACCGTATCAATTGAATTTCCTGTGCAACCTGAACGACGAGGCAACCGTTGACCGGAAACTGAACGTTTCGCTCACACGTGCCCGCCAACAACTGTTTATGGTGGGGAATCGCCAGATACTCAAAAAGCATCCCGTTTACGCTACGTTAATAAATTTTTTGAAAGAGAAAACAGCAATTGTAAAAGATACTACCGGGGTTAACTCAACGAAATAGCCGGATTGCGCTTCAACAACTCGTGCTGCACTTCAACAAAAAAAATAAACTTTAAGCCTGAGGAGTTTTTTGTTAGAATAAATTTTTGTAATTTTGTGCCCAGAAATTGTCTTATGGTGTAATGGTAGCACAACAGATTCTGGTCCTGTTTGTCCAGGTTCGAATCCTGGTAAGACAACAATTTAAGAATCAGACTGTTGGCAAAAACCGACAGTCTTTTTTATTTCATATGCAGCAAAAACGAAAAATAATCAACGATCCGGTTTTTGGATTTGTAAATATTTCCGACGAGTTCATTTACGAGCTTATCCAACATCCGTACCTGCAACGGCTGAACCGGATCCGGCAACTTGGAATGGCATCGTATGTTTACCCCGGTGCACAGCACACCCGGTTTCACCACACCATAGGCGCGATGTACCTGATGGATGTGGCGTTGCGGAATTTGCGCGACAAAGGGCACGAAATCACCAAAGACGAATACCGCGGAGCGTTGGTTGCTATTCTGATGCACGATATCGGGCACACACCGTTTTCTCATGTACTCGAAAACACACTGACAAACAACGTGCATCACGAAGAAATTTCGTTGTTGCTAATGCAACAGATAAACGACGAGGAAAAAGGCGCGCTCAACACGGCAATCGATATTTTCCGGGATCATTATCCCAAACGGTTTTTACATCAGTTGGTGAGCGGACAGTTAGACGTTGACCGGCTGGACTATCTGCAGCGCGACAGTTTCTTCACGGGCGTCAGCGAAGGAAATATCGGTGCGGCACGCATCATGAAAATGCTGGACGTGATTGACGATAAGTTGGTGGTAGAATCGAAAGGAATCTATTCGATAGAGAACTTCCTGATGTCGCGCCGGTTTATGTACTGGCAGGTTTACCTACACAAAACGGCGGTGGCATCGGAAAAAATGTTGATAAACACCATAAACCGGGCAAAATACTTGTCCCGAAACGGCGACAATTTGTTTGCGCCGCCATCGTTGGCATTCTTTTTGAAAAACGATATCACACTAAATGATTTTCAGAAAAACCCGGAAGCATTGGAACATTTCATCAATATAGACGACAACGATATCTGGACATCGTTAAAAGTATGGAAGTATCATTCCGACAAAGTTTTATCGTTGTTAAGCGGCGGAATGGTCAACCGGAAATTATTCAAAATCCAGATCACCAATGAACCGCATCCCGTAAAGAAAAAACAGGAATTTATCGAAAAATTCACCCACAAATACGGAATTTCGGAAAGCGAAGCTGCCTATTTCGTCTCATCAGACTCGTTGGCAACCGATATGTACAACAAATACGACGAAAGCATCAAAATCCTTTTCCGCGATGGGTCCATAAAAGACATTTCCACCGCTTCCGATATGTTCAACATCGAGTTGTTATCGAAAAAGGTGGAAAAATATTATTTTGCGTATCTGCGGGATTAAGAATCCCCTTCAGCATTATCTTCGGTATAATCTTTCCCTTCGGGAACAAAAAACCAAACCACAATCGCTCCCACAAGGCCTGCGAAGAGTATAATAACCTTTATAGTAAACACCTTAATTATCACGAGAGAAGAGATCAGTACCATCGTCCCCATCAAAATAATCACCTTGATTTTTCCGCTTTTAGAAATACCCTTCCTGCGTTGATAATTTTTAATACGCGGACCTAAAATTTTGTTTCCCAACAACCAATTATATAGCTTTTCGGAACTTTTGGCAAAAAGGGCAGCAGACAATAAAGCAAAAGGAGTGCAAGGTATTCCGGGAATAAAAATTCCCAGTATAGCTAAAACGAGTGCAAAAGAACCGCCTACAGCAAGCAAGACTCTTTTACTCCTGTTTTTCTCCAACTCCTTTTTAGCTTCAACAACTGTAATTTCTTTGGCTATAGGTTGCAATTTTCTCTCTTCCGGTATGTTCATTACGATATACAAAAATGGTTTAAGCCTGCAAATATAAATAAAAATGTTATCTTTGCCCCATTGTTTTAGATTATAATCGATTAAGCGCTATGCATATTCCTCACGTCAAAAATCAAAAAGTCAGCGTTCTCTTTGTTTGTCTCGGAAACATTTGCCGTTCTCCGGCCGCCGAAGGAATTATGAAAAAACTGGTAACCGACAATCATTTGGAAGAAAGTGTTTTTGTAGATTCCGCAGGCACATCCGGCTGGCACGAAGGCGAATTGCCCGATAACAGGATGCGTATGCACGGACAGCGGCGCGGCTATGACTTCTGCTCACTATCGCGTAAATTCAGATACGATGATTTTGAATTGTTCGATTACATCATCGTGATGGACGACGACAACTACTGGAATGTAAAAAAACTGGCAAAAACGGAAGGTGATGTTGCCAAAATCTACCGTATGACCGATTTCTCCGATAAGTTTTCCCATCACCAGGTTCCCGACCCCTATTACGGTGGTGCGTCCGGTTTTGAACTGGTAATGGATCTGCTGGAAGATGCTTGCGGAAATTTGCTAAATAAAATCAAAAGCAATTTTGAATAGAACCCTCATTATTTTGTATCTTTGCATCCTTAATTAAATACTCAGAATTTCATATAAGATATGGCAAAGGAATTGAAAGAGCTTACCCCCCGCAGCGAAGACTATTCGCAATGGTATCTCGACCTTGTTATTAAAGCCGAATTGGCGGAAAATTCAGCTGTACGCGGCTGTATGGTAATAAAACCTTATGGTTATGCTATTTGGGAGAAGATGCAGCGACAGTTGGACGATATGTTCAAGGAAACCGGACACGTGAATGCCTATTTTCCGTTATTTATACCCAAATCGTTTCTCAGCCGTGAAGCCGACCACGTGGAAGGTTTTGCCAAGGAGTGCGCTGTGGTCACACACTACAGGCTAAAAAATGCTTCCGATGGAAGCGGTGTTGTAGTGGACCCCGAAGCCAAGCTGGAAGAAGAACTGATCATTCGCCCCACTTCCGAAACCATTATCTGGAATACATATAAAAACTGGATTCAATCGTATCGCGACTTACCGTTGCTCATCAACCAATGGGCAAACGTGGTCCGCTGGGAAATGCGTACACGGTTATTTCTCCGCACGGCCGAATTTCTCTGGCAGGAAGGACATACGGCTCACGCCACGCAGAAAGAGGCTATTGAAGAGACCGAAAGAATGATAAATGTCTATGCCGAGTTTGTAGAAAAGTACATGGCATTGCCGGTGATAAAAGGGAAAAAATCGGCTTCGGAGCGATTCGCAGGAGCAGTGGATACCTATACCATCGAAGCGTTAATGCAGGACGGCAAAGCACTACAGTCGGGCACATCACATTTTTTGGGGCAGAACTTTGCCAAAGCGTTCGATGTAATGTTTACCGATAAAGACGGCGGGCGCGACTACGTTTGGGCAACATCCTGGGGGGTTTCCACCCGGTTGATCGGTGCACTCATCATGGCGCACAGCGACGATAACGGGTTGGTACTTCCTCCCAAACTGGCTCCTTATCAGGTTGTGATTGTGCCGATATACAAAAATGCCGAACAACTGGCACAAATAGACGAAAAAGTATCGGGTATTGTTTCCCGCCTTAAAGCGCTTGGAATAAGCGTGAAGTACGATAATTCCGATAACAAGAAGCCGGGATGGAAGTTTGCCGAATACGAGTTAAAAGGTGTTCCCGTCCGCCTGGCAATGGGTGGCAGGGACATGGAAAACAATACTATCGAGGTTGCACGCCGCGATACGCTGACCAAAGAGACCGTTTCCTGCAATAACATTGAAGAATATATTAAAAATCTGCTTGACAAAATTCAGGAGAACATCTACAAAAAGGCGCTCGATTATCGTGCATCAGCTACCCGGGAAATAAACTCATACGAAGAGTTTAAAGAAGAGATCGAAAAAGGCGGATTTCTACTCTGCCATTGGGACGGGACACCTGAAACCGAAGAACTCATCAAAAACGAAACCAAAGCAACCATCCGCTGTATTCCGCTGGAAGGCGATAAAACGCCCGGGAAATGTATGGTTACCGGAAAACCATCGGAACAACGGGTGATTTTTGCAAGGGCATATTAAACATGGCGAAGTTAGAGGACTGGATCTCGGCTTTCAGGCTCCGCACGCTTTTCCTGGCAGTTGCCGGAGTTACTCTGGGTACAGGACTTGCCCTACACGAAGGAAAGTTTTCTGTAACTACTCTTGTATTGGCACTAGTTTTGGCTGTATCCATCCAGATTTTGTCGAACCTGGCAAACGATTTGGGCGACTACCTGAAAGGTACCGATATTACAGGTAACCGGCAAGGTCCGGCACGTGCCGTTCAAAGCGGAAAAATATCCCCGGGACAGATGAAAACGGCAATCGGAATCGCTATCGTTATCGTTGCCACAATTGGGCTTATACTGGTTTTAAACGCTGCTGAGAGTTACACTCAATTATCCATTTTCATTCTTCTTGGTATTGGGTTGGTGTGTATCTTATCCGCACTGTTCTACACCATAGGCAGATATGCATACGGCTACGTGGGTTGGGGCGATTTTTTTGCTTTTTTGTTTTTTGGCCCGGTAGCCGTTATCGGAACCTACTTCTTACACGCCGGTTCTCTCGATTTTCAGCCTGTCTTACCGTCTGTAGGACTGGGCCTTATAAGCACGATGATCCTTAATATCAACAATATGCGCGACATTGAAAACGACAGAGCGTCGGGGAAAATCACATTTGCTTTGAGATTAGGCATAAAAAATGCCAAAATCTATCATACCCTGCTCACTTTCGGAATGTTTGCTTGCTTTTTGCAGTATAGTTTTATGTTTGCAGCATCGCCCCGGTACCGATTTCTTTATGTTGTTGTTTTCTTTTACCAGCTCTACATCTTGACGCAAATTCATAAGAAAACAGCCCGGGAACTTGATCCCTACCTTAAACTCACCTCCATGTCCGGTTTTTTATTAGCCGTTATCTTCAGCATCTGCATCAATATTTAAAGCGTTAAAGAGAGAAGAGAATGAGAAGAATTTTAGTGCTTACGGGAAAATTTATTGGTGATATAATTGATTTCTTCTATCCACCGTTCAAACGCTATTTCAGCCGGCAATTTTTCCGTTATGGCGTGAGCGGCACCATGAATATGGGTTTCGACTGGCTGCTTTATTTCATTGTTTACAATTACGTCATACAAAAACAGATTGTTTCAATCGGTTTCGTCACTATCAGCCCGCACATCGCAGCCCTGTTCATCACTTTTCCGATAACACTCTTCACGGGGTTCTTACTGCAAAAATACGTCACCTTCACCGCGTCCGACCTGCGTGGCAGGGAGCAGCTGGTCCGCTATATGGCTGTTGTGGGAGTGAACCTGCTAATCAATTATTTCGGATTAAAACTGCTGGTGGAGGTGCTGCATTTCTACCCCACTCCATCCAAAATGGTAGTAACGTTGATTTGCACGATTTTCAGCTATTTCTCCCAAAAGGAATTCACCTTCAAAGTAAAAGGCAAGGGCTAACCTCTCAATTCGAGTTCTACCACGTAATCGGGCTCATCGGGAACTTTGTCGAATTTCAACAGGACACCATCGGCATCCTGAGTAAATTTTACCGGTTTCTTATCTACAAAAACACGGGCCGATTTCACTTTTTTACCGCTTATAGGCAAGTAGAGCGAGTTGTCCTCGTAGTTGAGGATGTGAACGTAGAGCGTATTCCCCTTTTGCGTGGTAACACCCCAGTCGCGCGGTGAAACCAACCCGCCGCGGGTACCGTAAATGCTTTCACCATATATTTTTAACCAATCCCCCATAGCTTTGTATCGTTGGATAGCTATATCGGGGAATGTACCGTTGGGACGCGGGCCAACGTTCATCAATAAATTGGCATTGTTGCCGGCTGCTTTTATCAAATAATGAATTAAATCCTTTTCCGATTTGTATTTCAAGTCGGTGATGTTGTATCCCCATGAGTTATTCATTGTTTCGCACGTTTCGAGCGGAAGTTGCCCGATTTCCGCATTAGCAGAAAATCCCGTTGTGTTGTGTCCCGGAAGGTCTTTTTCGAAAGTTTGTCCGTCTTCCCCTTCTTGCAGAGCAAGGTGGTGATTATTGATTACAAGGCATCCCGGCTGTATGCTGTGAATATGATCATACACCTCACGCAGGCGCCAATCGAAATCGGTAGGCTGATCCCACTGCCCGTCAAACCAAATTGCACCGACTTCGCCGTAATTGGTCAATAATTCGGTGAGCTGGTTAAGCATAAACTGATGATATCCATTCCAGTTTCCTTGTTCGGTACGCCCTACTCCACGGCCCGTCCGGCCTATCGGAAAATAATCGGAACGTCTCCAGTCGAGAAGAGAGTAATAAAAATGCAGTTTGATACCCTGTTTGTGACACTCATCTGCAAGCTCTTTTATGATATCACGCTTAAACGGGGTGCCGTCAACAATGTTATAGGGCGATTGCTTGGTATTGAACATCGAAAAACCATCGTGATGGCGCGAAGTGATACAAATGTATTTTGCGCCGGCAGCCTTCACATCGGCAACCCATTTTTTAGCGTCGTATTTCGAAGGATAGAAACCATCGGCCAGTTTGGCATACTCCTGCCAATTGATGTTTTTATTGTTCATAATCCACTCTCCATCGGCCATCATGCTGTAAATTCCCCAATGAATGAATACGCCGAATTTCATGTCCTGAAACTCTGCTCTGTTTTTCAGGTTCTCTGCTGTAGGCACATATTTTTGTTGTGCCGATGAATTACCGGCCAATAAAACAGCCAGCAATGACAAAATAACTAATCGTCTCATTGTAAAATCGTATATATTTAATTGTTTTCCAAATAGTTTATAACATCCTCAACACTCTTTTCGTCAGTCAGTTTCACCTCATTTTTTTTCAGATAATCGCCGATAAGCTTCTTTTTATCGCGATAAATCTTTTTCAGCTGGCCAAGGGTTGAGAAACTCTGCAACTTTCTGTCTCTGTTCAGCCAGAAAACATTATAAGGAATTACCTTGTAGTCGTCGGGCAGTTTCAGGTTATATACTCTGCCGTCCGACAGAATGGAAGAATACGATGTGGTGGATGATGTTTGTGATGTACCTCCATAAGCAGCCGGTTTCCCGGGAGGGATCAACCTGCATTTGTGTTCCACAAACAGGTCGATCTCTGGCTCATCGATTATAATTTTAACGAATTTATTGTTCACGCGGATAAACTTTTCACTCGCAATAAATACGGTATCTATCTGAGGTAAAACAGCATTGCCGATTGCCAGTATTTTACCGTTTTCATCGAAAACCATTTCTTCCGAAGCAGCATTATAATTGAGTTTAGCATTGTTCCTCACGCCATTTTTCAGCAACACAACCCCCGGTTGAAAATCGGGAAACACGTAATGCGACAGATTCACCTTTTCCTGAGCAGATACGGGAAAGCTCATCAATAAAAAGAGTAAAAAAGACTGGTATTTCATCTTTGTTTTATCGGTTTTATAATCATTTTAATCGTGCCTATTTCATCGTACGATACTTTTTTAATGTGTTTTAATGGTGTAAAGATAAATGATATTCTTTTCACAACAAAAAAAAATTAACCTTTTAGAGGGAAGCAGCGGCAGAGGAGATGGGACTGTATCGTTTTCATTGTTCTCGATTCTATGAAACATTCGTATATGCAAAAATATATTAAAGCTCAAATAAAACATAATAAACAGATTAACAATACAATATAAAAGCCAATATTTTTTATATAAATATCTATATACGAATGTTGTAAATCGGATATTTACGAAAGTTGTAATTTTATTGCGTAAATAACAGGTTGGCGGTAATTTGAAGAAACGATTAACAACAAAAAACATTCAAGAAAATGAAGCTATAAGTAACTGTAAGATAGAATAAGAATTGAAATATCCTTTACTAGGCAAAGTAGAAAAGACGATTGTTAATATTAAAAAAATTAGAAAATGATACAGTTACAAATGATTGACAAAACAAAGTCAATAGCTCAAAATGATAAAAATATTTCTGCCGTATTTATG
>MKTD01000029.1 GCA_001898165.1 Bacteroidia bacterium 43-41
ATATATTTTTTTCCCCTTTCAAACTTTAAGAATATAACATAACTTTGCGGTCATGAAACCAGAAGAATTGCTTAGGGAGATACTCCCGGATGTGTTAATAGATAATTTTGACACTGTAAAATTTGAGAAGTCTGATATCCGTTTTGATATCTGGCTTGACGAGAAGAAAGTTCAGTTGCGTGAGGATAAGTACAATGCCAATGTTGTGTCCTATGGCTTTGGAGATTACCACGTTATCCAGGACTTTCCTATTCGTGGTCGGGCAACTTACCTGCATGTTCGCAAACGCAAATGGCTCGACAAGGATTCAGGAGAGATATTCAGTTATGATTGGGATTTATCAGAACACGACCACACCCGGCTCAACGCAGAGTTCGTGGCTTTTTTAAAAGAAGGAGATTGAAACCACTCCTGTGAGCATCAGTACTCTGGCAGATAGAAACGGACTAAATGGTCAAACCTTACGCAAACAATACAAGGAAGTCATTAGTGACTACCGTAACTGGTCTCAGATAGAACATGCCGAAGAATACATTGTGTTCGAAGAAAATCTGGGCACCGATTTGAGTTTGGATGAAACCTGTCTGAGTAACGGTGAAGTCTATACAGTTCTTACCAATAAGGCAGCTCATGGTCGCAAAGGTGCCCTTGTTGCAATGGTTAGAGGTGTTGCCAGTGATACCGTAATCAAGGCATTCCAACGTATGTCCCCTCACAAACGCCTTAATGTCAAAACCATAACAACCGATTTGTCATCAGCAATGATGTTGACAGCGCGTCGATGCTTTCCTGCAGCGCAACTGATAAATGACCGTTTTCATGTGCAGCAATTGATGAATGAGGCTGTTGATCAGCTTCGTGTAAGATACCGCTGGGAGGTACTCGATGCAGAAAACAGGGCTATCCGGGAATACCGAAATAAACGCAGGGAAGCCAGGCTACAGGGAGATTCATTGGAGCCATGGGAACCGACAAAAATGAGTAATGGAGAAACCATGCCACAGATTATGGCACGCAGTAAACACATCGTACTCAAACATTCCTCAAAATGGAAGGAGCAACAACGAGTCAGGGCTCAAATCCTGTTCGAGGCCTATCCCAAACTCAAGCAGGGATATGAACTCTCATTAAAATTAACCGAGATATTCAACAAGAGAATCAGTGCAGACTCGGCAAGGCTGTTACTGGCCAAATGGTATAATGAAGTAGAGAGGTTTGGTGAAACACAATTTAATCGGGTGCTGGAAACATTTGAAAATCACAACTATACGATCATAAATTATTTTAAGGACAGACTTACAAATGCATCAGCGGAATCATTCAATGCAAAGATCAAAGCATTTAGAGGACAGTTCAGAGGCGTTGGAGACATTAAGTTTTTTATGTACAGGCTGGCTATGTTATATTCTTAAAGTTTGAAAGGGGAAAAAAATATAT
>MKTD01000030.1 GCA_001898165.1 Bacteroidia bacterium 43-41
GATATTTACTTTGGATAATCTTTTACTTTTGATAAGGACGTTTATCACAAGTTGTGATAAGTATTCCGTTGATATAGATGTTACTTATACGCCAATAAAGCCCCGGGATGAGTCGTTTGCAGACATCCATAAAAATCTGTCAATCATCAAGGAAAAAGTCAAGACGGTTGTCCCGGATATTGTCATCACTGAAAAGCCGAATAAAATCTACTGCACACGAAAAGGAGTCATGGTCAAGATTGAAGTGAGCGGAACGAAACGTGGCCTGATTGATGCGGCTTCGGTAAGACCACTATGTAATGCAGCGCAAAATGAATTTGAAACGGCAAACAAGGCAAGGATCGTTTCACTTTCTCAACTCTACGGCGGGAAAATTACTGCAGCTCTCGACCGCCAACATCCCCGGGATTTGTTTGATGTGAAACTGATGTTCGACTTCATCACTAACTTTGACCAGATTAAAAGAGGTTTTCTCTATTGCCTTCTGGGTGGCGACCGGCCCATTATTGAGTCGCTCAAACCAAATAGAGTAGATCATCAGGAAACGCTTGTGAAGCAGTTTTCCGGAATGACTAAAATTCCGTTTTCATATAATGACTATGGGGAAACCCGGGAGAAATTGATTGATTTCATCAATTCAAATTTGAGCCTACAGGACAAGGAATTTTTAATTGCTTTCGAGGCCGGGGAAGAACTGTCCCGACATACTGAATATCAGGAATATTTACATTTTCCATCTGTACAATGGAAAATGCAAAATATTAGCAAATTGAAAAAGATCAATCCGGCTAAACTAAGAAAGGGTGTTGAAAAATTAGAAGGCTTTTTACTGTGAAGTAAAAAGGAGAAAAGAGTAGACAGCTAACAATACCCCAAAACATCATCAACATAAAACACTGTATATCTATGTATTAATACATATTTATTTTTTCAACGTATTTTTTTACGCCAAAATATTGCAGAATGAATAAAAAACAAGTACTTTTACATAAAAATTACGTTGAGACATGTATATAGTAAAGAAAAATACTAATAAAGAACATATTAGCTCTGAATTATCACTAAGAAAGCTTTTGACTGAATTCTTAGAGGATGAAAGTAATGACATAACCATACGTCCTTTATCGGAGCAATTGGGATTGAGTGAAAGCCGACTCAAGAAATATCTAGCTGGGGATGCAGACATAAATATGGGGCACGCAGTCCGTATTATGGAATTATTTGATTTATCCGAAAATGAGCTCATTGCCGCTTATAATAACGACATGGATAATTCGGATATAGATCAATACAACAAAACTAAAGAGATCTCCTATGTTTATAGACACTTCGATATTCAGACATTAAAAAAAATTGGTATCCTGAAAAAATCAAAAATCGAGGAATATTCCCAACAATTATGTGATTTTTTCGGATTTAACTCCATCTATGAATATGACTCAATAGAATTGGGTATGTCCTTGTTTAGTAAATCCTACAAGCAAGTGTCAGCCAACAAGGAAAAAAAGATGGTGGAGTTTTGGTTAAAGTGCTCTTGTAGATCCTTCCTAAAAATATCAAACCCATTTGAGTATGATCGAGAACTACTTATTGAATTCTTAAAACGTATAAGTCAATACACTGCCGATGTAGTACATGGTCTAGAAAAAATAGTACTTATTTTGTTTCGATTAGGAGTAACTGTTCTTATCCATGAGTATGTTCCTAATACTACATCTTTTGGGGTATCAATGATTGTAAACGGTAAGCCGTGTATTGTGATTACTGATATGAACAAGCAATATCATAAGCTGTGGTTGAATTTACTCCATGAACTATATCATATATTGTATGATTGGGATATGTTGGAAAAAGTCAATTATCACATATCCGACAAAAATAATCCGGAGTTGATTTTTAGTGAAGAAAGAGCGGATGATTTTTCCTATAATGCGTTAATAAATCCAGCGATACAGAACGAGCTTCATAAAATAATACCGATGAGATTTAAAGTTCATTCTTTAGCTTCAAGCCTAAGCATTGATCCCAGTATAATTTACGGGGTCTATTTAGAGAGGCTCCCGAATGGATTGAAAAAGAATCGAGAATATGCCAAATATAACAATCCTGCATGCTTGAAATCATCTGATATAGCCATAACGAAAATCAGTTTTGATCCGGTTACTCGCAGATCACTCATTGATAGCATTTCAAAAATGCAGGAATCAGTTCAGAAAATATCAATTTAAATTAAGTAATAATATATGGCACAAGGCAATAAGTTAGAACGGTTAATGGAAGCAATTGACGGCATTGTAGCCGCCAACGCATTAGAACAAAATGATTTATTTGGAGAAAATCCATTAACAAGGGATGT
This sequence comes from Bacteroidia bacterium 43-41, assembly GCA_001898165.1. Lineage (GTDB taxonomy): Bacteria > Bacteroidota > Bacteroidia > Bacteroidales > Dysgonomonadaceae > Petrimonas. The sequence goes on from MKTD01000030.1 coordinate 2,357, forward strand.
TATCGAGTTACTTGATATCCAAGAACAGGATCCTGAAAAATCATACGAGTTGTATTACAGAAATATTCAACCGTTTTTGAATTTATTCATTCCTAAGGACAATGAAATAAATAGACCGATAAGAGAACTTGTTTGTATTCTTTTGACAGGGAAAGAGAAAAAAATTTGACTTATGGTAAAAGGGGAGCGGATTCCCGTCAAGCCAAAACCCCGGATATGGAAAATCTGATAGAGGTTTTAATTGATTGGTCGACTACACCCAATGATTATTTTCGACTCTCCAATATTTTATTAAATAAAAACAAGGAGCTTGAATATATTCCTCAAGAGCGCTCCCTTGCGGATTATATACCAAACTAACTAAAACTTGATAATTTTCTAAATATCGTCAATATGGAAAGAGCGTTATTCTATGAGTATCTTATTCGTGCTGTTTATAAATGCGGCAGGACAAATAAACATGGAGCTGATGCAGATATCTATAGATGGATGTTATCTGTAAGTGACCGTTTTCCCAATATGGAAAATAGGGAATACAAACTTGGCGTGATGGTAGGCAAAGTTTCCGCTCATCTTTCGGAAGCACTCGGTGAAGCAATTTCTCTTTATGGGAACAATCTTGAATTTAAGGCAAAAATTGAAAAATGTGTCAGTTATTTGAACGAACCTACGGTAGAAAAATTAAATAATTGCGTGGATGAAACATGGGAAGCTTTTACCGAAATTGGATTAAAAGCCGAATAACATCACTTTACAATAGAGCTATCGAGATTTTTAATCTGAACATTTATTTTCTATCGAAGTAGAATTTTAAGGAATTAGACCTGAAGACATTCAGAGTCTGCATTATTTTACCACTGTTGCATCATAAGAGTCTAGATGTTACGGTTATGATTCATCATTCGTTAGTTGAGCAGCTTGCGAAATACAAAGTAGGCGAATATGCTCAGAAATATTCCGGTTATTGATCCAGCGAAAAATAGCCGGAATTTTGTGCTGCCGGTAGTGGTGGTTTTTTCTTTTAATTCTTTGTTTTCGTTGATCAGGGTTTTAACCGTGAGCTGCAGGTTGGTGTTTTCAGTGGTTAGAGTTTCATTTTGAGTTGATGCTTGCTGAATAAGGGTTTCATACTCCTTAATGGTTTTTTCCATCCAACTCTTGCTGATGGTGATGATCTCTGCAGATACAGGCGGCCGACCGGTTGAGGTGTCAACCGGGGCGGTTGTATCGTAATGTATTTCATGTTTCGATACTTCATTCCGGAGAGTGATATTTTCGTCCTTTGTCCGCTTTAAGCCGGTTTCGAGAAGGGTGATCCGGAGTTCTTTCTTATGGAGTTCTTTTTCAAGATTCCATACTGCGGTACTGTCGATTTTGGTGATTACTTTTTCGGTGATCAGTTGATTGGGTTTGCATCCTGAAAGTAATTGCAGAATTGCAATTACTGAAGCTGCAGCTATAATTCTATGTTTTGTAGATTTACTCATGGTGATACTTTTTTATGATGCTTTCTTTATTGCGTCCAGGAACTTGTAATGATATTCTGCTATTTGATTGGCCTTATCGAGACCGTTCACAATTCTTCGTGCACGTATGGGATCATCGGTGTACGAGTTGAAATAGTTTTCGAGCGATACACCGGTGAAATCGCCACGGTTGGAGATACCTTTTGTCATCCCTTCTATCATTATCCGTGCGGATATGCCGGGCTGAAGGGCGAGCTCCGGCTGTTCAAGTAGCGGCAGGTTGAGGATTCTCCCCATATTCAGGTAGTTTTCGTACCAGGTTAATTGCACATCGCCTCGTCCGTAGTAGATTTTGTCGGGCCATGTATAGGGTTTTCGGTTATATTTCAGTTTTTGACCATAAGGTTTGCCTCGGCCTTTTCCGATTTCCTCGACCGGTTGCATGGTTCTGGCGGTTTCATGGAAGGATGTCGCAAGCATATATGCTCTCCATCGGGTATCGGTTATATGGTGGTTGCCAAATTCTGTCAACTTAACAATGATGCCTTTTCGCTGGCTGTCATTCATACGTCGGTTGAACAGACTTGTATTTATCTCCTGAAGAAAGATTTGGATATTCATTGTTGTTGTTTTTGTTGGGTTTCACGTTTAAATGTGCCCAGAGGGGGTTGTCTTTTGTCGCAATCCTCAACCCCGCAATAATGGTAGTCCCCATCTTTTCGCCATTGAAGCTCCCTGTCGAATGCTTTTTCAAGTCCGGTGATCCTTCTATGATCTTCGGTTCTTTGAAGCTGTAGTAGTTTGATATCGCTCCTCAACTTCTCGTTGATATCGTCCTTATCCCGAAGTAGTTTTAGCAGTTCTTCCGAATTGGTTTTGTTATAATCATTCATCCGTTCCATGTGTGCCACTGTACGTTCCAATAAGCCCATCATTTCCACGGCTGCCGAAACATCTTCCTTTTTAGCTTCCGCTTCCGACTTTACGGCTTCACTCTTTTTGATCCGTTTGTTTTCTTTCCGGTTTATGATTGTCGAAACTAATCCACCCAACGCACCTCCACCTACCAATGAAGAGAATATGGCGAGCAATTCATAATTATTTTGAAGAAGTCCGATCATCTTTTCAATATTTTATAGGGGAGCCGGTTTGAGAAAAATATCACGATGCAATCAGGGCAATAACCGAAAACATTTTGTGGTTGTATGTGGCATGTTAAACATTATAGTAGGTGAACATGGAACCGTTCCTGCAGGGAGCGGTTCCATGAAGGACAGTAATAGCTTAAGCTATTGTCTGCTGACCGAGATAGGCGCTATTGGCCACCATCGTACCGTCTTCGGAAATAAACCCCAGGTATATTTCCACGGTATCACCCATCCAACTGTCGGGGATATTCATTGTTGCAGAACCGGCCGAGCGCTCACCGGCTTCGGTGCTGAAAACGGATTCGCCTTTGTCACTGTTGAAAACCAGCGGCATTGCCAGGTCTCCTGCAGAGGCGTTCCCTACTCCACTGTTGTCATTCCATGTGAAGTTCAGGCTCCCTTCGGAAGCTACTGCAGCGGCATTCTCTGCCGGCAGAAGACTTCCCCGGGAGACGAGGATTTTTGGAAAATCAAGCTCCAGATCGGGAACCTCGCCATCTACCGCGTTGTTTACATTGTAAGACATCGCTGCATTGAACGCTGTCTGCCTGTTGGCGTAGTTTTTGAACCCTATCCGCAGGAAAGGGGTGAGCGGTTTTAGAAACTCGATCATGATGGAGAATTTTGTCCGCTGCTTCACTTGCCCGGGTGTCCGGGGATTCCTCACACTGGAAGGAAGGCTTCGCATGTAATGGATGCCTTTCCACGTTCCTCCGACAACCGTTCCGACCTTGCCGGAGAAACCTCCTAAAATACCTTGTTTAATTGTTCCCATAAAACTGTATTCTTTAAAATGTTAAACATTGATTGCTTGGACTTGGTATTGACTTGGTATGGCCGTAACCTTATCCGAGGCTAAAATATTGAATAATATTTCAAGTTGTTTGGGGCTGGTATGGAGTGCCTTCGTATGCTTTATCTTGCGTTATAGGAAGAAACTTCAAAATAAATGCTATTGGTATTAAAAAAATTCGCTAAATTTGCATATCTATTTTATTTTCAGCCAATTTTTTTGATTTGTCAGGAAAGTATTTTGAAAAGATACTTCCAATATTTCTCAAGCGATCTGATTTAAAATATCGGGCAAGTGGATTCGATTGAATTACATAGTACAGATATACATATATCTATTTAATTGTTAATTGCTTATCTCACTATATTAATATTGAAAAGAACAAAAATGAACAACGAAAAATGGAATGAAATATGCTTTTTATTATTCGATAGCATTAAATTTGACATTAGTGAAAACGATTTCGAAAAGAATGTAGTTCAGGCTTTAAGAGTTTTAGACTGGAAAGAGTATTCTGGTGATATTGAGATTCGCCCTTCTTTACCAATTGGAGCGGCTAACAAAATTACTCCTGATTTTGTAATCAAAGCTTCTGACAATAAGAAACTGTTTGTCATTGAAATAAAGCAACCAAGTATTCCGCTTACTTCCAAATTCCAACAACAGTTGTTTTCTTATATGCGTCAACTAAGGCTTGAATACGGAATCTTAATCGGACAAGAAATTCAAATATTTTATGATGGCGACTTATCAAATCAAGAAGATCCAATACTATTAGAGACAATTAATTTTACAAAAGATAATGAGAAAGGGTTGAGATTTGTTGAATTATTTGGCAAAGAAAGCTTCAACCGGGAATCATTAAAATCTTATACAATAAGTGCTTTAAAAAAAATAAACCGAAGGGAAGAACATAAAATCTTGACAAAAAAAATACTCTCAGAAAGCTATCAGGATAAAATCCGGGAGTTGATAAAACAAGATTTTTTAAACGAATATGATGGGGAGCTAATAGATACTGTACTGAAAGAGTTAAGAATTGAGATAAAACAGAAAAACATAGAGCAAAATCCAACAGAATTACCTAAAAATCAATTAAAACAGGAGGTAAATATTGACTATTCTGCGGGTGTTTTGCCGATCGAGTTAAATCCATCGTCTGAGTCGGAGTTTAAGCAGAGGCTTTTATCAACAAAAACAGCGTATATAACAACGTTCTACAATAATGGGACAACAAAACAAAAAGTTTGGAATGCCCTAAGATTTAGCGAAAGTTCAGGTGTATTAGGAAATTTAAGGTCAAGACCTGAATTTAGGAATGGAGAATGGCAGAAACTTGGTATTGAAAGAGTCTACGTTTCGATTGATAAATAATTAAGAGGTTAAACCGGTAGCTAAAGATTAGGCTTGTCCATTACTCTTCCTATTAATAGACGTCTGATCAATCATATAACCATGTGTCAGGAAAAACGAAGGGAAATGAACGGAATGGATTAAATACAAACTTAGCGTATAGCAAAGGGTGGCTTTGTAATCGGCAAGGTTTTTCGGTGGAATACTATTTCCGCCCCGGCGGAATTGGAGATTCCATCGAAAACCCGAAGGGCTCGACCTTGCAAGATTACACAAAAGCCACCGTACCTTTGCGGTGTGCGTATTTATGAGAGATTGGGCGGGGATAAGTATCTCTGTCTTAAATTGAGGTATAAATATATTTTAATATCCCGGATTCTGCGTTATATTTGGATTCATCATTAATTCAGTTAGCGGAATAGGATATAACTGATGATAACTTTGAATATCTAAAAGTTCAACTGCAATTCCTAATCGTTTGAGGAGACTAAAGTAACCGTAATCCGAACCAATGAATTTTTTCCATAGATCTGCTATTTCATGTTCAGGTTTTAACGGAAAGTCTTGTAATGGAGCCATATTATCAGCAGCCCTGACCTTATTCAATAAGCTTAACGATTCTGATGTTTTGTTTAAAGCTACCAGAGCCTCCGCATAGCTGAGAAATACATCTGTATTTCTGTATATTGGATGCAAATTGCCTTTTTTCAAGTGTTGACTAAACACCTGAAAAGGCTGATAATCTTCGCTTTCAGAAAACAACAGGGTAAATAATGCTTCGTTATTATTTATGTCAGAGTAGACAGTATTATCCAAAGATATTTTATTCCCTTTATTGATTATTTTTTCGAAATATGTTGCTGCGGTACTATAATCTTTACGTTCCAATTGGATGGCTGCAATCAATGCGATTGCCAGATCTTGTGAAACAAACATCTGATTATGTTCCGTATCTTCTTCTAAATAAGGCATCGATTCGTCCAGATCGATTAATAAAGAATTGAATATTTGAACTTTGTCAGTTCTGGGTACAAATATCTCTTCCATTGTCAATGGCTTTGTAATGAAAGGTACATCACCCCAATGCTGAACCATGTCCAAATAGAGCAAAGCACGCAATACCCGTGAGGTAAAATGGTATGGTTTTGCGTATTGGTTTGCATCATCCTGGGAATGTTCAATGATTTGATTTAACCTATGAATAGCTTGATATGCTTGGGCCCAGGCGTCTTTTAAAATAGTATTGTCAGAAGAAATATCTATACTATAATCGATTAAATTACATCGAACTGCATCCAGCACAAGCATTCTCTCAAAATAGCCACGAACCTTATCGTAGGATCCGGTTAAGGCTTGTTTAAATACTTCCTCATTTTTAAAAATCTCATCCTCCGTTATCGACTCATTCGGGTTACGGTCTAGATTTGCGTCTTTATCATCCAATATACCATCTCCATTACCATCGATAAATTTGCGAATATTCTGAACCTCTATTGTTTTACCTTGTTCAGAAAAATAGGATTTCAGATTATCCATCACTTTAATTGAGTTCACATTTTGCTGACCCAGATGAATTTTCCCCATCAAGTCACTATCCGAAATTGTACCGTCATCCGCAAAGTCATTACTCAGTTTAGCAATGAATTCTGAAAACTCAGCTTCCCTTTTGTCATGCAATAGAATTGCCGATATCGCAAGCAGTACCGCTGCATCATCATTTCCGTCTGTTAACCCGATGTCATCGGAATTTTTGACTTCATTGGCGATATAAAAAACGTTTAGAAGTTCTTTATGCGCCTGTTTTTGCGCAACAGGAAAACTTAACCCCTCAGAGATCAAGTTTTTAATTCTTTTATAGACCAAATGCGTGAGGATATTCACATTGACCTTGTCTTTACCGGAAACATCTGCGAGAACGTTAAGCGTGATTTGTGAGGAAGATCTTATACCTGTAACTTCGTTAAAAAAATATCCGGATATCTCCAATTCGACAAACTGACTCAGTAGTTCCATTTTACTGTCAAAAACAAAATCACCATTATCATTCGTTGTTTCTGTCTTAAATATATTCTTTCCTGTTTGTTTTAACTCTTTATCCAATTCGTACAGTGTAATCTTTGAGCCTGTAAGGAAAGGACCCTTTTCGATTTTACCAGTTATCGTGGTTTTGACAATACGATTATCCTCATCTCCGGAAGGAACGTCTTCATCCGATTTGGAACATGCCATCAGGATAATGGCTGACAGAAATATTGAGATTGCCTTATTCATTTTAATGTTGTTTTAATTTCAGTGTTACTTCTTTGGATGCAAGCCTATGAATGTTTTTTTATTCAATTGTTATAGGAATATAGTTTTCAGTACAATAATTTTCAACCTCTGTGTCATTGGCAAAGTAGGTGTCGCAAAATTCATCAAGTTCCTTTTCTGCCCCCATAAGATATTTTTCACTTGCGGTCATCAGTTTTTCAACCTGCACGATGAAATTTTCAAATTCGTTGTTCATCTTACAGAGTTTATCAATCGTTTTAAAATCCAGATCCCTATAACTTGCCGGAAAAAGGATTTTACTTTGATAGGGATTGGCATTAAGCTCAATTATACCTATTCCGAAAGACTGATTCAGCCTTTCCATTTCTTCATACAGGTTATCACTAAATTCAAAAGCGACGAGATAACCATAATTTGCCCAGCTTGAATTTGATACTGCCTGGAAATACGCTTTTTTCAGTTCGCTATCGCTGTTAATTTCTTTTTTGAGTTCATATGAACTCAATTTGAAAGTGTCAACCCGATTGATTGATTTTAAGAAGTTTTGACTGGCTTTTGTCTGTAAATTCAAGAATTTAATACCAACCATATCTGGATGAGTCCAAATCTGGTTGCTGTCTTTCCCATTAGAATGTTCATGAAAAATGGTTTTTGAATAGGTATCGATATTCTTCAGGAAACTACTCAAAAGCTTATGTAAAGTTCTCTCTTCATAGGTTTTGGTCTTCCTTGCCTTAGTTTTGCCGGTTACTAAAGGTTCTGTTTCTCCGCTCAATATCTCCAGACCAATGTTTTGCTCATTTTTTGTCAGGTAATATGAATATGTACTTCCTTGCTTAATTCTTTTTACTCTGGTATCTCCATTTCTAATAAAATCCCCCAATATTGCGGATACTGTGGATCCGGGAGTTTTCGCTTCACCAAAATCATAATAATTATTGCTAATGATATGCTCGAAAACAGCCCAATAATTTGTTACACCATTGATATCTTCCAGACTCTTTAAAACAGCTTCTTTAATTGTCATGCTTCTCTACTTGATTTAATAATAATCTGATAATATGAACTGATATGTTTCTAAAGCATAATAATGTCAATTGCAAGTTTAACTATTTTTTTTCACACTACCGAATTTATTGATTTTTATTTTCTTTATTCCATTTTATCTATGATTAAAAGCAAGTTATACAGACCTAAGGTGGGACGAAATAAAAAACATAACGGAACTCTAACAAATGTCTAACGGAATTTTAGATTCTCGTTATACATTGATTAGTTTTTTGAAGGAGAGTACACTTTTGCCTCTTGTTAGTATTATCGGATAATATTGTAACCTTCCCTATTGCTTCATTTGAAGATTGTTTTTTAAGTGAGACAATTGAACGATGCAAGTGAAAAATCTTAGAATAATTATATGCCCTAATACGAATTTGCGATTCATGAATTGGTGATTTATCCCTTTTTTGATACCAACCATTATTATTCAGCTCCTGTGCTATTTGCAGGGTTGTCATAGGTAGTCCTGTCCGTCGTAAAAGCTTTTCTATGGCTTCGTGTAGTGTCATTTTTAAGTAAGAATTTATTTACAGTATTTTACACTCGTAATTATCTTCTTCGCTTAATATCTTAAATATCTGATAACCAAACTCTGACAAATAAATAAGAAGATTATAAAACATATCATATTCAAATTTCAAAAGTATTTTTTCTCCTTCAAGATCATTAAAAGGCATTAAGTATTTGAAAAGAGCCTTGTAATAGTTGTCGTTTGGAATTTTTGCCGTTGCAAGAACTCCTTTTGAGTGTGTAATTGCATGCCTTATTTCGGATATAATGGTGAACATTTCTTTAAACCTGAATTTACAATTATTCTCTTTAGAATACTTTCTAAATCTCTCACCTCCAGCTTTTCTCACTAATTTAAATAAGTCGGTTCCTCCTTTTATAGATTGTCTTGAATAGTCATTATTTGGCAATAAGTTTTTGAAATTGTGATCATTCTGAATTTTGATGTAAATCAAATCCTTTAATAATGTTTCGAACGCTTCAAAACATTGAGCATATGCCATTCCAAACTCCCTGGAGAGTATTTTGCTTATTTCATCAGGATAGTTTTTCTTATTCACTTCTTTTATTGTACCCGTGTAATAATTAATTTTCCATCCGTTATCAGTGGAACCTGTCCAATCACTAATTACTAAAGCAGACGTAGCATCATATATAGAGCCTTCTTGGGAATATTTTTGAGCGTCTTTCAAGAGAATTTTATTTAGTCTATTATAAGTATGAATAAAATCAATTATTGTCTCAAAATATTTTGTTAGAGGTTCTTCGTATGGATTTATCGTTTCAATATCACACATAATGCATTTAAAATAGTAATAACCGTGCAAGTTTAGTCTTTTTTTTCGGAAATCCGAAAAAAGGACTAAAAGAATATCGAATTTTTGAGGATAAAATATTTATCCTCAAAGGTTCAATTCAAAAACCGGGGGAGCGAAGCAACCTGGTTTTTCTATTGAAAAGGTTCGGTTCACTATACTGCGTCGGATATACCTGAACGACCTGCCGGTTGATTATCGGGTTCTTCGCCTGCCGGAAAAACAGGTTATCCGGAACGGAGCAATAAAAAAACTGCGGAACGAAGTGGAGTGTTTTTTTGTTGCGGAGTGAAGAGGCGCGAGCCGTTGCGAGTGGAGCGAGGGTGGTGGCAGAAGGAAGCACGAGGTCACGAGTGCGAGTGACGCCTACTGATTTCAGCAGGGGTGGCGCATCTTTTTGTTTATGGGTATCGGTTTGGGCAAGTGCTTGATGCAGTGAGGAAGTGAGTGGAATTGAGCGAATGAAACGTAAGGGGCTTTAGACGGTGCGGATTGCAGCGAAGTGCGGAGCAAACTTGGCTGCAATATGCGGAGCGAAGCGGAGAACGATTGGTTGATATTCAACGATTAGGGAAAAGCGCCTGTAGTGTAATGAGCGAAGGATGGAACGGGATGACGAGCGGAATTAAGCTCTTGCCGTGATACAGCGGTGCGGTGTGAATGGAGCGAACGCAGGATGTTGTTGTCCCGAAGAATGAGGGTCGGCAAC
>MKTD01000031.1 GCA_001898165.1 Bacteroidia bacterium 43-41
TGTTTTCTTGTCTTTTTCATATCACAAAATTAAGCATTTATTTTGGCTTAACCTGTTGTCCTAATTCTTGGGTATATTATATTCCGAATACCAAAGATACTAATTATTGAAAGCAATTCACAACCCAAGACAAAGGCCACCTGATGCATTATAGGTTGTTCCGAATACCAAAGATACTAATTACTGAAAGGAATTCACAACAATTCAAAGAATCCGAATTTCAATCGCTCGGTTGTTCCGAAACGACTCACCAATAAAACCGAGTGTTTGAAAAAGAAGTACCTTTGTAAAAAAATATACTATGTGGGCAATACTAATTATCATCGTCCTGTCGGCACTCGTGCTTTTCAACCTGATACGAATCATGATATTCGGAAAAAGCATTATTAAACCCGACTTCGAGCGCGTTGACGAAATATTTTCCCGAAAAACAGGTTTTACCTCCCAATGGAACACCTGGTATGGGAAATCAATATACTATATTTTACTTACCGGATTAATTATAGTAACCTTAATACTTATCTATGCAATGATCTCCTGATTACAACACAGGATACTTCCAATGTTTTAACGCCGGTGTTTTGTACGGGGCATTTTATATAACAATGTCACGCGTAGATATCAAATATCAGTATGGAGACCAGGTACGCGATATATTTGGCGTTCAAAACATGAATTCCTACAAACCCAACTCCTTGAGAAGCCGGGCGGCAACGAAATTCTCCAACCATTGTTGTTTAAAATCGAACCATTTCTGACGGTAATCGCTGTTGTGGATAATGTCGTTGAAATTGACAAACGGTTTGCGATTATTCAGTGCACGAATTAGCCTGTTTTGCAACTTTTCATCTTCTTTTAAACGTTCGGCAAAAGCTTCCATAATGCGAAAACCTTCGTTGGAATCGGGCGGGCTAAATTCAAAATACTTATCCCAATCGAGCACTTTTATATCTTCCCAATCATAAAGGTCCAACAAGTTCTCTTTCACTTCCTTCGGATCATCAAACAAATCAATTTCATGCAAGAGGTCTTGCGGATAAGAATCTATTTCCAACGTTTCGGGATTGAGAAAACAAACAAGCCCGGCCTCAATACTATCAGCAATTTCAACTACGCACAATTTGAACCTTTCGGGTACTCCAATCGTTTTAAAATCAAAATCTTCAACAAATTTTTCTTCAAGGAACCCGAGAACCTGTTCTAGTTTTCGCTCATCATCCTTTATCGAACGGATGACAGCAAGAATTTGATTTAAAGTGTCTGACATAATTTTATGTTATTAATGCTTCGCTTACCCGGTATTTGAGAATTTGGTGACGAGAAATAGTAAAGATAGGAAGAAAAATATAAAGAATGTGTTTTGAATTTTTTTATGTACTGTTTTATAGAAACTGTTTAAATTTCTTACGAAAGAGGATAATAAAGATATCTTCGCCTTCAAAAAGTTTTTTTTTGTACTTTTCTTCCTTTTATTTGACTCAATAGCCCGCTATTATCGCCAAAACAAGAAAGAACTCTTCTAAAAAATAATTCTTTTTGAATAGCGAAACAAATCTAAACAATTTCTTAGTCATTTTTTGATGGATTTGGATTTTCGTTTCGCATCGTATAGCGGGCTATACGGAAGAAAGGAAAGTTCAAAGACGCGAAAAAGGGCACAAAACAGCATAAAAGAGAGAAATACAACTATAATTCGTAAAATTCAAAACATATTCTAAAATTCACAAAATAATTTGTATTTTTATTGCGGATTCAATTCTGTCAAATCTCTGACTGATATTCAATGAAATATCATTTTTCACAGTCTAAATATCATTTGCAAGAGGCAGAAGTTATGGGTAAAAGTTATTTTTGTTTTTTTACTGATATCGGACATTTTGTCAAATCAAACACATTTTCGAATGAAACTTATAAAACCGGTAGAAATACTCATCTGCTCACTTATTTTTTTGAGCACCTTCGGATGTTCTCAAAGCAATATTTCAAAAATTACCGATTTGAAATGTGAAAACCTGCAGGATCCTTTGGGAATAAACACCTTACATCCGCGGTTCAGCTGGAAAAACACTTCGGATAAAGAAGGAACGAACCAGACTGCATATCAAATACTTGTTGCCGGCAGTGTCGGCAACTTAAGTGAAGGAAAGGCCGACTTCTGGAATTCCGGAAAAATTGAATCTCCTTCAACCATTCTGGTCGATTATCAGGGAAAGGACCTTCATTCCAGGCAATTACTCTATTGGAAAGTTCGCGTGTGGGATGAAAACAACAACGTTTCGAAATGGAGTGAAACAGGTACCTTCAGCATCGGCATACTTGATGAAAGCGATTGGGCGGCTTCCTATATTGGTTATCCGACGGAAAACGGATTTCAAAATTGTCCCCAATTCAGGAAGGTATTTTCAATAGAAAAGGTGAATAAGGACGAATCGTATTTACTACACATCAACAGCTTAGGGTATCACGAAGTGTATATTAACGGACAAAAGGTCGGCAACGATGTTCTCTCACCTGCAGTTTCACAATTTAACAAACGTTCGCTGGTCAATACTTACGACGTTACATCGTACGTAAAAGCGGGTGAAAATAATCTAATGATCTGGTTAGGCAGCGGCTGGTATTCAAAAGGGCTGCCGGGAGTGATTGGTGAAGGGCCGTTGGTGAAAGCTCAACTGGAAAAGATTTCGGGACAATCATCCGAAAACATAGTGGTAACCGACGACACCTGGATGGCTCGAAACAGCGAATACACCCGGATCAGCGACTGGATGTCGGGAAGATACGGTGGAGAAGAAGTCTCTGGAAACCTGGAGACACAGAACCGCCTGTTTACAGAACCAGAAAAGCTAATCTGGAATAAAGCGTCCGTTGTAGAGGTTCCAAAGCACACGGTAACACCTCAAATGGTTGAACCAAACAGAATTACAAAAGAGATCAAACCCTCTAAGATAGATAAGCTGAACGACAGCACTTTTTTAGTGGATATGGGAACAACCCTTGCCGGATGGTTCGAGATAACCTTTCCCCAATTAAAAAAGAATCAGAAAGTTGTTTTGGAGTATTCCGACCATCTGGACGAGAACGGACAATTAGTCAATCAGGGGCAAACAGATCGTTACATAGCATCGGGTAACGGCACTGAATTCTTCAAAAATAAATTCAACTATCACGGGTTCAGGTATGTGAGGATATCAAATCTTTATGAAGCGCCCAAGCCCGCCTCCATTAAAGCATACCTCATCCGCACCGATTTTGAGCCCATTTCCGGTTTTGAATGCTCCGATACCGACCTGAACCGCATTCACGATATGGTGTCTTATACGCTGCAATGCTTGGGGTTAGGCGGTTATCTGGTGGACTGTCCGCAAATTGAAAGGTTGGGCTACGGAGGCGACGGAAACGCTTCTACCGTTACTGCCCAAACCATGTTTAACCTTGCTCCGCTTTATAGCAACTGGCTGGATGCATGGTCGGATGTGATCAGGGAAGACGGGAGTATGCCGCATACCGCCCCCAATCCATATTCAGCCGGAGGAGGGCCATACTGGTGCGGATTCATCATATCGGCCTCGTGGCACACTTACCAGAATTATGGAGACATCAACGTGCTGAAAAAGTATTATCCGGTTATGCAGAAATGGCTCGGATACGTTGAAAAACATAGCATTGACGGATTATTGAAACGCTGGCCCAATACGGATTACAGAAATTGGTACTTAGGTGATTGGGCTACGCCGGACGGAGTTGGGAATCCGAATCATCTGGATGAAAGGTCGGTTGACCTGGTGAATAATTGTTACCTGTCCGTCTGTCTCAGCCAAATAGCGGATATTGCCGGCGTTTTGGGCAAAGAAGACGATAAGAAGCTCTATTCGGAAAAGAAAACTAATCTCAATAAAGTGATTCATAACACTTTTTTTGATGAACAACGAGGGTACTATTCCACCGGATCGCAAATTGATCTTATTTTTCCAATGCTTGCCGAAGCGGTTCCACAAAATCAACACGATAATCTGATAAAGATATTGATGGAAAGAACGGAAAAGGAAGATAACGGACACCTCAATACCGGGCTCGTCGGAATACCCGTAATGATGGAATGGGCCACGAAAAATAATCAACCGGAATTCATCTATTCCATGCTGAAAAAGAAAACATACCCCGGATATTTGTATATGCTGGACAATGGAGCCACAACCACTTGGGAACACTGGAACGGAGCCAGAAGCAGAATACACAATTGTTATAACGGTGTGGGACAATGGTTCTACCAATCGATTGGAGGAATCCGCCAAATCGATGGAAAAGTCGCGTATAGCGAATTTCTTGTCGATCCACAAATCCCGGCCGGGGTAACCTGGGCCAAAACCCGGATTAACACACCCAAAGGATGGATAAGTGTTCATTGGAAAATTTTGGACAGACGCATGAAAATGGACGTGGAAGTTCCTGTTGGTTCAATCGCCAAAGTAAAGTATTCCGACGGACTAGTTGAATTGCAGAGCGGAAAACATTCCATTGAATACCCGTTGTAAAAGCTAAAAATCATGAATAAAAGTAAAATCATAATCTATTTAATCTTATTTTTTACTCAATCAGGAGTTTACTCGCAAGTTACCGTAAAAAACCTGAAATGTGAGTATTTGGACAACCCTGTCGGATTAGACGAAACTCATCCCCGTTTTACCTGGCAGATGGAATTGTATAAACCGGGAAACCATCAATTAGCATACGAATTGGCAGTAGGGACAACAGAAGCAGACGTCGTGTCAGGAAAAGGTAACGTATGGGAATCGGGTATTGTGGACAGTTCCGTAATTCCTGTTGTTTACGGGGGCAGGGAGTTAAATCCGTTTACCCGGTATTTCTGGAGCGTGCGGGTAAAAGACGAACACGAACAATGGTCATCGTGGTCTCAACCTCATTTTTTTGAAACCGGCATGATGAGCCAACACAGGTGGAAAGGGAAATGGATTACCGACACGTACAATTTCAACGTGAAACCGGCGGCCTATTTTCGCAGGGCTTTCAAAACGGATAAAACCGTAAGCTCGGCACGGATTTATATAGCAGCAGCGGGACTTTACGAACTATCCATCAACGGAAAACGTATCGGAGACCACCGGCTTGACCCATCCTATACACGCTTCGACCGGCGAAACTTATACGTAACATACGATGTGACCGGCAATCTGCAAAGAGGCGAGAACGTGCTGGGCGTTCTGTTGGGGAACGGCTGGTACAACCATCAATCCACCGCTGTATGGTATTTCGACAAAGCTCCGTGGCGCGCTCGCCCGAAATTCTGTATGGACTTACACATAACCTATTCCGACGGTTCAAAAGAGGTCATCGCAACGGATGAAAGGTGGACAACCTCACAAAGCCCCGTAATCTTTAACAGCATCTACACGGCCGAGCACTACGATGCCCGAAAAGAACAGCCCGGATGGGACACCCCTGATTTCGATGCAAAGGGCTGGAAAAGCATTTACACCACAGGAGCTCCGTCGCAAAACATAGTGGCGCAGGCCCTGCATCCGATTCGCAACGTCAGGGAATATCAGGCGGTGAGCCTGAAAAAAATAGACGAGCAGACGTGGCTTTACGATTTTGGGCAAAACATGTCGGGAGTAACCCGAATGAAAATAAACGGGCCTCAAGGCACAACAATCCGGTTGAAACATGTGGAGCGGCTCGACTCGGCCGGACGCGCGGACATGTCGAACATCGATGTACATTACCGGCCTACGGACGACTCCGATCCTTTTCAAACGGACATCCTTATCCTGAGCGGTAAAAAAGAAGATGAGTTCATGCCCCGTTTTAACTACAAGGGATTTCAATATGTAGAAGTAACCTCGGATAATCCATTAAATCTGTCAAAAGAAAACCTGACGGCCTATTTTATGCACAGTGATGTACCGCCGGCAGGGAAAATAAATTCTTCCAACAACACCCTTAATAAAGCCTGGCAAGCCTCCAATGCATCCTATTTATCCAATCTGTTCGGCTATCCTACCGATTGCCCTCAACGAGAAAAAAACGGCTGGACAGGTGATGCTCATATCGCCATTGAAACAGGGTTATATAATTTTGACGGAATCACCGTTTATGAAAAATGGCTGGCAGACCATCGCGACGAACAACAGCCCAACGGTGTGCTCCCGGCCATTATACCGTCCAGCGGATGGGGTTACCAATGGGCAAACGGGCCGGACTGGACAAGCACCATCGCCATTATTCCCTGGAATATCTACCTTTTTTACGGCGATACCCGATTACTGGAATTGTGTTACGACAACATCAAACGGTATGTGGATTACATCGATGAACAATACCCATCGGGCATAACCGACTGGGGACTTGGCGACTGGGTACCTGTAAAATCCACAACACCTAAAGAATACACTTCAAGCGCTTATTTTTATATTGATGCAGTTATCCTTGCCAAAACAGCTAAACTGTTTGGAAAAACGATGGATTTTGAACGATATTCCGCCCTCGCAGAGAAAATAAAATCGGCCATCAATAAGAAATTCCTCCATTACGAAACGGGAATTTATGGAAGCGGTTTGCAAACCGAATTAAGTGTGGCCTTACATTGGAATTTAGTACCCGAAGAAATCAGAAATAAAGTAGCCGACAATTTAGCACGCCGCGTGGAACAGGATAACAAACACATCGACGTGGGATTATTAGGAACTAAGACCATCTTAAACGCATTAAGCGAAAACGGATACGCACAACTGGCCTACGAGGTAGCGTCACAGGAAACTTTTCCGTCGTGGGGCTGGTGGATAGTGAACGGAGCAACTACCTTTTACGAGAACTGGCCGCTCGATGCAGGCAGCGATATCTCGTTGAACCACATCATGTTTGGCGAAATAAATGCCTGGTACTACAAAGCATTGGGCGGAATTTTCCCAGATGAAAGTCGGCCCGGATTTAAAAATATTATGCTTAAGCCAAACTTTGTTACGGGTTTATCCCATTTTGAAGCCTCTCACGAAAGCCCTTACGGCAATATCGTTTCCTCATGGCAGAGAAGAGGGAAAACGATAGAATATAAAGTGACGGTTCCTGCAAACAGCACCGCAACATTGTATTTAAACGGAAAGAATATCCGGGAAAACAATAAATCTCTCGAAAAAAATCCATTGATCGAGATAGAAAAATCGGATCAGGACCGGCAGGTATTGCATTTAAAGGCCGGCTTTTATACGTTTTCCATAAAATAGATAACATTGTTACATATGAATAAGTATTGGGTTTTAATTCTGTTTATCGCTGCAATCCATCTCAGCTTTAGTCCGGAAAACTCATCTGATCATGTAAAGTTTGCCAGGCTTGTATGCGAGTATGAAGAATCTCCATTATTGGTTGAAGCACAAACTCCCCGCTTCGGATGGCAATTACAGTCAGCGGAAAATGGACTTGAACAAACAGCTTACGAATTAGAGGTACTCGACAATAAAAACAAAAGCGTTTGGAGATCAGGAAAAATTCTATCCGACAAAAGTCAACATATTCCGTACACGGGAAAAACCCAATTAAGTGCCGGTGAAAAATATCAATGGCGGGTTCGCATCTGGGACAATAAAAACAGAAGCTCGTCGTGGAGTGAAAAAGCCGGTTTTCGTTTGGCCCCTGATAAAAGACAACTCAATGCCCTCTGGATAGGAGCGATAAAGAGAGAGGATTCTCGTCTTCCGGGCGGAAGAAACTACCATAACATACCCGATTCCTCCGACAAAGGAGAGCTTTGGCGGCAGACAGATCCGCTGTCGAGGAGAAGCATTTATTTGCGGAAGTCGTTCTCTACTCAAAGACAAATCAAAGATGCGATGGTTTATATTAGCGGATTGGGGCACTACGAACTCTCGTTAAACGGGAAGAAAATCGGTAATGATCAATACAATCCGTTGTGGAGCGACTATGACAAGACCGTCTATTACAACGCCTACGACCTTACTGAAGAATTAAGAAGGGGGGACAACACGGTAGGAGTACTTCTCGGAAACGGATTTTACAACGAACAAGGCGGACGGTACAAAAAAATGCAGGTAAGTTTCGGTCCCCCCACCCTGTTTCTGACAATATCCATCACCTATGCAGACGGCACAAAAGAAGAAATCATATCCGACAAAAAGTGGAAATATTCTCCCAGCCCCATCGTCTTCAACAGCATGTATGGAGGAGAAGATTATGACGCCCGTCTTGAACAACCGGGATGGAACACGCCGGGTTTTGATGATTCTCAATGGCTGCCGGTGGTTATTGACAACGCCCCTCATGGAGAATTAAAACCTCAAACTTCAACTCCGGTAAGGGAGGCGGAGCATTTCACCATCAAAGCGAGCAGGAAAACAGGCGAATCGTATGTGTTGGATATGGGGCAGAATCTCTCCGGTTACCCCTTGTTCACCGTAAAAGGGAAACGGGGTGATAAAATTCGTTTGACAGTTGCCGAACGAATAAACGACGACGGCACTATCAATCAAACACAATCCGGAGGTCCTTATTATTACGAATACACGCTGAAGGGGGAAGGCGAAGAGACCTGGCAGCCCCGATTTTCATATTACGGGTTCAGGTATATTCAGGTAGAAGGAGCAAAACTACCGGAGTCACAAGACAACAGGGATATTCCGGTTATAAAAGATATAAAATCCTGTTTTGTTTACAACTCAGCCGAACCGACGGGTAGTTTTCATTCTTCCAACGAGATTTTCAATAACGTGCACAACCTGATTGTAAATGCTATAAAAAGCAATATGCAAGCCGTGTTCACCGATTGTCCGCACAGGGAAAAACTCGGATGGTTGGAAGAACTTCATCTGAATGGACCCGGATTGTACTACAACTTCAATCTCGCCCGGCTTGCTCCTAAAATCATGCAGGACATTCGCGATGCACAGTTGCCAAACGGTCTGGTAACAAGTATCGCTCCCGAATATGTGATTTTTGACGGTGGGTTTCGTGACTCTCCCGAATGGGGAAGCGCCGGTGTGATTTTCCCGTTTATGTATTACGAATTTTACGGGGACAACTCGCTGATTGTTGAGTATTACGATGTCATGAAAAGGTACGTCGATTACCTGACTACAACAGCAACGAACCACATCGTTTCACACGGGCTGGGTGATTGGTGCGATTATCGGGAAGATCAGCCTTACGGCGCCTCGCACAATACCCCCATTGCATTATCCGCAACGACCCATTATTTTATGGTTATCGATTACTTGGTACAGGCGGCTGAGATGCTCAGTAAAAAAGAAGACATAACATTCTATTCCAATCTCCGAGAAAAGGTAAAAACCGCTTTTAACAACGAGTTTTTTAACGAAAAGACCAAACAATACGGAACCGGAAGCCAGGCTTCCAACGCCATGCCTTTGTTTGCGGGATTGGTTAACCCAAAAGATAAACAGGCAGTCCTCGATAACCTGGTTAAAGATATCGAAGAAAAAGGATACAGGCTTTCCACCGGTGATGTGGGAAACCGGTATCTGTTTCAGGCACTGGCAATTAACGGGCTGAATGAAGTGATGTACAAAATGCATGATCATAACGAAGTACCGGGTTACGGTTTTCAGCTCCAGTTTGGCGCAACCACACTGACAGAGCTTTGGGATCCGAGAAAAGGCGCTTCGTGGAATCATTTCATGATGGGGCAGATCGAAGAGTGGTTCTATAGGTCGCTGGCAGGTATTGATACAGACGAAAACGCCCACACCGGATTCAAGAACTTTAAAATCGCGCCACAAGTTGTAGGAGATTTAAAGTTTGTGAATGCTGCTTACAACTCGTTGTACGGAATAATCAAGGTGGACTGGAAGGTGGATAACGGGCAGTTTGAAATGGATATCGAAATTCCGGTTAATTGCGAAGCGAAAGTATATCTGCCTCAGGAAACCCATTATATCCCCGTAAAAAGCGGGAAGTACAGCTTCAAGAAGAGATTGCAGTAAACAGCTCATGAATCGACTGTTTTTCGCAATTTTCTTAGCTTTAGGGCCTGAACGCTCTAATCGTTTCGTTGGATAGAAGCAGAAAAAAATATATAACTGACATTATAATTAAAATTTATTCTCATGAAATATTATCTGTTGCTGATCTTGCTTTTCAGCAGTTTTTGTTTATTTCCCCAAAACAAAGTAAAACCGACCGTTCAGGATAAACTTTTACCTGCAACAACAGCAAATATTGAAGGTCATATTGGAGAAAAGCTTGACGCATCTTTCAACAACCGGATATTAGCACAGGATGCCTACCGGTTGATCCTTCCGTTCACAACCCACGATGAACACAGTTGCTGGCAGGGCGAATTCTGGGGTAAATGGTTCACTTCAGCCATATTGGCCTATAACTACCGTCCTGACCAACAACTTATCGATAAGCTCAAAGATGCAGCGTACGAACTGATGGCAACGCAAACCCCGGAAGGCTACATCGGCAATTATGCCCCCGAAAGCCGGCTGAAAGCGTGGGATATCTGGGGAAGAAAATACGTTATGTTGGGATTAATTGCGTATTACGATGTGTCAAAAGACAAAAGAGTACTGGATGCGGCTGCAAAAGAAGCAGATTTTCTTATCAAAGAATTAGCGGATAAACATGCCCTAATTGTAAAAATGGGCAACCACAGGGGTATGGCTGCCTCCTCGGTGTTGGAGCCGATTTGTCAGCTTTACACGCGAACAGGGAATAAAAGGTACCTGGATTTTGCGGAAGAGATCGTCCGTCAATGGGAAACGCCGGAGGGGCCTCAACTTATCTCCAGAGCATCTATTCCAGTGGGTCAACGATTTGCAAAACCGGCGGAAAACTGGTACGGCTGGGAACAGGGACAAAAAGCGTACGAGATGATGTCGTGTTACGAAGGGTTGCTCGAGCTTTACCGGATTACGGGAAAAGAATCGTACAAAAAAGCTGCGGAACAAACCTGGCAAAGCATCGCAGATACCGAAATAAACATTGCAGGCTCGGGTGCGGCTATGGAAGCCTGGTTCTCCGGAAAAGAAATTCAGCACGTCCCCATTGCGCATTATCAGGAGACGTGTGTGACCGTTACCTGGATAAAATTCAATCAACAATTGCTCAGGCTGACCGGCGAATCAAAATATGCCGACGCCATTGAATGGACATATTACAATGCTTTGCTGGGCGCAATGAGGCCCGATGGGTCCGACTGGGCAAAATACACACCGCTTTCCGGCCAAAGATTACCCGGGTCGGAGCAGTGTGGAATGGGATTGAACTGCTGCAATGCCAGCGGGCCTCGCGGATTATTCACTATTCCCTTAACAGCAGTTATGTCGAGTAACGAAGGCCTGAACATAAATTTTTATATGGAAGGCTCTTATCAAACAACTTCACCCAAAAAAAATGTAATTACCGTAAAACAGCATTCGGATTATCCTGTTTCGGGAAAAGTAGAGATATCGCTTGAAATGGAAACGGCTGAAAACATGACGCTGGCCCTAAGGATTCCCTCGTGGAGTGAGAACGCAACTGTTTTAGTCAACGAACAGCCGATCGAAAAGGTGACACCGGGCAATTACCTGAAGATCAATAAAACTTGGAAAAACGGCGATAAGATTCAGATCGGGCTTGATATGAAAGGTAAACTTCATTACACGGGACAAAATCCGGTAAATGTCGCCATCACGCGTGGCCCCGTTGTTTTAACGCGAGACGAAAGATTGACCGGCCCTAAACTCGAAGCTATAATCGCTCCAATTAAAGACAAGAACGGGTTCATAGATTTAACTCCCCAAAAAAGCCATAATCCCGATATATGGATGGTTTTTTCCGCTAAGTTCCTGCCCGAAGCCTATACCGAATATAACGCAGAACCCGTTGAAGTAGATTTATGCGACTATGCTTCGGCAGGCAATACAATGACGACCTATCCCTTTTTTAAAGTTTGGATGCCGCAGTTAGTGGATCCAAGAAAAACAAAATAAACATTTAATCATTTACAAATGAAAATCAAAAGTTTACTATTTTTAACAATTTTGCTTGGTGCAAGTACTCTTTTCTCTCAAAACAATGTTCTAAAAAGCGCTTTCGAAAACAGATTGCAAAAAGATGAAATAACCAGAAGTCATGTCACGCCCGTGAAAATCATCTGGCAGTCGGACACTGAAGGAAAGCAAGTAACTAACTCGGAAGTACTCCTGACCCGCTTTGAAGGTCAACTCTCCACCAGCGGCGCGGGAATGTGTATGCTTAGATCGGATGATGACAAGCAGGCCTCTGTCTTGCTGGATTTCGGTACTGAATTATACGGAGGCATTGAGATCGCGGCAGCAATCAGAGGGGAAAAGAAACCGATCAAGGTCAGGGTTCGCCTGGGTGAATCGGTATCGGAAGCCATGAGTGATGCCATCGATAACAGTCATCCCGGGATGCAGTCGGCCACCAACGAGCATTCGCTCAGAGACTTCACGTTGGAAATACCTTGGTTGGGAACCGTAGAGACTGGTAACTCGGGCTTTCGCTTTGTACGCATCGATCTGCTGGATAAAGAGGTAGAGCTGCCTCTCAGATCTGTCAGAGCAATTGCACGATATAGAGATATTCCCTACCTGGGATCATTCAAATCCAGTGATGAACGGTTAAACAAAATTTGGGAAACGGGAGCCTATACCGTACATCTCAATATGCAGGATTACCTGTGGGACGGGATAAAACGCGACCGGCTGGTTTGGGTAGGTGATATGCATCCCGAGGTCATGACTATCAACAGCGTATTTGGAGACAATGAAGTGATAAGGAAGAGTCTCGACTTCGCCCAGGATACAACTCCTCTCCCGGGATGGATGAATGGAATCTCCTCCTATTCCTTATGGTGGATCATTATTCACAGGGATTTGTATCTACATCAGGGAGACATGGCTTATCTGAAAGCACAACAGGCATATCTCAAAAAACTGATTCCCCAAATTACAGCCAAGGTCGCGGGAGGAAAGGAAAACTTGGATGGAGGTCGCTTTTTGGACTGGCCAACAGCAGAAAATGAAGAGGTCATCCATTCAGGCTTGCAAGCGCTTACTTTACTAACTATGGAGGCAGGAGCCGATATTGCCACCTGGCTTGGTGATCAGGAGTTGAAAAACCTCTGCATAGCCACGGCCAAATCACTTAAGAAACACGCCCCTTCCGACCAGGGGAACAAACAGGCGGCAGCGCTACTCTCACTGGTAAATCTCATGCCGGCGAAAAAAGCGGCAGATGTGATCCTTAAAGACGGCGCAAACGATTTCGCCACTTTTTACGGATATTATATGCTGGAAGCATTAGCCAAGGCGGGGAAATATCAGGAAGCAATGGATATCATTTCTGACTACTGGGGGGCGATGCTTGACCTGGGCGCCACCACCTTCTGGGAAAATTTTGTATATGCAGAAAGGGTCAATGCTTCAAGAATCGATGAGTTGTCACTTTCTGACAAGTTCGATATCCACGCCGATGGGGGCGCCCACTGCTACATTGGCCTGCGGGGCAGTCTCTGTCATGGGTGGGCTTCCGGACCCACATCGTGGCTTACGGCTTATGTGCTGGGAATAAAGGTTCTGGAGCCGGGGTCCAAAGTAATCCAAATCCGTCCCAACCTCGGTAATCTTCGATATGCAGAAGGTACATACCCGACACCCTATGGCATTATAAAAGTGAAGCATGTGAAACAGGCGAACGGGAAAATAAATACCACCGTTCATGCTCCAAAAGAAATAAACGTTATTAAGTAGATTCATATTTAAGCAAAACATCATGGTAAAGATTTTATGTGGCCTCTCTCTCTTTCTATTACTTTTTACTTCATGTAAAAAAAATAACACAGAGACCATTCACCAACGATCAAAGTACCTGGAATCCGGTTTTATTTCCCCACCCGACTCAGTTCAAACCAGTGTTTACTGGTACTGGATCTCCGATAATATCTCCAAGGAAGGGGTTATTAAAGACCTCCATGCCATGAAAGAGGTGGGAATAAACAGGGCTTTTATCGGCAATATCGGACTCAATGACATTCCTTCCGGAAACGTTAAAATGTTTACTGATGAATGGTGGGAAATTATGCATTTAGCTTTAAAGACAGCCTCGGAATTAGGTATCGAAATAGGGATATTCAACTCTCCCGGGTGGAGTCAGTCGGGTGGGCCATGGATAAAACCCGAAGAATCGATGCGCTACCTTACTTCTTCCCGGTTAGAGGTGGAAGGACCCCGAAAAATATCGCAAAAGATTGATTCGCCTGCCGATTTTTTTCAGGATGTAAAAGTATTGGCATACCGGATGCCCAGTGCCGTTCAATCGGATGTAAACGACAAGAACGCGACAATAAGCTCGACTCCTTCCCACCAACAGTTGTCGAGGATCGTTGATAAAAACGGAACTACCTCCATTCCAATCTCTCCGGTAAGTGAATTTACTATTACGTTTGATACCCGGCAACCCTTTACGGCAAGAAGTGTTACTGTCACACTGGCCGAAATATCGGCTTCTGTCGAAGCGGTCTTTCAGGCTAAAAACGACAGAGGAGAATACAGAACTGTTTCGGAATTCAGCGTCAACCGCTCGAACATAAATCTGAACGTAGGTTTCACGCCTTTCGCTCCTGTCGTCATTTCCATACCGGCTACAACATCACAAAGCTTTAAACTGGTTCTTAAAAACATACGCCGACCTTTGAACCTGGCCGAGGTAGAAATCAGCTGTTTGCCTAAGGTGGAAAGGTACAGTGAAAAAACATTAGCCAAGATGCACCCTACCCCTCTGCCTTACTGGGATGCTTATCTTTGGCCGGAACAACCCGAAGCGGATGACAGAAGCCTGGCAATCCAAACAAACCAGATAATCGATATTTCGCAATCTCTTTCTGCGGATGGAACCTTAAATTGGGAGGTACCTGAAGGAAACTGGATAATCCTGCGGATGGGGATGACGACAACCCGCGTGACAAACAGCCCTGCCTCTCCCGAAGCGACCGGTCTGGAAGTCGATAAAATGAGCAAAAAGCGGGTAGCTGAACATTTCGACAGGTTTATAGGAGAAATCATAAGACGGGTACCCGAACGGGACAGGAAAACGTTCAAAGTTGTAGTACAGGATAGTTACGAAACCGGAGGACAAAACTTTACCGACGGGTTCCTCGATGAATTCAGGGAGAGATACGGGTATAACCCTGTGCCTTTCCTGCCTGTATTCGAAGGAGTGGTAGTAAGCAACCGACTCGAATCAGACCGTTTCCTTTGGGATCTGAGAAGAATGATCGCAGACAAGGTCGCTTACGATTATGTAGGAGGCCTGAGAGAAGTAAGTCATCAACACGGTTTAACCACTTGGCTCGAAAATTACGGGCACTGGGGATTTCCGGGTGAGTTTTTGATGTACGGTGGCCAGTCGGATGAAATTGGCGGTGAGTTCTGGAGTCAGGGTGAACTGGGCGATATTGAAAATCGCGCGGCCACCTCTGCCGGACATATTTATGGCAAAAATAAAATCTCCGCCGAGTCAAATACATCAGGAGGACCCGCGTATTCACGGTATCCGGCGATGATGAAACAGCGTACAGACCGCTTTTTCGCTGAAGGGATCAACAATACGCTCCTGCATGTTTACATCATGCAACCTTACGAAGAAAAAAATCCCGGAGTGAATGCCTGGTTTGGAAATGAATTCGACCGAAAGAACACATGGTTCTCACAAATGGATCTCTTTACCCAATACCTGAAGCGGACCAATTTCATGTTGCAACAGGGACTCAATGTTGCTGATGTGGCCTATTTTATTGGGGAAGATGCGCCTAAAATGACAGGGATAGCGGATCCTCCTCTTCCGGCAGGTTATCAGTTTGATTACATGAATGCCGAAGTAATCCTGCGGGATATGACTGTGAAAGATGGCATCCTTACCCTCCCTCATGGTACTCAGTATCGGATCCTGGCGCTTCCAAAATTAGAAACCATGCGCCCGGAGGTACTTGCAAAGATCAAGGAACTGGTATATAACGGAGCTGTGGTACTCGGGCCGGCGCCCGAACGTTCGCCAAGCCTGCAAAACCAGCCTGAGGCCGACAAACAGGTACGTACAATGGCGGCAGAACTATGGGGTGAAGTTGACGGAACGAAAGTAAAACAGAGGCAATATGGGAAAGGGAAGATCATGAACGGCCTAACCCTTGAAGAAGCTTTCGATAAGATTGGACTTCTCCCCGATTGCAAATTGCCGGAAGACAACTCCATTCATTACGGACACCGTACAATGGAAGGAATCGAGATTTATTTCCTTTCCAACCAGACGGATCAGGAGACAGTAATCCGGCCTGAATTCAGGGTAACCAGTAAACAGCCGGAACTGTGGGAAGCGACAACCGGCTCTATAAGGGATTTGCCGGCCTATGAGCAAAGGGAAAAAACGACCGTGGTTCCGGTAAAACTGGCACCCTATGAAAGTGTTTTTATCGTATTTAAAGACAAGTCAGGAAATAGTAAACTGACGGATATCTCGGATAATTATCCTGAACCGGAAATCATTGAAGAGCTGAAAGGGCCGTGGAGTGTTGCATTTGATCCCGCCTTCAGGGGACCTGCGAATCCGGTGATTTTTGAAACTTTACGCGACTGGACTACCTCCCAAAACGACTCCATAAAGTATTATTCCGGAACTGCCGTTTATTCGATTGCATTCACTGCACCCGGAAACACGGAGAATAAGACCGTTGTGATCGACTTGGGTAAGCTGACGGCAATGGCCAAAGTGAAAATAAACGGCAATGATGCCGGAGGTGTCTGGACCTATCCCTACAAGCTGGATATCACCCAATGGGTGAACCCGGGTCAAAATGAACTGGAGATAGAGGTAGTAAACAACTGGATGAACCGGTTGATTGGAGATCAGAATCTGTCTGATGCACAAAGGAAAACTTGGTGTTACGTCAACCCCTATAACGCTCAGAGTGCGTTACAACCTTCAGGGCTGTTCGGACCTGTTACAATCCAGTTGTTGCATTATCAAAATAAATAAACCATCAGATCCTACTACCCCACATGTCGAGCCGCCCACCGAATATCAGTCAGGATCAGTTTGTAATTGATTTTAAATGGAAAATTATATGAAAACAAGAAACTTACTTTTAACAATCATTTTTTTATCAGCCGTTTTCCCACTGTTTTCTCAGGAACAAGGGGCTATATATCCTACGGAATTAACCACCGAATACCTCGTTGATCCGACAGGATTGGATGTGCGGCAACCGCGGTTTAGCTGGAAGCTGGCCGCTGCAAATCCGGAAGATTTTGGCAAGGCGCAGAGTGCATATCGTATTTTGGTGAGCTCTACAAAACGGGATCTCGATGAGAATAAGGGCAATTTATGGGATACGGGATGGATCTCCTCTGATGAGATGCAACTCATTGAGTACAAAGGGAAAGAGTTGGAGTCCGACCAAGGTTGCTTTTGGAAAGTATCGGTAAAGGACGAAAAGGGCAACCCGTCAAAATTCAGCGGGACAGCATCCTTCACTACCGGTCTGTTTGATGATGCGGAATGGACAGCAAAATGGATCGGCACCGCCGAAATATATGACCCTTCAAAAGGTTCCAATAAAATCTACGATCCGTGGTTCAGAAAATCTTTCGATTTAAAGCAGAAACCCTCCAAGGCGACCCTGTTTATTGCTTCGGTTGGTTATCACGAAGTGTATGTGAACGGTCAAAAAATTGGTGACCACGTATTGGCGCCGGCTGT
Organism: Bacteroidia bacterium 43-41; assembly: GCA_001898165.1. GTDB lineage: Bacteria > Bacteroidota > Bacteroidia > Bacteroidales > Dysgonomonadaceae > Petrimonas. The sequence continues at coordinate 17,758 of MKTD01000031.1, forward strand.
GACCGACCACACGCAACGTGCCCGCTACATCGCCTACGACATTGCTCCGGAGTTAAAACAAGGCAAAAATGTCATCGCTTTGTGGTTGGGAACATCGTGGGCAATTTATGCGCCCTATGCCACCCCCGATAAACCCCGCACACCTATCGTGACGGCTCAAACCGATATTTTCGGAAAAAATAACCAAAAGTTGGCAAGGATTGTTACCGATGAGTCGTGGAAAACGCATCCCAGCCCCAATAAACTCATCGGAAACTGGGGATTCGGAGTTGGCGGATACGGCGGCGAGATCTGGGATGCCAACAAGGAGATTGGCAACTGGAACCAGGCAACATATAACGATCAAACATGGGACAGGGCAACGGTTTACACCCCGGCGCTGAAACTGTCTGCCCAACGTGTGGAAACGAACGTATTGTTCGACGAAATCAGACCCGTTGAAATCGAAAGCCGCCCCGATGGAACCTACCGGATAGACATGGGTGTGAATTTTGCGGGATGGACACAGATCGACGTCAACGGAAAACCCGGCGACACTGTCCGCTTCCAGTTTTCTGAACGCCAACAGGACGATATGACCTTTGGGTTACATAACTTATATGTCATCGGCCCTTCCGGGAAAGGGACTTTCAAAAACAGGTTTAATTATAGCTCCGGAAGATGGATTACCATTAAAGGCCTGAAATCGGCCCCGAAAAAGGAAGAGATAAAAGGATGGATGGTCCGCACCAATTTCGCGGATGTCGCTTCGTTTGAATGTTCCAATCCGTTGCAAAACTGGATTTACAACACCGTGAACTGGACCTTCGAGAACCTCTCTCTCGGCGGGTATATCGTTGACTGCCCGCAACGCGAACGGTTCGGCTACGGCGGTGATGCGCACGCTACATCCGAAACCGGAATGCTTAATTACCAGCTGGGTGCGTTCTACAACAAATGGCTCGAAGATTGGCGTGATGTACAGGGAACCGAGCCAATGGTCGGAAACATGAACGATCCCGACTGGGCCCATAAACAGGAGGGGAGCGGCAGAAAGCTCGGAGGAGGCATTTTGCCTCAAACGGCACCCACTTATCACGGCGGAGGCGGACCTGCATGGGGCGGGATTGTGGTTACCCTGCCCTGGTTTATGTACCAATATCAAGGTGATGTGCGCGTCCTCAAAGAAAATTTTGAGATGATAAAAGGTTGGCTCGCGTTCCTGGATACCCACGTAGAGAACAACCTGCTCCAACGATACGGCGGCCGATGGGATTTTCTGGGCGACTGGCTTTGGCCCGAGGCAACCGCACAAGGGATGAACAACTACTCCGACGAGAACCTGTTCTTCAACAATTGTTACTGGATTTATAACTTAAAAACGGGTGCAAAGGTGGCCGAAGTGATCGGAAAAACGGTTGAAGCCCAAAAGTGGAAACGTCAGGCGGAGATCTCAGGCAAGGCACTCCACGACAAATATTTTCACGCCGATGATTACAATTACTCCGATAAAACCATGCGAAGCCTTTCCGCCGCGTTATACGGAGATATAATGCCTGCAGAACTACGTCCGCGGGTGATTCAACGGCTCGAAGAAGAAATTCTCGTTAACCGCAAAGGCCATATCGATGTGGGAATTACCGGCGGCGCGATGCTTTTCAAGGTATTGCGCGAAGAAGGCCGCGACGACCTTATCTACTCCATGACATCGCAAACCACCTATCCCGGTTGGGGGCTGATGCGCGAAAACGGTGCCACCACCATCTGGGAGATGTGGGAAAAAGATCTGCCCGGACATTCACTGTTGCACAGTTCCTACCTCTATCCCGGCGCATGGTACATCGATGGAGTGGCAGGCATCCGGAGGAGGGACGATTCGCCCGGATTCAGAAAGTTTGACATCCGCATTCCGAAATTTTCAGAAGAACAGATATCGTGGGCAAAAGCCGATTTTAACTCTCCTGCCGGGATGATACACTCGCATTGGAGGAGGGAAAACGGGAAAACAACACTTTCCGTAACCGTTCCACCCAATTGCGAGGCAACCGTTTATTTCCCCGATGAATCCGGCAGGGAAATCCGTGAAAATTCCGGTTTTGCAAAACAGAAGGGCAAAAAAGAGGGTTACGTACTTTTTGAAATTCCTTCGGGAAAGTATATCTTTGAGAACTAATTATATATATAAAACTAATTTTTCATATGAGACACACCATTTTATTCATCACCGTTTTACTTTCCGTTCTGTTGATCGGATGTAAAGAAGGGGAGCTGAACATAGCCTCCCTGAAAGTTGAAATGCAGGAAAATCCGGAAGGATTGGGCACGTTGACCCCACGGTTTTCGTGGCAGATTACCTCCGTGTCTCCCGATCTTATTCAGCAATCGTATCAGATTCAGGTTGCTCAGTCGGAAAATGATCTGAAAAAGGGAGAAAATCTTTTATGGGATTCGGGAATCGTCAGCAGCGACGAGTCGGTGCTCATTCCCTACCGGGGCCAACCCCTCTCGTCGAGAGGCAAATACTATTGGCGCGTAAAAGTTGACACCAGTCAAGGTAGCGGCAATTGGAGCAAAATCAATCATTGGTCGATGGCGCTATTGAACGATTCAGAGTGGCAGGCAAAATGGATTGGCGAGGACTCCCTTTCCAATCCCAACGAAACGGATAAGGAGAACACCCGATTGGCCGCGCGCTATTTGAGAAAACCTTTCGATGCGAAAAACAGTAAAATCAACCGTGCCATCCTTTACATTGCAGGGCTCGGTGCACACGAGGCTTACCTGAACGGGAAGCGGGTTTCGGAAGATATCTTTTCTCCGACGGTTTCGTGGTTTCCCAACAGGGTTTATTACAATACGTATGACGTAACCCCGCTCCTGCAGAAAAACGAAAACCTGCTGGCCGTTAAACTGGGTAACGGCAGGTATTTTGGAATGAGGGGATCACCCGACCAGATGTTCGGGTTACCCCGCTTACTGGCTCAATTAGAAATAGAATATTCCGATGGAAGTATGGAGGTGATACCGAGTGATGAATCCTGGAAAGTCACCTCAAAAGGACCGATCATCGCCAACAATGAGTTCGACGGAGAAGAATACGATGCCCGGCTCGAACTGACCGGATGGGAAACATCCATCTACGATGATACCGCATGGCAACAAGCGGATATAATGCCCGCTCCCGGAGGCAAACTCACCCCTCAACCCAACCCCAACATCCGGGTGATGGAAGAGATAAAACCGGTGAAGATCTCCAGACTTGCCGATGGTAAATTTATCCTCGACATGGGCCAGAACATGGTTGGATGGCTGAAGATAAACAGTTTGAACGGAAAAAAGGATCAACCCGTAACGATGCGTTTTGCTGAAATATTGAATCCGGACAGCACCCTTTATCTCGCAAACATTCGCTCCGCGAAGGTAACGGATATTTATACTCCCGCCAAAGACGGGGTGTTTACCTGGGAGCCTTCGTTTGTCTATCACGGTTTCCGTTTTGTTGAGGTATCGGGATTGGATGAACAACCCGAACTATCCAGCTTTACCGGAAAAGTGGTTTACGACAGAATGGAAACTACCGGACAGTTCGAGACCTCCAACAGCATCATCAATCAAACGTTTAAAAATGCCTACTGGGGAATTCGCGGAAACTACCGCGGGATGCCCACCGACTGCCCGCAGCGCGATGAACGTCAAGGCTGGCTGGGTGACCGGGCAACCGGATGCTTCGGCGAAGCTTTTATTTTCAACAACGCCTTGCTGTACGGCAAATGGACGCAGGACATAGAGGATTCTCAAAATCCAGAAGGAAGTATCTCAGTAGTTTCGCCCCGTTACTGGACCATTTACAACGACGATGTAACGTGGCCGGCAGCTTATTTTTATGCAGCGAAGATGCTTTACCATCAATACGGCGATACGGAACCCATCAGAAAGCATTATCCGTCCATGAAACGATACCTGGAACATATTCAGCAGGTATCCATGCAAGATTTCATCCTTACAAAAGACACCTACGGCGATTGGTGTATGCCCCCCGAAAAACAGGAATTGATCCACTCGCAGGATCCTTCGCGTAAGACTGCCGGAGCTGTTTTAAGTACTACCATGTATTATAGCCTGCTCAACCTGATGATTGAATTTGCACAATTAACCGGGAACCAGCAGGACATTCAGGGGTTTAAAGAGCTGGCAAGCCGCATAAAAGAGGCTTACAATACAAAATTCTTCAACGCCGATTCTGCAAAATACGACAATAACACGGTAACGGCAAACATCCTTTCTCTCCGGCTGGGTTTAGTTCCCGAGGGACAGGAACAGAAAGTGTTTGAAAACATCGTTAAGAAAACGGAAGTTGATTTTAACGGGCACGTCAGCACCGGGGTACTCGGAATACAGCAACTGATGCGTGGGCTCACACAGTATGGGAACGTTGATCTGGCCTATAAAATTGCGACAAACGATACCTACCCGAGTTGGGGGTACATGATTAAAAAAGGAGCCACTACCATTTGGGAGCTTTGGAACGGAGATACGGCCGATCCGGCAATGAACTCCGCCAATCATGTGATGTTGCTCGGCGACCTTGTCATTTGGTATTACGAAGATTTGGCCGGAATTAAAAACCACCCCGGAAGTGTGGCTTATAAAAAACTATGGATGGAACCCATGTTTCCCGAAGGACTTTCGCACGTAAAGGCATCTTATAAATCGGTTTACGGAGAGATCAAAAGCGAATGGACAAAAGAAGACGGCCTGTTCAGCTGGAACATCACTATTCCGGGCAATACTTCCGCAACAGTAAAATTACCGAAAGGCCTGAATATCGTGAAACCCGATCAAAAAGGAGTCCGGAACTTCAAGGAAACCGATTCGGGAATTGAAATAGAATTAGGATCCGGCAACTATGTACTATCCGGCCAATAACTAATAAATTAAGAAACTGTTTTGAATTTTCGTTTCACATCGCATAGCGGGGCTCGAAAAAGGGCAAAAAACAGTATAAAAGAGAGAAGTGCAACTATTATTCGTAAAATTCAAAACAGTTTCTAAGATTGAACAAATCGTTATTAATGGAATAAACCGACTTTTATGTAAATATTTTCTTACTTTTGTAATTTGAATATCGAAATCATAAGGATGAAAAATTTACCCGCTGAAATTAAAATAACAGTCTCTTTATTTTTAACGATTTGTTCAATTTCTCTTTATGCGCAGGAAAGTGTGCTAAAATCCACCAACCAGGCTACGCTTCTTGGGATGGGCAAAGCTTTTCTGACCGACACCTACTTATCCCCTTTAGAATACAGCGGGTTAACCATGTCGTTATTGCACGACCGCATCAGCCCTACCAAACATTTCGACGAAAAACTACTGCTGCAGCAGCAGTTCCAAATACAGCTGGCGTTTGCTAAAAATCCGTCTGCCTCCGCATCGGAATATTTCGGCGAAATTTCCTACAACGTGAACGGGCTTTATCCTTTTTTCAAAAATGAAAAGTTCAGCTTTCTCGGCGGTGGCGGATTGGATGCGTCGCTGGGTGGTATTTACAACGTGCGAAACTCCAACAACCCGGGTTCACTGAAAACTTCCGTGAATCTTGACCTGTCGGCAATGGCTAGTTACAACTGGCGGGGGGCCACTTTTCGCTGGCAAGTGACCACACCGTTTCTGGGACTGTTCTTCTCTCCCGCGTACGGACAATCCTATTACGAGATTTTCTCTCTGGGCAACGGAAAAGGCACGGTAAGGTTTGCATCGTTCCAGAACCAGCTGGCGCTGCGAAACTATTTCACCGTTGACATTCCCCTCAACAACCTGACCATCCGTACCGGATACCTGTGTGATTTTTACAGAACAGACGTAAGCGACATTACCACAAAAATTGTTTCGCATCAATTTATGGTCGGGTTGGCCGTCGAATCGCTTAACTTTGGCGGATCTAAGGCAAGAAACAGCAAACAGATAAAAAGCAGTTATTATTGAATTTAAAATATGAAATATAATTTCGACGAAATCATCGACCGGTCAAAATCGCACAGCGTAAAGTTGAACAGGCTAAAAGCGGTTTTCGGGCGCGATGACCTCATCCCCCTCTGGGTTGCCGATATGGATTTCTTATCGCCTCCGGCAATTACCGAAGCGCTGATGGAAAGAACCAGACACGGTATTTTCGGATATACGATTTCTTACGAAGAATATTACTTGTCCATCATCAACTGGCTCAGGAACAGGCACAATTATCAGGTTTACCGAAACGAAATAACTTTCGTTCCGGGTGTGGTGAAAGGCTTTGCCTTCGCTATCGATACGTTTACCCAAAAAAACGACAAGATAATCATTCAGCCACCGGTTTACCATCCGTTTAGAATTGTCCCTGAAGCGCTCAACAGGCAGGTTATAAACAATCCTTTAATTTTGGAAGACGGAAGATACCGCATCGATTTCGAAGGATTGCAACATATCATTGCCGAAAACGATTGCAAGATGCTTATCTTCTGCAGCCCTCACAATCCTGTGGGAAGAGTTTGGAGTGAAGATGAACTGAAGCAACTGGCAGAAATTTGTTACGACAACAATATCCTGGTTATCTCCGATGAAATTCATTCCGATTTGATCTTGCCGGGGTTCAGGCATATGCCTTTTGCCACTGTCTCGGAAAAAGCAAAAGAGAACAGCATCACACTGATGGCGCCGAGTAAAACGTTCAACATTGCCGGGATCGTCAGCTCTTTTGCTATCATCCACAACGGGGAGTTAAGGGACCGGTATATGAACTACCTGGCCCCACGCGAACTCGACCAGGCAACTATTTACGCGCTGGCGGCTACCGAAGCGGCTTATAATTACGGTGCAGACTGGCTGGACGAGGCGCTGGCATATATTCAGAAAAATATCGATTTCGTAAAAGATTACCTGAAAGGGAACATTCCGCAAATCAAGGTAATAAACTCCGAAGCGACCTTTCTCGTTTGGTTAGACTGCAGGGCGTTGAATCTCACGCAGAAGGAATTGGTCCACCTGTTTGTCAACAAAGCGAAACTGGCGCTGAACGACGGCGCTATTTTCGGCAGGGAAGGCGAAGGATTTATGCGGATGAACGTGGGTACCCCCCTTTCGAACATCGAGAAAGCGCTCAATAGTCTGAAAAAAGCAATAGACGACTAAAAATTCAACACAACTCTCAATCATATAAAAAACAAAATCAATGAAAATCTCTGACAGCAAATATGTAACCCTGACATACGATCTCAACGTAGGTGAAGGCGATGAACGTGAACTCATGGAGCAAGCAACTACCGAGAAGCCGCTCGAATTTATCTTCGGGACAAACTCGATGCTGAAAGCATTCGAAGACAATATTTACGGGCTTTCGGAAGGCGATAAATTTAAATTTACACTGAACCCCGAAGAAGCTTATGGCGAATTTGACGAATCAAGAATCATCGATCTCCCTAAAAATATTTTCGAAGTTAACGGAAAGATCGACAATGAAATGCTTTTCGAAGGCAATACATTGCCCATGATGGATTCCGAAGGAAACCGGCTGACGGGATCGGTGGTCTCCATTACCGACGACACGGTAACCATGGACTTCAATCATCCGCTGGCAGGCGAGACCATGCATTTTGAAGGGACCGTGCAGGACGTTCGTGATGCCTCACCCGCAGAAATAGCGGCTCTATTCTCCGGCGACGGATGCGGTTGCAGCGGATGCGAAAGCGAAGACGAACCCGGCGGATGCGGCTCCGGCGGATGTGGCGGCGGTTGTAGCTGTTAGTTTTCCATGTTATTGGCATTAGACCTGACATTACCCATTTCAAATCCAACCGTTCAGTTTCTGGTCCTGTTCACGATCGTTCTGGTCGCGCCCATTATTTTCAACAAAATAAAAGTGCCGTCGCTTATCGGGCTTATTATTGCCGGAGCTATAATCGGTCCTTTCGGGTTGTCTGTTATGTCGCGCGACAGCAACATGATCATGCTCGGCAACGCCGGCTTGTTGTACATTATGTTCCTTGCCGGAATCGAAATTGATGTTGCCGAATTTAAGAAAAACAGCTCCCGGAGTTTGGTTTTCGGGTTGCTCACCTTCACAATCCCGATGGTGATAGGTATTTTTGCCGGATATTATCTGCTTAAATTAAGTATGATCTCTTCGGTGCTGTTGGCCAGCATGTTTGCATCGCATACGCTCATTGCCTATCCCATAATCAGTAAATTGGGAGCCGGAAAGAACAGAGCCGTGACCGTCGCCATTGGCGGAACTATGATTACCGATACGCTGGCATTATTGGTGCTGGCAGTCATCATCAGTATGAACGAAGGTCAGGTCACGCCTGCATTCTGGACGCAGCTAACACTCTCCATCATCGTTTTTACGCTGACAGTCGTTTTTCTCTTCCCCATAATTGGCAGGTGGTTTTTCAAGAAATTCCAGGACAGCGCTTCTCAATTTATTTTCGTGATGATGATGATCTTTCTGGGTGGCTTTCTGGCAGAGCTGGCAGGGATCGAAGCCATTATCGGAGCTTTTCTTGCCGGATTGGCAATGAACAAGCTTATTCCGCACGTTTCGCCGTTGATGAACCGGATCGATTTTGTAGGAAATGCTATTTTCATTCCTATATTTCTCATCAGTGTGGGGATGCTTATTAATTATCGGGCGTTCGTTACCGGATTCGAGACCATCAAGGTGGCCATCGTGATGACGGTTGTGGCCATTTCAGCGAAATTCCTGGCAGCTTGGGCCACACAAAAAATTTACGGATACTCCAAAGCCGAGCGGATGCTTATCTTCGGGTTGAGTAACGCTCAAGCCGCTGCCACACTGGCTGCCGTCATGGTAGGGCACCGGGTGGGATTACTTGACGACAACATCTTGAACGGGACCATTGTGATGATTCTCATTACATGTACCGTCGCTTCGTTCCGTGCACAAAAAGGCGCCATCGGCCTCTCTTTTGCCGAAGGCAGCCTGGAAGACGAAGACGCGGCAACCGAAGAACGAATCCTTATTCCCGTCGCCAACAAAGAGACACTGAAAGATTTGGTGGAGCTGAGCCTTGTCATTAAATCCAAGGCCAACACGCAGGATTTGTATGCCCTCAACATCATCAAAAGTACCGAAACAGCGCCTCAAATAGAGAAAGAGTCGCAGAAACTGTTAGACGAAGCCGTCAGGCTGGGTGCAGGCGCCGAAACCATCGTTCAGCCGCTTCGACGGTACGACATGAATGTGCTGAACGGAATTTTGGGCATTGTGAAAAAATACTCCATCACCGATGTCGTTATGGGGCTGCATGTAAAACAGGAAATATCGGAATCGTTTTTGGGCAGCCTTATCGAAGGCGTTTTGGATAAAACACGCTCAACAACCTTTATTTACAAGGCTATTCAACCGCTATCGACAGTTAAAAAGCGATTAGTGATAATCCCGCCCAATGCCGATAAAGAAATCGGATTTCCGTTCTGGCTTTCGAAAATATGGAATCTGGGCAGGAACACCGGAGCTAAACTCAGTTTTTACGCCACTGAACATATACTCGATATTTTAAGGCAGATCAACAAAACACACCCTATTGATGTTGAATTTAAAGAGTTCAGCGACTGGGATGATTTTTTGGTTTTGTCGAAGGAGATCGGTAAAGATGTGGGGTTGGTCATTGTGATGAGCCGTTTGCGCAAAGCTTCGTATCACGAAACCATGAAGCGTATTCCCGATTACATCAACAAATATTTCAAAAGCTCTAATTTTATGCTGCTTTACCCGATTCAATCGGCTACTCCGGATGATTATCACAACGATATGACCAACGCGTCCCTGCTTGCTTCCATCAGGAACCTCGGCGGATTTGGCGAAACCATCCTTTCGACGATAAAGAAAAATAACAAGTTGGAGTAACGGATGATCTCAACAAATCATGTCAACTTATCTTTTTCACGTTATTTAATCGTATTTTTGCAAAAAAGAAATCAATGAACACTTTCGGAAATATTTTCAGGCTTACATCGTTTGGCGAATCACACGGCGAAGCTGTTGGGGGAATTATTGACGGTTGCCCGCCGGGAATCGAGCTGGATCTGGAATTCATTCAAAGCGAACTCGACAGGCGCCGGCCGGGGCAATCACGTATCACCACGCCACGGGTTGAATCGGATAAAGTGGCTTTTCTTTCAGGAATCTTTGAAGGTAAAACAACCGGCACATCCATCGGTTTTATAATTAAAAACGAAAATCAGCACTCGGCAGATTACGACAACCTGAAAGACATTTATCGCCCTTCGCACGCCGATTACACCTATTTTCAAAAATACGGTATCCGCGATCACCGGGGCGGCGGCCGTTCATCGGCACGCGAGACCATAGCCCGCGTAGTTGCAGGAGCTGTAGCCAAGTTATACCTGAAACATATCGGCGTATCGGTTACCGCCTACACGTCGCAAGTGGGGGAAATCAAGCTGGAAAACGACTACAAGCAATACGACCTGGCCACTATTGAAGAGACGCCCGTTCGCTGCCCCGACGCCCAAAAAGCAGATGAAATGATCAAACTCATTAAGGAGGTTCAATACAAAGGCGATACCATCGGCGGGGTAATTACTTGTGTGATTCAGGGGACGCCTGTCGGCCTTGGCGAGCCGGTTTTCGGGAAACTGCATGCGGCGCTTGGCTCGGCCATGCTCAGCATTAATGCCGTGAAAGGATTTGAGTACGGACACGGTTTCGATGTAAGCCATCGGGGTTCGGAAATGAATGATTCATTTTTCAATGATAACGGGAAGATAAGCACCCGCACCAACCATTCCGGCGGCATACAGGCAGGAATTTCCAACGGACAGGATATTTATTTCCGGGTGGCTTTCAAACCTGTTTCTACTATCTTGATGGAGCAGCACACCGTGGATATACACGGAAACGATACGACCATCAAAGCCCGCGGGCGACACGACGCGTGTGTTCTTCCCCGCGCTGTACCCATCGTGGAAGCGATGGCGGCCATGGTTATTCTGGACTATCACCTGTTGGCTCAGTCAAACAAACTCATTTGACCGGTAATTTCGTCCAGCAGGTCGGTATCGTTGATGTTGTTGGGCTCTTCCGCCTCGATCTCCACTTCAGAAGGTTTCTCCGTCTCTTCTTCGGGTTCGGGGAAACGTGTAGGCTCCAACTCCTTCACCTCTTTTACTTCGTAGTTGGATATCCGTTTTCCTTTGGCTTTAAAGCTTTTTATGCCGATGAACTCTTCCACGTCAATCTCAAGCGGTTCGCGGAAATCATCACCGCCGCCAAAAATTGCTTCCACGCGCGGATAAACCACATCGGTCAGCAAAAACAATTTAGACTCGGTATTCTCGCCCAGGAAATTGGCTACTTTCTCGGTAGCGTCGAACGTAAAGCGCTTTAAATAAGCAAAACCCTGGTCGGCATCAAAAAGGGCGGCAGACCACACTTTGCCTTCATCGTATTTTTCAATGCGGACAAAATCGGGCTCAAAATGGTTGCTCAAATCAAAATTACACGTATAGAAGTCACCTTTTCTGTTGACAACCAGTATCTTGTCGGTTCCTAAAAATTCACCCAAATAAAATCCCTCTTCATCGTAATTGAGCCGCAGCACATCGGGATCGAACCAAACCTTGCGGCCTCCCAGCGTTGAGTGCCCCTTCTGTTTGAGCATGATACGGTGCACATCGGCTTTGGTAAGGATATTTCCCATCGCTCCCCTGCCCTTGATGGCAATCTCGCTGAAGTCTTTCTCAAACTGCAAAATCCGCTGACGAGGCTTCGGTTTCAGGATAACACGCACCGTCTCGGCTTCGCCGTTGGGATTGGCGCTGAAATAGACGATGCGCGAACCGGCTTTTCCTTGCGACACATCGTAATCTTTGTCACGCGTAACACCCGTTACCGGAAAACGTTTGATGTAATGTGCACCCGATTTCCCATGGCGGTAAATCACATTGTAAATGGTTCTCTTGTCGTTCTTTTTAAAAACGTTGGCGTATAAAATTCCTTTTCCCACGAACATTTTATCGCTTACCTTCACAACCTTATATTTCCCGTCCCTGAAGAAAACGATAATCTCGTCAATATCGGAACAGTTGCAGACAAACTCGTCCTTCTTCAATCCGGTTCCAATAAATCCCTCTTCGCGGTTGATGTATAATTTTTCGTTGGCCTCGGCAACCTTAACGGCCTCGATATTCTCGAAACTGCGAATTTCCGTATGACGCGGATAATTTTTACCGTACTTCTCCTTCAGCATCAGGTACCACGAGATGGTATAATCGACCAGGTTATCCAAGTTGTGATCAATCTCTTCGATATCGCTCTTGAATTTAGCGATATTCTCGTCGGCCTTGTCGGAATTAAATTTCAAAATACGCGCCATTTTTATCTCCATCAGCTTCAGGATATCCTCTGAAGTTATTTCACGGATAAATGACGGCTTGTACGGTTCCAGGCGCTTATCGATATGTGCGACGGCAACCTCCATATTCCCTGCGCCCTCAAACTCCTTGTCCTTGTAAATGCGCTCCTCTATAAATATTTTTTCCAGCGATGCAAAAAGGAGTGCTTCCTGTTTTTCCTGTTTTTCGATTTCCAGTTCCAGACGAAGCAGTTCTTTGGTGCGATCGGTAGAGATGCGAAGCACGTCGCTGACAGTCAGGAAATGCGGTTTATCGTTTTCGATAATGCAGCAGTTGGGTGAAATATTAATTTCACAATCGGTAAACGCATAAAGAGCATCGATGGTTCTGTCGGACGAAACGCCGGGAGCAAGCTGCACATGAATCTCCACATCCTGAGCCGTAATGTCATCCACTCTCCTGATCTTTATCTTTCCCCGATCATTGGCTTTGATGATGGATTCAACAACGGAAGCCGTTGTTTTCCCATACGGCAGGCTTGTGATAACCAATGTCTTGTTATCGAGCTTTTTTATCGATGCACGTACTTTTACCGACCCGCCTCGTTCGCCATCGTTATATTTCTCCACATCGATATATCCTCCGGTCTGAAAATCGGGGAAGAGTTTGAATTCCTTTCCCTCCAGATAAGAGACAGAGGCGTCGCACAGTTCGTTGAAGTTGTGCGGCAGGATTTTAGACGTTAATCCCACGGCAATGCCCTCCGTACCTTGCGTCAGCAGCAGCGGAAATTTAGCGGGAAGCGTTACGGGTTCTTTATTCCGTCCGTCGTACGACGGTTTCCATTCGGTGGTTTTGGCATTAAAAAGTACTTCGAGAGCAAATTTTGTCAAGCGGGCTTCAATGTATCGGGGCGCAGCGGCTCCGTCGCCGGTATGCACATTTCCCCAGTTTCCCTGACAATCGATCAGCAGGTCCTTCTGGCCGAGCTGAACCAACGCATCGCCAATAGAAGCATCGCCGTGCGGGTGAAACTGCATGGTGAAACCGATAATGTTCGCCACCTTATTGTATCTCCCGTCATCCATTCGCTTCATGGCATGAAGGATGCGTCGCTGAACAGGTTTCAGCCCATCGGTAACGTGCGGGACCGCACGTTCCAGAATCACATACGACGCATAATCCAAAAACCAGTCCTGATACATCCGGGAAAGGTTCATGGGGGAGTCTTCTGCTAATCGGGTGATAATTTTAGGATTGGAATGTTGCGAAGAATCGGAGAGGACAATATCTTCCTCTTCCTGATCCATTTGCATCTCTTTATCTTCAAAATTTTCTTCGTTGCTATCTTTTAATGACATATGTTGTTTTAGGTTGAAAAAAACATTCAAAGATATCTTTTTTTTACGTGATTTACAAATGAAAAACGGGGGATTTCCATTTTCCCGTGAACGGATAAACATCAAGAAGATGCATTAAAAAAACAGTTAGCGTGAATTAGAACCGTGAAAAGTGAAAAGTGAAAAGTGAAAAGTGAAAATTAAACAGTTTCTTAAACTACTTTCAAAAAAAAGTGTTATTAATAACAAGGTAATTGAACTTTCGCAAGCTATGGGAACCCGTAAAACATATAAGAGTCTCTTCCTTAGGCGTATGCGCTATCCGAGAGAACATGCGAAAGTTGAATAAGGTAATAATTTTGAAACAACAACAAAACAAGAACTATGGGAAGAAAAACATTTAGCCGGCCGGCAAAATTTACCTTTGTAATGATCAGTACACTGGTTTTTCTGCAAGCCTGCGGAAGCGTTCCGTTCACTGGAAGAAAACAATTAAGCCTGGTTTCGAACGAACAGGTGGTTGCACTCAGTTTGCAGCAGTATCAGGAATTTATACGCTCTGCTCCCCTCGAAAGGAACACCCCTAACGCCGAGATGGTAAAAAGGGTGGGGTCACGGATTGCCAATGCCGTGGAGACGTTTTATAAGAGTAACGGCTACGAATCTGAACTGCAGTATTATCAGTGGGAATTTAATTTGGTAAAAGACAAAAGTGTGAATGCATTTGCCATGCCCGGTGGTAAAATAGTTATTTTCAACGGTTTACTTCCGGTAACACAAACAGAAGAAGCCTTGGCTGTGGTGGCAGGTCACGAAATTGCCCACGTTATTGCCCGGCACGCACAGGAAAGGGTCAGCCAACAGATGGCGTTGCAATACGGTGGAGCGATAGCCGGCGGCCTGTTGGGCAATTCGGCGGGTGCGCAAATTGGGCAAGAGGTGTTCGGGCTTGGTGCCCAATTTGGGGTAATGATGCCGTATGCACGTAAACAAGAGTACGAAGCCGATGAAATTGGACTCATTGTCATGGCCTTGGCCGGTTATAATCCTCAAGCCGCTGTTCCTTTCTGGACAAGGATGGCGCAAAGTTCTCAAGGCGGAGCTCCTCCCGAATTCTTAAGCACTCACCCAACGGATGAGAAACGTATTGCAAGAATTCAGCAAATTATGCCCAATGTACTGCAGTACTATAAAGGGACCGGCGTTCAGAATACTGTAAGCAAGGATCCTATTAAAACCAAAGCTCCTGTTCCTGCAAAAACAGAAGGTGCAAAAACCTCAAAAGAGTGGACGTTTTAATTCGGATTTAGTTGCAAGCATTCCATCAGGGGTATTTGCGAAAGTTTAGTGAATGAAAATATAGAACAGGGATCGCGCGCTGCGATCCCTCTCTTTTTTATAGAACTTCTGCTTTGGCGTGGAATTTCGTTTTTTTAAAACAAAATAATAGCTAACTTTGCACAAATTAATCTTGAATTACTTTAAATAATCGTTTTATTATGAACAAAACAACCATTAAGCTCAGCGGTAAAACACGCTCCGAGCACGATCTTATCGGAGATATGGAAATCCCCGTAGAATATTACTTCGGTATCCAAACCATGCGGGCATTGGAAAACTTCGAGATCAGCCGTTCAAAACTTTACCATTACCCACAATTCATCATGGGTTTAGCAGATGTGAAAGCAGCTGCAGCACTGGCTAACAACGACCTTGGATTATTGGATCCGGCCATAACCGCCGCCATTGTTGAGGCTTGTACCGAAATCAAAAACGGGAAACTTCACGATCAGTTTGTAGTAGATATGGTACAGGGTGGAGCCGGCACCTCAACCAATATGAATGCCAACGAAGTAATTGCCAACCGGGCATTGGAAATTATGGGATTCGAAAAGGGGGATTACAAACATTGTCACCCCAACAACCACGTAAATCTTTCGCAATCTACCAACGACGCTTATCCTACGGCACTGAAAATAGCCATATACCGGAGTATAGGCGAATTGATCAAAGCATTGGAGAGGCTGATCATTGTTTTTCAAGAGAAAGGGAAAGAGTTCGCTCATGTCATTAAAATGGGACGCACTCAGTTGCAAGACGCTGTTCCCATGACCTTGGGGCAAGAGTTCGATGCGTTTGCCACCACCTTAAAAGAGGAAGTATCGCGATTGAGCCAAAACCGCCAGTTGCTTCTCGAAATCAATATGGGGGCAACAGCTATCGGGACGGGAATCAATTCCGACCCGGAATACACGGCAATCTGTACCCGCCATCTGGCGGAAATTTCGGATATTGCTGTTGTTGCAGCCGACAACTTAATTGAAGCCACCAGTGATACTGGCGTTTTCATTATGAACTCATCGGTCATCAAACGGTTAGCGGTAAAATTATCGAAAATCTGCAACGATCTACGGTTGCTTTCGTCTGGGCCAAGAACGGGACTGAACGAGATAAACTTACCTCCCATGCAGCCCGGTTCTTCCATTATGCCCGGCAAAGTAAACCCGGTTATTCCCGAAGTTGTCAATCAAATAGCTTATAAGGTCATCGGAAATGATTTAACCGTAACTATGGCATCGGAGGCCGGACAGCTCCAGTTGAACGTTATGGAACCCATTATCGCCTATTCACTGATGGAGAGCATCGAGATGCTTATCAACGGCCTAAATACGTTAAGAAGCAAGTGTATTGTCGGAATTACGGCAAACGAAGAGCGCTGCAAAAATATGGTGTTGAACAGCATTGGCCTGGTTACTGCTTTAAACCCGTATCTGGGATACGAAAACTCCACCAAGGTAGCTGCCGAGGCACTGAAAACAGGCAGGGGCGTTTATGATATCGTGTTGGAGCACAAACTGATCGACAAGGAGAAGCTGGATGAAATCCTGAAGCCGGAGAACATGATCCAACCCAGGAAAATAGATAAGATTTAAAAAAATAAACCCCAAAAGTTGTACAAAATACTTTTGGGGTTCTTTTTTTATTCTATCCGCCTGAAGGTTATTTCCTCAGCCGGTTAAAAGATCTGACCAGAACCTCATCGGCGCCAATTTTGCGAATGGCCAGATACGTTAAAATAATGGCAATAACCGGCATAATAACGCCTATGCCAATCTTTTGGAACTGCAATCCGGCTTCGGGATTGATACGAAAAATCAAAAAACCGAAATAAAGGTAAAAGCCAATCATCAGAAAAATATTAAAAATAGATATTCTGATTTGTACCATTCTTGTTCTGTACAAAAAAACAGTTACAATCGATAAAAGACTACTGATTGCTCCAATAACAAAAAGCGCCCATGTAGAACTTTCGAGACTTCCGTCCCGGAACAGCCCCATCGCTTCAAAAACTACCGGATTACCGTTGTGGGAAAAAGAAGCCAAAGGCGTTACCGTAGCCATTAGCATACAGACCGACGCAAGCAGTAAAAACAGGGTTTGAATTCTCTGAAGCATACTGTTCTGTTAAAACTGTTCTTTTTCTTTTGCCGGATTACGATAATAAATTTCACCCTCTTTCCAGTCTTGCAAAGCTATCAGCGCAGGTTTTGGGAGTTTTTCGTAGAAGCGCGAAATCTCTATCTGCTCGTGATTTTCGAAAACCTCCTCCAGGTTATCTGTATATGAAGCAAACTCCTGAAGTTTGGTATCAAGATCCTGCTTCATCTCAACGGAAAGCTGATTGGCTCTTTTACTGATTATGCGGACCATTTCGTAAACATTCCCGACCGGTTCGGCCAGTTTCATAATATCACGGGTCTCGGTATTCTGAGGTGCATTTGTTCTTTTGTAATCCATTTTATATTCTGATTCTAAACTTTTTTAATTTTTTAATTGAATTGATTTATGACGGCAGCGCATCTATTTTACTTTGCGCCTTCTTGTAGTATTTGTCGGCTTCCGGCATATGTTTCCCGTTCGGGAAAGTATTCTTGTAGTTGAAATACTCATCAAGCACCATACGGTACCGTCCGGGCTGGGTTCCTAATGTACTGCGCTCTGCATACTCGAAACGGGCGCGCAAAATAATCATCTGATACTCTTCGCTGTATTTCGAAAACGGATAGCTTTTCATCGCTTCACGCGCGGTTATAACCGCCGATTCGTAATTGTTACCCATATAATTTCCCAGATTCAAATAGAGTTGGGCTGCCAATAACTCCTTATGAGCCAGCTTTTCCTGCAACTCAAACATATAGTTCTTGGCTTGTTCCGATCTTTCGCTTTGAGGATATTCTTCCATATAACGTTGAAATTCGGCTATGGCCTTATACGTTTTAGTCTGGTCCAGTTTGGCGTCGGGCGAATCAAGATATAAACCGTACGCCGCATAAAACAAAGCCGGCTCGGCATACTCCCCCTTGGGATACGTGTTGTAGTAAGTAGAAAACATCTCTGTCGCAGAGAGGTAATCCTTCGAATTGTAATAACTTTGCCCCAATAAATACAACGATTCCTCAGCCCTGGCAGTTCCCTTGAAAAAGGGTACCAACTCCTCGAGTAAAGTGATAGAGCGACTGTACTTACCTTCTTCGAAATACTTTTTTGCGTACGTGTATTTCACATCCTTATCGGTACTTTTCAAAATCTTGTTGTATTCTCCGCACGAAGCCAGCAACACAGCAAGCAGTAAAAAATATACAGGTTTTACTCTCATTTTGTGAAAATCGATTTTAGCGCACAAATTTACAGAAACTTTCTCAGTTTTAGCTCATCGAAAATCAATTTTATTCTATTTTAGGATTTTAAACCCAAAACAGTCAAAACACTTTCAACGTATTTTCTATCGTTCGATAGTTTGGGAACTTTATTTTGTCCTCCCGATTTCTCCCTGGATTTCATCCATTTATAAAAATCGCCCGGTTCCAGAACCCGGATAACGGGTTTATTGAGTGACAGGTTATAAGAGCGTTTAGCCTCGTAATCGGAATTTAGTTTTTTCAGATTTTCATCTAAAACCACTGCAAACTGCCCTAGGTCAGCCGGCTTATTTTCAAACTCGATAAGCCATTCGTGTGCCCCGCCATGATTGTCGCCGAAATATATGGGAGCTGCCGTATATTCAGTTATTTTTGCGCCGGTAATTCTGCAGGCTTCCGTCAAAGCGCGGTCGGCATTATCCACAATCAGTTCTTCGCCAAAAGCGTTAATAAACTGTTTGGTCCGACCTGTAATCCTGAACAAATGCGGGTTGGTGGAAGTAAATTCGATGGTATCGCCGATCTTGTACCGCCACAATCCACCGCTGGTTGAAATTACCAAAGCATACTGCTTGCCCGCTTCAACATCGGCAAGGGTTACAGCTTGCGAACTCTCTTTATCCCACTCTCCCGCCGGAAGGAATTCGTAGAAAATCTCATTATCCAGCAACAGCAACATATCCTTGGAGTCACTCGAATACTGCACACCAAAAAAACCTTCCGAGGCGTTGTAGGTCTCCCAATAACGCATCTTTTCCGTAGGGATCAGTTTTTCGTATTGTTCGCAAAACGGAGTGAAGCTCACCCCCCCATGAAAGAATACCTCTAAGTTTTTCCACAAATCGGGAAGCGACTTTCCGGTATCTTCAACAATTTTTTTCAATAAGACCAGCATCCACGACGGAACCCCCAACAGCGCCCTGATATCCTCTTTCACAGCGTAGTCCGAAAGTTTTTCCAATTTTTCTTCCCAGTCGGGAAGCAGTGCGATCTCTTCGGGTGTTCTGGCCAACTTGACGATAAACGGCAAATTTTTCATTAAAATAGCCGAAATATCACCGGTGAAAGTACTGTTGCCAATATTATTTATTTGCTGGCTTCCGCCCAATACCAATGTTTTGCCAAGAAAAAACTCCGTGTCGGGGTAGTTGTTCCCGTACAAGCCAAGCATGTGGTGTCCACACCTGTAATGACAATGCTCCAACGATTCCTGTGTTATAGGAATATATTTGCTCTTGTCTTCGGTTGTTCCGCTCGACATGGCAAACCACTTCACAGGCGAGTCCCAAAGTACATTTTGCTGCTTGTCAACAATAATTTTATTGAGATAAGGGCGCAAATCTTCGTAAGTTGAAACAGGAACTCTTTTCTGAAAATCGGAAATGGTTTGTATTCCATCAAATTGATTTTCTGCACCGTAAAGAGTATTTCGTCCGTGTTCCAATAAGTATGAGAATGTTTTCTCTTGTATATCGGCAGGATTGTCGATAAATTTTTCGACTGCCTTATAATAAGATCTAAAAACTGCTCTCGTAATTTTTTTTATCATTTTATGGTTTGTCGATATAGCTATCCTATCTTGCTTATTTTCAATAATTTATCTTCATCAATTATCTTTATCTTTCTTCCATCGAGAGAGATGATACGCTCGTTAACAAAATTAGCGAGCGTCCTGATAGCATTCGCGGTGGTCATATTGGAAAGGTTGGCCAAATCCTCGCGAGCCAGATAAATATTAATGGTTGCACCGTCTTCTTCCAGGCCGTAACTTTCTTTCAGAAAGATAAGCGACTCGGCAAGCCTGCCCCTGACATGTTTTTGGGTAAGGTTTACCACCCGGTTATCGGCTATTCCCAAATCGCAAGACAACATCTGAATGAAAAACAGCGCCAGATTACCGTTCTCCCTCAACATCTCTTCAATCAGCTCCATCGAAATAAAACAGACCGTAGAGGATTCAAATGCCGAAGCGGCAGTAACATAGGGCTCACGTGCAAAAAAAGCGCGATATCCGAAATACTGGATGGGACGGATCATCCTGATAATCTGGGTCCTTCCACCCACGCCGCTTTTGTAAATTTTCACCTTACCCTTAAGCAGGCACATCAAATCGCGAGGTTGCTCCTCTTCAATGTAAATAGGTTCGTTTTTCTTATAATGAACAAACCTCGCATTTTTCTTAATCAGTTCACGCTCCTCTTCCGAGAGAACGCGCCAGATATCTGCCAGAGTGGATGATAAATCGATTATTTCCCTTACTTTTCTGCTCATTACATGTTTAAAAACTATGTTATAAAGCACAAAAATACGAAATTATTCACTCAAAAATTAATGAAACAGACAAAAACTTAAGGATTAAAGCACAAAATCGGTAATTTTTGACATTATTAGCAACTTGAGCCTGATAAAACCGGGTTACTTTGTGAAAATTAACCCGATTTAAAATCATTCTATTTTTAAGGGAAAATAGTAACTTTGTAGCTAGAAATGAAAGTTAAACCGGTCATATTAATTTTGTCGTTCCTGATAGCTTCAAGCCTTTTTAGCCAGACTACGATTCCGCTTGATACGGTTTTAAAAAGATCGATGAGTGCAGCAGAAAAATACAACGGCTTAGTAGAAAATTATACAGCCGATGTTTACATGCGTACTTATGTGGAGACCTTGAAAAAGAATTTCCTCTACAAATATACCCACCTTGTGCCCAGATTTGTGCTTCACGATCCAAAATCGGATGAAGCCGTGATTGAAACACTCAGTACCCTGAAATTTAACTATCCGAATATTTACCTGCAAGACATCAAAAATGTAACCGGAACGCTGACGAGCAAGAAAGATATCGATATGATTCCTTTTTACATGCTGAACATCAATGTTTACGGAGAAACAACAAATACCGAAAGTTTCTTTATGCCTGTCCGATTTTCTACCGCCAAGTATTACACTTATAATCTGGAACAGACCCAGTTTGAGAACAATAAGACTTATTACACCGTTGAGTTTAACCCGATTTACGACAATCAAAAACTGTTGAGAGGCCATTTTGTTATTGAGAGTGGCACCTGGCGTATTGTACATTTCAGCGCCGAAGGCGTAGAGTCTTTTGCGGATTTTTCGTTCGAGATCACGATGGGTGATACATGGATAACCAATTATTTACCGGTACATTTTGTGATTTACCACACGGCAAACTACCTGGGCAATGTAGTGGCAAGTCGGCACCTGGCCTCGGTGAAGTATAACGATGTTGTTCTTCGGGTAAATGAAAAAAAAGAAAAAATGCTGAATATCAGTGATTTTTTCAGGGTAAGATTAGACTCCGTTCCCGTCAATAATGACTCTGCCTTTTGGGCACAGAACAGGACCATTCCATTACAAGCCAAGGAAATGGAAGTTATAAAAGACTTTGAGAAAATAGAATGGCAAAGATCGGCGGAAAAGAGGGTTAACGATTCATTACAAAACGGTAAAAAGGTGCAGCAATTCGCACAGCGAATGGTTATGGACTCACGGTATAAAGTAAAATCCACTATGATCGGGTACAGTGGTTTGCTGAACCCGTTGATGCTGGGATATTCATCGGTGGACGGAATTACTTACAGGCAAAAGCTGTCTTTCAACTTCGATTTAAAAAAGAGCAGGACTTTCAAAATAAATGCATTTGCCAGTTATATGTCCAGGCGTAAAGAGTTTCTTGCCGATTTAACCAGTACCTGGAATTACGAACCGTTTTATCACGGCAACATCTCCTTATCGGCAGGAATAGGGAATCCGGTCTATAGTCCTTTATTTATCAATTATTTACAAGAAGACCTGCGGAACAACAGCATTAAATTCGAAGATATTTCCGCCAACTATTTTAAAGATTACTACGTGAAATTATTCAACGACTATGAGCTATTCAACGGTTTTGTATCTACCGTCGGAGTTGAATATCACATCCGTCAGCCCAAAATAAACAATCAAAGGTTGTTATCCGCTGTAACGGAAGAGACGATCCCTTTAGACAATATCCTTGTTACAAAAAAAGCGTTTGCCCCCTACCTGAGGCTTAGCTGGACTCCGGAACAGTATTACCGTTACGAAGGACGGCAAAAAATTTACGTCCGCTCCCGGTTTCCAACTTTCAAACTTGAACTTTCGAAAAGCTATCGGGATATTTTTGGCAGCACTTCGCAATACGGGCGGGTGGAATTCGATATGAGCCAGAATATTTCGTTCGGGCTGATGAATTCATTCCGGTATCACATTGGTGCAGGGCGGTTTGTAAACCAGAGGACCGAGTATTTTGCCGATTTTTCCTTCTTTGCCAAAAATAATTCCCCCGAGAACTGGCAAGACGGGATAGGCGGAACATTCAACTTACTTGACCGACATCTGTATAACGCTTCCGACTCTTACGTGCAAGCGCATTTTATGCTTGAAACCCCTTTCCTGATCATCCGGAACATCCCTTTTGTTTCCGATTATATCAACAGGGAACGTTTATACGTAAGTCAGTTATATACACCATATATTGGCTCGTACACTGAGCTTGGATACGGTGTCGGCAACAATTTTTTCAAAACTGCGAATGCGGCAATTTTCTGCTCATTTCATAAAACCGAATTCTGGGAAATCGGAGTAAAGGCATCGTTTGAGTTGTAAATTCCAACTCATGAGTGGCCTCCCACCACTATTCGCATCACTTTAAAACCGATGACAAAAAACCGCACAACCTGGTACAAGATGCAGGTGCGCCAGAATTTTGTCCAGCCTGTGGGAACCGTGGCGAACGATTCCAAACTATATGGTGTGGTGTGTTTATTATCCATATCCGTATTCTTTAATTGTTCTCTAAATTATTCAGGAATCAACCACCAAAAAGGTTTAGTTTTTGCCTTGTATAAAAACATATAATGCATGATCAGTTTGAACCAATGTCCGGCAAGTCCTATTTCACCAATGGTATAACGGATGTTTCTGCCCCACTTCGGATATTTTTCCCAATCGGGAACGATGGGAAAAACGGTCAGCGACGCAGCTTTCCCTCTTTTTATACCAAATCCGGCCGAAATAACACAGGCTGCGCCCATACGCGCCATGGAAGCCTTATGTTTGTATTCCCGCTTGCCCGTTTTAATTCTGTTGGCAATGTTTTCAGCCACCACCTTCCCGATAACACCCGAAGGCATCCCCGTACGTGGAGCGGTAGCGGTGATCGCCGTTCCTCTCGTGCTCGTCATCGGTTTGGATATGGTATGCGGCGGAGCAAAAGCAATTCCTGCAGCAAAAATATTGTTGTAAGTAGGGTTTTCGTAGATGGAAGGCCAATCCGATGTTTTCCATTCATTATAAGGCTTTGGCGTATAGTCAGCATCTACCTTGAGGAATCCGTTTGCTGCAAACAAAACCGATGTAATGTCTCCATCTTTCTTGTCATACGCTTTTAAGCCAACTCCGGCGAAACCGGGAATCAGCATGGCAAAATCGAACCCTTTGGTCAATTCTTCTCCTGCCAGTGTCTCGTAATGGATAATTCCCGGTTCAATTTTCTTGACACCTGCGCCCACAGTCCAACTTATGCCATACTCCGTGAAAAGCGACTCCGCAAGTATCTTTGTGGGAGTAATGTATCCGCTTCGTTTTACAAAAGCGCCCCCCATACCGAAATCACCCAATTCATATTCGTTGGAAATCCAACTTATTTCTGCCAGATGATCCAGTTTTCTTCGCTTTACTTCAAAAGCGATGTTTAGCGCAAATTCAAATGCCGCTCCCTGGCAAGTTGCCAGTGGATGTCCGGTTCCGATAACCAACCGCTGCCTTTCGCCTTTTTCCATCCTGGCAAAACATTCTTGAAGGTGTTGCCAAGTCAAAGCGGCATGATGATAAGTACATACGGAATCGGTGTAAAACTCCGGTCCCAAGCCTTCGGTGGCACCAAAATTGAGTTTCGGGCCTGTAGCATTGATCAGATAATCGTATTCCACAACTTCTTCCTGATCTTTTTTATCTTCCGAAACGTACTTGATTTTCACGAATCCCTTGTCGGTTTCCGCGTTTCCTTCGGGATAAATAGAGAGAGCAAGAGCCTGTTTAAAAGTGATGCGGTTCTTTTTGTAAACCGGAGCAAGCTCAAAAATAACCTGTTTAACCTTCATTAAACCGATCCCAACCCAGATATTGGAAGGGACCCACTGGTAATGCGAATTTGGGCTGACAACCACTACTTCGTGTTCTTTCCCCAATTCCCGCCTTGCCGATAATGCCGCTGTGTGACCAGATATCCCGGCGCCTAAGATGAGTAATCTTGCCATAGTATTCCTTAAATTAGTTAAACATTAAAGAATTAAAATACATCCGTACAAATGTAGAAATAAAACTTTTGTTTATAGCGACTTAAAGACTATTTTTTTATAATTTGACAACAGCAAGTACGAAGTTGATTTTTTTTGTTCAGGCCGAAGATGACGAAATAATACCGATTGAAGTGAAATCAAATGAAAAAACAGCCGAAAAATCAATCCCGGCTGCTTTTGAACACATGAAGTTATTAATGCAAAAGTAGAATTTAGAAACTGTTTCTTATATAGAGTCTGTAAGTACGACTGTTTTGTTTAAGTTTCCGTTTTCGAGAATGTACTCCTCGCCGTAATTCCAATCGAGTGCCCCGCCGTTGCGGTTTCTCTTCAATTTCCGGCGGACAGAAGAATTTGAGGTAAAGTTATTGTAATCATCCAACCGCTCATCGATCTCGATCTTTTTGCCTGTAGGCACGGCAATTTCCACGATCATCCCCTGCACCCTGAATCCCTGAGAGATAGGGGCCGAAAAGAATTCGGGCAAAAGCAACAGGGAATCTTGTTGTTGCAACGGGTATGTGAACTGTTCAGCATTTTTTTTAGCAACTATCAGATTTCTGCCCGAACTTGATGAAATGGTTCTCACGTGATACAAAGAGTCCTGGCTTTGAACAATTTGCAGTTTAATGTTTGAGAACAGCAGAGAATCTTCGTTGATGGTATAATAGGGAAAATTATCCAAATCTGAACCCGGCCCGAAATTCCGGCTGAAAGAGTAGTAATCTGACGGATAAACGGCCATATCCACATACAACTTATCACCTTTAAAGAGAGATAGCGCCCGTACTTTTTCCGTGGATGATTCTACACTGAATTTCTCCGCAATTTTGAACCCGAGCATGGTAGCTGAAAAGATTCCGACAACCCACAAGATAATGGCCACTATTCCGATTGCCGGACGTGATTTTGCCTTCATCAATCGACGTATAATCCAGACTATTACCGCTATAACAGGAACGGCAAAAAGTAATGCTACAGATAACCACAGCATGGTATCCTCATACCCCCCATCAATAAACAACGATTTCAGAGGAACAAATTTAGTGCCTGCCACAAGAAAGGCGATCAGCATCCCGGTCATTGCCACGACAAAAATTCCAACGAATGCGAAGAATATAATTTTAAAGAAAATCCCCAACGCATTCAGGCAGCCTGAATTACCGGAGCCTGCCGCTGCATTCACGGGTGCTTTAGGCGCGTGATACCGTGGTGGTTCCGGCGGCATGGAATCCATGGACACTTTCCCCGGACCATCGGCAACACCCGTTGCAACGTACGGCTTGGAGTAATTGTCACCGTCGTCGGATTTGCTTTTCACGCTTGCCACATTATCGCTCACGGTTTCCCGTATGGACTTGATATACTCCTCCTCACCCATCATTTCGAGCTTCTGCTTTACAGTGGTAGCCCTCGGAATAATTACCCAGAGAACGGCATAGATGACAACAACCGACATATTGATGTTCCAGTTGAAATCCACATGGGGAAAAAACCTGTTCCACGGGAAGAACGGAATAGAGATCATCCCCATTAAATTCAAAAATAACGGTGCGGCAAACAGCAAACGCGGAATCCACGTTTCTATTTTAAAATATGCCGCAATTCCACCGCAAACACCTCCCAGAAAACGATCGTTGGGGTTTCGGTAAAGCCGTTTGGCGACATTTGTATCCAACGCCTTGGGTTTTAAAACAATCCATAAAACAAGGTACACCCAGAACAACACACTGAAAAGCAGTACAAAAATAATGCGTATCCACACCGGATCTGTTTTGAAGTAATGAGCCAGGCCGCTGCATACACCGGCAATAATTTTATCGTTCTCGTTGCGGTAAAGTTTACGCTGTTCCTCGTTTACTGCAGAATCTTTTTCGGTTTTCGGTTGCTCAGGAGCTGAAGCCGGATGGTCCGAAGTTTTTTCGCCATAGGAGTAATCAGCTTCCTGATATTCCGTATCGAAATCTTCAGGCCTTCCTATGCTGGAGATAATAGACAGGACGTCTTCATCAGTAATGCAATTGAGACCCAATTTCAACCGGTTTCCAAACAATTCAGCAATACGGCTTTCTATATCGTTCACGATTTCATCTCCGCCCTCTTCACGCGAAAAATATTTTTTCAAGCTATCTATGTATTGCTTCAAAAGCTCATAAGCAGTTTCTTCGATGGCAATAACTTGCCCTTGAAAATTGATATTAATTACTTTTTTCATTGTTCACTGTTGTTAGGTTCATTTTCTTCTTTTTTATAATTGCCTTTGACAACGGCATCAACTCCGGTTGATAATTCCCTCCATGTTGACTCTAAAAGTTCATAAAATTTTTCACCTTTCTCTGTCAGGATAAAATATTTCCGTGGCGGCCCCGAAGTACTCTCCACCCAGCGGTAAGTTAGTATTTCGGCATTCTTCAATCGATTGAGTAACGGATACAGCGTCCCCTCGAGAAGCTGCAAGCCTGCATTTTTCATTTCGTCGATTATATCGCCCGGATACGCTTCGTTCCGCCTGATAATCGCCAAAATGCAGTACTCCAGTACTCCTTTTCTCATTTGACTTTGGGTATTTTCTATATTCATTTTTTTCTAATTATTTGTTCGTTAAATAATTTATGTTGTCCGTTGTTTCCTCTAACCGGCGGACTATTTGTTTCCGACGTTAGATACTTTTCACCAGCTGATAAATTATTGACGATGCAAAATTAAATTAAACAAAGTAATATGCAATGCAAAGTACCAACGAATTTCTTTATTTTAATTTTATTTAACGTAAAGTGCTTTCAGGACCCCGTCAATGTTGTTTTTCGTAAAAATTCGACAGCTATTGTCTTCTCTACATACTATAAATTGCTTCAGAAATCAATATTTTGATTGACCTTCTATTGTCGTTTAGCCCTTTTATAAGTATGTTTGCAAATCAATGTGCGAATTTATGAAGTTCAATAAACTATTCTTATCTGTTTCACTTTTCTTTATCTCAACCGGTTTCTCCGGTTTTTCCGTTTATTCACAACCATATGCAAGCCCCGTCAATATTCCCCCGGCGCTCAGCGCCAACTTTGGGGAGTTGCGGAGCAATCATTTTCATTCGGGACTTGACTATAAAACACAACAAGTTACAAACAAGCCTGTTATTGCTATTGCCGATGGATATATTTCGCACATTAGTGTTTCACCGGGCGGATACGGACTGGCGCTCTACATCAACCATCCCGCCACTGGGCATACCAGCGTTTACGGGCACCTGAACAGTTTCTCTAAACCTATAGCCGATTATGTAAAAGAAAAACAGTACGAGCAGGAAAGTTACCGGATAGAGCTTTATCCCGAACCGGGTTTGCTGGCGGTTAAAAAAGGCCAACAAATAGGGTTGAGCGGAAATACGGGCAGCTCCGGCGGCCCTCACCTGCACTTTGAAGTGCGCGATACCCAAACGCATGACCCTCTGGATCCGTTACATTTTTTCAGCCAAACCATTCCCGATACGCAAAAACCCGATATCCGCGGTATTGCATTTTATCCTATCGGGGGGAAAGGTGTTGTGAACGGGAGTAGTGATCCTTTGCGGTTGGATATAGGGAAAAACAACTCCGGGATTCCGCTGGCGCTGAACCAACCGGTAAATGCATGGGGAAAAATCGGCATAGGCGTAAAAGCATACGATCGGATGAATGGACAATCCAACATCTACGGCGTTAAGCACGTCAGGTTGTTTGTGGACGAAAAGCAAGTTTTCAGCAGCTCCATCAATAGGTTTTCTTTCAGCAAAACACGTATGCTGAACTCATTTATCGATTTTGAAGAGTGGCGAAAGCGAAGTTCTTTTTATATGAAATCGTTTGTGGAACCGGGCAACAGGCTCAATTTCTATGATGCTGTCAACAACGGCTATATCGACATCACCGAAGAGCGGAATTACCGTATGCGCTACGAACTCGAAGACCACCATGGGAATACCCTTATATACTCTTTTGTGGTTAAGGGGCAACAACAACCCATCTCCCAAGCGGCAACGTGCAACAATTTTATGTCGTGGACGTTGCACAATTCGTTTGTAGATCTCGATTTTATGCTCGATATTCCTCCGGAAAATCTTTACAGCAACTTCTGTTACACTCATCGGAAAATCAGCTCAGCGGCTTATTATTCCGATATACATCAGGTGAACGAGTCGCCGGTACCGTTACACCATAATGCAACCATCTGGATAAAATTAAACGCGGATACGCTGAAGAACAGGAAACAATACGGTATTGTGGAGATCGGGGGAACAGGAAATATCAGCTGGATCGGCGGAACTTATAAACGGGGCGGCGTGGAAACTTCCATTCGCGAGCTGGGCAGAAGATATGCCATTGACACAGACACCGTACTGCCGAAAATTACTCCTGTAAACCCTGAAAAATGGGTCACCACACGCAGGATCCAAATCCGGTTGACGGATAACAAAAGCGGAATTTCGAACTTTAAAGGGACCGTTAATGGAAAATTCGTCCTGTTTTCACACGATATGAAATCTTCCCTTTACACTTATGTGTTCGATGATTCGAGGCTGGAAAAAGGCAAAACGCAAGAACTTGTATTTACCGCAACAGATGGTGCGGGGAATACAACGGAGTACAGGCATGAATTTTTGTACTGAGGCCGTGTCATCTATCTCAATCCCAGCGTTTCCTCTGCCAGCCGGATTTCGTTTTCGCTTCCGGTATGTTTTCCTTCCACGTCCGATAGTTTCACGCATTCGTGCCATTGCTCCTTAGCGGTCATTTTGCACCGGAAGAGCTTCATCACGATATTCATTCCCTTGATGTTGTTGCCCACATCATTGGTGAGGTTTGTCCCTATACCGAAAGTAGCCCCTATGCGCTTCCCGCAATAGTTTTTAATTTTGATGGCTTTGTCCACGTTCAGGCTGTCGGAAAAGACGATGTATTTAAGTTTGGGGTCTATTCGCAGTTCCTCATACCGGCGAATGACTTTATCGGTAAAAACGAAGGCGTCGCCGCTGTCGTGCCGGAGGCTAGTGAACAACGCCGCATGCTTTTTGCTGAAGTTACGGAGAAAAACATCGGTGGTATATGTATCGGTAAGAACGGTTCCCAGATCGCCGTCATAGACGTTTATCCAGTTCTCCATCGACATGTAATTGGCCATCTTATACCCGTAAATGGACCCGTGAAACTGCACCCATTCGTGCGGATGCGTTCCCGACACGTTCACATTGTGTTTGTACGCCAGGTAAACATTGCTTGTCCCGAAGAGTGAATCTCCGGCGTGTTGTTCAAGCAACCCGGTAACCCGGTCTTCCACTTCGAAACTAAACCGGCGACGCATGCCAAAGAGTGAGAACGTGATGTTGTTCTCCTTCAGTTTGAGCGCTTTTTCGATAGCCATCTTTTCCATGTATTCCGTATCGGGATATTGCTTCATTTCCCTGAAATACAGTTCGGACACCGTAGCGAGAATAGGTGTTTCCCAGAGTGTGACCCGATAAAGCAATCCCGTAGCACGGATTTTTAATTTATGGTCTTCGAGAGAAACTTCCACTTCCGACGGATCGAACCGGAACCCTTTCAGAAAATCGATATAAATGGGCGGCAGATAGGGCATTTTCTTTCTTACAAACTCCTCTTCTCCCTTCGTCAGGCTCAGCTCCGACATTTTGACCAACTCTTGCCGCACCAGTTCGTCAAATCCGTCAGGATAATCGCCGTTGCTCCTGTCCACAAATTCAAACTCGCCGCAGGCGCGGGGAAAAAGTTTGCTGTAGGCGTAGCTGGTAGTAAATTTATACAAATCCGTATCGAGAATACTTTTGATAATTGCCATTTTTTGTAGATAATAACTTTTGTCTTAAAACACTTCACCTGACAATCGGTTCACGCCTGAAAGAGGTTATTCCACAATTGCCTCCGTCAGTTCATCCAACGAAAATCCGGCAAAATAGTGGTTGAATTCTATTCCGGAGAGTGCGTCGCGAACATTTTCCGGAGTGTATTTTACGCCGACAAGCGCATTTTCCACCTCCGACAGGTTGCTGTTGTTCCCAAAAAAAGTTCCGTAAAAACGGATCCGGCGGATAACGGAGTTCTCAACATCGGCAAAGACCTGGATTTTCCCGGCAGTGTACCGGGATTGCCGTTCGATGCCGAATTTGGGAGAATGCCCGTAATTCCATTCCCAGGTGCCGAATTTTGTGGCGCGCAAATGCTCTATGTCCGCTAACTCTTCTTCCGAAAAAGTATATTCTTTCATCTCCGGAAATTTCGACTTCATCTGTTCCAGCAATTTATCGGAAAACTCATTTACCGATATCTTTACCGGCAGGTTAGGCAAAATGTTATCCACAACGCTTCGTACGGATTTTACACTTCTGCTTTCAATCTTGTCTTTAGGCACCTCAAGGGCCTTCGAGAGAACGGTAAGGTCGGTATCAAAAAGCAAGCATCCGTGGTGCATAACCCGTCCATGGATATATGCCTGCGCATTTCCGCAGATTTTTTTTCCGTCGATAACCAGATCGTTTCGTCCGGTAAACTCGGCCTTAACGCCTAAATCTGCCAATGTATCAATGACCGGCCTGGAAAAGGTTTCGAAGTCGAAATCAGCACCTTTATCTTCGTTTGAAATAATGGTATAATTGAGATTGTTGTGGTCGTGATATACGGCTCCCCCACCCGATATGCGCCGTACAACGTGGATACCGTTCTGTTTTACGTATTCTGAATTGATCTCTTCAATCGTATTTTGATGCTTCCCCACGATGATGGCCGGTTCGTTTATCCACAAGATGAACACCTTATCGTGGTGCAACAGTTTTTTGAAACAGTACTCCTCCAGAGCAATATTATAATCGGGTTTATTGGATTTGTTAACTATATAGATCATTTTTTTTTGCTTTTATTTTTTGTGTCACAAAGATAAAGATTTTCTCGAAAATCTGTTCAACAACTTTTTAAACAGAACAGCAGCTGCCTTTTGAAGCAACTGCTGTTTATCGTAAGTTTCAAAAATTGCA
Source organism: Bacteroidia bacterium 43-41 (assembly GCA_001898165.1). Taxonomy (GTDB): domain Bacteria; phylum Bacteroidota; class Bacteroidia; order Bacteroidales; family Dysgonomonadaceae; genus Petrimonas. Next base: position 49,511 of record MKTD01000031.1, read on the forward strand.
ACTCTACAACATGGATGCTGTTTTCCTGATTTGCGCAAGACGTTCGGCAAATTTTTTGTCTTTACGTACTATTTGCATATTGTATTTGAGTTGTAAATTCATAAGCGAATCTGCAGGTATGTCCAATACGGCCTCGAAAAGCATCGCAGTTGTAGCTGTTAGCGGGCGACGACAATTCAGAATATCGTTTAACATTTTGTACGACATACCCATTTGAGCGGCAATTTTTCCTTGTGTGATACCGCGATATTCTATCTCGTCTTTCAAAACTTCACCCGGATGAGTTGGCGAAAATCCATATTCTGTTTTTCTCATATTTTTTATTTGTAATGATTCGATAATTCTAATATATTACATATTGCAACTACCGTTTCGGAAATAACTTGTGTCACAGTAAACTCGATACGATATTGGTTGTTGACACGAACAGAAGATATTCCTTTTTTATCGCCTTCTAAAACTTTGTAATTCAAAGAGTGAAATTTATACAAATCTTCTATTTGAGAAACCGATTCCAATAAGTCAATCGTTTTTCGGTATTTATTTACCACTTGTGGTTGAAAACGATATTTCTTCTCTTTAGTCTTACCTTTTTCGTAAAGCTCACGCAGATATTCTTTTTCAAACCTTATTTCCATAAACCGCCGGTTTATATTCGAAACAAAGATAACAATTCTTTTTAATTCCACTAAAAAAAGTGGAATACTTTTATTCATTCCCATAAAAAACAAAACGGCTGACTCATTCAAATCATATCTTCCACGTTCCACACAAAAGCACGGAGGCCTAAGTTTTCGGACTCATTATCCAATTCTTTCAAATAGTTCAGCAACGGAGCAACTCTGTGATCCTCCACCACCGTGAGAACAGCATTGTTCACCGATGGCCAGGCGTGGCTGCCGTAATGCGGATCACCGGTTTTACTGCCTTTACCGAATACTTCGCGCCACGAAGTAAATCCGCGGATATTAAATTTGGACAGGTCGTTGATTATTTGTGAATAATGCGCCTGATCCAGTATAATCATTACTGCCTTCATGCTTCAGCTCCTTTTTGATAAATTGATAATTCTTCTTGTTTGTTTTGACTCTGAATTTTCTCACGATGTTTGCGGCGTTTGCGTTTTACGCCATTCCCTCCAAAAATGGAATACAATGCAGGAACAAGAATAAGGGTTATAATCGTAGAGAAAGTCATCCCGCCGATAATTGAGACCCCAAGAGATTTCCACATCTCCGAGCCTTGTCCGGTACCGATGGCCAACGGAACCATACCCAAAATGGTAGTAAGGGTAGTCATCAATACGGGACGCAACCTCGATCTGCCACCGTGCACCACGGCCGTTATGATTGACATGCCGCGCTCGCGGTTCAGGTTGATATAGTCGATAAGTACAATACCGTTCTTCACTACCATACCCACAAGCATGATCAATCCCACAAATCCCATAATCCCGAGGGGTTCGCCTGTTATCGACAGGAACAGCAACGAACCGATAAACGCGAACGGAACGGTCAGGATAATAATAAACGGATAGGTAAGCGATTCAAACTGGGACGCCAACACGATATAAACCAGCAACGACACGATCATCAGCAATAATCCCAAATCTGCAAAAGACTCCTGCTGGTCTTCGAGCGATCCGCTTATTTCAACCTGTATGCCGGACGGGACGTCGAGGGTGGCAATAGCCGCATTTACATCTTTCACAATCTCGCTCAAAGCACGTTTATATATTGTACCCTGAACAGTTACTATGCGCTGGCGGTCCTTCCGGTCGATCTGCGGAAGCGACGAGTTTTCTTCAACCCGTCCCACATCGCGGACACGGATACCAACACCCATAGGATTGTAGATCATTATGTTTTCGATATCTTCTATCGATTGACGGTATTGCGCATCGTACCGCACACGTATGTCGTACTCCTCACCATCTTCCCGATAGCGCGACATGATAAGCCCGTTTATGCGGTTCCTTACTGAATTTGCCGCTGTAGCCATATTCAAGCCATTTAACGACAGTTTCTCGCGATCGAAAACAATATTGTATTCCATCCTGTAATCTTTACGTGAGATAGCGATATCGCGTAACCCCGCAACAGCCTCCAGCTTAGGTTTCAAATCGGCAGCCAACTTATCGGTTTCAGCCAAATCGTAACCGTATATATCAACAGCCACGTTGCTACCGCCCGTCATTCCCATTTCCCCACCGCCGGGCAACACTTTAAACCGGTGTACTTCGGGCATGGCAGCCAGTTCGGTACGAAGTTCGTCGGAGACATCGTATATGGATTTCTTCCTGTTCTTGGCCTCTGTCAATCGTATGTTGTACCTTAAAATGTTGGAGCCGTTATCCTGCATAGCCGCCCACGCATTATCATCACTAGCCTGCCCTACGGCAAAAGAAACGATTTCCACCTCAGGATGTTGTTTTTCCATCATTTGAGCAATTTTGTGTCCGGTTTCGCGGGCAAGCTCCATTCTTGTTCCCGTAGGCATCTCAACGGTCATGGATATATCGTTGTTGTCCGATGCAGGCATAAATTCCGTTTTAAGCGTCAGGGCGCTGATAACAACTCCCAGCACAAATACGGCTAAAACAGAGAAGAGGGTAATTCGCCGGTTTGTCGCTACTCTTTTTACCAATCCGGCATAACCTTTATCGAGCTTATCCAGTAAAGGAAGTATTTTCTTGTTGTACCATTTGTCGAAAGCGCTCATTTTCTTATCCTTATCGGCTCTCATCATTTTTGCACTCATCATCGGCGTAAGTGTCATGGCGATAATAAGTGAAAGCGAAATAATGATGGTTACCATCCATCCGAGCTGTTTGAACATAACTCCGGCGAAACCACCGACCATTGTCATCGGTAAAAACACAGCCACTATGGTAAGTGTAGATGCGATAATGGAGAGCGAAACCTCTTCGGTTCCGTAAACAGCAGCTTGTTTGGGACGGCTGCCCCGTTCGATGTGTGTGGTGATGTTTTCGAGCACCACGATAGCATCGTCAACCACCATTCCGATGGTAATGGACAATGCCGATAACGATATGATATTTATTGAATTACCTGTTATATACAGATAAATAAATGAGCCGATCAGCGAGATGGGAATGGAAATCATAATGATAACGGTTGCCCGCCAGCGCCCGAGGAAGAAAAGCACTACCAGCCCTACAATTATTAAAGCAAGTAAAATAGTTTCGAGCAAACTGTTGATAGAAACCTTCACGTACTCCGATGTATCCATCACGGTTACAATTTTGATGTCGGGCGGAAGATTTTTCTTCAACTCCACAATCTCTTTTTTTACGGCATCGGCAATTGCCACCGTGTTAGACCCCGATTGCTTTTGTACAACGAGGGAGGCACTTCTTTCCCCATTGGTATAATTTTCCATTATATGGTCTTGCAGCGTATCCTTCACAACGGCCAGGTCCCTTAAATAAATGGGGTGCCCCTGATAGTTTCCTACAATAATGTTGTTAAGTTCGCGGCTTTCGGTAAACTCACCTTCGAGACGAAGCATATACGTTTGCGATCCGATATCGAAATTTCCGGCAGGGACATTCACGTTTTCAGCAGAAATGACCTGGGCAATTTGTTCCAGGGAAATGTTGTAGGCTTCTAATTTTTCGGGCATCACATTTACCTGAATCTCACGTTGCGGCGCACCCGATACGGCCACGGTCCCCACACCCGGAATACGGTTGAGCGGATTTGCCACCTGCTCATCAAGAATTTTGTACAATGCGCCGGCGCTCTCCCGTGCCGTTGCCGAGAGAATAATTACGGGAATCATGTCGGAACTGAACTTCAGGATCATAGGATCTTCAGCCCCGTCGGGAAGGAATCCCGCAATCATATCCACCTTATCCCGGACATCGTTCATCACGTTATCCATATTCGTCCCGAAATCAAACTCAAGCATTATCATCGACATCCCGTCTCTCGATTGCGAAGTAATCTTTTTGATGCTCTCCGTTGAGTTAAGCACATCCTCCAGCGGCCTCGTAACGTTGGCTTCAACGTCGCCTGATCCGGCTCCGGGATACGATGTCATCACCGAAATAATGTTCATGTCTATTTCGGGATATAAGTCGATGGGAAGTTGGCGGTAAAACATAAATCCGATGATCACCACTCCGATAAATATCAGTGATGTTCCAACGGGATTCTTTACCGCGGTTTCATATATTTTCATCTGGTTGATGTTTAAATTTTACGTTATTGTACTACCTGAACTTCGGTTCCGTCTATTAAACCTGCGTTTCCTTGTACGATAACCCTGTCGCCGGCGCTTAAGCCGGAAATAATCTCGTATTTATCTTCAATACGGGTTCCTAATTGCACAAGCGTATAAACAGCTTTGCCCTCTTTTTCAACAAAAACGTACCTATCATTAGACCCGGTTTGTTTCAACACAGCCATATCACGTACGAGCGGGCGTTCGTTTGTCCCCAAATTCATGGTTACACGGGAAAACATTCCCGGGCGGAGGCGCTGATCGGAATTATTGACTTCTATCTCCACCGGAAAAGTATGGGAGACCGGATTAAGCGTGGGGTGAATCAATGAGACCTTTCCTTCGAAAACCTCGTTTGCAAGCGCGTCCACCTGTACGTTTGCCGACATTCCTTTTGCTACCCGGCTATAGAACGATTCCGAAACATTTACGATAACTTTTACAGGATTAATGTTCTCAATGGTGAGGATCGGCAGGCCGGCCACCACATCTCCCGAATCGTAATTCCGCGCAGTTACTATGCCGCTTATCGGGCTTGTCAAACGTGTATTTTCATCCAGATTATTCAGTGCCGTTTGCGCCACATCGAGCTGGGTTTTCATCTGGTCGAGCTGTTGTTTTGAGATCCCACCCACGTTGTAGAGTTCCAAATATCGCTCATAATCTCGTTTAAGCGTGGCCAGTTGCGTTTGCTGCTGCGTATAGCTGGCCGCATCCATAGTGACCACCGTTTGTCCTCTACTCACCCGGCTGCCTACATCCACGTGAATGCTTCTGATGCGCCCACCCATGGCCGGTGCAATGTTATTCATCGTGTTAGCCTCAACCGTTGCGGTGAAAGTCGATAATTGATCGACGGATACTAACCGGACTTCTTCAATCTTTACCTTTTTCCTGGCGGCTTCGAGTGGTATTTCGTTTTTACCGGATCCTCCTCCGCAAGACGCGAGAAAGAGGAGAGTCGGCAGTATTGCAAATTTTAGAACATTATTCCGTTTCATAATTGAAATTTGTTTGTATATCTTAGTTTGTTGCATTAATATCGTATCCGAGTATTTTTTCCAAATCGGCTTTAGCAGCCAGATAATCATAAATAGCATTGCGGTACTGCAATTCCGCATTGGTTATGGACAGGGCTGCAGCAATCACTTCAACAAGGGTGCCCATTCCGGTCTCGTATCGCTTCAGCGAAATTTTATACCCTTTGTGTGCCTGTTCCACCGCCGATTCGGAGGCCACCACTTGTTCCATACTTTTTGCCATCAGGTCGTAATTGTTTTTAATGGACAGTTTCAGCCCGCGCTCCACATCTTTACGCTGCTCGTTTAGCTGATAAATCTGAATTTCAGACTGTTTCACATTGTTGTACCGCTGTCCGCCGTTAAATAACGGGATGGAGAGCGTGATGCCCAGCATGGAATAGGGATCCCAGCGATAATTACCGAATTTAAAATCGTTGTTCTGGCTCATATACATGTAGTTAAACGACGAAACAAGCGTGGGTGAGAATTGCAGTTTTTGTATTTCGTAACCTTTTCGCGCCATTTCGGCCTGCAGGTCAAACTGTTTGATGTCGCTGTTGTTCATGAGCGACGTATCCGCGGGGATAATAGTGTCAAACAGGGTATTCCTGTAATTATCGAGCGAACCGATCACTTTCAGCGGTATTTCGCTATCCACTCCCATGAGCATTTTCAATTGCAGTTCGGCAATCCTCATCATGTTCTGCGACTGCAAGATGCTTGGGATAAGGCTTTTGAGGCGCACATCAGCGGTAACAAGGTCATATTCGGCCACCACGCCCTGTTTAAAATGGTTCCTGATGTTTTCCAAGTTGAGCGAATCGGAGGCGTATGTTTTCCTGAAAACATCGTAACTGGCTTGTGCAAGCAACAGGGAATAAAACATTTTTTTCACCTGATTGGCCAAATCGATACGCGACGAACGGGCTTTCTCCATAGCGAGTTGGAAATCCACCCGGCTCATCTGGATATTCTTCCACAACGACGGCATCACCAGCGGCATGCTCACGTTAAGGCCGGCGGTGTAAACGTTCAGGCGCCCCATCTGGATACCTTCCCCGGCTTTTTCGGGATCGGGGGCAAACATTTTACCCACGGTTTCCATAATCTTCAACTCTTCGGGGGTATATTTAGTCGGGTCGATATTGCCGCCTCCCATTCCGAAACCTTCATCAAAATAGACCGTTTGCCGCTTAATGGCGCGTTGGTACTGTCCGATGAGATCGAATTGCGGAAGCAACGCACCGTAAGCCGATTTTTTTGCATACTCTTTTTTTATAATTTCCATATCGGCCACTTTTATGTTGGGATTTTCGCTGAGCGCGATCTCCAAAGCGGTTTTCAAGTCTATCCGCAAACTGTCCGAATGTTGTGCGGCTGCCGTGGATAAATCCAACAACCCGCAAGCCATCATTAGAACGATGCTTAATTGCTTAGCTCTCATATAAAGTAATTAATTGTTTTCGTTTGTTTGGTTTGTAAGATAATTATCAATAATTTCAATCCCTTTGTTGGTGGAAATCCCGCGGATAAAATTCACCATCATCGTGAAAAATAACTCCTGAAATGAGAATGGCGGTTTTTCGAGATACGATGCACGAATATACGTATATGTGCTTTCTTCAACCAAAAAGGCGGCCACATCCACGTTCAGGTTCCTGCGGATATAACCCTGCTCGATTCCTTGCTGAAGGTAGTTCCTTATATATACCTTCTTGTCTTCAACGTCTTCCTGAATTAACTTGTAAATTCGCGGATAATATTTGTAGATATCCTCATAAAATTTTGCGGCAGGCAACTCCTTCTTTTTATGGTATTCAATAAAAAAAAGAAAAACCTCAATTATATTTGCCGACCTCCCCATTTCCTCCACAACCTCATTGTTCCTTTCGTCGCGAATAGCGGTTAAATAGGTCAACAATACCTCTTCCTTATCCTTAAAATTCTCGTAAAGCGTGCGTTTCGATATTCCTAAAGACGATGCCAAATCATCCATGGAGACACTTTTAATACCGTACTGGTAAAAAAGGGTACCTGCTTCTTTTATTATTCTTTCTTTTAGTGTCATCATATCAAAAAAAAAAAACGCCACAAAGGTAACCCGGAAAACCGAAAACATCAAATCGGTTTTCTAAGTTTTAACAAACTTTACAATAAGATTTTGTCACAAGCTAAGCCTCTCACGAAGCCGCTTGTATCCGGAAGCACTGATTTTTATCTTATCGCCGTTACTTAGCGTAAGTTGCTGATTTTGCTTTTCGTATAATTCGATACGGAGTATCTTGACAATGTTTACCAAATAAGAACGATGCACCCTCACAAACTGACTTTCAGGCAAATGAAGCTGAAAATACTTCATGGTCTCTTCTTTCAGAAACTTATCGGAATCGGTAAAGATGCGTACATAATCGCCCTCGGCCTGGAAATAAACAATCTCGGCAACCTTAACAACATTTATTTTTTGTCCGGTCCTGACAACAATGCGTTCAAGCAGCTGAATCTCATCCGTACCGATATCGTCCGGCTTAGACAAATCTTCTTCCGTCTCCTCATCAATAATCGGTTGCGGTGTTCCGGCCTTAAAAAGCCACATCCGGGAAAACTGCACCATCAGCAGATATATTAAAAATGCGATGAAAGCTTTCAACGGCAACATTCTTGTTGCCTCCCCCAGATTTTCCCGTCCAAAGACCAAAAAAGACGAAGCATAGCTCAACCCTGTCCAAATTGTTATTGTTAAAAATCCGAGTGCAGTGTAATTGATAAAACGCTGATAAACCTCCAACGTTTCAAAATTTCCGTATTTGACAACTTTCCAGAGCAAAAAATCCAAACCGATAAAAAACAACGCGTTTACCACCCCGTCCAACATCAATTGAAGGAAAGGGAACGCAACAAGCCAACGGAAGGCTAATGCCTGCAAGAGCGCATACACGATGCACAAAACAAATGCAATTAAAAAACGCGAAATATTATTCATTACCGTATTTCACAACCACCAAAAATAATCTCACCGCTGATTAGCAACCTGCGTGATGTGTCGTGATATGTTGATCTTGAGAAATGTTTGTTATCCACACCGCCTAAAACGGTATTTATTTTCGGCACAATCACCCAATCATCGGGTAAATATAGTTTTATACCGCCAAATACGGCTTCAACATGGAGATGAGTATCGCCTTCGGGCAGTGATGCCCGGCGCAAATCGAGCTCAACCCCGCCGAAAACAACTTCAATTTGGCCGCCCCGGAATACAGGTTCCAGAAAAATATCTTCGATCCCGCCGAAAACAACTTCCCGTACATAGATACCGTCCGTGCCCTCAATTTTATTGACATTAAAAGGCTTCTGGGCATGACGATGGCAGCACGTCTTTTTTCCTTTTCCGAAAAAAAATTTTAGCATGACTCCCGTTCCAACTATTATAAGCAGGACAGGCCAGAAGTTTCCGGTAAAATCTTCGTTAATTCCCGGCAAAGCATCGGGATACAGAAGTGCTATGCGGGGCAGCAAAAAGAATGCGGCCAATGTTAACCAAAGGAGTGCGAACAGATAGTCCCTCTTAAAAAGAGCAATAAAGGCAAAGACGACAAATAATGCCGGCCAGGAAAATACGATGGAACGTAGCGCCGGGTCAATCCAGCCAAAATTAAAAGCGAGAAACAGCGTTCCTGCCAAAATCAGTAGAAAACCGAAAAGGCCGCCTTTGGATTTGCCCGAAAAATTCATTTGTTCTTCATTTTTTTCCATAAAATTGATTATTTAATTTTAGAAACTGTTTGAATTTCCTATAAAAAAGGATAATAAAGACATCTTCGCCTTCAAAAAGTTTCTTACACAAAGATAAGTACAATTGGATGGATCTAACAAGGCAAAATCGATGAAACAGGGTGTTTTTCACGACGAATAAAGTAAAACTCAGGATGAATATAACATATTCATATTGAAATTAAAAAAAACAGACAGCATTATATACCCAGAAAATTTTTTCCTTAATTTTTCCGTTTCTTCCGAAAAACACATATCTTTGAGGTTTAATCATTAATTAAATCGTTCAAGATGAAACAAAAAACCTTATTCACAACTATTGCTGTCATTTTCTCATTCCTGGCATTTTCGGGCTGTACCGGTAATTCACAAAAAGGAACATTAACGGTTGACAATATCCTGTCGAATCCCGGGGAATATGTTGGAAAACCCATCACGGTTGAAGGCCTTGCCACGCACGTATGTGCAAAAAGTGGCATGAAGCTTTTCTTACAGGGAAGCACCGACGCACAGAGCATTCGTGCGGAATCGAACAGTACACTGGGAAAATTCAACGAAGAGTGTGTAAACAACAAAGTAGTGGTAAAAGGCACATTAGTGGAAGAGAGGATCACCGAAGCTGATCTTCAGAAAATGGAGAAAGAGATTACCGAAGGCACAAACGTTACCCACGGTGAGGGCGGTGAAGGTTGCGAAACCGAACAAAAAACCGAAGGCCTGGCCGTAGGCAGTTCCGAAATGGGACGCGTGAACGATTTCCGTACACGGATAGCAGAACGCAAAGCTTCTGAAGGGAAAGATTACCTGTCATTCTATCATATTGCTGCCGATTCATACCACATTGTAAAAGATAACGCTAAGCGATAGGCTTTTTTATATATGATCTGTTTCCCTAACGCGAAGATAAATTTAGGACTTAACATCATTTCCAAACGGCCCGACGGTTATCACAACCTCGAAACCGTCTTTTATCCTATCGGATTGAAAGATGCGTTAGAAATTGTTCCGTCAGACGATGAAGAAAATTACCGTTTCATCCAAACCGGAATAGAGGTACGGGGAAATACGGACGATAATCTGGTGATAAAGGCCCTTAGATTGATTTCGGAAGAAAAAGAAATCCCCAACATCGATATTCATTTACTCAAGAAAATCCCTTTCGGAGCAGGGTTAGGCGGCGGCTCATCGGATGCGGCATTTATGCTCAAACTGCTCGACTATACATTTTCGCTCAATTACACAACCACGCAGTTGGAGCAAAAAGCTGCAAAAATCGGTGCCGATTGTGCATTTTTCATCCGCAATAAACCGGCTATTGCCACTGGCATCGGCAACATATTAGAAGAGATCGAACTGGATCTGGACAATTATTTTTTCGTATTGGTAAAACCTGATGTAACCGTTTCTACAAAAGATGCTTACGCCACTATTTCTCCCGCAGCGCCGAAAATATCACTGAAAGAAATCATCAAAAAACCTGTTTCCGAATGGAAAGAGTTAATGAAAAATGATTTTGAGCCTTCAGTTTTCAAAAAATATCCCGAAATTTGTACGATAAAAGAACAATTATACGCCAAAGGTGCATTATATGCATCCATGTCCGGTTCCGGTTCGTCGGTTTTCGGTTTTTTTGAAAAAGAAACGGATGTAAGGTTCGATAATTGTTTCGTATGGAAAAATAAAAAATTATGAGATTCAACCTCCTCCTTATCACGCTCGGTGCACTTTTACCGCTTTCGGCACAACAAAAATTCACGCCATCCCGCGTCTATTCGTTTGTACCCATTACCGTTCAAAAACCGGTTCTGCTGGATAGCGTCGATCTGAAGGAGAGCAAATTTTCGGATGAGACATTGCTCTCCTACTCCATTTCGTTTCCCGGTCAGGAACGGTTTACCACTGAGTTGGAACCCGATACGGCAGGGTTCTTCCATCTTCCGAAACCACAAAACGGATACGCGTTTCACCTGATCTCATTCTTCGTCACGGGTGACCGTTACGGGAAAGGGAAACTAACTGTTACCTCACCCAATCCTCTCGAACTCTACGTGGACAACGTAAGGCGCGCTACCAAAACGCAGGTAAACGACAGCCTGCATCAATCAGGCTCGGTGGATACTAACCTAAACGGCTTCACAAACAACGCACGGATTATCATTAAACTACTGGCATCGGCAGAAAATAAAATAAACCCGGCAGTTAAAATCGAACTTAAGCCCGAAAAGGAAGATTCGCTGCTGAATTTTACGTTTAACAACATCAACAAACGCCGCATCTCCATTAACGATATACTCGAAGGCACACGGGTAAACAGTTCATCCATCTCTCCCAGCGGACGGTTTGTATTGCTCAGCTTGCGGGAAACGATGAAAGGCGGAGAGAACCGCAATTACATCGAAATCTACGATGCCCGGCAAAAACGGGTTATATTATCGGAAACAGCCAATCGTTCGCAGCTCAACTGGATGCCGAAATCCGATATTCTGTATTATGTGGCGGACAATAACGAGGGCAGGATCCTGTATACACTCGATCCGTTAAAATCGGAAACAAAGATAATCGCTCAAAATCTTCCCAAAGAAAATTTTTACATTGCTCCGGATGAAAAATCGATGTTTTACTCATCCAAAGAGACCATGTCTGTCACTTCGCCCAGCGGATTAAGAAGACTTATCGGTATCGACGACCGCCTGTCGGATTATCGCGACAGGTTTTATCTTTATCGTTATTTTTTCGAAACGGGATTTGCCCAGCAACTCACTTTCGGACAGCAAACCGCTTCTCTGAACGATATTACCGACGATGTGAAATACCTGCTTTTCTCCACTTCCGGCGAAGATTTATCGCAACGCCCGTTTAAAAAAAGCAACCTCTATATGCTGAACCTCCAAACAATGGCAATCGATACCATCTGGAAAGACCAAACTTACACTTACTCGGCTCAATTTTCGCCCGATGGCAAACAATTGCTTATTCACGGGGCGCCCGAAGCGTTCAACGGTATCGGGCTGAACATCAAAGAAGGGCAGATCGCCAACAGCTACGACACACAATCGTTCATCATGGATTTGGCAACAAAGCGTGTTGATCCGGTAACAAAAAAATTCAACCCCACCATCAGCGCCCAGGAATGGAATCCGACGGATAACTTCATCTATTACCGCGTGGAAGAAGGGGATCGTGTCAATATGTACCGGTACTCGCCCAAGACCAGAAAATTCGAAAAACTCCCGCTGAAAGAAGACGTTATCCGCTCGTTCAACATTTCCGAAAATGGACTTTGGGCAACTTACACGGGAGTGAGCGTTTCCAATTCCAACAGAAGTTATTTGCTCAACCTCAAAACAGACGAATCCACATTAATTTCCGATCCTTATGCCGAACAACTCAACTCACTGGTGTTAGGCGAGGTGAAAGACTGGAATTTCAAAAGTTCATTCGGCGACCAAATTGAAGGCAGATATTACCTCCCGCCCAACTTCAACCCCAACAAGAAATACCCGCTTATCGTGTATTATTACGGTGGCACAAGCCCAACTTCCCGCGGATTCGAAAGCACATATCCGTTACACGTTTATGCTGCTCAAGATTACGTTGTTTATACGCTGCAACCGAGTGGCACAACCGGATACGGACAGGAATTCTCGGCCCGCCACGTAAATGCGTGGGGAGATCAAACAGCAGAAGAAATTATTGAAGGCGTACAGAAATTTGTTGCCGCACACCCGTTTGTGGATGGCAGGAAAATCGGGAACATCGGTGCATCGTACGGCGGATTCATGACACAATACCTGATTACTAAAACCGATATGTTCGCCGCATCGGTTTCGCACGCGGGAATCAGTAACATTACCAGCTATTGGGGCGAAGGATATTGGGGATATTCCTACAGTGCGGGTGCAAGTGCAGACAGCTACCCGTGGAATAATCCAAAGCTTTACGTAGAACAAAGCCCGCTCTTCCACGCGGATAAAATAAAAACCCCGCTTTTGTTGCTGCACGGCACAGCCGATACAAATGTCCCTATCGGCGAAAGCATTCAGATGTACACGGCGCTGAAACTGTTGAACAAACCGGTAGAGTTTATCCAGGTGGAAGGTGAAAATCACGCCATTTACGATTACGATAAACGTATCGCGTGGAACAACGCCATTTACGCATGGTTTGCCAAGTGGTTGAAAGATGATTCAAGGTGGTGGGACTCTATGTATGGAAAGAAATGAACTTAATGAATATATACACCCAGGTAGAACAAATTGCCCGCTCCACCGGAGAATTTCTAAGAGAGGGGCAAGCGCAACTGCGCAAATCGGATATTGAACTGAAAGGAACACGGAATTTTGTGACGCACATTGATACGGAGGCCGAAAAGATGCTGGTGGAAAAACTGGGAAAATTAATTCCCGGCGCCACCTTCCTTACCGAAGAAGGTACCGTTACTTATGCCGAAGGCGAGTATACGTGGATTATTGATCCACTGGACGGGACCACCAATTATGTTCACGGAGACACTCCCTTTTCGGTAAGCATCGCGCTGATGAAAGATAATGAAATCATTTTGGGCGTTGTTTACGATCCCGTTGCCGACGAACTGTTTTCCGCCATCGAAAAGGGCAAAGCCACGCTCAACGGGAAACCGGTTAAAATCAGCTCACACAGTACGCTTACAAACGGATATATCGGGTTAGGGATCCCCTACTCACTCGATGACCGCGGAGAAAAAATACTTAAAAACGCCATGGAGCAATTCCGAAAATGCAGTTTTCGCATCAAAGGTTCAGCCGCCATTGAAATCTGCTACGTTGCCTGTGGACGAAGCGATGCTTATTTTCATTCCGGTTTATCGCCCTGGGATGTAGCTGCCGGCACTTTCATCCTGAAATGCGCCGGAGGTATGAGCACCGATTTTTCGGGCGGCAACAATTATATTTTCAACAAAGAATTGGTGGCAAGCAATGGAAGCATCCACGGGGAATTAATGGATAAAATAATTAATAAAGATTGACCGACGCCGATGGATAATCAAGTAGTTCTCACCGCATTTCTCCTGACGCTCCTCGCCGGGCTTTCAACCGGTATAGGGAGTCTTATTTCCCTCATCGCCAAACACACCAACACCAACTTCTTAAGCTTTTCGTTAGGCTTGTCGGCGGGAGTAATGATTTACGTCTCTTTTATGGAGATGCTGCCCAAATCGCTGGATATGTTATCTGAATCCTTTGACGGAAAAACAGCAAACCTCTATATGATTCTGGCGCTTTTTGGCGGAATTGCCTTTATCGCGCTTATCGACTTTCTGGTTCCCAAATCGAGCAACCCGCATGAGATGCACAGCGTGGAAGAGATGAAAAACAACAAGCTTCGGTTAAAACACACCGGCATCATTACCGCCCTGACTATCGGAATACATAATTTTCCCGAAGGGATTGCTACGTTTATGACAGCGCTCAACTCGTTTGAAATTGCCATCCCCATCACGGTGGCCATTGCTATTCACAATATTCCGGAAGGGATTGCCGTTGCCGTTCCCATCTATCACGCCACGGGAAACAGAAAAAAAGCCTTTTGGCTATCGTTTTTATCGGGTCTGGCGGAGCCGGTAGGCGCCATTATTGCCTACTTATTCCTTATTAGATTCTGGAATCCCGTGCTCGACGCGCTTATTCTGGCTATAATTTCGGGGGTTATGATATTTATATCGTTGGACGAACTGCTTCCGAGTGCCGAGAAATATGGGAAGCATCACCTTTCAATTATCGGCCTCATTACAGGGATGGTGATTATGGCAATCAGCTTATATTTGTTTATTTAGAAACTCAACTTTCACATGTATCAACTATTCATAATTACAGCTAAATCTTGCGTCTGACAATGTTTTGTGACCCGTTGGAGCCCCACAAAACATTTATATGTCTTAAATTTAGCTGTAATTGAATATGCGCAAAACTTAAATTAATAATTGAACAAATTCTTACTTAGGGATGTTTATTCAGTTGAAAAATCTACGATAGATTCTTTCTATAATTTTTCCGCTCTCTCTATCGTTCCAAAAGTAAAAAGTAATAAGAAACTTATTTTAAACAGTGAATCAAAAAAATATTTTTATGAAAAGAGCATATGTATTTCCCGGGCAAGGCGCACAGTTCACAGGTATGGGAAAAGATTTATATGAAACATCGTCGCTGGCGAACGAAATGTTTGAAAAAGCCAATGAAATCCTGGGTTTTCGAATTACCCATTTAATGTTTGAAGGAACAGACGAAGACCTGCGCCAAACAAGAGTTACGCAGCCTGCCATTTTTCTTCATTCCGTAATTCTCGCTAAAACCATGGGAGACGATTTCAAACCCGATATGACTGCAGGCCACTCTTTAGGAGAATTTTCAGCTTTGGTTGCCGCCGGGGCTTTATCGTTTGAAGACGGGTTGAAGCTGGTTTATAAACGTGCGTTGTCCATGCAGAAAGCGTGCGAAAAAAATCCATCAACCATGGCTGCCATATTAGCTTTACCCGATGACAAGGTAGAAGAAATATGTGCGGGGATCGACGACGTGGTCGTTCCTGCCAATTACAACTGTCCGGGTCAAATTGTTATTTCCGGATCGATAAGAGGTATCGAAATTGCTTGCGAAAAGATGAAAGAAGCCGGTGCAAAAAGAGCGCTCCCGCTAAAAGTGGGTGGCGCATTCCACTCGCCGCTCATGGAGCCCGCCAAAATAGAATTATCGGAAGCTATTGCAGCTACATCCTTCTCCAGGCCCAACTGTCCGGTCTATCAGAATGTCTCTACCGTTGGTGAAACCGACCCGGATGTAATAAAAGCAAATCTTGTGGCACAACTGACCGCTCCCGTAAAATGGAGTCAATCGGTTCAGAACATGATTGCCGACGGTGCAACCGAGTTTGTGGAACTCGGGCCGGGGAGTGTACTTCAAGGCCTGATTATGAAAATAGACAAAACCGTTTCCGTTTCCGGAAAACAATAAATAACAACAAGAATATCTGAATTAAGCTTTGTTAGTAAAACTAATTTGTTAAAATTGAAAATAGAAAATACATTTGTCGCAGTATTAATCAAACAATCCGAAAAATGAAAAAATTAACTATCATTACTGTGCTTGCTGTTTGCAGCGCAACTCTTTTCGCACAATACGACGGAGCAACCGCACCCGATTATAAATTGATTGAACGAAACATAAACAACCGCTCATCCAATTTCAATTATTCCGGTTTGATGGAGCGATATGAGTTGGGAGACTCCACAATGACAGTTGATGAACAGCGGCATTTGTATTTTGGCTATGTTTTTCAACCGGCATACAATCCGGCAGATACTTCACAATACAATGCCAGGATGGCAACAGTTTTGAACAAACAGCATTTTTCAGACCGGGATTATGATGAACTGTTGCAATTTGCTGATGCTTTACTGGCAGAGGATCCGTTTAATATGCGAGCCTTGAACGCCAAACTATTGGTTTACGCCCAGAAGAATAATGTGGATGCTTATAAAAAAACAGCCCGGAAAAGAAACATCGTGCAACGGGCCATTATCAGTTCGGGCGACGGAATGTCGAAGTCAACGCCTTATTACGTGATAAAAGTTTCTCACGAATATGATCTGTTGGGTTTTTTAGGTTTTAAATTCGGCGGCCAGGATAAAATTGAGAAAAATTGCAACTGCAACTCGCTGACGCTTGCGCCCAACCGGTTTGGAGTGGATAAAATGTATTTCAACATTTCACCTACTTTCGATTACGTCAAACGGAAAGGAAGCGGGAAGATCTAAAAAGGACTGCAAAATGCAACTTCAACAGGAAATAGATCAGCTGTTCATTGAACAACAAAGAGATTGGGTACAACTAAGAATTGCAATAGAACAGCTCGATTACGTTAAGGTAAAAGAATTCAATTGGGGGAGTGAACTTAAAGTGAATGTCCAATTCAATCCGGCACGGATCCAATCCGTATCAGCTAAAGTGGATAAAAGCAGCATAGAAAAACGTCCGTGTTTTCTGTGCAGTGAAAACCGGCCAAAAGTTCAGTCGGGAATATCGTTTCTCGACAAATACATCATCCTCGTCAATCCCTTTCCGATCTTACAGAAACACCTGACTATTGCATTACATTCGCACGTTCCGCAACGTATTCGCAGAAAAACGGGCGATATGCTGACGCTCGCCGAGCTCCTGCCTGAACATATTGTCTTCTACAACGGGCCAAAGTGTGGGGCATCGGCTCCCGATCACTTTCACCTGCAGGCAGGATTGAAGTCTCCACTCCTGATGGCCGGGGAAAATGAACTTCGCTCTTGCCTGGTCATTGAAAGTTCTTCGAAGCAAGAAGTTGAAGATCGTTTCGAAGATGTTTATCAATACCTGCACAGCCGCCAACCTGATGAAGAAGAGCCTTTGCTCAATCTCATCGCGTTTGTGGAAAACAACAATTACGTGATGCACATTTTCCCACGTAAGGCTCACCGTCCCAAACAATTCTATGAAGAAGGCAAGCGGCAACTGCTTGTCAGCCCGGGAGCAATTGATATGGCCGGACTGATTATTACCGCACGCGAAGAGGATTTTAATAAAATCAAAAAAGAAGACATAGAAGACATTTACTCCCAGGTCTCGATGTCTATTATTTGATTAATCTTGATTCTTGGTTTAAGGTTCAAGGTTCAAAGTTTAAGGTTTAAGGTTTGGAGTTCAATGTTCGTAATTCGTAATTCGTAATTCGTAATTTGTAATTATTTTTTCCTGACTCTTAGTTCTAAACAATTAAAAACATTGGTATGGAATTTGTAGATATTCTTTTAAAACGGATTGAAGGAGAAAATGAATTAAAAAAGTCCGTAAATGCCCTTGTCTGTTTTTCGAAAGTGAAGACAGGGAAAGCATTGGGAGCGCTCATTAACAAAATGGTCCGGTTCAGGCCCGATAAATCATCCATCACATTATTAAATTTAATTGACACAGAGCAGGCAAAGCAAATCCGGGACGAGAACATTTACAAATCCGAACTGTTTTCCGATATAATCCGGCTTAGCGAGGCGAATAAATTTTCTGTCCGTACATTTGTAAAACAGTCGGAAAACTATGTGGAAGATATTTTACGCACGGCCGGGGAATATAATTGCAACCTTATATTGCTGGGAATAGGAGGTGACGAAAACACGCTCAATGTATCCACATTGCTTGCCCGGAATAAAGTTTCAACCGGAATATTTGTAGAGAATAACTATTCAGATGCCAATAATCTTTTTGTGCCTATTCTTTATAAAGAAGATGCTTTTTCGTTTCCCTATTTTTATCAGATGGCAAAAAATCCGGATGTGACGGTAACGGTATGGGATGCAATCGGGCTTATGAAAACTGACCAAAAGTTTCAGAAACTTTTTCAGTTTATCACAAAAAAAACCGATGGGCGGGTGAAGTTGTGGGACAATAACAAAAAGATAGAGCTTAGCTTCATACAACAGCAAGACCTGATGATCATCGGTTTAAGCGGCTGGGAAAAACTTATTAGTTCGCCACTTACGTGGACTCACTATCTTCCTTCGGTCTTAATTATCAAAGACAATAAACAGACGTTGTAATGGACTTGAACGAAACAATAAAAATACATTCCAAGATACTTATTCTTATCGAAAACAATCAGTTAAAAGATGCTTTCGATAACTTAAAACGATGGGCTGCAGATCAGCAAAACTGGACAGCTACGGAGAAAATATCGGAACTTGAAACCAACTATAAGTATATGATTCACTACCTTATTGAAGGTAACAAGGATCCCCAGCAACAAAAGATCTACGATCATCTGGTCCGCGATATTTATTTGCTGGCAGACGATTTACTGGAGCAATTTCAAATGCGCAACAGTACTTCCATCTTTTTCGAAAAGGCACGAATGGCAAATGTGCGGCAACCCTTATCCATGGCGGAATATCAGGATATTATTTTCCGTCAGGCCGATACGCTCTCCGTGATCGGCCTCATGCCCGATGGCGAGGAAAAACAGAGCCGGGCCAAACAAAACGCTGTAAAGCAAGAGCACACCATACAGGATCTCTTTTACACCGTTTTTTCTTCACCACGGGCAAAAGAAGAGCAGATAGAATCTTACCATGAATTCCTTAACAGTACCGGTATTTCTGTTCAGGTTAAATGCATGCTGATTTCTGCACTCACACTGAACGCTTTACAACGATTCGACCAAAGGAAAGTGGAATTTCTCTTCGATACCTGCAATCACGCTGAATCCGAAATTTCTTTGCGTGCCACGGTTGGTATCGTACCTGTTTTCAGACAATATAAAAACCGATGGAGGTATTATCCCGAAATTACCGGCAGGTTATCGGTAATGGCGGACGATGCGGCTTTTGCCCGCAGGCTCATGACGGTTATCATCCAGTTTATCCAGGCACACGAGACCGAGAAAATCACCAAAAAACTGACGGAGGAGATCCTTCCCGAAATGATGAAACTCAGCCCGATGATCGGAAAGAAAATAAATCTGGAAGAGTGGATGGGCGAAAGCGGGTTGGACGAGAAGAATCCCGAATGGCAAAAAATTCTGGACGAAGCCGGATTAACAGATAAACTGCAAGAGTTTACCGATATGCAGATGGGCGGGGCTGATGTGTTCCACTCCACGTTCTCCAATCTTAAGAATTATCCGTTCTTCAACGAAATGAGCAACTGGTTCCTGCCATTTGACAAGAATCACAGTTCTTTACAACAGTTCTTTTCAGACAAATCGGAGGGCGACAGCCTGCTTTCAGCTATGCTCAACACCTCTATGATTTGCAATTCCGACAAATATTCGTTCTGTTTCAGCATAATGGTTATGCCCGAGCAATACCGCAAGATGATGATATCGCAACTGGGAGCCGAAAGCGATGAGTTGAAAAAGATGGCAGAAGAGGAACTCGTACTTAACCCGTATCAAAAAGAAGAGACCATTTGCAAGCAGTATATTCAGGATTTGTACCGGTTTTTTAAACTCTATCCGCGTAAAGCCGATTTTGTCGATATTTTCATTTCACCGCTCGATTATCATCAACTGCAACCATTCCTTCCTATTGTTTCTGAAGCGAAGAATCTGGAGCGCATCGCCTTGTATTATTTCGAGAAAAACAATTTCAGCGAAGCCGCCGATGCGTATTTGATGCTTACCAAAAAAGGAAATCCAACAAGCGAAACCTGGCAGAAAATAGGCTATTGCCATCAAATGCTGGGCAAGATAAAGGACGCTCTGGATGCATACCTTAAGGCCGACCTTATGGACGAGAACAACACATGGGTGTTGCGTCGTATTGCCCATTGCTACCGCTTACTCAAAGAGCCCGAAAGCGCATTGCAATATTATCGCCGGTTGGAACAACTCAAACCCGATGACCTGAATATCCAGCTCAATATCGGTCACTGTTATCTGGAGCTCGGCGAATATGCCGAAGCGCTGAACTATTACTTCAAGGTAGATTTATTGAGCCAGGATAATACGCGGGCATGGCGTTCCATAGCCTGGTGTGCATTCTTATCGCGAAAATTTGACGTTGCTCAACGGTATTACACTCAAATTATCGAAAACCAACCCAATACCCACGATTTTCTTAATGCCGGACACGTGGAGTTCTGTCTTGCCAATACCAAAAAAGCTATTGAGATGTATGTTGAAGCTGTAAAGTCGGCAGGTAGTTTCAATGCTTTTAAATCGATGTTCGATGAAGATCTGGACGAACTTCAAAAAGCCGGAATCGACAGGGCTGTCTTACCCATTATTTTGGACAAAGTGAGATACGATGGATGAGTATGGTGAGTATACAACGAAAAAAGCCCCCGGGATTTCTCCCGGAGGCTTTTGAATAAAGGTCGGCGGCTACCTGCTCTCCCACATAATGTGCAGTACCATCGGCGCCATTGGGCTTAACTTCTCTGTTCGGAATGGGAAGAGGTGGATCCCCAACGCTACAGCCACCTTGAATATGTTC
>MKTD01000032.1 GCA_001898165.1 Bacteroidia bacterium 43-41
GTCGAAATTAAAAAGTTTATGTATTTTTAACAATAACAAATCTTTAGCTTAACTTGCTGATATTTTAGTACAAAGAATGGGGAATACTATAATAAGCTGAACATTTTTATCGGCAATTGCCGCTTTGAAATCACTGGGATTAAGGGATCGAATTTGATCTGTATTGCTTTTTAGAAAAGGGAAAATAGACATATTTATTTGGAAACTGTTTTGAATTTTACGGTAGATTATTATTGATTTTCAAGAGAAACCTGCATTTCGCATCTCTTGCAATCGAACGTGAGCTTAAATTTATTCTGTTGATTGATAAGATAGTATGGTTCACGAAAGCCGGATTTATCTTTTGTTTCACGCGGACACCAACCCAATGCAAACTTGATGCAATGTTTGGTGAACATGAGTGGAACGTTTTTTTGCCGGACTTGTTCAAATGCGGGTTGTAAAATTTTCGTCCGGTGCTGCAAGTAAAACGCACGGCTGTTGACGTTGGAAACGTTTCCTAAGTAAGTCAGTTCCTTCTCGGGATAAGCGTGCGACGAGGGTTGTATCTGATTGCGTTGTTGCCGGTAATTGATTTTTCTGACCGATAATAACCCGGAAGTCAGTTGTTTGCGCCATTCTCCCAACAGTGAGGAAGGTATGAACCACTCACCGGAAAACCGGATATCGACGGTTTCGACGCGGAAAATGGTATTTCCGGTTTTGGAAAGCTGGGTGCGTATATTTTCGTGTTGCGACTTTTGCGCTATTTGCTTTTCGAAAGGGATCGAAAACGTGTAGGAGTTGTTGTCCTCGTCTGAGATTTGCACGGCAAACCCCATAGGAGTTTCCCAAATAATAACATCTGTCGAAATTTTTCGCTCGGCGGTTTTTTTAGTCAGCCGATTTTCAAAATCGTGATCGTAATTTCTATAAACTTTTGTCCCGATGTTGATATTGGGGCTCTCTGCCGGAAAAATTCTATCGCCTTCGGCGCGGTTTACGCGAAAACCGTTGAGGCCGTTATTGTCCATAAAACACAATCCGTCGCCGTTGTTTATGGGATGTGCTGTTTTTAGGGAGAGCCACTCCCTGCCGACAGCTTTTACCGTCCCTACAAACTCGCCGATGGATTTAGGAGATTCGAACGACCAAATATCGTGTTGCCTGCCGTTTAAAAAATAGGGAGTAAACCCCCGATTAAAACTCTTCGATAAGTTGGGTGTGAAATTGATGTCGCTTTTTCCCGATGAAGCACGGATAAACTCCGGACGTTTCTTGAAAATCTCATCCAGCCGTTGTCGATAAGCATAAACTACGTTTTTTACATACGAAACGTCTTTCAGCCGCCCCTCTATCTTGAGCGATGAAACGCCGGCATCCAGCAGCTCTTCCAGGTTATCGTACCGGTTCAGGTCTTTGAGGGAAAGCAAATGGGTATTCTTTCGGATAATGTTGCCATTGGCATCCTGCAAATCAAAAGGCAATCGGCAGATTTGTGCGCATTCTCCGCGGTTGGCGCTTCGTCCAGTTACGGCGTGGCTGATGTAACATTGCCCGCTATAGGAAACACACAGTGCACCGTGAACGAAAACCTCCAGTGGAACCCGGGTCTGAGACGAAATTTCTGCAATATCTTCAATAGACAACTCCCGTGCAAGCACTACCTGTGCGAATCCGGTTTCTTCTAAAAACCGTACTTTTTCCACCGTACGGTTATCGGTCTGTGTACTGGCATGAAGTGGGATAGGAGGCAGGTTTAGTTGCAGAATGCCCATGTCTTGCACGATAACGGCATCGGCATTTATACGATACAACTCCCGAATGAGTTTTTCCACCTGCAGAAGCTCGTTGTCGTAAAGGATGGTGTTCAACGCAACATACACCCGGGCGTTGTACCGGTGAGCAAATTCCACCAGTTCAGCTATCTCTTCGATGCTGTTTCCGGCGGCCATCCGTGCACTGAATCCCGAAATGCCTATATAAACTGCATCAGCGCCGTGAAGAACGGCTTCCTTTCCAACCTCTTTGTTTTTGGCCGGAGCGAGAAGTTCAATGGTTCGTGCGGTTTTCATATTTCAGGGATCAACTCAAATTTCCCAACTCGTTTATTTCTTTTAAATCAAACGGAGTCTCCTGATAAACAAAGTAATTCAACCAATTTATAAACAAAAGGTTTGCATGGCTTCTCCACAAAACAACCGGTTGTTTTTGCGGATCGTTAGCTTTGTAATAATTTTTGGGAAGTTCCACCGAGTCCAATCCTTTTTGTACGTCGCGCATATATTCGTTGTGAAGCGTGAGGGGGGAATATTCGGAATGTCCGGTAACATAGAACTCACGCCCGCCGCGCGAGGCTACAATATAGACGCCTGCTTCTTCGGACTGCGACAAAATGGTCAACTCGGGATGCCGGGAGATCTCTTCAGCGTAGACCGTTGTATGGCGGCTGTGCGGAGCGAAGAACTCATCGTCGAATCCGCGGAAAAGCGGGAACGCTTTATCGTTAACGGTATGTTGGAACACACCGAAAATCTTCTTATCCAGCGGATGTTTCTGGACACCGTAAAAATGATACATCGCCGCTTGTCCTGCCCAGCAGATGTAGTAAGTGGAAGTTACGTGCGTACGGGCCCAATCGAAGATTCCGGTCAGCTCCTTCCAATACCGCACTTCTTCAAACGGCAATAACTCCACCGGTGCGCCGGTAACGATAAAACCGTCATAGAAGTTGTCTTTCACTTTCGAAAAGGATTTGTAAAACGTTTGTAGATGTTCTATAGGTGTATTTTTGGGTGTATGGGATTTCAATCCCAAAAATTCAATTTCTACTTGTAAGGGAGAATTGGATAACAGCCTGATTAAATCGGTCTCGGTGGTGATCTTAAGCGGCATCAGGTTGAGGATAAGTATCTTGAGCGGACGAATATCCTGTGTAGATGCGCGCAGATCGCTCATCACGAAAATATGTTCTTTGCTGAGGATCTCTATTGCAGGCAGGTTATCGGGTAAATTTACGGGCATACGAAAAATAATTAATAATTAAAAATTGAGAATTCATAATTATGCATTATGAATTATTTCTTCACGCTCCATCCGAATTTTCCGATATGCTCACCCAATCCGTAATAGTTGCCGTGAGAGTAAGCGAGAAGTTTCGCGTTTTGCATATCGAATTTTCCGGTTTCGGGATCGAAATATTTTTCATCGGCCTGCACGTTTACTACGTCGGAAATGAACATGTCGTGCGAACCGAGTGAGATAATTTCCTTGACGCGGCATTCGATGCAGAGCGGCGATTCTTCAATGACGGGTGCGCTCACAGCAAATGCTTTTCCGGGCGTTAATCCCGTTTCGTGAAACTTGTTGTAATCCTTTCCCGACCTGACTCCGCACCAATCGGTAGCATGAGCCAGTTCTTCGGTGGTGAGGTTGATAACAAATTCCATATTTCGTTTGATAATTTCGTACGAGTGCCGTTCGGGACGAACAGAAATATAACACATCGGCGGGTTGGTGCAAATGGTTCCCAGCCAGCTGACGGTAAGTATGTTGTATTCTTCGGGATGGCTTCCGCACGATACCATTGCCGCAGGGAGCGGATAGATCAACGTTCCCGGTTTCCAGTTTTGTTTCATTCGTGTTACAAACTTATTTCAAAACAATTTCTTCTTTCTTGATTTTCAATTCGCAATAATGGCACTGCAGCACCACATTTTCTTTGTCTATCACTTCGAAACGGGTTTTCATCGGTTCGTTGTTGGTGATGCATTTCGGGTTGTTGCATTTTACAATTTCGATAATCTCATCGGGAAGCGTCACTTTCTTCTTTTCAATCACTTCGTAATCCCTTATGATGTTCAGGTTGACGTTCGGGGCAACCAGTGCAATACGGTTTATTTCGTCTTCCTTGAAGAATTTGTCGGACACCTTAATGATCCCTTTTGCACCCATCTTTCTGCTTTTTAGGTTATTCCCGATGGTAATCCGGTTATCGAGCCTTTGTAGTTGGAGCAGTGCCACTACATTAAAAAGTTCCTTGGTCGGAATATGGTCGATAGCTGTTCCGTTCTCCAGTGCTGCTACTTGTAATTCTTTTCCCATCTTATATGTTGTGAAAATTGGTGTAATGTCATATCAATCTAAATGTATGTCCAGCAGGTCGCAAATGATGGCCTGGCGTGTAAAAACACCGTTTTTTGCCTGCTGAAAATAATAGGCTTTCGGGTTATCATCCACATCCTGGTTGATCTCTTTCACCCGCGGAAGCGGATGCAACACTTTCAGGTTAGCCTTGGAATCATTCAGCATTTCGTTGTGCAGGATATACACATTTTTTACTTTTTCATATTCCATCAAATCCGTAAAACGTTCACGCTGGACACGGGTCATGTACAGGATATCGGCAGAATTTACGGCATCGGGTGAAAAATCGGTGTATTCCTTGTAGGGGATCTCCAGCTTGTCGCAAAACAATTTATACTTTTCGGGGATTTTTAATTCTTCCGGCGCCACAAAGTTGAACGACGGCTTAAAGTGCGATAGCCCCTGAATGAGCGAGTGCACGGCACGGCCGTATTTTAAATCGCCAACGATGGTAATGGTAAGGTTCTCCATCGTTCCCTGCGTTTCATAGATGGTGAATAGATCGAGCATGGTTTGTGTGGGATGCTGGTTGGAACCGTCGCCGGCGTTGATGATCGGCACCGGTGAAACTTCCGACGCATAGCGTGCCGACCCTTCCAGGTGGTGGCGCATAATAATGAGGTCGGCGTAGTTACCCACCATCATGATGGTGTCTTTCAGCGATTCGCCTTTGGTAGAACTGCTGGTAGCCGCATCCGAAAAACCGACGATCCTTCCCCGAAGGCGGTTTACTGCTGTTTCGAAGCTTAAGCGCGTGCGCGTGGAAGGTTCAAAAAACAGCGTAGCGCACACTTTACCCTGCAACAAATCACGATTGGGGTTAGCTTTAAACGCTGTGGCCGCTTTCAGTATCCGCAAAATGTCTTCTTTGCCGTAGTCGCTGATATTTACTAAACTTTTGGGTTTCATAGGTGCGAGGATTTCTTTATATTTTTTGTTTTACAAAAATACGGAATTTTAAGGCAAAAGAACTAAGAACTGTTTTGAATTTTACGAATTATACTTACACTTCTGTCTTTTATGCTGTTTTGTGCCTTTTTTTTGCGTTTTTAAACTTTCCTTTCTTCCGTATAGCCCGCTATACGATGCGAAACGAAAATCCAAATTCATCAAAAAAATACGGAACGGCTTTAAGGCCGTCCCGTGAATGAGTCATTGTGGCAAAGTGCCGGTTATTAAACTTCCAGGTCCAGATCAAACAATTCATGCCAGGGCAGCCCTTGCTTGTTGAGTTGTTCCATAAAAGGATCGGGATCAAATTCTTCCACGTTGAACACGCCCGGTTTTTTCCATAACCCTTGCATAAACATCATCGCGCCGATGGTTGCCGGAACACCCGTGGTGTAGCTCACACCCTGCGCGCCCGTTTCCTTGTAGGCATCTTCGTGGCTGCAGTTGTTGTAAATGTAGTAGGTACGTTCTTTTCCGTCTTTGATGCCCCGGATACGGCAGCCGATGGATGTTTGTCCGGTGTAGTTTTCACCCAGCTCGCCCGGGTCGGGAAGAACGGCTTTGAGGAACTGGATGGGCACGATTTTCTGTCCGTTGTATTCCACTTCGTCAATACGTGCCATTCCGATATTCTGGATTACGCGCAAGTGCGTAAGGTATTCCTGCCCGAAAGTCATCCAGAAGCGTGCACGCTTGATGGTGGGGAAATTCTTCACGAGCGACTCCAGCTCTTCGTGATAGATCACATACGACTCTTTGGGCCCGATATTGGGGTAGGTGAGAGGTTGGTGAATTTCGTGCGGTTCTGTTTCCACCCATTTGCCATCTTCCCAATATTTTCCTTTTTGGGTGACTTCGCGGATATTGATTTCGGGATTAAAGTTGGTGGCAAAGGCTTTTCCATGATCGCCCGCATTGCAATCCACGATATCGAGATAATGGATTTCGTCGAAATGATGTTTGGCGGCAAACGCCGTAAAAATGCTTGTTACGCCCGGATCGAATCCGCAACCCAATATGGCTGTCAGCCCCGCTTCGCGGAACCTGTCCCGATATGCCCACTGCCATTTGTATTCGAACTTAGCTTCGTCTTTCGGTTCATAGTTGGCTGTATCTAAGTAGTTAACGCCACATTCTAAACAAGCGTCCATGATCGTCAGATCCTGGTACGGCAACGCCACGTTAATGACCAGTTCCGGCTTGAATTTGTTGAATAGTTTTACCAATTCGGGTACGCTGTCGGCATCTACTTGAGCCGTTTTGATGGTTACGCCCGTTCTCCGTTTAACATCTTCGGCAACGACATCACACTTGCTTTTGGTACGGCTTGCCAGCATAATATCCGTAAAAATCCGGTTGTTCTGAGCCACTTTATTGACAACTACCGTACCCACGCCGCCGGCGCCGATAATCAATACTTTTCCCATTTTTTCTTTTTTTAGATTAGAAACTGTTTAAATTTCTGAGTTAATTCAACAAATATACGTTTATTTCATTAAATACAACCTGTTTTTCACAGGTATTTTAGAGTTCTAAAAGCTTTCTTTTGCCGATAATGCGGGTTAACTTTACAATGTTTTGTACCTTTGTGCTTTATTACAATAAAAATTTATGCGAAGTTTTGGGAGCGATAATAACTCGGGTGTGCATCCGCTACTGTTACAGGCGATGATCGACGCCAACAAAGATCATGCGATTGGCTATGGTGATGATGACTGGACGCGGGAAGCGGAGAAAGCTGTAAAGAAGCTGATTGGAAAAGAAGATATTGAATCCTTTTTTATTTTTAACGGAACCGGAGCGAACGTTATAGCATTGCAGGCCTGCACGTTGCCGTTTCACCACATCGTTTGCCCTTCAACTGCGCATATTGCGGTGGATGAGTGTGGCGCCCCCGTCAGGTTCACCGGTTGTGCGCTGAAGGAGATTGCCACTTCCGACGGAAAACTCACTCCCGGGCTGGTTCGCCCATTGTTGCACGGATTTGGCGTGGAGCACCATTCCCAGCCGAAGGTGATCGCCATTTCGCAAACTACCGAAATGGGAACGGCCTATACACCCCGGGAAATAAAGTTGCTCGCCGATCTGGCACACGAACACGATATGTACCTTTTTGTTGATGGGACACGCATGGCCAACGCCTCTGCTTTTCTGAATGTATCGGTTAAAGAGATGACGGTGGATTGCGGTGTGGATATCTTTACTTTCGGAGGTACTAAAAACGGGTTGATGATGGGCGAGGTGCTTGTCCCTTTGCGGAAAGAACTGGCTGAAAACCTGAAATATTACCGCAAGCAGACAACTCAGCTCTATTCCAAAATGCGGTTTATATCGGCGCAGTTTATACCCTATTTCAACGAAGGTGTTTGGCTGGATAATGCGAGAAGATCGAATGTGTCGGCACAAAAACTGGCTGCCGGGATGCGGGAGGCCGGGGTTAAACTGACACAGGAAGTTCAGTCGAATGCCGTGTTTTTCATCCTTTCGGAAGAAAAAACAGATAAACTTCGTGAGCGTTATTTCTTCTACGACTGGGATGCGGCGCGGAACGAAAGGCGCCTCGTTTGTTCGTGGGATACCACGGACGAAGATATCGCGGGTTTTATTTCCTATTTGCAATCCATAGTTTAATAACAATATATTTCGTATGTTTGACTTTTTAGATGTTTATCCCTGGCTTTTGCCGGTTATAATATTTTTCGGGCGGATTGTTGATGTTTCGCTCGGTACATTACGCATTATTTTCGTATCGAAAGGTGAAAAATATATAGCGCCTATAATCGGTTTTTTTGAAGTGTTTATCTGGGTAGTTATCATATCGCAGATACTTATGCGTGCCAACGATTTGGTCGCTTACCTGTCGTATGCTGCCGGATATGCTTCGGGAAATTATATAGGTATTCTTCTTGAGCAGCGAATTGCTTACGGCATTGTGCTGTGCCGCATTTATACGCAAAAAAGCGGAATGGACCTGGTACAGATCCTTAACAAAATGAATTTTGGTGCGACGATGACACGCGGTAAAGGATCGACGAATGAAGTGGATATTATCGAGACCGTTATCGATCGTAATCAAATGAAAACTCTCGAACGCACGCTTACCGATTTCGATACTAATATTTTTTACGTGATAGAGGATGTGCGTACAAAACAGAACGGCATTTTTGCCAAGAGAAGAAATATTCTCACCCGATGGAGAACGGGAAAGTGAATCTTAAGGCTTGTTCGTAAGCATATTTATCGTCCCTTTCCAGGAGCAGCCCAAACAATACAATACGGAAGTATCAAATCCATCCAACGATTCGTTTTCGTGAATCGGCTGGATTTTTTGGTCTTCGGTAACGGTTATCACCAATCGGTCGCCGGTAGCGTTCAGAACGTAAAACCGCCGGATCTTGCATTGAGGGCAGAGAAGATTTTTCATACTCGTTTCGCTTCCTGCCAGATTGCTTCCATTTCGTCTAACGTCATCTCTTTCAGCGAACGTCCTTGTTCCTTTACTTTTCGCTCCATGTAGTTGAAGCGATAAATGAATTTTTGATTGGTCCGCTCCAGTGCGTTGTCCGGATTCACTTTATAGAGCCGGGCGGCATTGATGATGCTGAAAAGTACGTCTCCGAATTCTTTTTCAGTCTTGTCTTGGTCTAAGTTTTCTATCTCGGCTTCCAATTCGCCGATCTCTTCTTTTACTTTATCCCATACGTCGCGGCGCTTGTTCCAATCAAAACCCGAGTTCCGGGCTTTATCCTGAATGCGGTATGCTTTTACGAGCGAGGGCAGGGAAGATGGAACGCCTGCCAATACACTCCCGTTTCCGCCCTTCTCCTGAAGTTTAATCTGCTCCCACGATTTTTCAACAGAACTTGCCGAGTCGGCATGCAAATCTCCAAACACGTGCGGATGGCGGAAAACAAGCTTATCGCAGATAGTGTTGCATACATCGGCCATGTCAAACACCTGTTTTTCTTCACCTATCTTTGCATAAAAAACCACATGTAACAGTAAGTCGCCAAGTTCCTTCTTTATCTCCTGATCGCTGTTATTG
This sequence comes from Bacteroidia bacterium 43-41, assembly GCA_001898165.1. Lineage (GTDB taxonomy): Bacteria > Bacteroidota > Bacteroidia > Bacteroidales > Dysgonomonadaceae > Petrimonas. The sequence continues at coordinate 9,122 of MKTD01000032.1, forward strand.
ATAATGGCCTCCGCCAGTTCGTATGTCTCCTCTATGGTGTTGGCGCGAAGGCTTTCGTTGGTTTGCACATTGTCCCACGGACATTTCTCGCGCAGCTCGTCCATAATATCAAGCAGTCGGCCGAATGCTTCAAGTTTTTGTTGTCGGGTGTTCATATCCAAGCAAGTGGAGATGCGGTCAGCCGCATCTCCACGATAAAGGGTTATTTTTTAAAATTTCGTAGTCCTGTTTCGAGGAATTTCACGTAATTGGAGATGTTCTCATCGAAGGCGTGTGCCGGTGCAACAGGTTTTCCGGAGTGGTCCAGAATTACGTAATACGGTTGCGATTGTGCGCCGAATTTTTCTCTTTGCAGATAGCTCCATTTATCGCCAACGGTCTTCAGTTTAGTTTTTCTCCCGTTTTCATCCACTTCGAGAATTTCGGGCAGTTTGGCTCTTTCGTCCACCATCAGTGTGATATATACGAACTCGTTATCAATCAGATTCTTCACCCGTTCATCCACCAAGACAGTAGCGTCCATTTTGTGGCAATTCACGCATCCGTGCCCGGCGAAGCTGACCAATGCGGGTTTCCCGGTTTGTGCTGCGGCGGCCATTCCGGTTTCATAATCGGTATAGACCGTTTTGAGCGAAACTTCATTTAATTTAAAATCCTGCGTAGATAAAGGAGGCAGGATAGAGCTTATGGGTTTAAGCGGTGCTCCCCACAACCCCGGAATCAGGTAGAGGGCGAATGCAAACGAAAATATGGATAGGAATAACCGGGGAATGGTAACGTGCGGAACATCACTGTCGCCGTGGAACTTCAATTTCCCAAGCAGGTAGAATCCTAAGATACCGGAGATAACAATCCACAGGACAAGGAACACATCGCGGTTGAGGATTCCCCATCCGTTCGATAAATCGGCTACCGATAAGAACTTCATCGAAACAGCCAGCACAATAAATCCGAGCACTACTTTCACGGAGTTGAGCCAGCTTCCCGACTTCGGGAGTGTCTTCAGCCACGAGGGGAAAATAGCGAACAACGTGAACGGTATGGCCAGGGCAATGGCAAAACCAAGCATCCCGATGGCCGGGGCAAGGTAACTTCCTTGTGTGGCGGCTTCAACCAATAACCATCCGATAATCGGGCCGGTGCACGAGAAGGAGACCAATGCCAGCGTGAAAGCCATGAAAAAGAGGCTTATCAAACCGGAGGTGCTGTCCACTTTGCTGTCCATCTTGTTGGTCCACGATGCCGGAAGTACAAGCTCAAACGCTCCCAGGAAAGACATGGCGAAGATGAGCAGCAACGCAAAGAATATGAGATTGAATACGGCGCTTGTGGCAATGTTGTTAAGCGCGCTTGCTCCGAAAATTGCAGTAATAACAAGTCCTAACGCAACGTAGATAAAAATGATGGAAGATCCGTATATGGCTGCGTCGGAAACGGCTTTTCTGCGAACTTTTTTGTTCCTGTTCAGGAAGAAACTGACGGTAATGGGGATCATCGGCCAAACACAGGGCGTAAGCAATGCGGCAAAGCCCCAGATTAACCCTTTCAGGAAAATACTCCATAGCGATGAACTGCCGTCGTGTTGTGTGCCAAAAGCGTTCAATTCTTCGGTAACGGGTGTCCAGAGCAACTCTTTGTCAACCGAAATGGGTACTGCTGCCGGTGAGGAAATTAGTGAAGAGTCCTGCGAAAGGTTTCCGGTAGGGAGAACTGCGGTGCCAGGAGCCTCTGTCTCGGATGCTGCGGTTGATGCAGTTGCGGTAACCGTCTTAGGCAGATCCGCCGAGGTAAAAGAAAATTCATTGGGCAGCGGGGGAGTGCAACTCTTATCATCGCAAGCCTGAGCGCGTACATCGCCTGTGATGAGGAAGCTACCTTTGTCGGTAACTTTTATGCGTTGAATGAACCTCGCAGAGTTGTCAAAAGTCCCGATATTCATTTGAAATACAGGGTCGTACTTGACTGTTGCCTGTTTTCCTGTGGCATTAAAATCACCTACGGCTTCCGCCCCTTTTATTTCATCGAAGTTCAATGAAGTGGGGTAGGGTCCGTTATCGGGAATTTTTGAGTCGTACATATGCCAGCCTTGCTGGATGGTTGCATCAGCGATCAGCTCAATTTCGCCATTTCCCTTGTCTTGCAGGCTGAACTTCCAGCTGATAACATGTTGTGGAAATGCCTGAGATAACACAAAGAGAAAAAATAACGAAGTAATTGTTCTTTTGAAATTCATTATCCGGTGGTTTTACGGTTTAACGCACAAAGATAGTAAAAGTTGAATAAACATCTTACGGATAGCAGGGTTATAAATCGAAAAAATGAGTTATAAACTTAGGTTATAACAGATTAATTATACGGTTATTCTTACTGTCTTACCGGTGGCCTGAACCATCTCTTTTTGAACCAAAAGGCTACATTGACCAATGCAATCATTACCGGAACTTCCACTAAAGGGCCTATAACCGCAGCAAAAGCTTCACCCGAATGGATGCCGAATACAGCAATGGCCACCGCAATAGCCAGTTCAAAATTATTGCTTGCTGCCGTGAACGAAAGGGTGGTGGACTGCTCGTAATTTGCTCCCGCTCTCTTGCTCATGTAGAAAGAAACCACAAACATGATCACGAAGTACAGTATCAGGGGAATGGCAATACGGACCACATCCAACGGCAGTTTTACGATGTACTCGCCTTTCAGTGAAAACATGACAAAAATAGTGAATAACAATGCGATAAGCGTAAACGGACTGATTTCAGGAACAATTTTCCGGTTATACCAGTTCTCGTCCTTTACCTTAAGGCTGATATAGCGGGTAAGAAACCCTGCCAGCATGGGGATTCCCAAATAGATAAGGACGCTTTTTGCAATTTCCGCCATCGTTATGTTGGCTACCGAGTCGTTGGTGGGTAACCCAAACCATACGGGCAGGACGGCTATGAAAAAATAGGCGTACAACGAAAAGAAAAGGATTTGGAACAGTGAGTTGAAAGCCACCAATCCGGCGGCATACTGATGGTCACCGTGAGCCAGGTCGTTCCATACGATCACCATGGCAATGCATCGGGCCAACCCGATGAGGATAAGACCGTACATATAATCGACATTGAACTGCAAAAACAAAATGGCCAGAAAGAACATCAGGACGGGACCGATGATCCAGTTCTGGACCAGCGATAAACCTAAAATCCGGGTGTTTTTGAAAACATCCCCCAGTTCTTCGTATTTTACTTTTGCCAAAGGTGGATACATCATGATAATCAGTCCGATGGCGATGGGGATATGGGTTGTTCCGACGGACAACGAATCCCAAAAACTGGCGATTGAGGGGAACAGCCATCCCGATAACACTCCGGAGAGCATCGCCATAAAGATCCAGAGCGTAAGGTAGCGGTCGAGTATTTTTAGTTTTGCTTTCATGCTTTACAATTGAGCTTTGATTTCTTCATCGTAGAGTTTTCTGAATGCTTCCTTTATCTCATGGCGAACACGGCGAAACTCGCTTTCTATAAATTCGGGTGTGCCGACGGCGTGGCTCGGATCGTCAAAGCCGATATGCAGCCTTTTCTTTACTTTTCCGGTAAATGCCGGACACACTTCGTTAGCGCCGCCACAAACGGTAATTACATAATCCCACGCATCGTTGAGGTATTTGCCTACCGGGTCGGATGTGTGGTGGCTGATGTCGATACCCACTTCCGCCATCGCTTTCACCGCACCGGGATTTAATTTCCCCGATGCCTCTGTTCCTGCTGAACAAACCGTGATATCCGGATTGAACGATTGCAGGAAACCGTGAGCCATCTGACTGCGGCAACTGTTCCCTGTACAAAGAATTAATATTTTCATACTGATTTGATTTTTAAAATGTTATTAATGTCTTTTAAACTGTGAATTTGAATATATAAGGACTTCCATTGTCAAAATTTTTCATGTAATTATAACGACTTATAGCCGGATACGGTAATGCTGAAAATTCCTGTTTCTCCTTTTTTGAAATCTTTAATTTCTTCCTCAGACATATATTTCGAAAGAACTTTATAGGGAATTGGTATTGGCTTCAACTTGTGAATTGCTACGTTCTCAAAACCGTTGTCATGGATGATATTGATATATTGATCCCGCGTAATGGCACCCGAAACACATCCTACATACATTTCTGCATCAGAGCGCAGGGTTTCAGGCAACTCACCTTTGGTCACTACATCGGAAACACAAAAATGTCCTCCGGGTTTCAGTACGCGAATCATTTCAGCAAATGCTTTGTGCTTATTGGGCACCAGATTTAGAACGCAGTTCGATACAATCACATCAAAATCGTTGTCAGAAAAAGGCATTTCTTCGATGTCGCCTTGCACAAATTCCACATTCATGAATCCGAGTTTCCGATTGTTTTCAATAGCTTTGGCAACCATCATGTCCGTGAAATCCAGACCCACGATTTTGCCTGTTTCTCCCACAATGGCGCGGGCTACAAAGCAATCGTTTCCGGCACCGCTTCCCAAGTCGAGCACACAGTCGCCAGTTTTCAGATTGGCAAACTGAGTAGGGAGTCCGCACCCTAAGCCCAAATCTGCATCGGGATTATAGCCTTCTACGGTGTTGTAGTCATCTCCAATCATGCTGAATTCAATTTTCTCACAACAACCCGAAGTTCCGCAACAGGATGATTTAATCTTATCATTTGACAAGCTTTGTTTGGCTATTGAACCATATTTTTTCTTTACAACCACTTTTAAATCTTTAGCATTCATATATTTAATTTGATTTTAGCTTTGCTTAATTATAAACTTCCAAAAATTAATCCGGATAGGGTTGACAAAATAATGACTAACGCAGCATAGACAACTGTTTTCTGTGTTCCAATAATTCCACGGATAACCAATAAATTTGGCAAAGACATCGATGGCCCTGAAAGTAACAGTGCCAATGCCGGACCTTTCCCCATTCCCGAGGCGATTAATCCCTGAATAATTGGAACTTCTGTAAGTGTGGCAAAATACATAAACGCACCCACAACGGAGGAAAGAAAATTCGATTTGAATGAGTTTCCGCCCACAGCCCAGGCAATCCATTCGTTCGGAATTATTCCGGGAATAGCCACATTATCGTGCGTGGAACCCAGCAAAAATCCGGCAATGACCACGCCTATTGCCAATAAGGGAACAATTTGTTTCGTAAACTCCCACGATGAAAGAATCCACTTCTTGTTTTCTTCGTCGTCCGCTTTGTCCGTTAATCCAAGGAATGCGACGGCAGCAATTCCTATTACCATTGAAATGACTGGATTCCTGAAAATAAATGTACTTACGGCTGTAACCACTACGGCAGCAACTACTTTCCATGTTTTCATCTTCAGAATGAAAATCAGGGCTGTAGCCAGTACCAGACTAAAAACACCGGTAATGTACCACTTGTTTTCCCATATAAAATGCCAAAAGCTGTTTGTGTCGTCTGATGTGGGTTTTCCCCAATTGGCAAAAACCAAAATCAGTACCAGTGTGAAAAAGAAAATAGATGTTTGCCACAACGGTCGTTTTTCGGGTTCAGGAATAATGTTCATCTGTTCATCGGCCCGTACTTTTTCCTCTTTTCGGTAAATGAACGCCATAATCAACCCGATGATAATGCTGAACGAAACGGCTCCAATAACGCGTGCTGCTCCCAATTCCCAACCTAAAATTCGGGCGGTAAGAATTATAGCAAGAATGTTAATGGCAGGACCTGAATATAAAAAAGCGATAGCGGGTCCTAATCCGGCACCACGTTTATGAATACTCGAAAACAAGGGTAAAATCGTGCAGGAACAAACCGCCAGAACAGTTCCCGAAACAGCAGCCACCGTATAGGCAACCCATTTTTTTGCTTTTGCTCCAAAATATCTGATAACGGAGCCTTGACTGATAAAAACCGAAATAACTCCCGCTATTAAAAAAGCGGGTAACAAACAAAGTACCACGTGCTCCCGGGCGTACCATTTCGATAAATCGAAAGTGGCATCCATGGCCGTGTTGAACACGTTGCTGTGAATAGGCAAGAAATATATCGCCAAGAACACAACAACAAAAGTGACAAGTATCTTAAATTCTTTTCTGATTTCCATTTTCTAAAAATAAAAGCTGTACGTGTAATAAATTCCTATAATGATAAAGATTAAGGCAATGGCTTTACTAAACCATTTTTCGAATTTCTGAACGCTGTTGTAAAACCGCCCAACTTCGGCAAAACTGAAAGCCAGTAGCCACGCCACAATAATTACAGGCAATGCTGTTGCAATAGCAAATACAACTGGAAAAAAATATCCTCCTGCTTCCATTGCCGACATCGGTATAAGCATTCCGAAGTAGAATATTCCGCTTGTCGGACAAAATGCCAAGGCGAAAAGTACACCCAGCCAAAGTGCACCCCAACCACCTTTTTTTCTGATTTTTTCAGAGTTTTTCCCACTGAACCCGAATTTGGGCAAATTCAGCTTGTGTCCGTACAACATAAACAGCCCGATAATAATTAATAGTGGGCCGATAATGACACCGCCGAATTTCGCAATGAACTTTTGAATTCCGTAAAGGCTTGAACCTTGTTTGAGGATGAAAATCAGAATGATGCCTAATGCCGTGTATGAAACTATTCTGCCCAATGTGTATAGTAACCCGTTTCTGAAAATTCTTTTTTTATCTTCAATGTCTTTACTTATGTAGCCAATAGCGGTAATGTTGGTAGCTAGCGGACAAGGACTGATTGCGGTAAGCAACCCGAGAATGAATGCCGTAATAAACGGAATGTTACTGCTTTCGAGTAAGTTTTGAAGAAACTGCTCCATATAAGGATTAATTGGCCAAAAATTCGTTTATTTTTTCGCTTAATCCCCTTTTGAAGGCATCGGGATTGTTGCGGGCATTGGTAAAAGCAAACTCTGTGAGATTGTTTACTGATTCCTGATCTTTTTTCCAGTCGTTGACAAAAAGCGATGACCACGCCACTTCGTACCTGTCGGCGATGGCCTTATTTTCCGGCTTGGAGATATCCACTATTTTGAATATCAATTTTTTGCTGTTAATGGCGTCAGCGAAACTGCTTTCGATCAGACTTTTGGTTTCTGCTTCGATGGCCTGACAGGTTGGACAACGCTGTGTGCCGTGAAAATAAATTACCTCCACCACGTCGCCCGATGGAGCAAATTCATCTGTGGATTGATTGGTGGTTTGTTCCGCTTTTTTATTTTGATTACAACTTATCGTGAATAGTCCGATAAGGCAGATAAAGATTAACTGTTTCATTGCGCTACTTTTTCAATAGATTTTTTACTTGTTCGAGTGATAATTTTTTTCCTGACGATACCACTTTTTCGTTGATAACCAATGCCGGAACGGAGAACACATTGTACTGCATAATTTTTACCATGTCCTCTTCTTTTACCACATTAGCCTCAATACCAAGTTCAATTACCGCTTGTTTTGTAGTTTCGTACAGTGTTTTGCAACTTGGACATCCTGTTCCTAAAATTTTAATTTCCATAATTTCTGTATTTTATTGATTTTATTGTTTATAGTTCGTCAAACAACGAACATTGTTTGTAAAAAATTTTTAGCAATTATTTTTGATTTCCGATGCGAAAAAGTTTCCAAACAGGTTGCGGGCAATTTCCCAGTTCTCTTTGTTGATGCAATACTTCACTTTGGGAGTTTCAATTTCACCCTGAATAAGCCCGGCGTTTTTCAACTCTTTCAGGTGTTGCGATACGGTTGCCTTGGCATTGGGAAACACATCGTGGATATCGCCGAAATAACACGACTCCTGCGACAGCAAAAACTGGATGATCGCCACCCGGGTAGGATGTCCCAGCGCTTTAGCGAATGCTGCAATTTGTTTGTCTGTTGCTTGTTGGGCACTCTCTTTTTTCTTAACCATAGCAATTTGTTGTTCGCAAAAGTACGAACAAAATGTATATTTGCAAATTTTTTTTGAAAAAAAGAGGCTGTTTTAAAACACCAACCTCCGGAGAGATGAATATTTGGATATTTGTTCTCAGATAGGTTTCCTTATAAAAAATGAGGGTGAAATCACATTGTGATACACCCTCGTATAAGTTTTCCGGTAACGAAAATCACTTAAAGACCAATACGCGTTTTTCCAACGGTTCGTGCGTTTTTTCACCCGGTTCCGCTGAGGGAGTGCCAAAAGGCATTTGTGCGACAAGTTTCCAGTCTTGGCTAATGCCCCATTCTTTTTGAATCCCTTCATCGATAAGCGGATTGTAATGTTGCAACGACGCCCCAAACCCTTCATTCTCCAACGCCATCCAAACCAGTATTTGGTTTATAGCGGTAGAATGCTCGCTCCATTGCGCAAACTTTTCGCTGTATGAGGGCATGTTACCTTGTAAGCCTTTAACCACAGACATGTCTTCGAAAAAGAGTACCGTACCGTACCCTGCAAGAAAAGAGCCGTTCACTTTTTCTTCGGTTTTTTTCCATGCCTCCTCCGAATGGCTTATCTTTTTTAACTCAGCTTTGGTGAGTTCCCATAATTTTTTATGATTTTCACCCAGAAGTAATACCATTCTCGCCGATTGCGAATTGAAAGGCGATGGGGCCCAATAGGCTACATGTTCAATGATTTTCTGTATTTCTTCGTCCGAAATAAGTGATTCACTGCTCAATTGATAATAGGTTCTTCTATCTTGGATAGAATCCTGCAAACTTTTATTTTTCATATTTCAATTTTATGTTTATGTTTTTTATGTTGTATCTATATAACAAAAATAGTATAAAAAAGTTCTTGATATAGATTTGATCTATATTGTGAGGCGTCAAAAAAGTTTTCAACATATTTTGTTGATAAACTCATCATAATAAAAACGCCAAAAATTGGGATGTTTAAAATTTACGGGATAACTTTGAAGTCTTTTTGGATAAGGTCTTTTAATAATAAAATGGAGAAACAGAAGCGACAAAGAAACACAAAAATCATCGAAAAAACTGTAATTGTACCCGAAATCGGAAAATTACCGCCACAAGCGCCGGAACTGGAAGAGGCTGTCTTAGGGGCATTGATGCTCGAAAAAGATGCTTATTCAGTGGTAAGCGATATATTAAAACCCGAGAGCTTTTACAATCCCGTCCATAAAATAATTTTCGGAGCCATTCAAGGCCTGGCTGTTCAGCAAAAGCCGGTGGACGTCCTCACCGTGGTGGAGGAGCTGAAGCGCCGTGGTGAACTTCAAGCGGCCGGGGGAGCGGTTTACATTGCCGAACTTTCTGAAAAAGTGGCATCGGCAGCACACATCGAATACCATTCCCGGATTATTGCCCAAAAATACCTGGCCCGCGAACTCATCACTTTTTCTTCCGAAGTTACACAGCAGGCTTTTGATGAAACCATTGATGTGGATGATCTGATGCAGGAGACTGAAGGGCGCCTTTTCGAGATTTCGCAACGAAACGTGAAAAAAGATGTTATTCAGATCAATCCTGTTATCAAGGAGGCGATGAAAATTATTCAGCTCGCCGCAAACCGAAAAGACGGGATGAGCGGTATTCCTACCGGTTTTAATCAATTGGACAAATTAACCATGGGTTGGCAAAACTCCGACCTTATCATTATTGCCGCCCGCCCTGCAATGGGAAAAACAGCTTTCGTGCTCTCCATGGCAAAGAATATCGCCATCAATTTTGAACAGCCCGTCGGCTTTTTCTCGCTCGAAATGTCCAATGTGCAGTTGGTAAACCGATTGATTGTGAATGTTTGCCAGATAAAAGGTGAAAGCATTAAGAGCGGCCGGTTGTCGCAAGACGAATGGGACAGGCTGGATATAAAAATCAAGGAACTTTATGACGCACCTGTATTTATAGACGACACCCCCAGTTTGTCGGTGTTTGAACTACGGACCAAGGCCCGCCGGTTAGTGCGTGAGCACAACGTGAAGATACTGATAATAGATTACCTGCAACTGATGAACGCCAGTGGGATGAGTTTTGGCAGCCGCGAACAGGAGGTGAGCATGATATCCCGATCGTTGAAAGGCTTGGCAAAGGAATTGAATATTCCCATAATTGCGTTATCGCAATTGAATCGTGGTGTGGAAAGCCGCCAGGGCAATGAAGGAAAACGCCCGCAGCTTGCCGACCTGCGTGAATCAGGCGCCATTGAACAGGATGCCGACTTGGTTTGTTTTATTCACAGGCCTGAGTATTATCGGATTACGGAAGACGAAAGCGGGAACTCACTGATCGGGATGGCGGAAATAATTGTGGCTAAACACCGTAATGGCCCGACAGGTATCGCTACTATGCGTTTTGATAACGAGTATGCCCGATTCGAAAATCTGGATGATCACAACATCAGCCACAAAAAAACGAATTACATAGAGCGCACGTCGAGGATGAATTCGAAGCAGGCGGTTAAGGGCACAGAAACTGTTTCTGAAATGGCTTCAAGCGATTTCATGGCTGAAAACGGGAAAGAGGAACTTCCGTTTTAAAAAAATGAAAAGTTCAAAAAATAAAAGATCAATGAATAAAATCCGGGGCTTATTTTCAAAACTTACCTTGTCAGCGGTTTTTATACTTGCGGTTTCTTGTGGCGGCGTAGATTCCGATGCAAAAAAAGCGGCTTCCCTCACGAATAAGTCCATTGAAAAAACCAACCAGTTGAAACTGGAAGAGGCAGAAAAGCTATACAAGAAATCACAGGTAATTATTAAGAAGTACGAATCGAACCGGAAATCGGAAAAATTCAACAAACTATATCAACAATATCGTGACAAAGGAAAAAACAGCCTTCGGGAACAGAGCCGTCGATAAAATTGTTGTTTGTAGCTACGTAACTAATAATTATTTGTAATTTTGTCCTCTAATAGTTTTTATTGGAAAATTTAAAACAAACGGAATGAGAAAGGTATTGTCATTGCTTCTCCTTGCTGTAATCTTCATAGCGATTGGTACTGCCCAAACACCGGCATATGAAAAGATTACTGCAAACGGGCAAACATTTTATAAATATAAAGTTAAACCGGGCGAAGGGTTATATGCCGTTTCGCGGACTTTCAATGTTGCGGTAAATGATATTTTGAAGTATAATCCAAAAGCCGGTTCAGGTTTGCAAAGTGGACAAGAATTACTGATACCGGTGCCGGAAAATTCAAATGCTTCTGCGCCCGTAACTCAGGCAAAACAACAATCCCCCCTCGACCAGAATCGCGTATTCCGTCATACGATAGCAAGGGGAGAAACCCTATATGGGATTGCGCAGATGTATAACACGACTGTCGATGAAATTGCCCGTTACAATTCCGGCCTGACCGAGAATATTACGGAAGGTCAGGTTATCGTTATACCACAACAAAGAACGCTCTCCTCCACCCACGAAAACTATCGCTACCATACTATTCTTCCGAAGGAAACGCTCTATTCGGTTTCCAGAACTTATTCGCTGAAACCCGAAGATCTGATCGCCGCCAATACCGGCTTGTCCGTGGAAACTTTCCAAATTGGAAAGACCATAAGGATCCCTTTTTTCCAGACCCAGGCCGATTTCATTCCGTATGAGGAACAAACTCAAAATGTAACACATAAAGTTAAAAGGGGAGAGACCCTCTATTCTATTTCACAGGCTTACGACGTTTCTGTAGAATCTATCGAAAAAGCAAATCCCATGCTTGCCTCAGGACTGAAAACAAACATGGAACTGGCTGTTCCAGTGAAAGTTACCCGATTGGATGAGAATGCCCGTACGAGAGAAATCGAGGCAAACCGATTACTCAGCCAGAGCAATGAAATTCAAAAGGCAGGCGTGATCCGGGTTGGCCTTCTTCTGCCTTTCCTTGATAAATCAGGCGGGCAGCATCTGCGTTTACAGGAGTATTATGAAGGGTTCTTACTGGCTGTAGATAAAATGAAAAAAGAGGGAGCGAACATTGAAGTTTATGTTTTCGAAATCGGTAATAAGGCAAAACTCGAAAGCTTGTTGGGTACCATGGAGATGGAAGCACTCCATCTTTTGATTGGAGGCATGACGGATGATCAGATTAGAGTCCTGTCCGATTTCTCTAAAAAACACAACATCAAATACATTATTCCATTTTCTTCGAAAAACAGTGAAGTACAGAATAACAACAATGTATTTCAGGTAAATTCACCCCAATCTTATTTATATTCCAAAGTGTCCGGAGTATTTACGGAGACATTCAGAAAGGCAAACGTAGTTATAGTGAATGTTCCCGGACGATCCGATAAGGCGGAGTTTATCTCGACCCTGAAGGACGATTTAAAACGGAGAAACATTCGTTACAATGAAATTTCCCTTGCGTCGAACCTCTCAACGGACATTCTGCCGTTACTTCAAAGCAATGGGGAGAATGTTATCGTTCCTTCTACCGGAGATTCAGGTTCGCTTCGCGAAATTACCGGCGTTCTCGAGAAAGTGCATCAGGAACGCCAGGAAATTGTAACGCGGTTGTTCGGATATCCGGAGTGGCAGACTTACAATGATGAAATAAAAAGATCGTTTCACCAGTACGGGACATATTTCTACACCTCGTTTTATGTGGATGACCAGGATTTTGAGACCCGTCAATTTGTTGAAAGCTTTAAACAGTGGTACGGCCGTGACCTTATTAATACATTTCCAAAATACGGCATGTTAGGATACGATACCGGAATATTTTTCCTGAATGCCGTTTATCGTTTCGGAACCAATTTCGAGCAACGGATAGATCGGGTGCCGACGAGTTCACTCCAGTTTGCTTTCAAATTTGACAGGGTTAACAACTGGGGCGGATTTATCAATACCGGATTGTATCTTATTCATTACGATACGGATAATGTGGTGTATAAAATCAATAAAAGCCGATAAATGAAACGTCTGTTGCCGCTATTCCTGGTGTTTTTCCTTCCTTTCGCTCACGGTTTTGCCCAAAGTAATGATTTTGAGAAAGAACTTTATGTCGGGGTAGGAGGCGGGGCGCTGATGACTTCGGTTGATTTTGTACCTGCTGTTTCGCAGAAATCTTTTTTCGGAATACACGGTGGAATTTCGGCGAAATATATTTCAGAAAAACATTTGGGATTGATTCTCGAGATGAATTACGCCCAAAGAGGCTGGACGGAAGATTTCCCTCCCGAAAGCGGGTTTGCATACAACAAAACGCTGAATTACCTTGAAGTCCCTTTTATGACTCACATTTATTTCGGGAAAAAAGTCCGGTTTATTATCAATGCAGGGCCGCAGCTTAGTTTTTTAATAGGAAGCTCCGACAATATGAACGAGGCTTTGGCAGCCGATATTGCCGCTAAAAAACAGGAAAACCCCGAGGCGCAAATAGGGATGCAATACAGTTTGAAGCCCAGAAGTTTTGATTATGGCCTTATTGGGGGAATTGGGATGGAGCTGAAGACCGGAGCGGGTAGTGTGGTGCTGGAGGGCAGGTATTATTTTGGGTTGGGCGATATTTTCGAAAGCAGGAGATTGAAAGAAGATTTCTTTTTTAACCGGTCTGCTCACCGGATCATTGAAGCAAAACTCTCCTATTTATTTCAAGTTAAATAGTTCACGCATATCTAGCTGTATATGCGATGTAGTGATTAGAAATAATTTTTTCTTTTAGAAATCTTTTGAAGGTGAAAATTTTTTTGAATCAAAAAATTGTTGTACTTTTGAACAAAAATACATGAATATATGTTCATATATTTATTTGATAAAAAGAATGGAATTTACAATGCTGGAGATAAAGGAACAAAAGATTGATAAAGCGCAGTTCGAAGAGGCAGCGTATATACTGAAAGCCCTGGCAAATGAGACCAGGTTGAGTGTGATAACCTTGTTGTCGGACGAAAAGGAAAAATCTGTTTCCGAGTTGATGGAAGCTATTGATTGTGAACAATCCTTACTTTCGTATCATCTTACCGACATGCGTGCAAAAGGTATCTTAAACTGTCGCAGAAGCGGGAAAAACTGCTTTTATTCTATTAGGAACAGGCGTGTTATCCAAATGTTAGGTTGTATTGTAGATTGTAATTGATACGAATTGGATATGAAGGATTTTCTTAAGAAACATAGGCTGAAGATTGCCGGAATTATTGTTGGCGCTATTGGCGGGTATTTATATTATTACTTTGTAGGTTGTAGTACGGGCAGTTGTCCCATCACGTCAAACCCGTGGCGGATGACGCTTTATGGTGCCGTTTTGGGACTACTTGTCTTTGACATTTTTAAGAAAGAAGAAGCAAAAAGCAGGGGAGTGAAGAAGTAAAATTGAATCACAAAATTATCAATAAAAATAAATAATAGAATGAAAACTAAACTTATTATTACCGCACTTGCGGCATCATTTATGTTTGTAGCGTGCAGCAATAACAGTAACAACAGTAACAATAAACAGGAAACTAATTTAAACAAAACAAATATGACTAAAACAATTCATTTAACAAAAGCTGATTTTCTAACGAAAGTAGCAAACTACGAAAAAAATCCTCAAACATGGGAATACCTGGGTGATAAGCCCGCTATTATCGATTTTTACGCCGATTGGTGCGGCCCTTGTAAAATGGTTGCCCCCATACTGGAACAACTGGCTGCCGAATACGAAGGGCAGATTTACATCTATAAAGTGGATACTGAAGCAGAACAGGAGCTGGCTGCAGATTTCGGAATCCGCAGTATCCCGACGTTGCTTTTCGTTCCGATGAACGATGCTCCGCAAATGGCACAGGGCGCATTACCGAAAGATGCTTTTAAACAAGCTATAAACGATGTGTTACTCAAAAATTAAACTCAGGAATGATGAACAATATGTTTTTCGAAAGTAAAAGCAAGTATGCCTTCGACGAAACAGTTGAAAAACTCAGTAATATAATTGTTGAAGCAGGATGGCGTGTTACGCACACGCACGACTTGAAAGAAACGATGAGGAAAAACGGCTTTGACGTTCTTCCCGCGAAAGTGATTGAACTTTGCAACCCGGGATATGCCTACCGCATACTCTCTGCTGACGAATTGAGGATATACGGGAACATGATGCCTTGCCGCATCTCGGTGCACGAAAAAGCCGATGGAAAAACCTATGTCTCACGAATGAACTCGGCCCTGTTTGCTTCGCAGATTGGTGGAGTACCGGAAGAAGTTATGAGCGATGCGTATCGCGATGCCGAAGGCTTTGTGGCGCAAATCGCAGAATGAAAAACGGGTGCACTCGTAATGGGTGCACCCGTTAAAAATTTATTTAAAGAGATCGTCGATTTGTTCTGAATTTTGAATCGGGACAAGGATGAAACTGTACTTTACAGGAGTAGCAGCCGGACGAATAAGATATTCTTCCAACGGCAATTTTCCCCAGCTGTTGTTTCCACCCACACCTTGCATACGGTAATCGATGAACAGATCCACTTTGTCGGACGAGACATAGTTGTTGATGTGTTTGTTGCGCGGAGCATCGCCTACGGCGGCGTCGTTGTTCAGCGTTTCGCCGTTATCAACGGTTTCGAGCAGGTAGTTGGATATGTTGAACTGGAAAGGTTCCTCACCAACAAACAACAATCCGTCCCCCGATTGTTGCGAAACGGCCAGCCAGTTGACATCGGTATGATGAGCGTTTTCTTGCGGGAGAACGTATTTTGTTGTCATTTCGCTGATGGGCGACATGTACCTGTCTATGAAAGCCGAGGTTTTCCTGTCCGCGTAATTTCCCCACGGCCCGCGGCCGTAATACTCGGCATTGACCACGGTTGCCGGCATTTGCATACGCATCCCGATTCTGGGAATCAGTTCGGTTTCAGATTTTGAAGCGTCAAACGAGTGGTCAACGCGGATTGCCCCGTCGCCGTAGAGGGTATAGGTGATAACACTGACGGCATTTGCCTGCGGATAACTGTAACTGTATGAGACGATAGTTGTGTTGCCCTTGGTTACGTTGAAATTTTCTGCTTTTAAATCCTGATAACTAGCCTCTCTCCATGCATTGAGCCTTCGCGGTAACCGTGCGCCGTAATCGTTGTCGATGGGAGCGCGCCAGAAGAACGGGCGAAGCCCGAAACCTTCGTTGACATATTCAGTGCCGTTCACCCGGTAAGAAGTCATCAACCCCGTCTTCTTATCGAAAACGGCATTAAATCTCTCTCCGCTTACGGTAACCGTGTTGCCGTCTTCTTTTACGGTGGCAGTTTTTTGAGATGCAAGCTGTAGTTTAGGAAATTCGTTCACCACAAACTGGTCGCGGGCTACCACCCATCCGGCCGGGATCAATCGCTCTTCTTCTCTTTGTACGACGTTAAATTCAATGGTTATCTGATTGCCGGAGTTGAGAAAATCGGAAAGCCCGGGAACAACAACGGTTTTGGTTTCCTGAGGCGCTGCATTAACGTTCAGTTTACCCCGTGTGAGTTCCTTACCGTAAGATTTAACAATGTAATTCAGGTCGTAGCGGCTTAAATCGATAAAGAAGTTTTCGTTGAAGAGATCGACCGATCCGTTTTTAGGATTGAAGTTTTTGAACCAAACGTTTTGATAAACTTTCCGCATCTCTTCGGAATGAGGTTTAACGGTCCTGTCGGGAAACACCACGCCGTTTATACAGAAATCTCCAGCACTGGGCGTGCCTTCGGGGCCGAAATCGCCTCCGTAAGCCCAGAACTTAACGCCGTTGTTATCGGTTTGTGCAATTCCCTGATCAACCCAATCCCAGATGCAGCCGCCCTGCAACAGCGGATATTTACGGATAATGTTCCAGTATTCCGTAAAGTTGCCGAGGCTGTTGCCCATTGCATGAGCGTATTCACAAAGGATGAGCGGGCGGTTTGAGCGTTCGTCCTGAGCATATTTTTCAATTTCAGAAGGATCGCTGTACATGGGGCAAACTATATCGGTGTTCCATTCCAATCCGCCTTGTTCGTATTGCACGGGACGCGTTGCGTCCCTCTGTTTTATCCACAGGTAAGTCTGGTAAAAGTTGTATCCGTTTCCCGCTTCGTTACCCAACGACCAGGTTATAACCGAAGCGTGGTTTTTATACGTTTCCACCATGTTTTCGGTACGGTTGAGGTGGCTTTCCAGGAACAACAGGTTGTTGGCCAGGGTTCCGCCCACGCGCCGGTCGTATCCCATACCGTGACTTTCGATATTGGCTTCGCAGATAACGTATATCCCGTATTCATCGGCCAGCCGGTAGAAAAGTTCGGCCTGTGGATAGTGGCTCGTTCTTACCGTATTTACATTGTATTTTCTGAAAAGCTCAAAGTCTTTCCGCATAAGTTCTTCCGTAACGTAATGTCCTGTTTTTTCGTTATGTTCGTGTATGTTTACACCTTTGACCAAGACGGGTTTGCCGTTAATAAGAAACTGTTTGCCCTTGATCTCCGCTGTTCTGAAACCTACTTTTTGAGACGTGGCTTCAATGGTTTTTCCGTTTCTGTCTTTTAGATCAATGATCAGGGTATATAGGTTGGGCTCTTCGGCAGACCACCGGGCAACATCGGGAATCTCCGCGAAAAATGTAGCCTGCCCGTTATCGGCTGCTTTTATGGATTTGCTCTCCCGGCCGACAACCTTTCCGCCTTTCTCTCTCAACTCATACGAGACCGTTGAGTTATCCACATTTGCTACCGATACGTCAAGGGTGAACTTTCCATTTTTATAAATATCATCAAGCGTTGAACGGACAAAAAAATCGGCAATATGTGTTTTAGGGCGGGCATACACGTAAACATCCCTTTCCAGTCCGGACAGGCGCCAAAAATCCTGACATTCCAGGTAACTGGCATCCGAAAAGCGATGTATCTGAACAGCCAGTACATTTTTTCCCGCCTTTGCCCCTTTCGTGAGGTTGAAGCGGGCAGGCAACTTACTGTCTTTTGTCATTCCCAGAAATTGTCCGTTCAGGTAAAAGTAGGCAGCACCCTTTGTGCCGTCGGAACTTAGAATAATATCTTTACCTATCCACGATTGGGGAATATCGAATTCTTTGCGGTATGTGCCAACCGGGTTAAAATCGTGCGGAACCGTTGGAGGAGCAGGCCTGTCCCAATAAGGGGAATGTCCGGGCGAAGTGAACTCATAGGTGGTATTCACGTATATGGGCACCCCGAAACCTTGAATCTCCCAGTTTCCGGGAACTTGGATATCTTCCCATGCGCTTGCATTGAAATTTAAATCGTAAAAACGGTCTTTGGGACGATCGTTAAAATTCTCCGTATAGTTGAATTTCCAGGTTCCATTCAGCAATAGGAAGTCGCTTCCTTTTACCGGGTTTCCGGCTTCGAGCGCTTCACCGGCATTGGCAAAAGAAAAGAAACTTGCCCGTGGCTTTTCTTTGTTCAGGTACAATAATTTGGGGTTTGTAATTTCCTCGTACCTATTTTCCTGTTTTTGAGCATTTAATAATCCCATACTTACTAAGTAGATGGTAGCGAAAAGAATTATCTTTTTCATGATTTGACAAATGAACTATTTATTGAATTAAATTTTATACATTAACCCACCGGGTGATGGCCGTGAAAATGTTTTCCTTTTCTTTCGGCGGTTTTTCTTCAATCTGTTTTGGAGCAAAAACCTTCAATCCTTTGTGGAAGATTTTCACTTCAATATCTTTTCCTGTTTTAACCGATTCCCCATCCACATGTAATATTCCTGATTTTTTCCTTTTAATGGTGAGGTGGCTGGTAATCAACGAGATCATCTTACTGTTTTTATCAATATTCCTGGTAAAAAGTTGTAGTGTGGTTTGCGGAATTTCGTTGGGGTTAAGCGGTTTTAATATGGATACATTCATTTTTCCGTCTTCCATATCGGCTCCGGGTGCGATATAGACCTCGTTACCGTATTGTGACGCATTGGCACAGGTGAGAAGAAACGCACGCTCGTGAAGCGTACCTCCGTCGTACGTGATTTCGTATTCCTCCGGCCTGAATTCGATAACGCTTTCTACAATGTTACGCATATAGCCTAAGGGTCCGCGCTTTTTTTCCTCCGCAAACTTGTCGCTGATAAAAGCATCGAATCCGACGCCGCAGGTACAAAAGAAGATATGCTCATTGGCAGAGCCGTAATCAATGGTGCGGATATTGCCGCTGAGTATTGTCTGTATGGCTTTATCGGAATCCATGGAGATATGCAGGTCGCGCGCCAGACCGTTCCCCGATCCAAACGGGATGATTCCCAGGATTGTATCCGTGTTCACCAAGGCTTTTGCCACCTCGTTTACCGTACCGTCCCCTCCGGCAGTGAGCACGTAAGCGAATTTGTTTTTCACCGCCTCTTTGGCTATTTCAGTGGCGTGTCCCGGATAACCGGTAATTCGGATAATGACATCGAATTTAGTTTGATCGAAAGCGGATGCCACTTCTTCGGGAATGTTTTTCTTCGATTCTGTTCCCGATACCGGATTGATTATGACACAAACGCTGGCCTTTTCCATAATCTTCTATTTTGTACAAAAATAAGATAAAAAACTGTTTCACCGCCATTTTCACCATCATTTATTTGCCCTTTCGGGCATTGTTGAGTACTTTTGCAGCCGGCTTGCAGGTATCGCGAAGCCGAACAATGAATATTTAACGCATGACAAAACCCGACAGTTTGATTTTTGACATGGACGGAACCCTTTGGGACAACGTTGATTCTTATACAATTGCCTGGAATAAGGGATTGGAAATAAAAGGTTATCGTTCGCGGGTTACCCGTTACGAATTACTCGGTTTAATGGGTAAGGAGGCGCACGTGATGCTCAACACCATTCTTCCCAATGCTTCCGCGGCGGAGCAGGATGAGTTGTTTGATGAAGTTATCCGGCAATACCAGTTACTGGTCCCCGGTATGAAACCGCATATTTACGAAGGCGTTTATGAAGGATTGGAAAAGTTATCGGAGGAATATCCGTTGTTCCTGCTCAGCAATTGCGAGGAAGGCGGACTGGTGAACTTCATGAAGCACACCGGAACTACGCACCTGTTTACCGATTACATGGAGCACGGACAAAACCTGAAACCCAAAGCGTTCAATATGAAACTGCTGAAAGAACGGAACAACCTGCAACATCCCGTTTATATAGGTGATACCGATTCGGACAGCAAGGCTTCGGCCGATGCAGGCATACCGTTCGTATTTATGAGTTACGGATTTGGGAAAACGGACAATTATGCGTTTAAATTCGACTCGTTTCCACAACTTGTCGATTACTTTTTAAATATCTAGTTGTCCTTGTCCTTTGTTCTTTATCCTACAAAAATATGCAAAGCAGTTTTATTCTCATCGTCATTGCCGCCTATTTTCTGTTATTGATGTTCATCTCGTACCTTACCAGCCGGAAAGGTTCGGACAACGATGCGTTTTTCCGTGCCAATAAATCGTCAAAATGGTACGTTGTTGCGTTCGCAATGATTGGAACGTCAATCTCGGGCGTAACGTTTGTCTCGGTTCCGGGGATGGTCCGCAACCTCGACATGACCTATATGCAGATGGTGTTGGGATTCTTTTTCGGATATATCGTCATTGCTTACGTGCTTTTACCGCTTTATTACAAGCTGAACCTGACAACGATTTACGGTTATCTCGACCAGCGATACGGACAACGGTCGTACAAAACCGGAGCGTGGTTTTTCCTGCTCTCAAAGATTGTGGGCGCTGCCGCCCGGCTTTATCTGGTGGCGTTCATCCTTCAATCGTTGGTTTTCGATGCCTGGGGTGTTCCGTTTGTAGTGACGGTGATCGGGATTATTCTCATTATCTGGCTCTATAGCCACAAAAGTGGCATCAAAACAATTATATGGACGGATTGGGTCCAGACCTTACTTTTCCTCACGGCTTTGGTATTGATTACCTGGCAGGTGATGACGCGTCTCGATTTCAGCTGGGGGGATGCTTTCCGGGCGATAAGCGAGAGCCCGCATTCACGCATTTTTGTATTTGACGATTGGGCAAGCACGCAAAATTTCTTCAAGCAGTTTTTCAGCGGAATGTTCATTACTATTGTGATGACGGGGTTAGACCAGGACCAGATGCAGAAGAACCTGACGATAAAGAACCTGAGGGATGCCCAGAAAAATATGGTCTCTTACGGCTTTGCCTTTGCTCCGATAAACTTTTTGTTCCTCTCCCTGGGCGTACTGCTCCTTATTTATGCGCAGCAAAACGGAATTGCGCTTCCCGAAGTGTCCGACAATATTCTCCCGATCATTGCCAGCCAGCATCTGGGACCGGTGGTGTTGGGTATTTTTGTCGTGGGAATTGTGGCGGCAGCTTTTTCGAGCGCCGATTCGGCGCTGACGGCGCTCACCACATCGTTTTGCGTGGATATCCTGGAAATGAAAAAAACCGGTGACCCCGCTACCGAACGCAAAAACGTGGGCACACGCCGCCGCGTGCACCTCGTTATCAGTGTTGTGTTTGTTGTTATCATTTTGATTATAAAGGCTGTAGGCTCAGACAGCATTATCACTGCAATCTACAAGCTGGCCTCTTACACGTACGGCCCGCTGCTCGGATTGTACTTCTGCGGATTGTACACCAAAATAAAACCCGTAGATAAATGGGTTCCCTATATTGCCATTGCCGCGCCAATGATCTGTTTCGTTTTCGAAATTGCCATGAAGCAGGTTTTCGGTTATCAGGTGGGTTACGAACTTCTGCTTATCAATGCTGCACTCACCGGAATCGGCCTTTGGATATTGTCGTTAAAAACCCGTAACCCGTAACTCATATGCTTATCAAATCTGCCGAATTTATCATCAGTAATACCGATTACCGGAAATGCCCGCAGGACGGGAAACCCGAATACGCATTTATCGGACGCTCCAACGTCGGAAAATCGTCGCTCATCAATATGCTGACCAACCGGAAAGGATTGGCCATGACATCATCCACACCCGGAAAAACGATGCTTATCAACCATTTTCTAATTAATGACGAGTGGTACCTCGTAGATTTACCCGGATACGGCTATGCCCGCCGGGGAAAGGAGAACCGGGAGCAATTGCAAAAAATAATCGAAGATTACGTGCTGGAGCGTGAAGCGTTGACATCACTCTTTGTATTGGTGGACAGCCGCCACGAACCTCAGAAAATCGACCTGGAATTTATGGAATGGCTGGGCGAAAATGGTGTTCCGTTCAGCATTGTTTTTACCAAAGGCGACAAGCAGGGTCCCGTGCGCCTGCAGCAAAACGTTGATGCTTATAAGCAAAAACTGCTGGAGACATGGGAAGAGCTGCCACCTGTTTTTGTTACTTCGTCCGAGAAAAAGTCGGGTAGGGAAGAGTTGCTCGATTATATTGAGGGAGTGAACGGGATGTTGTGAAATCCGCCCTTTGTAAGGATCTCCGTCCTTGTGGCATTGGCTTTCACTTGTTCCGGGGTGAACCAGGCATCGCGCAGTTCTTTCCTGGAAAATAATTCCAGCTGATCGCCGTTATGCGGGGAACCTTTTTGCGTGGCATTGCCATAGCTCAGCAACACTTTGGCTCTTACACTATCTCCAAATTCGATAATACCCACCCACGAATCGCCACTGCCAACATACATTTGCTTGCCGTTTGGACTGTCGTAAGAATGGGCGACCCTGAATACGCCCAATTCACCGGTGGCGCCGTTGGCCGGAAGATCTTTGCCGTTCTGCCTTAACCGGTAAAAATCGCCCCACGGTACATCGAGCCTCCTGAAGTTGGCTTTCATCTCGTCAACCGTTGCTTCCAAAAGCTGTATGGCCCTCGCAGGGTCAGATATGCCGTCGGGAGTGGTGTCCGGATGTTCCGTATCCCATTTCACTACATAATTGGCCGGATTGCCTACATTGAATTTTAAAGCCCACAAATAAAACAACAATGTTCCTTTACTGTCCGCATTGGCTTCACGATCCCATTTCTCAAGGACCGCCCCGGCTTCTTTTGCTTTTTGTGAACCGGAATGAGCTATTGCCGCAAAAAGATCGTCCAATATACGGTCGGCGAATTCCATCCGGGTCGAGAGCTTATAACCGATCAGTTCGTCAAATGTCACGGAGCTGTCTTCGAGCATCATTCTCGCAGCACGTTGCGGACGGAACGACATTCCCGCCGGCGCCATATACGGCGGGTAATCCTTTGGATTTAAAGCAACGGGAACGGTACAGGTCCACGGCGGATCGTTGGCGTTTTGTATCCAGCCCGTTTCGGGATTCTTGAGCTTAGGCAGGTCTTCGTACGGATGCATTTCCGTCCAGATATTTTCAGACTTTCCACCAGGGACGATCGAACTCCAATATGCCCAGTCACCGGCCTTCCGTTTAGGTACGAGCCCGTTGAACAAATAGAAAATATTGCCTTCCTTATCGGCATAGATCACGTTCCAAAAACCGATCTGTGCCATTTTCAGCGCCGACTCGAACTCTTCGAAATTGTTGCTGTTGGCCATTTGCCACCATTGTAGCAACATGTTCGGCTTATCCAGGCCAACCATTCGCAACGCCAGTGCTTTATCGTTTTTTTTACCGATAACCGGTCCGTGAACAGTTTTCAGGACCGAAACTTCTGACGGTGCCCATGTTCCGTCATCCTGCTTTACCCGGATGGTTTTTGTTGTGACGTCAAAATCGTTTCGCTTCCCATCCAGTAAATAACCGCCGTCCTTCAGTTCTATTTCGTAGATATCGGAATTATCGATGGTGTTGTTCGTATGTGTCCATCCGAGGTTCTTGTTAAAGCCGATGGATATGCCCGGCAATCCCACAAGCGTAGCGCCATACATATCCTTGCCGTTGAGCGTTAAATGGGATTCGAAAAATAAAAACTCGTTGAACCAGGGCAGATGCGGATTTTGTACAAGCATCGCGTTTCCCGAAGCGGAACGGCTTGGCCCCACGGCATAGGCATTGGAACCCATTGAACCCCATTGTTGGGATAATCCCAGCTCGCCGCTGGCGATAAATCGGGTGAAAACCACAAACATGCTGTGCATGTTCACATCTTTGGTGGTGATCGGCAAAACAATTTTGTTCTCTTTGTCGATGGCTTCGGGATGTGCTTTCGCATAAGCATTTAGCCCTTCAACAAATGATTTAATGATCGTTTTCACCCGGGGATCCTGCTGTGCCTCCCAAGCCTCCGCCAGTTCTTCAAAGCCGAGTGTGCAAATAAGGATATCGTTTTGCAGCTTGTCCTTGCTCCAGTATTCGGCGCCTTTCCCACGCGAACTTCCATAGAGTTTAAGGATAAGATTGGCGTGATTGTGCATTTGCGCCCATCCCTGGGCGTAAAACAGATCATGGATATTGTCTGCCGATATGTGGGGGACTCCCCACTTGTCCCAGGCAATCTGAGCGGGTTTGTTGTTCTCCTGTGAGCACGAAGTGCTTATAAACGACAAGAAAATAGCTCCTAAAAGTAAAATGCGTATAGTTTTCATAACCCGACACTGTCCCGGTAAAAATCCAACGACTGAAAAATAAGTTCCTTATCGGCAGTTTGGTTGATTTGTATATTTCCGATATCAGACAGCAGTGTGAAATTGATAAATGAAGCGCTTGCGTTCTTTTTATCGTGTTTCATAATCTCATAGAGGTGTTCGTAATCGTCGCAACTTATGGCAAGAGCGCCGTAATTCCTGTGGATAAAACGGACCGTTTCTTGTAGTTTATCTTTCGGGAATCCGCATATGCGATGCGACAGGTACAACTCTGAAATCAATCCCCACGCCACGGCATAACCGTGCAGGACGGGCTTTCCCGTCTCCAGGGCAAAACTCTCGAAAGCGTGTCCGATGGTGTGCCCCAAGTTCAATGCCTTGCGGATATTGTGTTCAAACGGATCTTTTTCAACAATCTGTTCTTTTATGGAGACCGAACGGGAAATCGCTTCGGTGAGCCATCCGTAATCGATATTTCCGGCATCGAAAGCAAGCAGTTTTTCCCACTCTGCTTCGGTGTTGATAAGGGCATGCTTAAGCATTTCGGAAAAGCCGGAGAGAATATCTTCACGGTCGAGCGTCGAGAAAAAATGGGAAGAGATGAACACGTATTCAGCCGGATAAAATGCCCCTATCTCGTTCTTAAACCCTTCAAAATTAATTCCTGTTTTTCCGCCCACCGCTGCATCCACCGCTCCCAACAGTGTGGTAGGGATATTGATGTATTTAATCCCGCGCTTAAACGTAGCTGCTGCAAAGCCGCCGATATCGGTGATCATTCCACCGCCGAGATTGATCAGCAATGAGTGTCGTGTGGCGCCGTTCCCGGTAAGGCGCTTCCAGATGTGCGACAGGTTTTCGAGCGTTTTATTCGTATCGTTTGCCGGAATCACCACCCGCCCCGCATCCTTTATCGCAGCAATGGTTACAAGCATCGGCAGGCAAAGTTTAGCCGTATGTTCGTCCGTCAGCACAAAAAGCTTATCGTATTTTATTTCCGATAGGATCTTTTCGATATCGGCTATCAGGTCTCTACTTTTGATTATTCGTTGCATAGTTAGCTTGATGTTTGGAGTTCAATTTGTTATACTCATCGCTTTGTACAGCTCATCCTGGATGCGCTCCCTGATGTTCAATGTAGATAATCGATTGGGGGAGCGCTCCGGAAATACCCTGTTCGACAAAAATATATAAATCATATTGTTATCGGGATCCACCCAGAAACTGGTTCCTGTAAAACCCGTATGTCCGTAAACTGAAATGGGTGTAAGCGGGCTTGTGGGGCTTGCATTGTTATTCCGCGGGTCGGGTTTGTCGAATCCCAGTCCGCGCCGGCTGTTGCTGCTCTTTGTTTTGGTGAACAGGTTCACGGTCTCCTCGCTTAAAAATCGTTCTCCGCCGTATTCTCCTCCGTTCAGCCACATCTGCATCAGTTTTGCCAAATCGTTGGCATTGGAGAACAACCCGGCGTTGCCCGAAATTCCCCCAAACAAGGCTGCTCCTTCATCGTGAACATATCCTCTCAGCTGTTGTTTTCGAAAAAAAGGATCGTTTTCGGTGGGCGCAATATTGTTGACCGGCATATAATCCAACGGACGGAATGTCATGGTTACCGCTCCCAGCTTTTTGTAGAAATTATCTTTTACATAGCTGTTCAGGTCGGTTTTGGAGATGTTCTCCACAACTTCTTTCAGCAACATAAAATTCAGGCAACTGTACCTGTAGGTCTTGGAACGAAGTTCGGTGGCGAGAATATCTTTCAGGAGCGCGTCGTGCATCTGCTTGCTGGCATACAGGTTTTCGGCTACGGGCAGATTAAACTTATCGGAAGCTTTATCGGAAATAAAAGCCGGGATAAATTTGTAATCGGTCCGTCCCCAAGCTCCGGCATAACGGGCATGATAAAGGGCTGATCTGCGTCCGAATAGCGGTCCGCTGAAGCTGTTTTGGTCAATGGCCGTTGTGTAATACGGGATGAAAGGGACAATGCCGGTTTCGTGAAAAAGCGCCTCGCTAATGGTTATGTTCGTTTTGTCGGTTCCTCTGGTTTCGGGAATAAATTTACCGATGTTGTCCTGTAAGCGGATTTTTTTCTCATCGTACAACTTCATGATAGCCGGAACAGTGGCCGTTGCCTTAGTCACCGATGCCAGGTCGTAAACGGTTTCGTCAGTGACTTCGGAGCCTGAGGCGTATTCAAGGTTGCCGAATCCTTTGTCGTAAATTACCGTCCCGTCTTTCACAACCATCACGTAACAGCCGGGATAAGCCCGTTGACGGATACCTTCGAGCGCGATTCTTTCCACCCCTTGGAGACTTTCGGACAAAATTCCGGCCTCTTCGGGAAGTGAGTAGGAGAGGCGTGTCTTTCGGGTATCAATTCCGCTGTTTGCTTCAAAATCCCCTGCCGAGACAGGCAGCCTTCCCGAAAAACCGATTCCTCCAAAAATTGCCTGCGCCGCGCTCATCTGGGCAAACTCGGTGTTATCGTACGCGACGACGATAGATTTTGCATTTGCCGTTGCAGGTTTTAAATTATCCAGGGTGTAAGGTGAATCGAACAACACCAAAACCGGATTCGATACATTTTTTATCAGCTGCTGAAGCATTTGCGAGTCGTTAATACGGATGGAGTGAACGGAGATGATCACCATTTCAAAATCTTTAAGCTCATTGAAGATCAACGTCAGGTTATCGGCAGTAGCTGCTTGAAAAGTGGTTACGCCGGCATATTTCTTCAGCCATTTTTGAAATGTGTTTTGCTCCGGAGCTCCGATTGCCACCGATGCAATCCGGTTTTTATCCAGCGCTGTTACCGGCAGGAGAGAATCGTTGTTTTTAACCAGCGTAACGGCTCTGTCGTATATTTTTCGTTGCATCCACTCGCTTTTCGGCGAGTTTATAGTGCGGCTTAACGTCCTTGTATTTATCGGCTTAAAGTTGTGAACATCGAGGATGTATTTGTAAGTCAGAATTTTTCTTACCTTCTCTTCGAGCATTGTTTGGGTAATAACTCCTTTTTCAACCGCCTGCTTCACTTGTTGAAATTGCTGTTCCTGGTTGCTCACCCCCAAAATCACATCGTTCCCGGCCAGCAGCGCTTTTACACTCATGTCGGGCTGGTTGGAGACGCCTTTCATGGCCATGCCGTCGGTAAAAGTAAGGCCGGTGAAACCCATTTGGTCTTTCAGCAGTTTTTGTCCCACGTTTTTAGATAACGAAGCCGGTAGTCCGTTTGTATCCAGCGCCGGGACGTTTAAATGCCCAAGCATCATGCCCGATAATCCGGCGTCGACATATTGCTGAAAAGGATGTAACTCTACCGAGTTTAACCGGTTAATATCATGGCCGACTGTGGGTAATGTCAGATGCGAATCTTCCGATGTGTCTCCGTGTCCGGGAAAGTGTTTGGCAACCGCCATCACACCGTTTTCTTCCATCCCCCCGGCAAAGGCGATGCCTTGCTTAGCCACATTGTCGGGAAGTTCGCCAAAGGAGCGCGTTCCTATGACCGGATTCAGGGGATTGCTGTGCACATCTATGGATGGGGCGAAGTTGATGTGGATACCCATTTCACGGCATTGCCGGGCGACCTCTCTTCCGTACGCCTTCACGGTCTCTTCATCGTGAATGGCGCCAACAATCAGGTTTCGTGGAAAACGTGGTGCGTCAGACAGGCGCATAGACAAGCCCCATTCGCCGTCCAACGCTACAAAAAGCGGCGTTTTGGCAATGCCCTGGATGTAATTGGTCATCTCGGCCTGTGCTGCCAGCGAGCCTTTCGAAAACAATACGCCTCCTACCTTCTGCTCGTTTATATAACTTGCAATTCGTGTTTTCCAACTGCTGTTCGATGCCACAACAGGCATAAAAAGCTGGCCTACCTTTTCATCAAGGCTCAGGCTGTTATACACCGAATCGACCCATTGATTCATTTTTACTTTATCGGCCTGCCGATAGAAATTGGTTTCGGTTTGAGCCGTGAGCGCTACGGTTAATACATAAAATGTAAAAAACAGGGTATTTCTTTTTTTGAACATGATCAACTTATTTCTTCACCTTTTCTACTTCCACATCAATTCTTCCGACATAGATTCCTCTTCCTGCCGTTTGAAAAATGAGAACGTCTTTGTTGTCGATATTCTTCAGGATATCGGGGGTTTTCATGTTTGTGTGGCTGTGTCCGCCGATGATAATATCAATATTTCTTGTTTGTTCCGCCAATTTTTTATCGGCCGTATAACCTAAATGTGACAGGCAGATAACCATATCGCATCTGTCTGCTGTTTTTAGTTTAAAAGCCAACTCATTAGCTGTTTTCTCCGGTTGGAGGAATTTCATCCCCTTGTAATTATCGGAAGCTATCAGTCCTTTAGGCTGAACGTCGATAGCGATCACACCAATTTTTACACCCTCCTTTTTAAGTATAAGGTACGGTTTGATCAAATTCTCCAGCCCTGTGCCTGAAAAATCGTAATTGCTGCTGATGATGGGAAATTCTGCTCTGCGCACAACCTGCTCCAACAAGTCTAATCCGTAATCGAATTCATGATTCCCGAGCGTAGCGGCATCGTAACGCATCAGGTTCATGGCTTCTGTTTCCACCTCGCCTTTGAAAAGGTTGAAGTAGGGTGTGCCCTGCAAAAAATCCCCCGCATCGAAAAGCAGTACATTCTTATTTTCTTGCCGTACCTGTTCGATGAATTTCATCCTGCGGACAACTCCGCCTTTGTTCCCGGCAAAGCGGTCGGATTCGGGAATGGGTTCGATACGGCTGTGTGTATCGTTTGTATGGAGAATAACTATGTTCTTTTGTCCGAAAACAAATGTTCCGCACATAAAAACAGTGATGAGTAGAAGAGAGAAATATTTTTTGTTCATAATCTATTGGCGGTTATTGAATAATGGTGATCCTTCCATCGAGACTGGACGTTATCTCATTGCCCTGACGGGTTTGCTCCTTCACATAATCGATCATCACATCGCGAAGCGTAACTCCCGTATTTACTGTTTTCTGCGCGTTGAGCAAGGCATCCATATCGTTATTGCCGTCGGCAAGATAGTCGAGCGTGGAGATATTGTAAATCTTGTTCTCGTCGATGGGCTTTCCATCAACGGTAACCGATTGAACCTTCCGGTCTTTTATAACCAGTTTCACGTTGGAGGAGACTCCTGCTCCTCCAATCCGGGCGTAAGAGTCGAAAATCTTTTTCAGATCCGATCCTTTCAGCTCCAGAAATGTGATGGCGTTGTCGAAAGAGTAAATTTCATACAGGGCCCCAACCGTTATTTTACCCTTCGGCAAATTGGCACGGTGCCCGTTGACGTTCATGATCGCCACATCGGCGCCGTCAGGTAAATGTTCGTCGCCATAAGCTTTCATGACATCGGAAGTGAAGTTGGTGAGCAGACTTTCGGGACGGCCGTAATCCAATAGCTGCACGGAAGTGCCGATAACTTCATTCATTTCATTATCGAGCCTGGTTTTGTATTTTTGCACCAGGGCCTGCATTTTCTTGTTCGGATCCGCATCGAAGCTGCTGTTCATTTCCACTACGGTGCCGCTCATACTGCTTATCACGTACCGGTGCGACTGGCAAGAAATCAGCATGATAGCCACAAGAGCGAGGGTGATCGATTGTTTATTCATTCCTGAGAATAGGTTTATTTGATGTTTATTTTGTCAAAAATACACTATTTTTGTCAGTTTCACAACGTGAGAATCTATTTTTTACGAATAAAAATAAACACCGTGTTGTGATTTAAATAATTATTGCTACCTTTGCAACCGCTTTGCGCAATCTCTGTCGGTCTATCACCGTTATATTGCGTCCCATACAGTTAAATATTAACATAAAGCTTTTATACACAATGGATTTAATTAAAATTGCAGAAGAATCTTTCGCTACAGGAAAGAAAGAATTGCCCCGGTTTAGGAGTGGCGACACTATAACGGTTGCTTACCGTATTGTGGAAGGGAACAAGGAGCGTATCCAGCAATATCGCGGCGTTGTGATCCGTATTTCGGGTGACGGCGACAACAAACGCTTTACGGTTCGTAAGATGTCGGACAATATCGGTGTTGAACGTATCTTCCCGATAAATTCCCCGTTTATCGACAGTATTACGGTGAACAGCGAAGGTAAGGTCCGCAGGACGAAACTCTATTATCTTCGTCAGTTGCGCGGGAAAGCAGCCCGTATCAAAAAGAAAACGTTTTAAGAATTTTGAAACAAACAACCGGACGCTCCGACATTTATCGGGGCGTTTTTTTTCAGAAAGATGTACCACAAGACGGAAGGTATTGTTTTAAGCAATGCGAAATACAACGACAAATACGTCATTACGCATGTGTTTACGCGTGATTTTGGGCGTGTTTCGTATCTGTTGCCCAAGACGCACGGCAGGCGTTCAAAAATAAACCCGGCGCTGTTTTCCCCGCTTTCTATATTGAACTTGGAAGTGGAGCATCTTCCGCTTCGTGAGATCCAACGGTTGAAAGAAGCCGACCGTCAGGCGTTACTTTATGATATCGGCTCAGATTTAACTAAAGTTTCACTGGTTTTTTTCCTGTCGGAATTTTTATCGAAAGTGCTGCGGGAGACAGACAATAACGAGGTGCTGTTCGATTACCTGAAACAGGCAGTGGAAGTGTTGGAAGAGACTAAAACGGGACTGGCCAATTTCCATTTGACTTTTATCCTGGGACTTACCCGGTTTCTGGGGATCTATCCCAATCTTGAAAACTATACCAAAGGTTGTTGCTTTGATATGCTGAACGGAGAGTTTACCTGTCGGATCCCCACTCATAATTATTATCTGCGCGACCGGGAAAGCGCTTATTTAAATGAACTGTCGCGGATAAATTTTTCGAATATGCATCTGTTCAACATGTCGCGAAGCGACAGAAACCTGATAATCGACCGGCTGCTGACTTATTACCGGTTGCATTTGTACGATTTCCCGGCGATAAAATCGTTGGATGTGCTTCGGGAGTTGTTTTAAATCCCTTTACTGTTCAAACACCTGAAAAACAATTACTCTTCCGCAAGTATCAATGGTAAAGCTGTCGCCCAGCGATTCGTTCAGTGTGCCTTGCCACCAGTTAGTGAGGACCCTGTTTTGTATGGGGTATTTCAATCCGTCTGTGGTAATGGGCGTTTGCCCGATGGCGAAGAGCGAAACTTTTTCACCCGCAAAACTTTTGAAGGTCGTTCTTGAGCTGATGGGAGTGAAAACGCCGTAGTTGGTAAACATTTTCACATTCGCCAAGGCTTCGTAATCGGCAAGAAGCGAGATGTTCCCGATGCTGTGGTCTTCACGTATTCCTGTTCCGCCTACAATGGTGATGTTTTTTCTCCCGTTCTCCACACAGAACATGACCGATTTGGTCAGGTCATTGGTTTCCTGTTCTTTGTCGGGAAATAACCTATCCGCGAAGCGGATCTTGTTTTCTTCGGAAATGGAATCGCAGTCGCCCACGATCGCATCGGGAATACCGCCAATCTCAATAAAGTGATTCGCCGCCCCGTCGCAGCAAACGATATAAGGTGCATCCTCTATAACCGATAGTGGTACAGGGTGACGTGGATACCTTCCGTTTGCGACAATTACAGCCTTGGAGCCGTCGTCTTTGTTTCCTGATCTCATCTTGCGGATTCTTTGGTGCAAAGATAGAAACAGTAATTGAATATTTTGGGTGTGAATCTAATAAATATCGCGCTCAAACTCAATGGCAGCAGGGAACAGGATGTTGTTCTCGAGATGAATATGCCTGTGCAGGTCATTTTCAAACTCTTTCAACAGGTTCAATGTTACCCTGTAGGTATTGCAACCGTCCTGCGGCGTTTCATAGTTGTTGCTCAATTCACTTATTCTCCTGAAGCGGACCCCTTCGTTGTCGTGCTCTATTTGCATTGCTTTAATGGGGTTTTCAATACTTCCGAAAGGAGGCCTCGTTAATTTTTCTCCCCTCGCCTTTTTGTCCACCATTTCGCGGATTAAAGGGAACAAAATGTTTTCTTCTTTTATCATGTGAGCCGACAGGTCTGCTGCAGATTGAGCAAACAGCTCTTTTATTTCGTACAGTTCGGGATGCCTGTCGCCGTGAACATCTGCAATCTTTGCCAGATAGGGTGTTATTTCAGCTGTTTTTTCACGAACATACCTGTGATGTTTCTTCTCAATGTAGTCAGCAAGCAGGTCAATCGACCACGATTTAAAATCGATTTCCGAATCCCCTTTCTTGTCCAATACTTCCGATAACTGTTGTAAAATCAGGTTTTCATCTATGTTTTTTTCTTTACTGGCAGCTGCGATACTCCGATTTCCATTGCAGCAGAAATCGATGTTGTATGATTTAAATACAGATGCGGCTTTGTAGTTTTCAGCAACAATTTTTCCAATAATACTTTCTGAATTTATGACCATTTTTTTGTGATTTTTAAAAAGTGGTTGCACATTCGCTAAACAACCGGACGTGCAACCTGATGAGTGAATTAATTGTTTAGTTTATTTTTTTCGTTCTTTCTTTATAGTTAATTGATAGACAAATAAGAATAGCGTAAGTGTCCCGATGCCGAATATGGTATCGCCGATAATCCTGGACCATTTAAAAGCATTTACCAAAGGTTGTTGCATAAATTCTGCCGAACGGGCATACCACATCCCGTGATTTACACTGGCAAACGTTTGCATTAACCCGACGGGCAGTAAACTGACTACCACCATCAAAAGCAAACCGATGTTTAGTGTCCAGAACGTGAATTTGATGAGCTTGTCGTTCCATTTTTGCTTGCGATACATACTGCGAAGCACAAACAACATCAACCCGATTCCCAACATGCCGTACACCCCGAAAAGTGCTGCATGCCCGTGTACGGGAGTGGTGTTCAATCCTTGCATATAATATAATGCGATAGGCGGATTGATGATAAATCCGAAAATTCCGGCTCCGAGAAAGTTCCAGAAAGCCACCGATAACAAGAAATAGATAGGCCATTTGTAATCTGCCAGCCATTCGGTTGATTTACTCATCCGGTAATTGTGGAATGCTTCAAATCCGATCAACACCAGCGGAATAACTTCCAAAGCGCTGAACGTTGCTCCCAATGCCATGACGCCTGTTGGCGTTCCTGTAAAGTACAGGTGATGGAACGTTCCCAAAATACCGCCCGAAAGGAAAATAATAGTAGCAAACAGTACGTTGTTGGTTGCCGATTTTATTCTCAGCAAGCCCATCCTTGTAAACAAGAACGCCGCTACTACCGTTGCAAACACTTCGAAGAAACCCTCTACCCACAAATGAACTACCCACCAGCGCCAGTATTCGGCAATGGCTAAGTTTGTGGTGCGCCCCCACATCAGGCCTGCGGCATAGAAAAATGCGATGGCAAAACAGGAGATTAAGAAGAGGATGAGCAATCCTCTTTCGCTGGTCCCTTTCTTAATAATAGGAATAATAGGCCGGATCATCAGTGTAAGCCACAGGAATAACCCTATAACGAGCAGCAGTTGCCAGAATCTCCCCAGGTCAACATATTCGTAACCCTGGTGCCCAAACCAGAAGTTCTCAATCAAACCCAATTTTTGCATTACGCCAAACCATTGTCCGATAAGTGAACCGGCAACAACGATAAGCAAGGCTATGAAAAGAATGTTTACCCCGAGTTTCTGGAATTTAGGATCTCTTCCGCTCAACGATGGGGCAATATAGAGCCCGGTGGCTAACCATGCGCTCGCAATCCAGAAAATAGCAATCTGGACGTGCCACGTGCGGGTAATGGAGTAGGGGAGGAACCCGGCGATATTGATACCGTAAAGCGCATCGCCTTCCACACCGTAGTGCGCGGTGAGGATTCCCAGCAATACCTGCGCCAGAATCAGGATATTTACGATCCAGAAATATTTCTTTGTGGCCCGCATCGACGGTGTAACTACCTGATTCATCAAGGGGTCATCAACAGGTTTCAAAACTTCCTCCTGTTGCGTACGTGCCTGCACGAACACAAGAATTCCAATCCCGATTAATAACATGATGATGCTGAACCCCGTCCAGATAATCAGGTCGCCGGTTGGCACGTTGCCAATTTGAGCATCGTTTGGCCAGTTGTGAGTATAGGTTATCGTTTCTCCCGGCCTTTCCGTAACGCATGCCCACGATGCCCAAAAGAAAAATTGTGCCATCTTTTCCATCCTCACCTCATCCTTGATGGCATTTTTGGGGATGGCGTAATTGGAGCGCAATTGATCCAACGCCGGATCGTTCATAAACAACGAGGTATAGTGAGCCTTGTTGTGCTCAAATGCTTCGATCCTATCTGCGGAAAGGGTAAGCGTTTTTGTAGCTTCGTTGTATGTGTTTTTACGTAAAAAATCCTGAAGACGCTTCTCCAATAGAGCTTGTTGCTCGTCGCTCTGTGAATTAAAGTCGCCTCCGGCCCATTTATTCAACAAATATTGCGCTTCCCGGTGCAGATAGTCAGCAGTCCAGTCAGGGGCGACATAAGCTCCGTGCCCCCAAACAGTTCCTACTTCCTGTCCACCCATACTTTGCCAAACGTTCTGCCCGTCTTTTATGCTACTTCCGGTAAAAAGAACGTTTCCAGATTCATCCACCACCTGATCGGGTACAGGCGGCGCCTTCTGGTAGATTTGATTGCCAAAAAACAATAAAACGGCGAATGAAATTCCTACCACCAGTGAGAGGGCAATCCAAAGTTTTTTGTGAGTCATAATTAAACAAGTTTAATGATTAATAATTGGATTAAATTGAACTTTTAGTATATTAAGAACCAATACGTTAAACTATTTCGGATAAAAGTGTCTTAAATTAATATAAAAAAATTTACCTCAGTAAAATCTCGATATTTGATTTTAACTCTGTTGCCATGCTGTAAACAGTTGTTGATTCTAACATGGCCGTTAATTTCGTTCTAACCACGGTAAATTGATCATGCACGGGGCAGGGATTTTCATCGTTGCAGCCGGTTAGCCCTAGTGGGCATTGCCAAATGATTTCATCACCATCAATAACCGATACGATATCGCTCATCTTCACCGACTTCATTTTATCCCGGCTGATTTCGAAGCCGCCGTTTGGGCCGGTAAAGGAAGAGACTAATCCGTTTTTCGATAATGTTCCCAGTATTTTTGCGGTAAAGGCCTCCGGTGTATCGGTCTCTTTTGAAATTTCTCCTATGGTAACCCTTTTTCCTTCAAGTGATTGAATAGCTATATAAACGAGTGCCTTGATTCCGTATTTACTTGCTTTTGAGAACATCCGTGATTCTTTGAATGCAAATATATGCTATATTTGACATAAACAAAAATTTAATACAATTTTTTTTAGAAATAGTCCGCCATTATCGTCAAAACAAGAGAGAGGGCTCTTCGCAAAAATTGAACTTTCGCAATCATATGATTGCGACTAAATCCTCGTCTGACGATATTTTACGACCCATCCTTGCTCGCGCAGCACTAAAGAGTAGAAACTCGCTTCGCTCAAACAGCTACTCTTTTTTACGTTCATCGCGAGCTATAGGTACCCCGTAAAATACCTAAAGGTCTCTGTTTTAGTTGCATGCACTATCCGGGGACTTATACGAAACTTAAATTAAAAATATAATTCGTAAAATTCAAAACACATTCTGAATAGCGAAATACATTTAACAATTTAATTGAGGGGGATAATATAAGCGCCGATGATGTGGCTTGCCAATCCGAAAAGCACAAAAATATGGAAGACCGCGTGCACGAACTCACGCCTGGCCGTGGCATAGATTATGGCGCCTGTGATGTAAAAAACGCCTCCGGCAATGAGCCACAGGATAACTTCGATGCAGTTTTTTTCGTTTGCCGTTTCTATGAGCGGTTTAAAAGCAATAAGCACCACCAACCCCATAAGAACATATGAAGCGGTCTTTAAATGGCTGTTTTTCTTCAGTTCACCGAAACTAACGGCAATACCAATAAATGCGATTATCCAAACCAGCCCGAACAGCGACCACCCCCAAAAACTTTTTTCGCGCAGCAGGACAAGCGTGAACGGCGAGTAGCTTGCCGCAATCAGGAGATAGATACTTGCGTGGTCGAAGTGGCGCAACCGCGCTTTTCGTCCAGGTTCCTGCACGAAATGGTAAACGGTGGACGAAAGCATGCACGCCAACATCCCGAAGCCGAAAATGGTGTAAGCCAGGATTGCCCAGCCGTTATCGGCGAGGATTGCCTTGCGGAGCAGAAGAACAGTTGCGATAACGGCCATTAACACACCGGCAGCGTGGGTGAGATAGTTGGCCTTTTCTTCGCGTGGAGTATAGAATTTATTGTTGTTCATTTGCATCGTTCTTGTTGCACAGAAACTACAAAAGTAAGGAAATTATTCCTTCATCGCGAGCTATGGGTACCCCGTAAAATATTTAAACAGCTTCTTAAATCATTATATAAAAATGAAATTATGAAAACAACGTGGCCAAAAATCGCAATATAGTTGGCAAAGGCGCGTGTTTGGGTTGAAGATGTAAGCAAAAACAGATCTTTTACACAAAAATCAATAAAAATGATTTTTGTGTTTTACATATTTTTCATACTTTTGAACGCCAAAAAATAAAAAACAGATTCTGAGACAAATGATACACATAACAGCCCTGGCATTAATACAATTATTTTAAAGAGCCTGAAACCTAATTTGTGAAAATGATAATAAAATGTCGTTGATTGATTTACATTGGCAGAATTTTTTGGAAGACGATAATGATGCATTTTCGTTCATTTATAAGCAATATGTAAATGAACTTTATGTGTATGGACTCAGCCTTGGTTTTTCATCAGATATTTGTATGGATGCCATTCAGGATGTTTTTTACAAATTATACATCACGAAAGATAAACTGAAAAACATCCTTCATCCAAAAACTTATCTTTTTCGTGCTTTTAAAAACAGGGTTTTCGATATACAAAAACACAATAGAAAAACTGATGTTCAGGAAATAACCGACAATGTATTTTCTATTCAGGTAACAGTGCTTGATTCTATTGTGGATGAGGAAGAGCGGATTTTATTAAAAAACAGGATAGAGAATTTAATGCTTTCGCTTTCCGACAGGCAACGTGAAGCTATCTATTTGAGATACATGCAGGATCTTGATTATGAAGATATAGCTCAGGTTTTGGGTTTACAGGTAGATTCTGTTCGGAAATTGGTTTACCGGGGATTGGAATCGATCAGAAAAAATATTTCGGCCAACTCAATTTCCCTCGCCTTATTGTTAAATACTTATTTTTTTAGTTAAATATTTTCTTTTTTATCAAAATGTGTCCATAAACTATCCTTTAAATCGTCCATTTCAAAACAAAAGATTAAAGAATGGGCGAAAAACAATTATACGCATCTGTATCCGATTTTTTACACGACGATTCATTTATTCTATGGTACTTTTCCCGTACAGATGAATCCAATACATATTGGGTAAATTTCATTCAGGAAAATCCCCAACTTCAACCTTATTTTCAGGAAGCGATAAAAAAATTAGAAGCCATCCGGTTTAATATCGGTCATTTGCCCGAGGGCATAGAGGATAAGCTCTATTTAAACATCACAGAACGGATCAATACTCATCAAAAAGCGAAGAAAAAGCATCACTCAATTTATTGGTTCTCCATAGCATCAAGTTTGCTGTTGCTGGTTGCATCGGCCACTCTTTTTATGCTGACACGTACTTCTCAACAAGCGCCATCCATTGCCGTTCCTTCCGAAATTTCAAGCGAAACAGACCCTTCCGGGAGCGTACAACTCATATCGGGAGGGAAGATTATCAATCTTAATCAGAATACAGTAATCGAACTTTCGGCAGTTGGAGAAGCATCAATAGTAGATAGCACAAAAATCAAAAAGACTGTAGATTTGGATCAGAACGATATGAATAAACTGATCGTGCCTTTTGGTAAACGGTCTTTTATAGCATTGGCAGATGGATCAAAAGTCTGGCTGAATTCCGGCACAGAGTTGGAGTTTCCTACCCGGTTTGCCCAAAACACACGTAATATTAAAGTGAAAGGCGAAATTTATATAGAGGTGGCAAAATCGGAACACCCTTTCTTTATTCAAACCCTGCAAAGCACTGTGCAAGTGCTGGGTACGAAATTCAACGTGGCGGCATACGAAGACGAAGAAACAGAATCGGTTGTGTTGGTTGAGGGAAGTGTGCAGATAAATACCAGGCAAAACAAATCGTTGCTATTGCTGCCTAATGAAATGGCACAAATTACCGGTAATAATCTTGAAAAACGAACTGTAGATGTGTCATCCTATATCAGTTGGCGAAATGGAGTGCTGGAATTTGACGAAAGACCCATGTCAGAAATTCTTAAAACATTGGGACGTTATTACAATGTGTTTTTTGAAACCGATCC
This sequence comes from Bacteroidia bacterium 43-41, assembly GCA_001898165.1. Lineage (GTDB taxonomy): Bacteria > Bacteroidota > Bacteroidia > Bacteroidales > Dysgonomonadaceae > Petrimonas. The sequence continues at coordinate 47,888 of MKTD01000032.1, forward strand.
CAACTTACTGTTAAACAGAAAAATCTATTCCGGAAAATTATTTTTGTCGAATAACTTAGATAGTGTTATGACATCGGTCTCCGCACTGTCTTCTACTGAGTATAAAAGAGAAAACAATAAAATTTACATTTTCAAAAAATAATTAATGCCTATGAGAAATAAGAAAAAACAGAGATTATAAAAAACCGGATAATGCTGGAACCATTATCCGGAAAATGAAAATTAATTCACAAATAGCTATAATACCGTAAACTAAAATTCATTGCAAATTTATGAAAGAAAAAATTAAATTTATTCATATTGCATCCCAAAAGTGCAGTACGACACTAAAAGTCATGAAAATTTCCGTTTTATTATTTTTTCTCTGCTTTTTTAGCTCCATGGCAGAAAATATATATCCGCAGCAAAAAGAGTTGTCGCTGGACCTCAAAAATGTAACGCTCAGAAAAGCCATTTCACAAATAGAGGAGTCCAGTGATTATGTATTTATGATTTCGTATGAAATTAAAAACGACATGGAGAAAGTGGTCACCGGGAGCTTTAATAAAGAGTCCATTGAGCAGATAATGGATTATCTGTTAAAAAATACCTCGGTAACTTATCGTGTGGTAGAGAGGCAGGTTTCGTTGTTTCGGAATCCCCTTTCAAAGATTGATGAATCTTCTCAAACCCAGCAGCCGGCACAAAAAAAAGTGAAAATAACCGGCATTGTAACAGACGCCGCCAATGACCCTCTTCCCGGAGCATCTGTTGTATTAAAGGGTAGCGAATCAACCGGAATAGCCACGGACATAAACGGACATTTCTCTTTGGAAATTTTGCAATCGAAAGAGAGCAAGTTGGTCGTTTCCTTCATCGGAATGCAAACGATCGAAATTGTCCCGGATTATGATAAACCCATGAATATTGTTTTGCACGAAGACGGAGAATTACTGGACGAGGTGGTAGTTACCGGCTATCAAAAAATAGACAGGCGGTTATTTACCGGATCAGCCGATAAAATTAAAGCCGAAGACGCCAAAATGGGCGGTGTGACGGATATCGGAAGTATGCTCGAAGGGAAAGCCGCCGGAGTAACAGTACAAACCGTTTCCGGAACATTCGGAACGGCGCCTAAAATCAAGGTGCGTGGCTCGTCTTCCATCTATGGCAGCCAGAAACCCTTGTGGGTAGTAGATGGTGTGATTTTGGAAGATGTGGTGGATATTTCTACCGACGCCCTTTCGTCCGGCGACGCGGCAACGCTTATCAGTTCTGCCGTATCGGGCTTGAATGCCGATGACATTGAGGATTTCCAGATTTTGAAAGACGCCTCTGCCACAGCACTTTACGGTGCACGCGCCATGAACGGCGTAATAGTGGTTACCACCAAAAAAGGGAGAACAGGCACCATGAGGGTAAGCTATACGGGCGAGTTTTCGATGCGAATGAAACCCTCTTATGCCAATTACAACATCATGAACTCGCAGGAACAAATGTCTATTTACCGCGAGTTGGAACAAAAAGGCTGGCTCAATCACGCCGAAATATCCAGGCAAAGCAGCGGCGGTATCTATAAGAAAATGTATGACCTTATCAATACGTATGATGTAACAACCGGTAAATACGCGCTTGAAAATACACCCGAAGCAAGAGCCGCGTTTTTGCAGAAATATGAGATGGTAAACACCGATTGGTTTGATGTGCTTTTCAGAAACAACATTACCCAAAATCACTCGATAAGCTTATCGGGCGGAAACGATAAATCGGACTTTTATTTCTCTACCAGTTATTATGGCGACGGCGGTTGGTCGGTTACCGATAAAGTAGATCGTTTTACGATGAACGCCAATGCCGGCGTAAAATTATTCGATCGCCTCAACCTGCGCCTGACCACCGCCGGCTCATTCAGGGACCAGGTAGCCCCGGGCGCGGTAAACCGGGTGGAAGACCCTATAAAAGGACAATATTCCCGCTCGTTCGACATAAACCCTTTCAGTTATGCCATCAATACCAGCCGTGTGCTGAGGCCCTATGGCGACAATGGCAAGTATGAATATTACCGGATGAACTACGCCGATTTCAATATCCTGAACGAGCTTGAAAATAATTTCATCAATATTGACATGATGGATCTTAAAATGCAGGCCGACATAAATCTTAACATTACAAAAGGGCTTGATGTGAGCGCTTTGGGCTCTATCCGTTATGTGAAATCTACGCAGGAACACCGTATTATGGAAAATTCCAACATGGCGCAAGCGTACAGGGCCAACGAAACTTACGAGATAGCGAAAAATAACGGATTATTGTTCCAGGATATTGAAAATCCGAACTCCATTCCATCCGTAGTATTGCCCAAAGGCGGCTTCTACAATACAGATAACAATAAATTGGTAAACTACTACTTCAGGACCACGGCCAATTACAACCATACGTTCAATGATACGCATCTGACAAACTTTATGGGAGGTTTTGAACTGAAATCGTCCAATCGTAAAAACGATTCGTTTAGCGGTGTAGGATATCAATACGACAGAGGCGGAGTGCCTTATATCGATCCCAATTTTTTCAAAAAACAGATCCAAAAAGGCACCTCTTACTACAGTATGGGCGAGTTCTACGACCGTTATGTGGCATTCTTCGCTACCGGGAGTTATTCTTACTTAGGTAGATATACCCTCAACGGCACCATCCGTTACGATGGTTCCAACCAGCTGGGACAATCGAGCTCCGCACGCTGGCTGCCCACGTGGAACGTGAGCGCCGGATGGAACGTTACATCCGAAAAATTTATGGAACCGTATCTGAAAACAATCTCTAATCTCTCGTTCAGAAGCACTTATGGCCTTACGGCAAGTATGGGACCGTCGAACAACTCCACGTTGGTATTGATGAATAAACTCACGGACAGGCCTTACGCGTCGGAACTCGAAACAAACATGTACATCCGTTCGTTGGCAAACTCTCAGCTCACGTGGGAAAAACAGTACGAAACAAATATTGGATTTGATTTGGGCTTGCTGAAAAACCGCATCAACTTGTCGGCGGACGTCTATTGGCGAAACGGTTTTGACCTTATCGGCATGGTAAAAACGTCCGGTATCGGAGGCGAAGCCTATAAATTTGCCAACTATGCCGACATGAAATCAAACGGGTTTGAGTTTACGTTAACTACGCATAACATCAAAAATAATGATTTTACATGGACAACCAACATCACCTTTGCCCACAATAAAAGCCATATCACAAACTTAACATCATTCCCAAAAATGTATGATTTAATGAAAGATATAGGCGGTCCGCTACAAGGCTATCCGGTAAGGAGTTTGTTCTCAATGGATTTCAAAGGGCTGAATAACGAAGGGCTACCCACATTCATCAACGAAAAAGGCGAACTTACCGTTTCCGATATCGATTTTCAATCATCAGAATTGAGCCACCTCGTGTACGAAGGCTCCATAGATCCTACCATTACCGGCGGCTTCGGAAATACGTTTAAATATAAAAACTGGAATTTGAATGTGTTTTTAACCTACCAGTTCGGCAATGTGGTGCGTCTTTATCCGCAGTTCAAAGCCTCATACTCCGATTTGGATGCTCATCCGAAAGAGTTTTTCGACCGCTGGAAGTTTGTGGGTGACGAAGAGGTAACCAACATTCCCACCATTGTTTCTTACAGCCAATACATGGTTAGCTATCAAAAGACGTATAACGCTTACAACATGTCCACCGAGCGGGTTGCCAGCGGAGCGTTTATCAGGATGCGCGATGTATCGTTGACCTATAATTTTGATAAAAAATGGATTAGCGCGCTAAAAATCAGCGATCTCGCTCTAAAGCTCCAGGTAACCAATCCGTTCCTTATTTATTCCGATAAAAAGTTAAACGGTCAGGACCCCGAATTCCTCGGAGCCGGAGGCGTAGCGATGCCCGTACCGCGTCAAGCCATTCTTACGCTTAAACTTGGATTTTAATACAAAAAAGAATACAGAAACAGATAAACAATAAACGTATGAAAAAAATAATAATAGCCCTGTTGGGAATCGCAATGCTGGTGTCTTGCGAAGACTTCCTCTCCAAATTACCCGATAACAGGACCAATCTTGATTCCCCCTCCGCAATACAAGAACTGCTTGTGTCCGCCTATCCCGAAGGCTGTTTTCAATCATTTACCGAAGTAATGAGCGACAACGCCGGCGATAAAGGACAAGGCAGATATGTGGTAGAGTTCCTGCCCAATGAATACGCTTATTATTGGAAAGACGACTCGTCTGACGATTACGACACCCCTACCGATTACTGGAACTATTGCTACCAGGCTATCGCCGCCGCCAATCAGGCGCTTGACGCCATCAAAAAAAATGGCGACGGACCCGAGTACGCCTCTGCAAAAGGCGAAGCATTGGCTGCCAGAGCCTATTCACACTTTATGCTCGCCAATATTTTCGGTAAACAGTACAATCCAACCACCGCTGCCACCGATTTGGCGGTACCTTTTGTGGATGAGCCCGAAGATGTGGTGTTCAAATCATACGTCCGTACCACCGTAGATGATGTGTATAAAAGAGTGGAAGCCGACTTGCTGCAAGCCGAAAAATTAATCACCGACGACACTTACAAAGTGCCCCGGTACCACTTTACAACAGATGCTCTGAACGCCTTTTTCAGCAGAATTTATCTCTACAAGGCCGATTGGAACAAAGTAATATCCTACTCATCCAAGGTGCTGGGCGCCAATCCCGCGGAAAAAATAAGGGATTGGAACGGCAAGTACATCAACCTTGAATTTCGCGAGCTTTGGGCGCAATACTCCAAATCTGAAGAACCGGCTAACATATTGTTAATGCGGGGATACACCGCGTGGGCAAGCGGCTGTATCGTGCTGCGTTACTCGCTGGCGCCCAACAAAGTAAAAGAACTCTTTCAAATGGAATACGGTAATCCGTTTGAACTGATCATTGGCGACAGGATTACCTATGCCGCCTCAGACCAGCAGATGGCATTCGTTCCTAAATATCCCGATAGAGTTGAAAGCGTAGCCGGCATTGGACGAGGTGGATACCCAAACACCATCATCCCTATTTTTACCACCGCCGAATTGCTGTTTAACAGGGCTGAAGCTTATGTGATGCAGGGTGAGTACGACAAGGCGCTTGCCGATATAAATTCATACCTCACTAAAACCGCGAAAGATTACCGCGCCATTACGGAGGACGACATCATAGACATCTACACCGCCGAACCGGGACCCGATATCGCGGCTTTCTACCCGATAAACGAACGCCAGAAATTCTTTATATGGAGTATATTAGACCTCAGAAGAAAAGAATTTGTTCACGAAGGTCTGCGTTGGTTCGACGTAAAACGTTTTGATATAGAAGTAGTACACAATGTGTTTGACGGAGCGGACATTAAACTGCCCAAAGGCGACCCGCGAAGAGTGGTGCAAATCCCCAGTCAGGCAGTAGCCACCGGCCTGGAACCAAATCCTCGTTAGTATTCACACATAAAAAATAAAAAATTAGCCGTATGAAAAATATTATATATTACGTGGCAGTAGTTGTTTCGCTTTTTTTCGTTTCCTGTTCGGAAGAAAAACTGGGCGAGTCGCAGATAGATACCACACCACCGCAACTAAATACCACCGACGTGTGGATAAGGGAAAATTACACCACCCCGTTTAACGTGGAAGTAAAATACAAATGGGATAAATCCGAATTAGACAATACTAAAAAACTTACGCCGCCATACCAGGACAGGGTTATCCCCTTTTTGGATAATATGAAAAAAATATGGATAGATCCGTATGTGAAGAACGGCGGAATAAACTTTATGAAACAGCATATCCCAAAACTGATGGTGATGGTAGGAAGTCACAACTATTTAGATAACGGCGGTATTGTGTTGGGACAGGCGGAAGGCGGACGCAAAATTACCCTGTTTGACATAAATTACATCACGTTTGAATTTGACGGATTAAGCAAATGGGAAAAAAGTAAAATTGTGGACAATATCATACGCGCTTACCGCACTATGCACCATGAGTTTGGGCACATTCTCACCCAAACCGTGGCTTATCCGGTGGAATATAAGAAAATAACGCCCCGATATGTCTCCAACTGGATAATTTACAGTGATTCGGATGCTAAAAGGTTAGGTTTCGTTACCGCTTACGCCATGCTGAATCCCGATGAGGATTTTAGTGAAATGCTCTCTTATATGCTCACCATGGGTAACGAGAAATGGAACAAATACATCGACGACATAGTAGTGTATGATGAAAATTGGGACACAGATGTAAAAGCCACCGCTACCGCGAAAAGCAGCATCCGCCAAAAAGAGAAGATTATTGCCGACTATATGTTGCAAGCGTGGAAAATAAATCTTTATCAACTGCAAGACGATATAGAAAAGGCGATGATTGAGATGAAAATTCTCGAATAAACAATTTCTAAACACTCAAAAAAACTACAGACAAATGAAAAAAACATATATATTCTTACTAATCGCGCTGTTGGCCGCAACCTCCTGCCGCAATGAATTTGACAGCGTTTTTGACAAAACACCGGCGGAAAGAGAAGCCGAGTCCATAAAAAAATGGAAAGACGCCCTGATCTCTTCGCCTGATGGCTGGTTGGTACATTACTACCCCAATCCGGAAATCCTGGGTGGTTTCTCGTTCATAATGAAATTTAACGATAAAGGTGAGGTTACGATGACCTGGAGTGTGCGCGACGAAACAAAAACATCGCTCTACAGCGTAAAGGTAATGGAAAAACCCATGCTCATTTTTGACACCTACACGTTGCTTTCAAAAATGACCGATCCCGAAATGGGAAATCCCGGACAAGGATTCGGCGGTGAAAACGAATTTGCTTTCCTCTCCATGTCCGCCAACGGCGATACCATTTATATGCAGGAAAGACAGAAGGCCGACCCCTTTGTCCTGGTAAAAGCCACAGCCGGGGACTGGGAAAACATTAAAGAATACGCCGGAATGGAAAAAATCCTTCAACGCGTAGGCGACGACGTGGTTCCCTATTTTTACAACCTGAAAGTGGAAGGCTGGGGCACTACCGGAGTTACCATGTCGTATTATGAAGATATGCAGCGTGCCAATCTGATGTACAAAGCAAACGGAAAAGACACGTTGATAGTCATGGGTGTAAATATGATCCATAACGGTTTTCAGTTCAGAAAACCTCTGACCGTCAACGGTGTTTCGGTGCGCACCTTTATTTACGACCCCGCTACAAAAACGCACAAAGCGGTGGAAGCCAAAGGCGGTTTTAACTACGAAACAAAATTTATGGCTGAGATAAAAGGGATGTGGAGTACGTTTTTCGCGCCCGGAAAGTTTGGAGGCTATTCAACCTACCTAAGTCCGGCTGCCAGATTGCTGTTTGACGTTATCCCTGGAAATCCTGCCAGTTTTATAAAAGTAGACCCTTTCAGCACCAGCGATTCACATATAGCAATTATCTTTGAGAACTGGAGCGGACTTCGTCTCTTCTGCACTTTCGACAAAAAAACCGAAAGCGAAACCCGGATTGTATTCAAAGATTACGACACCAGTAGCTGGGCGGACTATCCGTATGACGAAGCAAAAGCCATTATGGAGTCGCCCAAAGGTCAAAAAGCCAAGGACGTTCTTTTCAGTGCCAAAGGCTGGTCCATAGTGCCCGTGTATTTAGCGGAATACGGTTCAATGTACGTTTTTGTAAGCAATGAAGACCCAACCGTTTATGTGTACTTTTAGGCATCGGGCACGCTGTTGCAGCATTGTATAAATTGTTTCGGCCGGCACTGCCAAATCGTCATAAATTTCTCTTTGGCAAGAATTTTGTGTATCAAGATTTAGGCTATATTAGCTTTTGAGACGATTTGGACAGTTTAAAAAACAATATATGAACTTCAACAATTTTACAATCAAAGCACAGGAAGCCGTGCAAAAGGCCATTGATCTGGCGCAGGCGGGCAATCAGCAAATGATTGAGCCCGCCCACGTGCTCAAAGGTGTGATGTTGGTGGGAGAAAACGTTACCAATTTCCTGTTCCAGAAGTTGGGGGTGAACGTGAAAAACCTGGAGTCTGCTGTAGATAAGGGGATTGAGTCGTATCCCCGGGTTTCGGGAGGAGAACCGGTGCTGAGCCGTGAAACAAATGCGGTTTTTCAAAAATCCACCGATTTTGCAAGCAAAATGGGCGACCAGTTCGTGTCGCTCGAGCATTTGCTGCTGGCAATCATCAGCGAGAGAAATACGGCTTCGCAGTTGATGAAAAACGCCGGAATTTCACAAAACAGGCTCGAAGCGGCTATCCAGGAACTCCGTAAAGGCGAAAAAGTGACCAGCCAATCCGCGGAAGACACTTACCAATCGCTCGGAAAATATGCTGTGAACCTGAATGATAGCGCCAGAAATGGTAAACTCGACCCCGTTATCGGTCGCGACGAGGAAATTCGCCGCGTACTCCAGATTTTGAGCCGGCGTACAAAAAATAATCCCATCCTCATCGGTGAGCCGGGAACAGGAAAAACAGCTATCGCCGAAGGGATTGCACACCGTATCGTTCGGGGGGATGTGCCCGAAAACCTCAAGAGCAAAGAGATTTATTCGCTCGATATGGGGGCGCTCATTGCCGGGGCAAAATACAAAGGCGAGTTCGAAGAACGGTTGAAATCGGTGGTGAACGAAGTGGTGAAGGCAGAAGGGGAAATTATTCTCTTTATCGATGAAATCCACACGCTCGTGGGTGCCGGAAAAAGCGAAGGCGCCATGGATGCCGCCAACATTTTGAAGCCGGCATTGGCGCGTGGTGAGTTGCGCGCTATCGGTGCTACCACGTTGGACGAATATCAGAAGTATTTCGAGAAAGACAAGGCGTTGGAGCGTCGTTTCCAAACGGTTATGGTGGATGAACCCACTGAATCGGATAGTATTTCCATCCTTCGCGGGCTGAAAGAAAAGTACGAAAACCACCACAAAGTGCGTATCAAAGACGAAGCAATTATCGCTGCCGTGCAGTTGTCGCACCGGTATATCACCGACCGTTTTTTGCCCGATAAAGCCATTGACCTGATGGACGAGGCGGCTGCAAAATTGCGGATGGAAGTGGATTCTGTCCCGTATGAACTTGATGAGATCATGCGCCGCGTTAAGCAACTGGAAATTGAGCGCGAAGCCATCCGCCGCGAAAATGATAAAGCGAAAGAAGAGGTCCTGACTAAACAGATCGAGAACCTGCGCGAAGAAGAAAATGTACTGAAAGCGCGCTGGCAATCCGAGAAGGAGCTGATAAACCGGATCCAGCAGAATAAAATAGACATTGAGGATGCTAAATTTCAGGCAGAAAAAGCCGAACGCGAGGGCGATTACGGGAAAGTAGCCGAACTGCGTTACGGAAAAATAAAGGAGAAGGAAGCGGAGATCGAGCGGTTAAAAAATCAGTTGCACGAAACGCAGGGCGGCAGTGCCATGATTAAAGAGGAAGTGGATGCTGAAGATATTGCGGACGTTGTTTCGCGGTGGACAGGGATTCCTGTGAACAAAATGCTTCAAAGCGAACGTGAGAAGCTGCTCCATCTGGAAGAAGAGCTTCACAAACGCGTTGTGGGACAGGAAGAAGCCATAGCTGCTGTTTCTGATGCCGTGCGACGGAACCGTGCCGGGTTGAGCGATCCGAAACGCCCGATTGGTTCGTTTATCTTCCTTGGAACGACCGGAGTAGGAAAAACCGAGCTGGCAAAAGCGTTGGCAGATTATTTGTTCGACGATGAAAATATGATGACACGCATCGACATGAGCGAATATCAGGAGAAATTCAGTGCAACACGGCTTATCGGCGCGCCTCCCGGATACGTGGGTTACGACGAAGGAGGACAGTTGACCGAAGCCATCCGCCGGAAACCATACTCCGTTGTGTTGTTTGATGAGATAGAGAAAGCACATCCCGATGTTTTCAACGTCTTGCTGCAGGTGCTGGACGACGGCCGGTTAACCGATAACAAGGGTAGGGTGGTGAACTTCAAAAATACAATCATCATCATGACTTCCAACATGGGTTCGAACGTTATCCGGGAGAATTTTGAGAAGATCACCGAACGCAATCGTGAGGAGATTGTCGAGAACACGAAGAATTTGGTAATGAATATGCTGAAACAAACCATTCGTCCCGAATTCCTGAACCGTATTGATGATATCATTATGTTTGCCCCGCTCAACCAGGATGAGATTGCACAAATCGTCCGTATTCAGCTCGACAATGTGAAGAAAATGCTGCAGGAAAACGGTATTGCGCTGGAATATACCGAAGAAGCCGTCAAAAGTATATCGGAAGCCGGATACGACCCCGAGTTTGGCGCACGTCCCGTGAAACGGGTAATTCAGCGCAAAGTGCTCAATCAGCTATCGAAAGATATTCTTTCCGGTAAGGTTGATAACTCTAAACCGATTGTGATTGACGCTGTTGATGAAAACGTCTATTTCAGGAATTAAACGCCGCTATGATCGATCTCAATAAAATCCCTTCGCCTTGCTATGTAATGGAAGAGCGATTGTTCCGCAGGAACCTGCAACTGATAAAGTCGGTAAAAGAGAGGGCGGGGGTAAACATTATCCTCGCCTTTAAAGCGTTTGCCATGTGGAAAGCTTTTCCCATCGTACGCGAATACATTGGTTATTCCACGGCAAGCTCGGTAGCGGAAGCGCAACTGGCTTTCGAGGAGATGGGCAGCCCCGCACATACCTATGCGCCGTCGTACACCGATTATGATTTTCCTGTATTTTTGAAATACAGCAGCCACATCACTTTTAACTCATTGGCGCAATTTTACAGGTTTTACCCGCAAGTGGTTGCTTCCGGCAAGGACATTAAATGTGGAATCCGCATCAATCCCGAGTTTTCGGTGGTAGAAACCGATCTATACAATCCCAGTATGCCGGGTTCACGATTGGGCGTGACAGCGAAAAACACGGGCGAAAAACTGCCCGAAGGAGTTACCGGACTACACTTGCACAATCTTTGTGAAAACAATTCGTATGATCTGGAAAAAACACTGGAAGCCGTTGAACAGAAGTTCGGGCATTTTTTGCCGGAGATCGAGTGGCTGAATCTGGGTGGAGGACACCTGATGACGCACGAAGATTATGATGTTGAACATTTAATCAGGCTGCTCCTGGATTTTAAGAAAAAACACCCCAACCTGGAGATTATTATGGAACCCGGAAGCGCATTTGCCTGGCAAACGGGAGTTCTGGTGGCAGATGTTGCCGATATTGTGGAGAACGAAGGCATGCTCACTGCGATGCTTAACGTATCGTTTTCCTGCCACATGCCCGACTGTCTGGAGATGCCCTACAAACCCCGTATCCGCGGAGCATATCACGAGCCTGTGGCCGGGAAACCCACTTACCGGATGGGGGGAAACAGTTGTTTAAGCGGTGATTTCATGGGCGAATGGTCTTTCGATAAGCCGTTGCAAATAGGAGATAAAATTGTTTTTGAAGATATGATTCACTACACCACTGTAAAAACCACCATGTTTAACGGCGTTTCGCATCCCTCTATCGGGCTCTGGACACTCGACAATCAGTTTATGCTGTATCGCCGGTTCGGTTACGAAGATTATAAAGGCCGGATGTGTTGAAAACAGATAAATTTTTAGAGTTATAAACAAAACAATGCTTTTTTCTGTTTATTTATAGGAAGAGCTTTATTTGCTAACAATAAAAATTATTTATTATGGGTTGGTTATGGTTTATCATCATTGGAGCGGTAGCCGGATGGCTCGCGGGTAATATCATGCGTGGCGGTGGTTTCGGGTTGTTTATGAATATCATCGTGGGTGTTGTGGGTGCGCTTATCGGCGGCTGGGTTTTCGATCTGCTGGGAATAGGCACGGGCAACGGGCTGATGGGAGGCCTGATTACTGCATTGGTAGGAGCAATTCTTCTGTTGTGGTTGATCTCTCTGTTTAAACGGGCGTAGCTCGTAAATTAATGAAGATAAAGCAGGTCGGCATATTTTCAGGTTCCTTTAATCCAATCCATATCGGGCATTTGATACTGGCAAACTATATGCTGGAATTCACTTATCTCGATGAGGTTTGGTTCGTGGTTTCGCCGCATAATCCGTTAAAAGAGACCAAAAACCTGCTCAGTAACGATATCCGGCTAGAAATGGCGAGATTAGCCGTAATGGATTTTGATGATATGATCGTATCCGATGTCGAATTCGATATGCCGGAGCCTTCATATACCATAGATACATTGACAAAACTGAAAACCGAAAATCCCCGTCTGGAATTCACGCTTCTTATCGGCGGCGATAACTGGACCAAGTTTTACCGCTGGAAAGACCATGAACGCCTGGTAAAAGAATTTAAAATCCTGATCTATCCACGACGGGAAGAAGATGTCCGGATAGATAGCGAACACACGGAGAATGTTCAGTTGGTGGAGGCACCCATCGTGGAAATCTCCTCTACTTTCATCCGGGAAAGCATTCGTGCGGGGAAGGATGTTCGTGCTTTTTTACCCAATCGGGTTTATGACTACATCGTGTCAAACAAATTGTACAAATAATTCACTCAACAAAAACTTTATTCCAGGTACGTATATCCGTATAGCCCCGAACGATAATTCGATAGAAATTCTTTTCCTTCCTCTACCGATATTTTACCTTTTTTCACCGAGCTCATGACCCAGGTTTCAACCGTCCGAACCAGCTTCTTGGCGTTATACTGCGCATATTCCAACACCTCTGCAACCGTTTCGCCATCAATTACCTGCTCTATTTTATAACCTGTATTTTCGTCTGTTACAACGTGCACAACGTTGGTATCACCAAATAAATTATGCAGATCGCCTAAAATTTCCTGATAGGCTCCCACCAGGAAAACCCCGATATAATACGGTTCATTTTTCTTCAGTGAATGGACCGGAAGGAACGATTGGTGAAAACCGCCCTGGGCTGTATAGCTGGCAATTTTACCGTCGGAATCGCAGGTGATGTCTTGAAGCGTGGCAGTCCTTTCCGGTTTTTCATCCAACCGGTGAATAGGAATGATGGGAAACACCTGGTCAATCGCCCACGAGTCGGGCAAGGATTGAAACAACGAGAAATTACAAAAATACTTGTCGGGAAGAAGTGAAGAAAGTTGACGCAACTCCTCCGGAGCGTGCTTTGAACGGTTGATCGTAAAGTTTATTTCCCGGATAATGGAGAAAAAGAGCTGTTCCACCTGGGCGCGTGTTTTCAAGTCGAGCATCCCCAGGCTGAACAAGTCGAGAGACTCCTCCCTGATCTGTTGTGCGTCGTGCCACGCTTCCAGCATACGTGTTTGCGACAAGTTGTCCCAAATCTCGTACAGTTCTTTTACCAGTTCGTGGTCGTTCTCCTGGATTTCCACCTCCTCTTCCCATTCGGGTAATGTTGCGGTTTCTAACACTTCGAAAATAAGTACCGAATGATGTGCCGTAAGCGCACGTCCCGACTCGGTAATGATCTTGGGGTGGGGAATTTCGTTTTTGTTAGCGGCGTCCACGAACGAGAAGACCGAGTCGTTTACATATTCCTGAATGGAATAATTGATGCTGTCTTCGCTGTACGACGAACGGGTACCGTCGTAATCTACGCCGAGTCCGCCGCCGATATCCACAAATTCAACCTTGAATCCTAAAAGATGGAGCTGTACATAAAACTGCGATGCTTCACGCAAAGCGGTCTTTACGCGTCGTATTTTCGTGATCTGGCTGCCGATATGAAAATGAATCAACCGGAAACATTCGGTCATTTTGTGCTTCTTAAGTAAGTCAAGCGCCTCGAGCAATTCGCTGGAATTTAATCCGAATTTACTCCCGTCACCGCCCGATTCTTCCCATTTTCCGCTTCCCGAACTTGCCAGTTTAATGCGGATACCGATGTTCGGCTTTACTTTCAATCGCTTGGAAATCTCGATGGTCAGTTCAAGTTCATTCAGTTTTTCGATTACAATAAAAACCTCTTTCCCCATTTTTTTTGCCAGTAAAGCCAGCTCTATGTAACTTTCGTCTTTGTACCCGTTGCAAATAATGACGGAATCCTCGCTTGCGTTAATGGCAAGAACGGCATGGAGCTCAGGCTTGGAGCCCGCTTCGAGGCCGATATTGAATCGTCTTCCATAGGTGACGATTTCCTCTACTACCTGACGCATCTGATTGACCTTTATGGGATAGACAATGTAATTTTGAGATTCATAGCCATACTCTTTGGCTGCAATTTCAAAACAGGTCGAAATCTTTTCGATCCGGTTGTCCAGAATTTGCGGGAACCTTACCAGAACAGGTGCGGAAACATCGCGAAGATAAAGCTCACGCATCAGTTCGTTCAAATCAACGGCTCCGCCGGGTAACTTACGGGGCGAGACTTGCACGTTTCCCTTTTCATTGATAGAGAAGTATCCGTTTCCCCAGCCGTCTATATTATACAATTCTTCCGAATCTTCAATACGCCATTTTCTCATTACCAGTCAATTAAAAAAGTGGATAAGTTTGAAGTGCAAAAGTAATTAATTTATTTGTTTTTTTGGTCGATTTTGTAACAACATCCTTCAAAAAAGAACGGAAGTTTTGATTTATGTTTTTTTAACAATGTGCTGCGCAGCGTTTTTTGCGGAATTCCATCTATATTTATGTAAATCTAAAAATTTAAGTATATGAGCTCAAAGATAAAATTAACCTCCTCCTTGCTTCTTGTGGCAGTAGTTCTTGCCGGTTGTGAAAAGTCGGACAACGAAACAGTGCCGAAAAATCTTCCGGCACCGCTGGAAATAACACTTCGAGCTGAAGAAGCCGGGATAGTGAAAAACGACCAGCAGTTTGCGTTTGAACTCTTCTCCAACGTTTTCAGCGAAGAAGCCAAAGGTGAAGACAAAAGTTTTATGGTGTCGCCTTTCAGTTTGAGCATGGCTTTGGCAATGACGTGGAACGGTGCGGCCGGAGAGACCAAAACCGCCATGCAGGAAACGCTGAAAATGGGAAATTATTCCGATGACGACTTCAACGGTTATTACAAAAAGTTGAAAGAAGCGTTGCTGAAAACCGATCCATCTACCCAATTATCGATTGCCAATGCTATTTTTACGAATAAATTCATAACCATTAAACCCAATTTCATTAAAACCAATACCGATTATTATCATGCAACGGTGCAGCCGGTAGATTTCTCGCTTCCTACAACCAAAGATATTATCAACCGATGGGCATCGGACAACACCAATAACCTGATCAAAGAGGTAATCGATAAAACCAATGCCGATGACCTGATGTATCTGCTCAACGCCATCTACTTTAAAGGAATCTGGACGACAAAATTTGATGCGAAAAATACGTCTAAGAAGGCGTTTTTGACCGAAAACGGCACAAAACGAACAGTGGACATGATGTCGCAAACGGCCAAATTCAATTACACCGAAGACGAAATCATGCAGGTCGTTCAGCTCCCTTACGGAAATCAGGCGTTCAGTATGCTGGTGTTGTTGCCCCAAAGTGGTAAAAAACAGACCGATGTGGTGTCCGCCTTGCAAAACAAGGAGTACTGGGGGAAAACAAGAACTGCTTTGCGTCAGGCTGAAGTGGTACTCTCGCTTCCGAAATTCAAAACCGAATACAGTATAAAATTAAACGAAGTATTGGGAAAAATGGGTATGGGGGTCGCTTTTGATCCATATAAAGCTGATTTTTCACGCATGTCCGAGATTTCGGCTTTTATCTCTTTTGTAAAACAAGATACCTACATCAGTACTGATGAATCCGGAACCGAAGCGGCAGCCGTAACCGTAATTGGGATGGAAATGACTTCCGCTGCTCCCGGACCGCAGAAAGTAATTTTCAATGCCGACAGGCCGTTTATCTATGTTATTCAGGAAAACTCCACCGGAGCCATTTTGTTTATGGGTGCGGTGAAAGATATCCAATGATTTATAATCGTTTAGCCTGTATGTTTTTCAAAATGGAAAACATTTGTTGCTTACTGAAAATATAAAATACTGTAAATAAATCAATTAAAAAATATTTTGGAAAACTTTACACATTGTTGAAAACTTTTTATTGATTCGTTTTGTTAACTCTAAAACATTCCTTAAACTTGTATTCTCAAATAACCGGACTGTTTATTTGGAAACATTTTAATTAATCGGTCAATAAAATTTTAACTAATGAAGAAAAAAATTTATACTTTCGACGAAGCTTATAATTCATCGTTGGAGTATTTTAGAGGCGATGAACTGGCAGCAAAAGTTTGGGTAAGCAAGTATGCTTTGAAGGACAGTGAAGGCAACATCTACGAGAAAACGCCTGAGGATATGCATTGGAGATTGGCAAACGAGGTGGGACGAATCGAGAAAAAATATGCTAACCCATTGAGTGAGAAAGAGCTGTTCGATCTGTTTGACCGGTTTAAGTACATTATTCCACAGGGAAGCCCGATGACGGGAATCGGAAACGATTTTCAGGTAGCATCGCTGTCGAACTGTTTTGTGATCGGTATGGGTGGCAGCGCCGATTCCTACGGGGCAATCATCCGTATCGATGAAGAACAGGTACAGCTGATGAAGCGTCGTGGCGGCGTGGGGCACGATCTGTCGCATATTCGCCCCAAGGGATCCCCCGTTAAGAATTCTGCACTTACGTCCACCGGCCTGGTTCCGTTTATGGAACGGTATTCCAACTCCACGCGCGAAGTGGCACAGGACGGCCGCCGCGGTGCACTTATGTTGAGTGTATCTATTAAACATCCTGATGCAGAAGATTTTATCGATGCAAAACTGGAGCAGGGAAAAGTTACCGGAGCCAATATTTCGGTGAAAATCGATGACGGATTTATGAACGCCGTAAAAGATGGAACGGTTTATCAGCAGCAATATCCCATCGATTCCGATGCACCGAAATACACAAAGAACATCAATGCCGGAGAGTTGTGGGAGAAAATCGTGCATAATGCGTGGCGTTCGGCCGAGCCGGGAGTATTGTTCTGGGACACTATTATCCGTGAATCGGTTCCCGATTGTTATGCCGATCTGGGTTTCCGGACGGTTTCAACCAATCCTTGTGGTGAAATCCCGTTGTGCCCTTACGACAGCTGCCGCTTGCTGGCGGTCAACCTCTATTCTTATGTGGTGAATCCGTTCAAAGAGAATGCTTATTTCGATTTTGAACTTTTCGGAAAACACATTCGTCTTGCTCAGCGTATTATGGACGATATTATCGATTTGGAATCGGAAAAGATCGACAAGATTCTCGAAAAGATCAACAGCGACCCCGAATCGGAAGAGGTAAAATCAGCGGAACGTAATTTGTGGGAGAAAATTCGCCGGAAAACACTCGAAGGCCGCCGTACAGGAGTAGGTATAACTGCCGAAGGCGATATGCTTGCTGCTTTGGGGATCCGCTACGGGTCGGAAGAGGGCAACGATTTTTCGGAGAAGGTACATAAAACTGTGGCGCTTAACGCTTATGCATCATCGGTGGAGATGGCAAAAGAGCGCGGAGCATTTGAAATATATGATGCCGAAAGAGAAAAAAATAATCCGTTTATAAACAGGCTTAAAGGTGAGGATGCCCAGCTCTACAAAGATATGGTGAAATACGGGCGCCGCAATATTGCCTGTCTGACCATTGCACCTACCGGCACAACCAGCTTGATGTCGCAGACCACATCGGGAATCGAGCCTGTTTTTATGCCGGTTTACAAGCGTCGCCGCAAAGTAAATCCAAACGATAAAGATGTGAAGATCAGTTTTGTGGATGAGAACGGCGATTCGTGGGAAGAATTTGTGGTTTTCCATCATAAATTTGTGGATTGGATGGAAGCAAACGGTTATCCTACCGCTAAAAGATACTCCAACGAAGAGATCGATGAACTGGTTGCGAAATCGCCTTACTACAAAGCCACTTCCAACGATGTGGACTGGCTGATGAAAGTGCGTATGCAGGGGCGCGTACAAAAATGGGTAGATCACAGCATCAGCGTAACCATCAATTTGCCCGGCGATGTTACCGAAGAACTTGTGGGCGAACTTTATATGGAAGCTTGGAAAAGCGGTTGCAAGGGGTGTACGGTGTATCGCGACGGGTCGCGTGCGGGAGTCCTTATCACACACGAGGAGAAAGATGACGCGAAAAGTGATGAAAATTGCTATGAACGGCCGCAGGTAGTGACGTCGCGCCCCACTGAACTGGATGCCGATGTGATTAAATTCCAGAACAACAAAGAGAAATGGATCGCTTTTATCGGGTTGTTAAACGGGAGGCCTTACGAGATCTTCACAGGTATCAACGATGAAGACGATGGCATCATGGTGCCCAAGAACGTTACTTCGGGGAAGATCATCAAGGCATACGATAATGACGGGCGCAAACATTACGATTTCCAGTTCCAGAACCGGCGGGGCTATAAGGTAACCATTGAGGGGTTGGACGGGAAGTTTAATCCTGAATTCTGGAACTACGCGAAACTGATTTCGGGCGTGCTGCGTTACGGTATGCCTATCGATCAGGTAATTAAACTGGTGTCGGGACTGGAACTCGACAGCGAAACCATCAACACGTGGAAAAATGGGGTTGAACGGGCGTTGAAGCGTTATCTACCCAACGAAACCGAGATGAAAGGTCAAAAGTGCCCTGTATGTGGCTTCGAATCGTTGGTTTTTGAAGAAGGATGCCTCAAATGCCGCAACTGTGGGGCTTCAAAATGTGGATAATTTGTAACTGTGAGTGATACCTACAAAACTGTCGAACAACCGGCCGAGGGTCGCATAACCGAGAAAAAAAGCAAATTTCTTTCGTTTATCTTTCATGTGGAATCACCTGAAGAAGCGAAAGAGATTGTAGATGAGCATCGTAAAAAATATTACGATGCTCGTCATGTCTGCTGGGCGTATATGCTGGGGCCGGGTAGGGAGGAGTATCGTTCAAACGACGATGGCGAACCCTCCGGTACAGCAGGCAAGCCGATACTGGGGCAGATAAATTCGTATGAACTCACCAACACCTTAATTATTGTTGTCCGCTACTTCGGCGGAACACTTCTGGGAACAAGCGGGCTGATTAAGGCCTACAGGGAGGCGGCGGAAGATGCCGTTAAAAACGCTGAGGTTGTTGAGAAGACTGTTGATGAAACCTTCACTATTCATTTCGAATATTTGTTGCTCAACGATGTGATGCGTATCTTGAAGCAATTCGAAAATGTGACCTGGGAGCAGGATTTCAAGGAAAGTTGCACGATGAGGCTCCGCATCCGGAAATCGGAATTTCAACCGTTACGCGACCAGCTCTCGCAAATTTACGGCGTAAAAATTCAGTAAAAGCTATGATATGTAAATGATAATTATTGAGTGTTTTATCCTCCGGTTGGAAGGTTAATATCTTCTTTCAAGTACAAGTGTAGCTTTATATATAAATTCACCTCCTGTACCTTGTTCTAAAACCATTCGTTCTTTATTCTTC
>MKTD01000033.1 GCA_001898165.1 Bacteroidia bacterium 43-41
CATGATTGTTGCAATTTTTGTTGTATCATTGTTGCAAAAAATGTTGTATTCTTATTTGCTAAAACTGCTGTACTTCTGAATGCTGTTTACAACAACGTTCATTGATGGGAATAATGGGTTCATGAACCAGTAAAAACTTAAATTTTGCATCCGAAGAGGAGAGGTTCTTCTCCAGAACCGCCAGAAGATCTTCTCTTTTATCCCAGGGGTCAAAAGCTACAAACAGGTTTTCACCTATCCGATGAGCATAGTTTGCCGAAGTAATATCATTCCTGTCCAATTGTTTCCGGAACATGGAAACATAGTGCTTGTTGAACGCTTCAACAGCTCCCGGGCCGGTGATGTCATGATTGCCCTTGGTGATAATCCAGGGAATAGGCATATTGACTGCTTCCACACCTTTTACCACCCCCCTGGCCATCTGGTCGGCTTTTTCAATACTGCCGGCAAGGCCCTCGGAAATATCCCCAAGCTGTACTACCGCTTTCACTTTTGAGTTACTATTTACGGCTACCTGCCGGAGATGTTTACTGAAGGCAGGCCATATCTCTTCCGTAATTCTCGTGTACTCTTTCACCTGTCTTACATCATCGGGTTTAGTACTTAACCACTCCATATCATGATCTTGCATACGATCATAATGGATGTCGCCCAGCACAATGAAACTTTGCTCCTGGGCATTTAATGTAGCCTCATGTAATGCAAAAAAGATAAATGAGTAAATGATGACTATTGATAATCTGTTCATGCAATTCAAAAAACTTTTTTTATTTGACTCCTTCCGACGGAGGAGCATCTTCGGGTGCACTCCCCCATTCTTTATTAGCTTTATCGCCCATCACAAGTTCCAAAGTACCCCCATCTTTAATGTCATCGTGACTGAACCACGGTTTGTTCCACTCTTTACCGTTGAGGCGGACCGACTGGATATATTTATTTTCAGGGCCATTATTTCCGGCTACGATGCGGAAGGTTTTCCCATTGCCCATACGTACGGTGACCTCATCGAAAAAGGGACTGCCTATGTTATAGGTAGGACTGCCGGGTGTGACGGGATAAAATCCCATCTGCGAGAAAACCACGAATGCCGACATGCCTCCTCCGTCTTCATCGCCGGGAATACCCATCAGGTCGTTCCTGAACCACTCCGATACAAGTTTGCGGATACGCTTCTGCGTTTTCCAGGGGGCTCCGGCATAGTTGTAGAGATAGGGAATGTGAAAGGACGGTTCGTTGGCCATAGAAAACTGCCCCACATTTCCCGTATGATCGGGTAGCTGAGCATAGAACTCATACTTGCTCTTCCCTAACGGCTCACGGAACGTCTGATCCAGATTACGTATAAAATTCTCGCGGCCTCCCATAAGGTGAATCAGGTCGGCTACATTATGAGGCACATCCCACCGATATATCCATGCATTGTTCTCCCCGTAGTACTCTCTGGCTCCCATCCCGCCGGAAAACTTATAATCGAACGGATTAATGAAATTTCCTTCTTTATCCTTGGGATGGAAGAAGTTTGTTTCAGGATTGAAAAGATGACGGTAGTTATAGGATTTCTGCAGAAACAGCTCATAATCGTCTGTTTTCCCCAGTTCCTTAGCTAATTGCGCCAGACACCACTCATCGTAAGCAGTACCAAGAGTTACGGCTACAGGCTGGCGCTTTTCCCATGAATGAACTTCGGGGATAGTCTCCTTCTCACCTTCCCTGAGTGCCGGAATGTAACCATGTTCCTGGTAGAACCGATCGAGTTCGCCAGCCGGTTTTGCCGACCATGGAGCCAGCGTCTTTTCTACCAACGCATTACGCATGGCAGTATATTTTCTCTCCAGGTCGATCCCCTCCAACCCTTTTCGGCAGGCATCAAGTACAGTGGCAATACCGTGGTTGGAATTCATGCGGCGACTATCCCCTGTAATCTCAGGAAAAGTAGGCCACCAAAAGTTGGGCATCTGTTCTGACATTCTTAAAAAAGAATGCAGGATATCGACCTCCATAGCGGGTTCGATCATCACGCGAAGAGGATGTGTTGCACGGTAAGTATCCCATATCCAATCGTCGGTATAGAAAGGTGTTCCGTTGTCATTGTGGACCATACCGTCAAAAGCGCTGAAATAGCGCCCCCCTTCGGAAATACAGACGGGACGCTCATAAGTACGGTAAAGAGAGGTATAGAAAACCTTCCTGTTTTCTTCCGTCCCACCCTTAACACTGATCTTACCCAGCGTTTCGTTCCAGAGCTTCCGCCCTTCTTCAGCTATATCATCTACATCAAAGTCGTTTATCTCTCTTTGCAGATTCTGTTTTGCCTGCTCTTCATCTATAAACGAAATGCCGTAGCGAAGATTTAGTTTTTCCGTTTCTTTTGAGAAATGGAGTACCAGATTGGCATTTTTTCCTGATGCCTCGTGCGTATCCAACTGACGGCCATCCTGAAGGGAACTAACCTTCTGCGGTTCAACTTCAGTTTCCAGATAGAGATAGACTCTGGTGTTGTTGACCAGCTGCTGGTAACCCGACACGGCGGCGCCATTCCATCTCAGGACACCGTCGCGGGAATTTAGTACCAAAAAAGTATTACCATTACCGCTACCACTGAAACCAAGGGAATAAACCCCCGATTGATGCGAAAGAGCATATCTCACATCTATACCATAGTCGTCGAGATATACCGAGTAACTGTAAGGAGTGATCTTTTCGTTATCGTAACTATATTGTACGACAGGTTGCAAACCTTCCATATCTCCACGGTAAGGACTTAAATTGAAAGCAGAGCTGCCGCGGTGGCTGGTTACCACAACAGGCAAGCCGGACAAACGATCTCCGGTGTAATCATTTCGTTCGGGATAAACCCGCAACATACTGTTGGGCAAATGCACCGTAGGATAAGCAGGCACCAGGAGGTGACTGATATTACCCATATAGGGATTAACGTAATCTACAGGATCGCTCGCGGTTACGCTTTGCGGTTGCTTACATCCTGTAAGACAAAATCCTGCAAGAAAAAAGAGGAACCCTGAAAATAAATTGATTGATTGTCTCATATAATAATTTAATGATTTATTTTTTACTACATAACCTGCAAAAGCCAATTGCTTTTATACGACCGATGTCCTCCGTAATCCGGAACCTCCACTTCGCCTTTGATATGCCGTTTTATCTTTTAATTGTTATTTGACGGCAACCTCGCAGGTTTTATATCTGTATAACCATTCCCCCCTTTGATCCATCGTGCTGCCTGTCCCGAAAGCCACAGATAATAATCGGATTCCAGATCATCTTCTATTCCTACAAATTTACGGTTCCCGTTCAATGGCACCTCACTATTTCTCAAACACTTAAACAAAGCAGTTCCTTCATCAATCTCATCAAACATGGCAAGGTATAGCGACTGAGCCCCTGATAATTTAGCTCCGGCAACCTGTTTCCAGAAAAACTCTCCCTTCTCCCGGGGTATTGAGTTGTACTGAACGGAGTCGTTTTTTAAGTTTCCCCAGCTGAATCCGGGAAAAACAAGCGGAACATAATCAATATTATTCTCTTTACACCACCTGATATCCCCGGCAAGTACCGCACCGGCTTTCTCCCGATAACTGCCTGAATCATATCGACCTACAGCCCACGGCATTATAATATCGGCCTCTTTAATCAGGGTATGTAACAATGGATTATTTTCCGTGTCATTACTCAATGTACGCCAGTAATAGGGCACGCCAAGCATTAATGAGAACTTATCCCCGGATTGATTTAATGTCCCAACCAGTTGTTGAACATCGGAGAGCGAATATTTCCGACCATCATTGAAACCAACTCCCCAAATAGCAAGCAATGGCCGTTTATGATGCCTTAGATAAGTAGGATTACTTCTACTATTAAACAAATCAAACTTTACCTGCAGCTCCGCCCAATCATCTGCTATAACTGCCAAATCAACTGAAGCACATCCACTTAAATCATACATGATACAGATAGCCCTTTCGTACTTGGCTGCCGCCTTCAAAGCGCTCTCCAACACTTTGTTGAAATGATTCTTTCCTCCCGGATCTTTTATTTCAACTACAAACCGTTGCATGAAAACCCCATCAATTCCATAATCTTTCATCCACTTAAAATGCAGGTCCACACTCTCTTCATCGTATGAACTATAGACATAGGCCGGAGTTCCGTCCGAATGCTTAAACTTTGTCTCATATATCCGGCTATAGTCACTCACATCGGGCCAAAAATCAACGGATGTGGTTTCGGGTTTAAACTGTCCACTCTTCTGATAGTGATGCCAGCCTCTGCCTGCTCCGTCTTCCTCTGCAGTGAACCAACCCTGATAGCCGGCCATCACCAATCCATTGTATGAAGTGTAGATACTCCCCGTATCGTCATAAGCGGTATTTTGCTTTGCCAGACTGTTTGTCTTATCTTCTTTTATCCTGAAAAATAAAATAAAGACCAATATGAGTACGAATAAAATAATAATCAGCTTAACTGTCTTTCCCATGATGTTTTATTTATTTTTCAGATTTAAAGAAAAAATAAATCGTTCCTTAAAATCAGTATTATCAAAAAAACCTGAGAAAATTTCACTCCCTGGACCATAGGAATATACAGGCAGCATTACACCTGTATGACCTTTAGTGGAAAAGTTTACTTTTACTTCCCCCGTTTCATAATTCCCCTTTAACACGGTAACACCACCCGTCTCATGATCTCCCGTAACAACGACTAATGTTTCACCATTCTCCCGGGCAAAATCAAGAGCGACGCCAATCGCTTTATCAAAATCGAGCATTTCTGCTAAAAACTGCTCCTGATCATTATTATGACACGCCGGATCAATCTGAGACCCTTCCACCATCAGAAAAAAACCTTTATCATTGTCTTTATTCAAACTATAAAGCGCCATTTCTACAGCTACAGGTAGAAAATCCCCTCTTCCATTGATTTTAAAGGGCATATGTGAATTGGCTGTTAAAGCTAAAACTTTATCCCGGGAACTATTTATTTGCGATACATCTTCAAAAAAATCATACCCTTGTTTTTTCATTTTTTCCACAAGATTAAGCTTATCTGCTCTGTCGGTAAAATGTTTCAATCCTCCTCCAATAATAATATTTATTCCGGAATTTGAAATATCCGCAGCTATCTCTTCATACATATTACGGTCGGGCTGGTGAGCTATAAAGGCTGCCGGCGTAGCATGAGTAATCGTATTTGTAGCAATAAGTCCCGTTTTAAAGCCCTGCTTAATTAAAACTTCTATAATTGATTCCGTAAAGGCGCCATCCGGATTTATCCCTACAACACCATTCCTGGCTTTTTCACCGGAAGCTAAGGCCGTTGCAGAAGCGGCAGAATCTGTAATGTAATTGTCGGATGATTCGGTTTCCTGTAATCCTATTACCGGAAACTGCTGGAGATTCAGTTTTTTCTGTGACACCGTCATTGCAGCATGAACATGACTCAACCCCATTCCATCACCTATCATGAAGATTACATTTTTAGGGGAGGTTCTAATCTCTTTTTCTATGTTTTGACAAAATATTGAGTTTGAAAAACACAATAGAATCAAAAATATATATAATCTTAAATGATTCACTTTTTTCATTGTTATTAAATTCTTGTTTGTTTTAAGACGACTATTTAACTTTAAATTGATTCCTGATGATATCCAAATACGTTTCTCCATATTCCTCAGCCGGTTCTATTTGCAAATCATACCTCCAAACATTCCATGACTCAATTATAACAATTCTGTTCTTATCTGCATTACTTTTCCCTACATTACAATATTTTTCAAAAAATGAAGGATCTTTTTCGAAATATGGATTATAATAAGGACTTATTGCATTTCCGCTATTTAGATTAGAATTGTATGATGGCCCAATATTTGGAATGTATTGAATACCCCAATCATTAAACATTTTTTTTGAATATTTCCAGTTCTGATCAGTTACTTGATGAAATTGATATAAACGGGTTAGATCATTTGTTGCAATACCTAAAAAGTTATCGTGATATATTGCATCTACAGCATTATGTAATCTATGTTCATACCTTTGTGGAGGCGACCATTTTTCTTGTTGCCCAACTAAGAATATTTCTTTACCTTGGGACTTTAATTTTTCTTTTACAAGTCGAGTTACCTCCGAATTATTCTTCGCCCACAATCTATAGGCGTTTTTTAAAAAAATCAAGCTCTTATTATCAACTTTCATATAATTTGGATGATCAAAATACAAAGCCATATAATCTGTATAATCTTTAATATAATTATTCAGGGCGTTCGTTTTATATTCGATTATCATACTGCTGTCATTAGGTGAAGGCACGGTTGAACCTAACCCTAACCCCCCATAATCATACGCGAAAGCTATCTTTATATCTTTTAAATTGGGAGAGGAAAAAATTCTATTGATATAGGCCGTATCGGATCGGAAACTTGAGGCTGCCGTTGATCCTGACCGGATATTTAATATAACAAAGTCAATTTTTGCTTTATTCATCCATTCCAAGTGAGTATCAACAACTAAGCCACTACTAATCGACGAGTTATTAAGAATATTCTTATATTCCCCTAAAATTGGTGTTTTCCCAAACATATCTTTATACCTTTTGTCTCCATATGAAGATACTGAATATTCATAAAAAACACCTACCAGATAATCACGGTCCACGGGTACTTCCTGTATTTCATAATTCAAGAAATGATCCTTAATATAAAACTGCTCTTCACTTTTTGTACAGGACAAACAAAAGAGTATTAGTAATAAAAATACAGTATATTTCATATGACTAAAAGTATTTATTTTCAAAGATATCGTATGGAATCTGCCTCTAATATTGCAATTGTATATAAATGGGTTGCATGCTCGTTTCATAATTAATAAAATTTTAGATTCATTGTTCAATAAAATATGTTTCATTTTCAACCAAACCTGCTTCAATTAAATCCAATTCAGTTTCTCCATACCATTTAATCCAGGCACGATTATTAATTCTCAAATTTACTACCCTCCACTCATCATATGTTTTACGATTATATTCTCTCGAAAGGTTAAGGTAGGTTGAAAGAAAATCAAAACCTCCATTTAGGTTTTTAACAGCTTCTTTGTAAGCTTTATTGTTGTAAGTTATTTCAGAATTGGGATATTGTAATCTCTCCGGCATATTAGCAATTCGAGTACCGGCACCGGCCGCATCGGTTGATGGGGCAAAATGCGGTAATAATTCAATCTTACGTGTCCTTCTAATATAACAGTATGCGTCATGAGATCCATAAAAAATACCGGCTAGCCACCTCTGTACTATTATTTTATGTAGAGGATCATTTGGAATATTGGAATTAATTAACATTCTGTGATCAGGCAACGCATCTGCTTTATCTGTATTCCATTTAATGCCCGGCTGATTCAAATAATTATCTGCCTGATTAATAGCCAGTCCGAAGTAGTCAAATGAAGCACGTACACCATCGTAATAATATTGTTCTACTGTTTTTTGGCCACCCCAATTCAATAGTTTTGCTTCTGCTTGCATAAAACAGATGTCTGCGTACCAAATTAAATTCTGTGTGGCACTTTCTCTCAAGTAATCTTTCTTTAAATAAGAATACTGAGTTGGATTCATCGATCGATATGGGTCTGCCACTTCCTCAACATAGCCATCGTTTTCCCCCAAATCTGCTTTCTGTGTCGTTTTCTCTTTACCGTTATAAGGAACTTGATAGCGATAGAGCTTTTTTTCCGTATATGTCCGGTCAGTGTACAAAGAGTCAAAAACCAAAAACTGTCCTTCTGTTTTATTAAAAATAGCTCCCATTCTTGGATCTCCATATGATCTGTAATACAAAAACATTACATGTGAAAGAGCCGGCAAATCTTTGTTACTATTGAGCAAATAAGTATTGTAATAATATGAATATTCCGATGTATTCGTTCCTCCCCATTTAAATTTAATATTTTCTTGATTTGACTTAATAAGCAGATCTTGAAAATTATTCATAACATCTTTTCCGTGCATTTCTGCTTCATGAGGTATTGCATTTTGGGTTTCCAATGCAATTTTCAATCGTAAGGCCACCGCTAACTGTTTCCATTTATTTATATCCGAATCTTCAAACAATATGTCAGGAATAAGTTTGTCAGCCTCTGTGTCAAGCTCTTCAGAAGCAATTTTTAAAACATCCAGAATACTCTTATAGATATCGTTCTCTTTGTCAAACGGAATTTCAATTAAATCATCTCTTCCTGCATATGTATATGGGACTCCTCCAAATGTCGTTGTAAAAATATAAAACATATAGGACTCCCAAATCTTGGCAATTTGAACCCGATTCTTATACTGTTCGTTTTCACCATATTTCTTTTGAATTTGACGCAACAATGATATCGTTTCATAAAACTGCCTCCACCATGAATTTATTGAAGAATAGCTTGCCCCATAAGATGCAGTACTTCCCATCCCAGATACCGTAAGATGATGTGAATATTGCCAATATACGTTCGCGTTCAATTCTGATAGTAAATTCATTGAGCTTTTTACAACAGACGACATCAGATATTCTGGTTCAACGTTTGTAAACTCATGTTTATCAACATTGATATTCTCAAAGTCGTCTGTACATCTTACAAACACCAGCATTATCACTATTAAACCAATTAAGTATATTTTTTTCATTGTTGTTATTAATTTTAAAATGAAACTTTTAGATCAAATCCGTAATATGCAGTAGGCAGCGTAAAACCCGACTCTATACCTTGTGCATTACCTGAAGATACTGTTGCCTGGGGATCTATACCTTTTGGAGTATTCTTATAAATTGTAAGAAGATCTCTACCAACTAATGCAATAGTAACGGATTTTAAGGGTAAATTTTTAAGTAGTGACGATGGCATATTATAACTGAACGAGATCTCACGTAATTTAACAAAAGAGGCATCATAAATGAACCAATCCATCAAATAATTACCTGCATGCTGCCAGTATTGCTGCGGTTGAATAAATGCCATATTCGGACCCATTTTGGTATAAGTCCCGGTTTCTTCATTAAACTTATATAATATTCCCTCAAATCTTGCTCCTTTAATCCGATCGGTATCCGTGTAGGGTATATAAGGATCATCTTTATTAACTCCATACCTTTCCTCATTCGATTCGTTCAATACAGAATAACTGAAAGTATAATCATCTCTATTAGCGAGGGTACGTAACCAGTTTCCTTCTCTAACTCCGTGGAGCGAAGATCTTGAAAATAATTTTCCCCCAACTTTGTAGTCCATAAGGACAGATAAGTTTACTCTTTTATATTTAAAAGAAGATTTAACAGATCCCATAAAGTCGGGGCTAATCTTTCCAAGATAAGCATCGGATTCAACTATGGCTCTATTGTTGGCTTCATCAACCATTAAATTGCCATCCTCATCACGCATTTGTCTTGATCCTCTTAATATTCCGTATGGCTCATTTTCTTCAACAGTAATTCTTAAGTTTGAACTTACTTCCATTAGGGTATAAACTTTCAAGCTATCCATAATTGAAACCACTTTACTGTTGTTTTTAGACCAGTTCATAGTTACGTCCCAATCAAAATTATTCGTTTTTACAGGTGTAACATTTAGCGTTAGTTCTATCCCTCTATTTTGAATTTCTCCTGAATTAAATGTCCCTTCCACATAACCGGTACTTGGTGAAATTCGAGGATTCATAATTTGATCAACCGATTTCATATAGTAATAAGTTGCATCAAAGGCAGCTCTATTATTAAATAGCTTCAGATCAACACCCAATTCAGTTGTAAATGTAGTCTCAGGTTTAAGCACGGAGCTTTTTAAACGCGACCCCAGCTCAAAAGTCGGAATCGTATTGAAAATACCACTATAGCTATAATTATTATATAATTGATTAAACGATGTTCCATTTCCCACTTTTGCCCAAGACCCTCTTAACTTACCCAATGTCAAAATATTTTGAGGAATATCTAAGACTTCTGAAAAGATTACACTTGTACTTATGGATGGATAGAAGAACGAACAGTTTTTAATTGGTAAAGTCGAATTCCAATCATTTCTTACAGTAGCATCAATAAATAACCAATCTTTATATCCAAGTGTTGCCGCACCGTAAATACTTTCGCGACGAATCCGTTCAAGAGATTCAAATGTCTGCACTGGCTCAGCACTGTTAGACAGGCTCGCTACATCATGCAAGATAAGGCTTGATGTGTATGAGGTGTTTTTATACAAGTAGTTATCTCTCCAACTAGCCCCCAAATATGCATTCAACGAAAAGAGATTAAATCTCTGATAATAACTCAATAGTGCCTCGTGCTGATAGTTTTTCACATTTCTATAAAAAGTGCTGTAACTGCCGTTTTCTTTCCCTATAGTCCCTTTGTTTGTAAAATCAAACCCCAAGGTATTTTGAATATCAGCAGCCGTTTTAATCCTTAACTTTATATTCTTTGTTATATCTGCATTAACTGTAACATCAGCTAAAAACCAATTTTTCTCGTCTTCGTTTTTGTTTTCATTAATTGCCCAATATGGATTATAATATTCAGAGACATTCTCGCTGCTAAGCCTTATGGCATTACCATTATCATCCTTCCATGGTATCAATTCGTCTATACTTAAATCCCTTGGGAAAAAAAGATAAGCCATCAAAGGATTCCTCACGCTCCACCCACTATAAGATCTGTTTTTCAACTTATCAATCGAGTATCTTACATTACCTTCTATTTTTAGATAATTAGTCAGGTTGTAGTCAGATCTCAAGGAAAAGTTGTGTCTATTTCTCAAATTTGCC
Source organism: Bacteroidia bacterium 43-41 (assembly GCA_001898165.1). Taxonomy (GTDB): domain Bacteria; phylum Bacteroidota; class Bacteroidia; order Bacteroidales; family Dysgonomonadaceae; genus Petrimonas. The sequence goes on from MKTD01000033.1 coordinate 10,801, forward strand.
CCCTCCAATACATCATTTGCAATCGTATTTGAATAAGAGAATCTGAATGAACTGACATCATTTGATTTACTGACGGAGAAATTATTAGTCAATTGATACGAACTGGAGAAATAATCCCTCACATTATCAGGATTTGGAGAATAGGATTTAATTTCACCATTTCTTCCAACAACAGGAAACCCTAACATTGGTAATCCCCAAGAGCGAGCATTATAGGGTGACAAAAGAGCTAGATTTGGCTCACTCATATATCGATATTTATTAGTTTCTCCTAATCTATGACTATTCCCTCCACCATAGATATTTTGAAATTCGGGATATTCAGTAATGGTACTAAACATCATATTGGAATTAAAACTTAATCCGATATTTTGATGTTTTCTGGCTTTTTTAGTTGTAATCAGTATTACACCATTAGCTGCATCAGAACCATAAAGAGCTGCAGCATTTCCTCCCTTAAGAATTTCGATACTCTCAATATCATCAGGATTTATATTCGCAGCAACATTTCCATAGTCGATGTCAGATGTCCCTTGTGCACCAAAATAGCCAGTCTCGTTTTTACCCATATCATTTTGAATAATCACCCCATCAATTACGTACAAAGGTTGATTATTACCGGTTAATGATGTATTACCTCTGATTTCAACTCTCGTAGATGCTGTTGGTCCACCTGTCGAAATAATATTAACTCCGGCGGCTTTCCCTTCAAGCATGTTGAGCATGTTTGCACTTCGAGCCTCTGTCATAGATTCTACATCTACAGCTTGCCGAGCATAACCCAAAGATCTGGCTTCTCTTGAGATACCTAAAGCTGTTACTACAACCTCTTCAAGATGTGTAGAACTTTCGACTAAGGTTATTTTCAGCTCCATATTACCTTTAAACTCGACCTCTTGTGTATCAAAACCTATAAAGGTGAAGACCAATGTTCCTTCCTTTATTTCAGGAAAATTGAACTGAAATTCACCTTTTGCATTAGTGATAGTACCAACTGTCGTATTTTTCAAAGTAATGCTGGCACCGGGTAACTCAACACCAAACTCATCCAATACGACTCCTTTTACAATAGTTTGTCCATAAATTATTGCATTACAAAAAAGAAATAAAAAAATTGATAGAATATACCTTTTCATAGTTTTAAATTAATTAAAATCATTTGAATAAATAAACATAATATACAATTAAATAAATTAACAAAAAAAGCTTTATGAGATTTTAAAAGTAGGATAATCCGATTAAATTAACATTAAAATTACATTAAACGGGGAGTGTTTAATTTATTTTTATATTAATTACTCTTTATTCACATCTGGATTCTTTATGTATATGCAGGATTCGCAAGAGCTATATAAATATTTTATATCCAATATATTAAATATAGTTTTCATTGTTTATTTGACGTAAAAAAACACATCTACGGTCAAAATGGCTATATTATGAAATATAACTCACAGGAAGATTGTTACGACTTGATATTTTCTTTTCCACCTAGGAAAAGTCTATTTACCCTTACAACCGGTGACATAAATTAGTGGACTCCATGCCATGGGACAAGATAAAACATATGTACAATAAACACCTCTGCAATAAACATAGCTGTGACGGTAACAAACCGACCTGCATGATTATCGGGGCTTTAATCATCAAACATAAGATGGTCCTTTCCGATGAAGAAACAATCTAAATCATTTCGGAAAATCTCTATATATAGTATTCAATTGTATTATAGCTACTTACAATAAATTAGCTTTCAATTCGAGTTTGTTTGCATACATCCAAAGACGTATTGATATAGAATCATTTAATGAGACATCCCTTACCATAGATGGAAGAAGAATACAAGGAGGAAGGACAGGAAGGGAAGGGAATGAACTAAATAGAAAAAACAGGCTTTCCAGGGTGGATTTATACATAAACCAAGTAAATTTACCTGTGAATCTAATAAACTGTTTAAATTTCTTACTCAACTTCCGCAGGTACTAACTACTCACAAATACAGTTAAACCTTACGTCTGTTTCATCTGACGGGTACCCCACAAAACATTTATATATCTTAAATTTAGCCGTAATCGAATATACGCGAAACTTGAATAATGAATGCGACTAAAGCAGAAACATTTAGATGTTTTTTGGAGTACCCATAGCTCGCGATGAACGATTTAGTCGCAATGAGTTATTCATTCAGGCCGAGAACAAAGCACGTTTTTTTAGCCACCAGCTTACCTTCTTTGCTCAACATCTTTTGGATGCCTGTTACATCCGACTGTCCCATTTTTTCATCAACAATGACCAGGGCATTATCCACAGGACCCAAAGGTGCTGAATCTTTAACAGTGATTTTTTGTTCCTTCAGAAGATCACTGTCGTATTCGTTTACAGCCATCCACTCCAAAGAGGCGATTCCGGTGTCGTTCCCCTCTCTTATACGAACTCCTGAGAGAAACGCCATCTCTTCCATATCCTGTTTTTTCGTTGAGGTACGCACCTGAAACTCCCCCCTTTTCTCGTCTACACCAAAAACTCGCGGCACAGTATAAAGAAGCAGCAAAGGTTTGCTTTCTTTGAGCTCGTCAAAAGGGATACCCTTTCTACCGGAAATATCTTTCAGAGCCTCTTCGTAAGCCAGGGGGAGGACCTGATTGATAAACGTGATGACAAAATCGGTGGAAGAAATCCTATCGTTCTGCAACGAAACATAAACAGGGTTGCCGCTGTTTTTTTCAATCGTCTCTACAATCATATTCTTCAACACCTCAACCGATTGATCGCTCAAGCCCTCCTCTTTTGTTTTAAACCATTCAGAACGATAGTGATTTATATACATCACCGCATTAACCGAATTAATTAAAATTGAAATCAAATTTCGATTGTCGGTCGCCCTGAAATTAACATCCTTCGGGCCAATCCCTTTTTCCCGACAATACCTCTGCACCTGCTCCCAATAGAAAAAGGGATTGGATTGTACCTGCTTTACAATACTTTCAGGTTCGCCCGCCTGAAGGGAGGTAAATGTGATCGACAAAGGGAACTCTTCCTTTACTTCTTTCGAAGAGACACTCTTTTCTTTCGAAACACCTCCGCACCATCCGCTATACGCCTTACGCACAGCGTCTTTCACTAGAGTAACACTCTGCATCGGGGTATCATTTTCTGCACCCAGGATAAAATCGACAGGTGCTGAGGTATTTTCGTTAATTTTCCGGGCGATTAAACCGCTGAAGACTTCTACTAAATCGGGCTTTTCGCTCACATCAACAACTTGCATCAAAGCACTGTCCGCATTCTCACTCATCAGAAACAACCGCCCTTTTGCATCCAGGTACAGATAAGCCAGGTAATTTTCTTTCTCCACCTTTCTTACCGAGAGAAAGTAATCTGCAACAGTTAGCATAGTTATTAACTATAAACAAATATTTTTCAATAAATCCATTGTAATTCACTCTGTTTTCACTTAAAAAGCGTACCTTTGCACTCCAGAAAAAGATTGTTTTTATGCAAAAAATCCGCAATATAGCCATTATCGCCCACGTTGATCATGGAAAAACCACCTTGGTGGACAAGATGCTCCTTGCCGGAAACTTGTTCAGGGAAAATCAACTTACCGATGATTTAATTCTCGACAACAATGACCTGGAGCGTGAACGGGGCATTACTATTTTATCCAAAAATGTTTCCATCCAATACAAAGATGTAAAAATAAACATTATCGATACACCCGGACACGCCGACTTTGGAGGTGAAGTGGAAAGGGTGCTGAATATGGCAGACGGCTGCCTGCTTGTGGTAGATGCCTTTGAAGGCCCGATGCCCCAGACCCGCTTTGTTTTGCAGAAAGCACTGGAGATAGGATTAAAACCTATTTTGGTCATCAACAAGATCGATAAACCCAATTGCCGTCCCGAAGAGGTACAGGAAAATGTTTTTGACCTGATGTTCAGCCTTAATGCTACCGAAGAGCAACTGGACTTCCCTACCGTTTACGGTTCGGCCAAACAGGGATGGATGTCCGACGACTGGAAAAAGCCGTCAACCAACATTATCCCGCTCCTCGACGCTATTGTCAAATACATCCCCGCGCCCAAATCGCAACAGGGCACGCCGCAAATGCTCATTACGTCACTCGATTATTCCAACTACGTGGGCAGGATTGCCGTTGGACGCGTCCATAGGGGAACCATTGAGTCCAATAAAGATTACGCGCTTTGTAAACGCGACGGCAGCATCAACAAGATCCGGATAAAGGAAGTAGATGTTTTTGAAGGATTGGGAAGAGTCAAAACCGATGCCGTTTCGTCGGGAGATATTTGCGCATTAGTCGGCATTGAAGGGTTTGAGATTGGCGATACGATCACCAACCTGGAAAAACCGGAACCCCTCGATCCCATTGCTATTGACGAGCCCACCATGTCGATGCTCTTTACCATCAACACTTCGCCGTTTTTCGGACAAGACGGCAAATACGTAACGTCGCGCCACATCTATGAAAGGCTGATGCGTGAGTTGGATAAAAATTTAGCTTTGCGTGTGGAAGAAACCGGCAGTTCCGATTCGTGGACGGTGTTCGGACGTGGTGTACTGCATTTATCCGTCCTGATTGAAACCATGCGGCGCGAAGGTTACGAGTTACAGGTGGGACAACCGCAAGTGATCATCAAAGAGATAGCCGGGGAGAAATGCGAACCGGTAGAACAACTCACCGTAAACCTTCCCGAAGAATCGGCAAGTAAAATCATCGATGTCATCTCCCGCAGGAAAGGCGAAATGAAAAGCATGGAGAGCAAGAACGGCCGCATGCATATCGAGTTTATCCTCCCATCACGCGGTATCATCGGGTTAAACAATATCGTCCTCACCCTTTCCGCCGGAGAAGCCATTATGGCACACCGGTTCCTGGAATTTCAACCGTGGAAAGGAAATATTGAAAAGCGCTTGAACGGCTCCATCATTGCCGGGGAATCGGGCAATGCGTATGCTTATGCATTGGATAAGCTTCAGGACAGGGGACGCTTTTTCATAGAGCCGCAGACCGATGTATATGAAGGGCAAGTTGTCGGCGAGCATAACAAAGAAGGTGATTTGGTGGTTAATGTCACCAAATCGAAAAAACTGACCAATGTCCGTGCATCGGGCACCGACGACAAAGCACAGCTCGCCCCGCCGATAATTTTCAGCCTCGAGGAGGCGCTGGAATACATCAAGGAAGATGAGTACGTAGAAGTTACGCCCAAAGCGATACGACTACGGAAGATACTTTTGGATGAGAACGACCGGAAGAGAACAACGAAGAAAGTTATTTGATCAAGGCTATAAACTCTTCGCGGGTCTTCTGTTCTTTAAAAACTCCGGTAAAATCGGAAGTGGTGGTTATGGAGTTCTGTTTTTCAACACCCCGCATCTGCATACACATATGCTGGGCTTCGATCACCACCATCACGCCCATCGGGTTAAGGGTTTTCTGAATACACTCCTTTATCTGGGTGGTCAATCGTTCCTGGACCTGCAAACGCCGGGCATAAACTTCTACCACGCGTGCAATCTTGCTCAGTCCCGTAATATATCCGTCAGGGATATAAGCCACATGAGCCTTCCCGAAAAACGGCAGGATATGATGCTCGCACAACGAGAACAGATCGATATCTTTTACGATAACCATCTGCCGGTAATTTTCCCTGAAAAGGGCAGAACGCAAAATCTCTTCGGGATCCTGGTAGTAACCCCTCGTCAGGTATTGCCAGGCTTTTGCCACACGATCGGGCGTTTTAACCAACCCATCACGGGTCACATCCTCACCCAACAACGAGATCACCTCTTTTATGTGATCCGCAATGATTAATTTTCTGTTCTCTGTTTCTTCCGGCGACATGGATAAATTATTCTTGAAGTTGACCGATAGGAATTTTCACTTCGTCTATCACAATATACATTTCTTTGCCAAAAGCAGGGAAGGTTTTCCGCATATCGTCCAGCACCGCGGCAGCCTCATCACGGGTCTTAAAATTTCCAACACGCAGCCGCCAGAAAGGAGAATCGAAAGTAACAACGGTCTCTTGTCCGGGAAATGACGTGTTTATAAGTCCCTGCTTGTAATAAGCCTCATTTTTTGAAGTTCTTTGATTATTTCCTGAAAATGCCTGAATCTTAAATCCGCGCATCTTCACATATTGAACCGACCCGTCGCCGGTAGCATAAACCGTTCTTGACGGTGCCATGCTGCGTCCGAGCACCTCAGCAATAGCCTTATCTTCAAAAACCGCCACCCTGCCCTGGCCGGGTTTTACGGTATTCAGGTCGTCCAGGATTTCTTTGTGTTGCTTTTGCGTTTGTGCTGTTGCTGCAAAGCAAAACACCAGAAACAGAGGCAAAAGCAATATGTTAAATGAAACCTTCATATTCAAAAAATTTGTGCAAAGATAGAGAATTACCACAGATCCGGGTTCAAATCTGTGGTAAAATTCTTTAACATTCTAAGAATGTGTTTTGAATTTTACGAATTATAGTTGTACTTCCCTCTTTTATGCTGTTTTGTGCCTTTTTTCGCCTCTTTGAACTTTCCTTTCTTTCGTATAGCCCGCTATACGATGCGAAACGAAAATCCAAATCCATCAAAAAATGACTAAAAAACAGTACATAAAAAAATTCAAAACATATTCTAAAAAGCCTCGATAATGGGCATAAACTTATCAACTCCCAACGACGCTCCGCCGATTAATCCGCCATCGACATCGGGATTGGAGAACAGCTCTTTCGCATTTGAAGCGTTGCAGCTTCCTCCGTAGAGAATAGAGGTATTTTCAGCCACTTTTTCTCCGTACTTCTCCGCCAGGGTCTTGCGGATAAAAGCATGCATCTCCTGTGCCTGGCCGGCAGTTGCGGTTTTTCCGGTTCCAATAGCCCAGACAGGCTCGTAAGCCAGTACGATTTTTGAAAAATCTTCTTCCGGCAGATCGAACAACGACGCTGTAATCTGCGATTTAACCACCTCGAAATGATTGTTAGCTTCACGTTCTTCAAGCACTTCTCCGATACAGAAAATAGGTGTAAGGCCATTCTTCAGCGCCAGCAATACTTTTTCTTTCAGTATTTCGGGTGTTTCGTGATAATATGCACGGCGTTCGCTGTGTCCTAAAATCACATATTTTGCACCCGTACTGGCGACCATTTCAGCCGAAACTTCACCGGTGTATGCTCCCGATGCCTTATCGGCACAATTTTGTGCTGCCACGCCAATCCTTGCTGTATCAACGGCGTTTACCACACCGGCCAGGTGAATGAACGGAGTTCCGATAACCACATCGCAATTCACCGATTTTCCTTTTAAAGCGGCATCAAGTTCTTGTGCCAAAGCCAACCCTTCCTGCAGGTTTTTGTTCATTTTCCAGTTACCTGCTACAATCTTTTTTCTCATAATTTTTTATTCTTAAATGTATTGTTTATAGTTGTTTAGACCCACTACTCATCACTTTTCCCACAGTTTCAGCAGTAGAAGCGGAACGAAGAATATCAGGAATATAACCATTAGTTTACCCCAAAAGTTCGTTTTCAATCCTTCAACCTTTGCCAGGCTTTCCACTCCTCGCGATTCAAAATCGGGAATATCACTATCGTCCCACTTATTGATGACGTTACCGTTTAACAGCAACATCAGTCCCGGATTAGAACGGATCATCGTTTTCAGTACCCTCTCATCAGCATGTACAAACCGAAAACCGGCATTGTTCCTCGCACTCCACGCCCCGATAAAATCGGCCGGAGACGAGGTAAGGCAATAAAAACCGCAACCGTTATTTTTTGCGAACCCGGCTGTTTTCTTAAAATCGTCAAGATGCTTTTTGTTCATCCCCTCCAACGAATGTGAAACCATCAAAAAATTGTAGTTCGTATCCGATAAAATCTGCTGTGTAATATCTTCCCCGGCAACAAAACCTTGCGACAAACTATCGTAAACAAGCGCCGAGAGATAAAAATCTTCTATTTTCGGCTTTTCACCCTCTTTAATCAGTTTGGTTTTCATCTCCACAAAGGTCCAGGTGGAATCGTTCCACGGATAGTTTTCTTCTGTAAACTCCTGCTCAATCCCATCTTTACTGTAAATAAAAACATTTTTCACCACATCTGCTTTTTCAGGATCGATGTACATATTCTCAGGAATGTTGGCCCCGATATGATACGGGCGAAAATCGAAAACCGGCAGTTTCACAACGTTGTAAACAGAAAAAGAGAATCCGAAAATAACAGAGAAAACAGCTGCCCGCCAAGCCCTCTTTGCGGAAAACAGAGAAGCCATCCGTTGGTGATAGCGTAATAAGACGACGGTACAAATTCCTAAAACGATATTTTTATAAAACGTCGCCCAGTTACTGATTATCAGCGCATCGCCAAAACAGCCGCAATCTTTGACCGGGTTTTTCAACGCAATCCAAAGCGTGAGCGGAAGAAAAAAGGCCATAAAAACAGCTGTGAGCACGACAGTGGGTTTACGATAAATCCCCAACAGCAAAAAAACACCAATCAGAAATTCAAGAACGACCAGGACGATGGCTGCCGGCAAAGCTAAGGGAAAAAGGGCGGTAAGATCCAACGAGACAAGATAATCCTGAATTTTATAAGTGAAACCTAACGGATCAACTGCTTTCACAAAGCCCGAAAAAGCAAAAGTAACCCCGAGAACAATCCGGGACAATTCGGTTAGAATTTTAATAAATTTGTTTCGGGAATCCATCTCTTTTATTGTTTATTATGCTCACTACCCGCAAAGTGTTCTCATCCTTTAGCGCCTACCGGGGCGAAGCATTCTACCTGCATTTATTATTTTACAGTTCGTTTGTTATTCACCATTGAATTACTACTGAATAACCATCGAATTACTATCGAATTTATTCTTCTCCAAAATGAAGTTTTATCAAACCAAACAGGGCATAATTAACAATATCGGTATAATTCGCATCAATACCCTCGGAAGCAATGGTTTTTCCCTGCTTATTCTCCATCTCTTTTATCCGGAATAACTTCGCCAGTATCAAATCGGTGTATGAGCTGACACGCATACTGCGCCAGGCCTCATCATAATCGTGATTTTTGGCGTACATCAATTCTTTGGCAGCGGTGATGTATTTATCGAAAAGCTGCAATGCCGTTTCTTTGGTGATATCAACACTATCGGCATACCCCAGTTCAAGCTGTATCAAACCCATAATGCCGTAATTGACAATTCCGATGAATTCCGGAAAAATGCCCTCGCCTACCTTACTTTCCTTCTTTATCTCTAACGAACGAATCCGGTTCGCTTTAATCAATAACTGGTCGGTTACCGATTCGGGACGCAAAATCCGCCACGTAGGACCGTAATCGCTCGATTTTTTCTCGAACATGCTTCTGCAGATGGCTATCACCTCATCGAATTGCCGGTTTGTTTCACTCATATGGATGGCTTTAAGTTATGGAGCAACAAAGTTAAACAAAAAAAGAAAAAGGCACAAGTTCAACATCCTGTACCTTCTCCTCTTAATTATGAATTTATTTTATGAAACTCTCAATGATTTTCCTACCCGTAACGTGGTCTTTGGTGTAATGTTGTTCAGACTGCATAACCTGGATACGGACAAGCCGTGCGTTCTGGCAATGGCTCCCAGCGTATCACCGCTTTTAATCCGGTGATATTTCACACTTCCCGAAACGTATTTGTTATTGTTGGTAGATGTGGGTTCCTTATAGTTGCCGTTACGGGCAAGGACCCTGCTGCTTTGGGATGTTTTTCTGTAACTCGAATTGGTAACCAGATACTCATCGCGGTGACAAACGTTGTTGTTGAAGTCGATGAGAAAATTCGGATCGATGGGTTTTCCCAGAAACCGGGTTTCAAAGTGCAGGTGGGGACCGGTTGATCTTCCTGTGTTTCCACCCAATGCGATGGGTTGCCCTGATTTAACAAAGTCGTTTTCCTTCACTAAAAACTTCGACAAGTGCCCATAGACGGTCTCTAATCCATTTACGTGGCGGACAACCGTATAATACCCGTAACCTCTTCTCTCAAATTGCTGTACCCTGACTTTCCCGTCGAAAGCGGCATAGACGGTGTCACCAACCTGTAATTTCAAATCAATGCCGTAATGGTAACGACGGCTTCCCCTTCTTCCGAAGTTTGAAGTCATCTTGCCCTCCCGGGGCATTGAAAAATTGGTGAGATTAACAATAAAAGAATCGGGAGCATTTTTTAAAGCCCCGTAAATATCCACATGGGCATTTTGCCATACACCACCGTAAATATCGTCGCACGGGATTTCGTTTACATCAAATGTTTCACGGGTAGCTTCAGCTTCATCAAGAACGGACAAGTCCATTTTGAGTTTTATACCGTCGGCAAATAATCCTTCCTGATTTCCTAAACTTGTACTGTGTAATTGTTTGTAATTAACTTCCGATCTGGACTTTGCGGATGATTCCACTTTTGACTGAGCAAAAGCACTTAATGTGGAAAACACCAAAGATACGGACAATAGTACTTTTACCTTAGATAAGTTTTTATTCCTCTCCATAATAATCGCTTAATTCATTCACTGATGTCAGACTTCATCGTTAGCATAAAGATTAACGAAAGCCGGTGGCGGATAATTAAAAATTTCGTTTTCCGAAAAAAAGCGTTTTAATTCTGCTTCTGCCGTCTCAGGAGAATCAGACGCGTGAACGACATTCTCCTGCACACTAACACTGTAATCTCCTCTGATAGTTCCCGGTTGAGCTTTTCTTCCGTTTGTCGGCCCCGTCATCATTCTCACCACTTCAACGGCTTCTAAACCTTCCAACGCCATAACAATTACCGGGCTTACCTGCATCGATTCTTTAATACGTTTGAAAAATGGCTTCTCCTTTAAATGAGAATAATGTTCTTCCAATATTGAGTCAGACAGAGACACCATTTTCATTCCCACAATTTGAAGCCCTTTTTTTTCGAACCGCGAAACAACTTCACCCACAATGCTCCGTTGTACCGCCGAGGGCTTTAGAATTACTAATGTTTTCTCCATTAAATCTGATAATAATAAAAAGAAAATGACCTTTGAATAACTATTTTTTTCCTTAATCCTTTCCAAAGTAAGTTGTTTCCTTTTTTTTGACCAAATTATCTTTCAACTAATTTATGCGTGTAAACTTCAACAAAATTAAACTTTTGTTAAAATATTAGACTATATCGCTAATTATAAGCATATTAAATGGAAATATGTTTAAAAACATAAATCGCCGCTTTTAACTTTTACAAATATCGATTAACATTCATTTGAGTGCAAGTTTGAAGTTATCGTGCAAAAGAAACTTGTTGAAGCATATTGTTTTTTACTTTTTTTAATAACATCTAAGTAAAAATGAGGCTTTAACACAAAAACATACTGATTGTTTTCTTACCTTTGCTCAAATTTTCGGTTACGCACTATTTTGATCACGAAATAATGAAGAAATACAAACTTATCAACACAATTTCAGGCTGGGCTGTTTTTGTAGTTGCCGCGATTGTTTATCTCTTAACAATAGAATCGTCGGGCAGTTTCTGGGACTGTGGCGAATTTATCTCAACAGCTTATCGATTAGAAGTAGGGCACCCGCCCGGAGCCCCCATCTTTATGCTCCTCGCAAACCTGTTTACGCAATTCACCGGCGACCCCGGACAAGTTGCCAAAATGGTCAACAGCATGTCGGCATTACTAAGCGCATTCACCATCCTTTTCCTGTTTTGGACCATTACGCACCTGACCCGCAAATTAGTGATGGGGGAGAAAAACGAAGAGTTAACTCCCGGACAAACTATCGCCGTGATTGGCAGCGGGTTGGTTGGAGCTTTGGTTTATACATTTTCAGATACGTTTTGGTTCTCCGCGGTGGAAGGTGAAGTTTATGCCTTTTCATCGATGCTCACCGCACTGGTTTTCTGGCTGATACTCAAATGGGAAGATAATGCGGAAAAGCCCGATTCCGATAAATGGATCGTCCTCATTGCATACATTATGGGGCTTTCCATCGGCGTTCACCTGCTGAACCTGTTGTGTATCCCCGCCATTGTGATGGTTTATTACTGCAAGAAAACCGAAAATCCGACGTGGAAAGGCGGATTATTATCGTTGTTGCTCTCTTTCGGCCTGATCCTTATTTTAATGTACGGAATTATTCCGGGATTCACGAAAGTGGGCGGCTGGTTCGAACTTTTCTTTGTGAACACATTGGGCATGTCCTATAATTCTGGAGTTACCGTTTACCTGATCCTGTTGGTGGCAAGCATCGTTTGGGCGTTGTTCGAAAGCCTTTCCGGCAAAGGCGACCTGAAGAGGGCCAGAATAGCTTTCTTATTCAGCATCGGCTTGTCAGGAATTTTATTTATCGGAAGCAGCGCCTGGCTCTGGATCGTTCTTATCGGGGTAGCCCTCTATTTCGTTTTCTCCAAGAACAAGCTGAACGTCAAATTTCTCAATCTTTCCATGTCGTGCCTGTTGGTTATCCTTATCGGATTTTCCGCGTACGCCATTATCCCGATCCGGTCATCGGCCAATACCCCGCTGGACTTGAATTCTCCCGAGGATGTATTCTCACTCGGCAGTTACCTCAACCGTGAACAGTACGGGCAAACGCCCATCATCTACGGGACCACGTATGCTTCACAAATTGTAAGGGACAATCAGGGACGCGCTGAAATTGCCAATGAAAAAAAATCGTACAGCAGGGTTGTAAAAACCTCCGAAAATCAGAAAGACCGATACATAGAGTCCAAAGTTTCCACATACAAATACGACAACACCATGCTCTTTCCGCGCATGCATACACATCCGTCGGAGCCGGGCTACGGTAACCATATCCAGGGGTATGAAAATTGGGGCGGCATTACCGACAGAAATAAAAAACCCACGCTGATCGAAAACATGAAATTCCTTTTCAATTACCAGATCAATTTCATGTATTGGCGCTACTTCATGTGGAATTTCTCCGGCAGGCAAAACGATATCCAGGCAGATGGAGGAATTACCAAAGGGAACTGGATAACCGGAATAAAGTTTATCGACGATGGGATTCTCGGCCTGGGCCCGCAAGACCATATCGCTCCCGAAGTAGTCGATAACAAAGGACACAACAAATACTACATGCTGCCTTTCCTTTTGGGAATCATCGGCATTGTTTACCAACTGAAACGGAAACAGAAAGGACAACAAAGCTTTTCTATCGTCTTTCTGCTGTTCTTCATGACGGGATTAGCCATCGTGTTGTACCTCAACCAAACACCTTATGAACCTCGCGAACGTGATTACGCCTATGCCGGATCATTCTATGCCTACGCCATCTGGGTGGGTATGGGGGTTGCCGGGCTCGGCCGTTATCTGCGGAAATTTATAAAGAACACTGCGTTGGCAGCATCGCTTGCCAGTGCTGCCTGTTTGCTGATCCCCCTTCAAATGGCGGGACAAACCTGGGACGATCACGACCGGTCGGGGCGTACCCTGGCTCGTGATACCGGCATGAACTACCTGAGTTGCGTTGAGCCGAACGGCATTCTCTTCACCAATGGCGACAACGATACTTATCCGCTTTGGTATGCTCAGGAAACAGAAGGTTTCCGTACCGATGTCCGCGTCACCAACTTAAGTTTCCTGCAAACCGAATGGTATGTAGATCAGATGCTTCGCCAGTCATACGAGTCAACTCCGCTGCCCATCAAATGGGACAGGGATAAATATTGGGGCGATGCGGCAAGCGCGGCTTTCGTCATTTCAAAAAACGAAATTCAAAACGTATTGAAGCAAAACAACATCCCATCCGTTTCATACGGGCAATACTACGATGTAAACGCTTACAGGGACAGCATTCCGCTCAAGGAGTTAATGGAAAACCTGCGTACGGGGCAATACAAACCGGCAAACCCGTTCAACACCGGAAATACACAGGTTATCCCCTCAAACAAGCTTTACCTGGAGATAGATACTGCAGCTATAGATTGGGCGTCGTTCAATTCCAAACCGGCAGAGAAGATGTTCATCAACCTGGGTGAAAAATCGGCCGTTTACCGCCAGGAAATGATGATTATGGACTTGCTAGCCAATATCAACGACGACAACTGGAAGCGCCCGATATACTATGCAACAACGGTTGACAGAAACCTGTATATGAACCTGCAGAATTCCAATTTTTCCCTCACGGGCCTTGCCTATCAGATTGTTCCCGGCACACCGCTGAGCGGCGGCGTGAACACCGAAAAAACCTACGACAACATGATGAATAAGTTCCGCTGGGGAGGATTGGAGAAAAATCCGGATATCTATTTAGATGAAACCTGCCGCCGGATGATATCGACCTTCAGGCTCTACTTCAATCAATTAATCGAAGCACTGATTGAAGAAGGCAAGAACGACAAAGCCATCGCCGCCCTTGATAAGGCAACAACGGTAATGCCCGGGAAAGCAGTAGCTTACGGCAACGACGGCATTATGTTTGCCCGGGCATATTACCGGTTGGGCGAAACAGAAAAAGCGCAGAGGCTGATGGATGAAATTGAGAAGAGGCTACAGGAAAACCTCGGTTGGTACGATCGGCTCACCCCAAGGCAAATGGGCAATACGATGGTTGATATCTACTACAACGTCAACTCGTTACTACTCATAACATCTGTTTATCAGGAGTTCGACAAGGAGAAATACAAAACCTATACGGATGATCTGCTGCAACGCGCCCAAACATACTATATGCAAGGTGCGGGATATGTAGGCGACATGATCCTGAAGGATGTGACAGACAGCTCTATTCGCGGGTATTATCGTTCGGGAGACGATACTACCCTGCAGGCCTCGGAAGAAGCGACTATGCAAAAAGCATTGAAGCTGATGCAGCAGTTCAGCCCCCGATTGCTGGAACAATACAATAAGTCCCAACAGTAGAGACTTGTTCAATCCATCAAAGAGAGCTATGCTGATTGAGCAACCGCCCCGTTTATACAGGATGCTGTTTCCGAACACCGTTTGGAGAATTGAAAATCCCGACCGGAAAACAGTTTACCTCACTTTCGACGACGGGCCCATTCCCGAAGTTACACCCTGGGTACTGGACATTTTGAACAGGTATGCCGTTAAGGCGACTTTTTTCTGCGTGGGCGACAATGTACGCAAATATCCCGGGGTTTACCGGCAAGTGACGGCGAACGGGCATCGGACGGGAAACCATACTTTTAACCATTGGCAAGGGTGGAAACACGGCCTGAGGAAATTCATCCACAATACAAACCGGGCAAAAGAACTGATCGACTCGCCACTGTTTCGTCCCCCGCACGGCCATCTTGGGATGAACCAGTGCAAAAAATTGCAGGATGCCGGATACCGGATTATTATGTGGGACGTCGTCACACGCGATTACAGCCGGTTTATGTCGCCCGAACAGGTCTTGCAAAATGTGAAACACTATACAAGAGATGGCTCCATCATTGTATTTCACGACTCACTAAAAGCCGAAAAGAACCTGAGGTATGCCTTGCCTAAGGCCATTGAGTGGTTGCTGGAAGAAGGATATACATTTGAATTGATCCCCTGATGGGCAACAATCATGCCCCCCGGACCTATCAGGCTGCAGGATCATGGAGACCCCAGCATTCCGGTCAGTTTCCGGAATATCTGGATAAGAGAGTTGTAAGAATAAAGATTTTTTTCACTATTCTTCCTTTTTTGAAATTAAAACACTTATCTTTGCACCTTAAACGGAAAATGGCTATCCATCTTCACAGCTTGTTTCTTATAAAACTCTGATTGACAGCCATTCATCCCGAAAAAACCAACAGTTATTTTTATCAATCAAATATGGCTAATCGAATTAAAATCAAGAAAGGCTTGCAAATTCCTTTGTTAGGAAAACCCGAAGAAACGTTTCGCGGCGAAATAACAAGCGAATATGTACAGGTATGCCCGGAAGATTTTCAAGGAATCACGCCCAAGCTGAAAGTCAAGGTGGGTGATACCGTGAAAGCCGGACAAGCGCTATTTTTCTCAAAGATGTATCCGGATATGATGTTTGCATCTCCCGCCAGCGGAACAGTCACGGCCATCGATCGTGGAGAAAAAAGGCGAATCCTGAATGTTACCGTCAAAGCCGACAGAGAAAATGTTTACGAAGACTACGGCAAAAAAGAGATTGCTACGTTGTCTGCCGAAGAGATCAAAAAGGCACTGCTCAACGCCGGTATCTGGTTTGTCATCAAACAACGCCCTTACGATGTTGTCGCCAATCCCGGCAAAGAACCGCGCGATATTTTCGTTACCGGATTCGATACCGCTCCACTGGCCCCCTCGTATGATTTTATCCTGAAAGGGCAGGAAGCCGACTTACAAACCGGGTTGAACGCATTAGCCAAACTCACCAAAGGGAAAGTATATCTCTCCATTAGTCCCAACACGAAGAACGAAGGGTTAAGAAATGCCAAAAACGTGACAATAACCGAGTTTGAAGGACCGCATCCCGCCGGGAACACCGGTGTGCAGATCAATCACCTGGCTCCCGTAAACAGGGGCGAAACGGTTTGGACGTTAAACGCCCTGGATGTTCTGTTTATCGGAAGGCTTTTCAACAAAGGCGTTGTCGATCTTACCCGCACAGTAGCACTCACCGGCTCGGAGATAAAACAAACCGGCTATTACAAGATACTGATCGGCACGCAGTTGACTAAACTCTTCGCAGGGAACGTTAGCGGAAAAGGCAACTTGCGCCACATCAGCGGAAACGTGCTGACCGGAACCAAAATAACGGGCGACGGCGTGCTTCGCGCCAACCACTCCCAAGTGACCGTAATTCCGGAAGGCGACGATGTTCACGAAGCTTTTGGATGGGCATCGGTATCGCCAAAACGCTACAGCGCCGGAGCCACCTATTTACAACTGAAAAAAGCCTATCGCCTGGATGCACGTCTGATGGGCGGTCCCAGAGCCATTATCGTTTCCAACGAATACGACAAAGTATTTCCCATGGATATTTTCCCCGAACAGTTGATTAAATCTATCCTGGCTTTCAATATCGACAAGATGGAACAACTGGGGATCTACGAAGTAGCGCCCGAAGATTTCGCACTTTGCGAGTTTGTGGACACCTCCAAGCTGGAACTCCAGAGAATTGTCCGCACAGGATTGGACATGCTGAGAAAAGAGATGGAATAACAGTAACATAAAATATAAAACTATAATATAATGTCGTTAAGAAAATTTCTCGATAAAATAAAACCGAATTTCGAAGAAGGAGGTAAATTTCATTGGTTGTATTCTACATACGATGCCTTTGAGACATTCCTCTACGTACCCGCTACGACATCGAAATCGGGAGTACATATCCACGATGCCAGAGACTCAAAACGCACTATGGTTATCGTGATAATAGCACTTATTCCGGCATTGCTGATGGGGATGTATAATGTTGGATACCAGCATTATCTGGCCATAAACACCCAGGCAGGCTTTTGGGGAACTTTCCTTTACGGATTCCTGGCCATCCTGCCGCAAATAGTTGTTTCGTATGTGGTGGGCCTGGGTATTGAATTTGCCATGGCCCAGGTGAAGAAGGAAGAGGTGGCCGAAGGTTTTCTGGTCTCGGGACTGCTCATCCCCATGATTATGCCTGTGGACACCCCGCTTTGGATGATTGCCGTAGCTACCGCTTTTTCCGTAATTTTCGCGAAAGAAGTTTTTGGCGGAACCGGATACAATATCTTTAACGTGGCATTGATTGCCCGCGCATTCCTCTTCTTTGCCTACCCCTCTAAAATGTCGGGCGACCAGGTATGGGTCCGCACTGCCGATACATTTGGCCTGGGCGGGGGCAATGTGGTTGACAGTTTCTCGGGCGCAACACCTCTCGGACAATTGGCCGTATCGGATGCTGCCCGTTTTGGCGACTTCACCTTCCAGGGAATTACGGGCAACCCGTTGTCGTTGTGGGACATGTTTGTCGGATTAATCCCCGGGTCGGTCGGTGAAGTTTCCACACTGGCCATTTTGCTGGGTGCGGTGCTGCTGATAATCACCGGTGTAGGAAGCTGGAAAACGATGATTTCCGTATTCCTCGGAGGATTGTTCACTATTCTCCTCCTTAATTTATTCGCACTGAATGCCTCTATGGAAATGCCGCCGCAGTACCATTTCTTACTCGGTGGTTTTGCATTTGGAGCCGTGTTTATGGCAACAGACCCGGTAACATCGGCACGCACGGAGAAAGGGAAATGGATATTCGGCTTTCTGATTGGCGTTGTGGCCATCTTAATCCGTATTTTCAACCCGGGATATCCCGAAGGCATGATGCTGGCCATCTTGTTTATGAACGCGTTCGCTCCGCTTATCGATTTCTATGTGGTGGATGCCAATATCAAACGCCGCTTAAAACGAGCCGCGCTCCCGAATAACCACTGAATTACAATTGAAATATGAACAGAGAAAATAGCACATATACAATAATATACGCATCGGTAATGGTGATTATCGTTGCTATAGGTTTGGCTTTTACCCATCAGGTGTTGAGCGACAAACAAACCGCCAATGTAAATATCGACAAGATGCAACAGATACTCCGGTCGCTGCGCGTTGATGCTTCCGCTGCCAAAGCCGACGGCATTTACAGGGATCTGGTTAAATCGGCATACCTTATTACTCCCGAAGGGACAAAAATTGAGGGAACGGAAGGAATTGAGCCTACCGATCCCGCATTTTCGGGTGAAGGCGAAGGGCTTCCCGTATTTGAAGCCGAGATAGAGGGCTCCAAAAAGTATGTCATCCCCATGCACGGAGCCGGACTGTGGGGACCTATCTGGGGATACCTCTCCGTTGAAGACAACGGCAACACCGTTTACGGGTCCGAGTTCGGGCACGCGGGCGAAACCCCGGGCCTGGGAGCAGAAATAGTTAATCTATCTTTCCGCAATCAATTCAAGGGGAAAGAGCTGATCAAAAACGGCGAATTTAAATCGATTGCCGTGGTAAAACCCGGACGGACCGACCCCGAAAGGGATTACGTCGACGGCATATCGGGCGGGACCATCACCAGTAAAGGAGTGGATGCGATGCTGTTGAAAAGCGTTGGGCAATACAAGAATTTTTTATTACAATTAAATGAGGGAAAATAAAAGAATATGGCATTATCAGCAAAAGCAAAACAGGCTTTCTTAGGGCCTCTCAATAAAAATAACCCTATCTTGGTACAGGTGCTCGGCATCTGTTCGGCATTAGCTGTAACTTCCAAGTTAGAACCCGCATTGGTAATGGCAATTGCCGTAACCATCGTTACCGCTTTCGGAAATGTTATTATTTCGCTGTTGAGAAAAACTATCCCCAACCGTATCCGTATTATCGTTCAGTTGGTTGTGGTGGCAGCTTTGGTAACTATCGTGAGCGAAGTGCTGAAAGCATATGCTTACGATGTGAACAAACAGCTGTCGGTTTTTGTGGGACTGATTGTTACGAACTGTATTTTAATGGGACGATTGGAAGCCTTTGCCCTGGGTAACGGGCCGTGGCCTTCGTTCCTCGACGGAATCGGCAACGGACTGGGTTACGGATGGATATTGGTAACGGTGGGTTTCTTCCGCGAATTACTGGGATCCGGCACTTTGCTCGGACACCGGGTAATACCGCAAGCATTCTACAATGCCGGCTACGAAAATAACGGCCTTATGATGCTGGCTCCTATGGCGTTGCTCCTTGTCTCGGTTATTATCTGGATACATCGGTCGAGAAATACAGATTTACAGGAAGGCGCCAATTAGTTACACGTCATTCGGACGCCGGATAACTATCGAATAACAAAAAAATAAAAAAATAAATATGGATGCTATTAGTCTAATTGTAAGATCGATATTTGTAGATAATATGATATTCGCATACTTTCTGGGTATGTGCTCGTTCCTTGCTGTGTCAAAGAACGTAAAAACTGCTTTCGGGCTGGGTATCGCAGTTACCTTCGTGCTCGTGCTTACCTTGCCCATCAACTATATGCTCGAGAACTACGTACTTAAGGCCGGAGCATTAGCGTGGTTAGGCCCGCAATTTGCCGGGGTTGACCTGAGCGTATTCAGCTTGCTCATTTTCATTGCCGTTATTGCCTCGTTCACGCAATTGGTGGAAATGGTGGTTGAAAGATTCAGCCCGGCACTGTACAATTCACTGGGTATCTTTTTGCCGTTGATTGCTGTAAACTGCGCTATTCTCGGCGGTTCGCTGTTCATGCAACAGCGCGAGTTTGCCAATGTGGGCATGGCTACCGCTTACGGATTCGGCTCCGGTATCGGATGGATGCTGGCCATTGTGGGTATGGCAGCCATCAGGGAAAAACTGGAGTATTCCCACGTTCCGAAACCACTGAAGGGATTGGGCATAACATTCATTATCACGGCCCTGATGGCCATCGGGTTTATGAGTTTTTCGGGAATCAATATTTAATCACCTAAGTTTTCAATATATAAAACAGTATATACAATGAATGTGTTGTTAATGAGTTCAGGCGGAATAACCATTTTAACCAGTGTAGTGGTTTTCTTGTTGATAATTCTGATTTTGGTTATTATTATTCTGGTAGCCAAAGCAAAACTGATGCCCTCGGGGAATGTGAAGATCACAGTTAATGAAGAGAAGAATTTAGATGTTCCCATGGGGTCAACCCTACTTAATACGCTGCAATCACAGAATATATTCCTTTCGTCTGCGTGCGGAGGAGGAGGAACATGCGGCCAATGCCGTTGTCAGGTAGTGGAAGGCGGCGGTGAAATCCTTCCCACCGAAACAGGCCACTTTACCCGCAAGGAGCAAATGAATCACTGGCGGCTTAGCTGCCAGGTAAAGGTTAAGGAAGACCTTTCCATAAAAGTTCCCGAAGCCGTTTTCGGTATCAAGGAGTGGGAATGCGAAGTGGTCTCTAACCGGAACGTGGCATCGTACATCAAAGAATTTAAAGTAAGGCTTCCCAAAGGAGAAAAGCTCAATTTCATTCCGGGGTCATACAGCGAAATACGGGTTCCTGCATACGATACCATCAATTATTCCGATTTCATCATCAATGATATATACAAATCGGAATGGGACAAGTTCAAGCTGTGGGACCTGAAAGTAAAGAATGAAGAAGATACCGTTCGCGCATATTCCATGGCCAATTATCCCGCCGAAGGCGATGACATCATTACACTGAATGTGCGTGTGGCCACACCTCCGTTCGACAGGGCAAAGAACGGATGGATGAATGTAAAACCGGGAATTGTATCATCCTATATTTTTAACCTGAAGCCCGGAGACAAGGTGAAGATGTCGGGCCCTTACGGAGAGTTTCATCCCCTGTTCAACAGTAAACGTGAAATGTTGTGGGTAGGCGGCGGCGCCGGTATGGCTCCTTTGCGCTCGCAAATTATGCACATGACCAAAACATTGAAGGTTACCGATCGTAAAATGTCTTACTACTACGGAGCCAGGTCATTGCAGGAAGCGTTTTACTTAGAGGATTATTTCCAGCTGGAAAAAGAATTTCCCAACTTTTCGTTCCACCTGGCATTAGACCGTCCCGACCCCCTGGCAGACGAAGCCGGAGTAAAATACACGCCGGGATTTGTTCATCAGGTTATTTACGATACTTACCTCAAGAATCACGATGCACCCGAAGATATAGAATACTACATGTGCGGCCCCGGGCCGATGGCAGCCGCAGTACAACGGATGCTCGACAGCCTTGGCGTTCCGCCGGAAATGATCATGTTCGACGATTTCGGATAATAATTAAAAACCATCCTTCGGGATGGTTTTTTTTATGCCTAATCATTGAGTGAAAAGCGCAATCCAAGCCTGATACTGAAGTTTAACGGCTTCTCCCTGTAAATGGTTTCCACCTCGCTTCCGTTCTTGAAATGGTAAGCCACGCCCGGCTCGGCGTAAAGCCCGATGGGTTTCGACAGCTGATACTGAACACCCACGGCGGAGTTTACAGACCATTGCAACGGCTTGACGGATATCCGATCCCGGCTGCGTTCTACAATCTTGTTATCTATAACATAATCAGTCAATAATGTGCCTTTCATATTCTTCTCCACCACTCCACCCCCCGAAATATACATTGAGACTTTATCGCCCCGCCAAACGGTATAATTAAGGTTTACAGGAATGCCGAGGTAGTGCAGCGTCTGCTGGCTGTTGTAATAATGACTGTGGTCGCCGGAGCGTAATTGCGATGAGAGAAGAGTATAGTTGAGCCCGCTTGTAATGCTCCACTCTTCGTTGAAATTATATTTCAGCGAAGCGCCAAACGTTATCGGCTGAAAATGCTTAATATCGGTATAAACGTGCTGGTAGGCGGCCCGCATAAGAATATCGCCGGGCAAATCGGGGCCTGCGGCACGAAAATGCTCGCCCACTTCCGATGGAAAATCATAAGGAGTGAAAATACGGTATCCGTCATAATGTTTTGCGGAACCCGACGGAATGTTCGACGCGTAAATGTCCGTTTGCCATTTCGCAGGCGCCTGGTTACGCCTGTGCGCGGGCAAATGAAATGCCGGCTCGTTGTTTATTCCGGAACTGGGGTCCTGGTCGGTATCGGGATGAGGATGACGGCTTCCGGGCTCTTCCGAAGGCCTGACCTCTTCGGGTTGCTGTTCGCTTTCTTCGCCTTGTCCGACTTGTTCGCTTTCTTCGTGCTCCGTTGCACCGCTCCTGCGCGGCAACACCTCCGGTTCCGGAGTTCTTTTTTCGGTTTTGTGAGCAAACAACAGTTCCTCAACTTTTGCAGGCTCTTCTTTTTTAGTGGAATGCACAATGGGAACGGGCCGGATGATTTTCTGATTTTCCTTCAATGTGAACAGCCCGATAAAAAACAAGACAAGCGCCACTGCCGCTATCGCTCCGGTACGCCTGCTCCACAACCGGATCCTCTGTCCCGCGTGCAGCGTATCCACAGCGCTTTCGGCTCTCATGATCCGCTCAACGTCATCCCACAATCCTTCGGGAGCAGGCTCCTCATGATCTTCCATCCGATTGCGCAGATTATCCTGCCATTGATCCTTCATAGTGCCATTTTTTTTAATCGATACAAATCTATTTCCCGCATCAACAGCCCTTTGGCCCTGTGTAACTGCGACGCCGAAGTGTTTTCCGCAATATCCAATATCGAAGCGATCTCTTTATGACTTTTTTCCTCGAAAACATACAGGTTGAACACGGTCCGGTAACCCAAAGGGAGTTTACGAATCATTTCCAGGATAACCGATGTAGGTACATCATTGAAATCGGGCGCCCGGTCGTCGGCCATGTCGGGCAAATCCCAGCTTGGCAGATTCGTGATATTCAGTTTATTGCTCTCCCTGATGTGTTTCAACGCTTCATTTACTACAATGCGGGACGACCACGCTTTTAACGATCCCGCTCCCTTATATTCGAACCGGTCAACAGCCTTGAATATTTTAATGAAACTTTCCTGTAGAACATCCTTAACATCCTCCTGATTAGATATGTAACGAGAGCATACCGCGGTAAGATACCCCGAATACATGTCGTAAAACTCCTTCATGGCAATGGTGTTACCGCGCACAATTTGCTGAAGAAGGGCCTGCTCTCTGTTTTCTTCTCTTATCATTTACGGATTTCGTTCTAACCAACACTAAAATACGCCCTTTTCTTTTACGAAAAAAGGTGTACCTTTATTGTGCAAAGGTACAGCCTTTTATTGTTTTTTAAAAAAAGTCTTTATTTTGCGGTAACGGTAACAATTTTCCCGTCATGTGGTTATTGCAGCGGAAGCACACTTCGCTCACTGGCAATAGCTGACCCGGCAGGTGTTGCGGCACGCGTCTTATAGTCAAACTCCGCCGTTTTGTCGCCGCTAAACGATTTCCATTTCAGTTTCAATTTCACAGTCTCCCCTTTCGTGTCGGGCAGTTTGTCAAGCCTGAAGGCCACCAGTCCGTCGCCAACCCTCTCTGCCGTATCGCCGTTGGCATTGTGCCTGAATTCCACTTCGTACGGGTTGTCGGGGTTATTGGTCGGGATAAGATTCACATAATGGATAGTTTGCTGGTAGCCCCACCTCGTCCTGAAACGCAGCGTGAGATAGCCGTCCTCGGCAATGGTCACCCAATCGCTTACAATTTCAACGGGGTCGTCGCCATAAGCTTCCGTGTTTCCCGAGCCTAAGTTGGGAGCCATCGGTTTTGTGCGAATACTGTCAATCCAATTCACGTACACAGCCTGGTCGTATTCTTTGCTCGGATCATCCACCTCTTTATAGTTCACCAAAGCCCTCACCTCTTTTTTATCAAAGAGCGAAGATTTTAAATTCACGGGAAGCAGTGTCGTTTTATCGTCCAACTGCAAAAAAACGGTTTCATCCCCGGCATGCTTTACGGTTACCAGAGCATTGGGATACAAAAGATCCCTATCCGTATTGTCATCCAGACAAGACGGAAAGAGCAGGAAGCCCATCAGCATTCCTGTTGTTAAAAGAAAACGAGTAATTTTCATAAATTCCATTGTTTTTAATTCAACTTTTGCAAGTTACCGGATTGCGACTAAATCATCATCTGACGATATTTTACGACCCATTCTCGCTCACATTTACGTTCGTCGCAAGCTATGGGTCCCCCGCAAAATAGCTAAAATGTCTCTGCTTTAGTCGCACGTACTATCCGAGGATCCCTTGCGAAAGTCCAGTTTTTAATAAATTCTCTAACTTATTAAATCCCCTTAGGACCGAAATCTTGCACGCTATTTTGTTATTTTTTGTTAAACTCACAGAAGCTGCGGGGCGCCCAACTTAACAATAAAGCTATACAGCTAAATATGAAACCTATAAATGTTTTGCGGGGCACCCACAACCCCTCGTTCGGCGCTGGCTCAAATATTCGTTCAGCAAAATACCGAAAACAATCAGGAACAAACCTATATAAGTGGTAAAATAAATGGTTTCGCCCAATACCGCATGGATTATAAAGAGAGAGATAAAAGGAGAAAGGTAACACAATTGATTGGTAAGTGCGGGATTAGTGGTTTTCTGTAACGCCAGCCCGAAAAAAATAAACGGCACAGCCATTTCGAACATCCCCACGTAAATGCCCGACAAAAATCCCTGCAAGGAGCCTAAATTGACCGGAATAAAAAGTGTCGCCAATGATAAATAGAGAGAGCCGGAGATAAAACTCAGGAACAAACCCAAAACAGTGTCAACGTTTTTATTCCTCCTGTTCACAATCCAGAAGGATGCCCACAGGAATGCGCTCAGGAACGCCAATAAAATTCCCGGTTTCGATAATTGAACTCCGGCGATACTTTCCGTCCCGGCGGAAATAAGGACCACGCCGCCAAACGAAATAATCATCCCGATATATTTGAACGCGGAAATAGGTTTTTTTTCGATAACCGCCAACAAAATAGCCAACAGAATGGGCCAAAAATAATTGATGGGTTGTGCAATTTGTGCAGGAAGCAAATCGTACGACTTGAAAAGAATCAGGTAATAAACGGCAGGATTAAGCAGGCCGGTAAATGCATAGCCTCCCAACTCTTTCAAAGTCAACCTTCTCAGGGAATGCCACTTCTTTTGAAAAGTGATCACTGCCGCAAAAATCAATGTCGCGGTTACTGCCGAAACCAAGATCAACTCAAAATAGTTGTAGTGACGCAACCCGATCTTGAACGCTGAGGCAACCGTCGACCAACTGGCAACAGCAATAGCGGTAAATAAAAGTGCTTTATTGTTTTCTTTCATTCAAACGAAACGCCGTAAATAATCCGGCACACAAAAATAGTGAAAATTTCTCTCTTTTGCAGCATTTTCACCAAGACTAAGAGACTGAAAAACAATTTATTCAATTAGCGGAGGGACAGGTGTAGAAATAAATATTGTAACCGATTATTCTCTTTTAATTTCAAATTGTAATTTTTTTTGAATAAAAATTGGAAAAAATTTTGTTATTTCGTTTTTTTGCTTTTTCTTTGCAAACAATTTAAAATTCATTTCATCAATGAACAATCAATATATCGCTATTCTAGTCATTTCTATTCTACTTCTGGAGGACTTCGGAGGGTGAGGCTGGTATATCGATATTAAAATAAAGAAAATTAAAAAATAAAGAAAACCTTTCTCACCGTGTGGGGAAGGTTTTTTTCTTACAGAAACAACAAAAAATTCAGGTTATAATGGAAAGGATTTATGTTTTTGACACTACATTGCGCGACGGGGAGCAGGTCCCCGGATGTCAGTTAAACACCATAGAAAAAATTCAGGTGGCCAAAGCATTGGAGTTGTTGGGAGTAGATGTTATTGAAGCCGGCTTCCCGGTATCCAGCCCCGGCGATTTCAACTCTGTGGTTGAGATTTCAAAAGCCGTTACCTGGCCCGTGATATGTGCACTCACGCGTGCGGTGGAGAAAGACATCGAAGTGGCCGCCGAATCGCTGAAATATGCCAAACGCAAACGGATCCACACCGGTATCGGCACATCGGAGATACACATCAAGCACAAGTTCAACTCCAACCGCGAAGAGATTATCGAACGTGCCGTAAAAGCCGTGAAACATGCCCGCCGGTTTGTGGACGACGTGGAGTTCTATGCCGAGGATGCCGGACGTACCGACAATGAATACCTCGCACGGGTTGTACAAGCCGTTGTAAATGCGGGAGCAACCGTAATCAATATTCCCGACACCACCGGTTACTGTTTTCCAAACGTTTACGGGGCAAAAATCAAATACCTGGTGGAGAATGTAGATCTAAAAAACGCCATCCTCTCCACGCATTGCCATCAGGATTTGGGAATGGCTACTGCCAATACGCTCTCGGGAGTCCTCAACGGAGCCCGTCAGGTGGAGGTTACCGTCAACGGGATTGGTGAACGTGCCGGGAATACTTCGCTCGAAGAGGTGGTTATGGCGCTGAAAAGCCACAAAGATCTCGGATTCGAGACCAACATCAATACCACTAAAATATATTCCACAAGCCGCCTGGTTTCCACATTAATGAATATGCCCGTCCAACCCAACAAGGCCATTGTGGGACGAAACGCTTTTGCACACTCTTCGGGTATTCATCAGGACGGAGTGCTGAAAAATGTGGAAACATACGAAATTATCGACCCGAAAGATGTGGGGATCGATGAAAACTCCATCGTGTTGACGGCACGAAGCGGCCGCGCTGCACTGAAAAACAGGCTGACCTTACTGGGAGTCAATCTCGATAACGGCGAATTGGATGAAGTTTACCAGAAGTTCCTCTCCCTCGCCGACAAGAAAAAGGACATCAAAGACGACGATATCCTTACTCTGGTTGGAAAAGAATCCCAACTGAACCGGATCCAGATAGATTACCTGCAAGTGACTTGCGGAGTGGGGCTGCGCAATGTGGCAAGCATCGGCCTGAACATTGCCGGGGAACATTTCGAAGCGTCGGCTACCGGAAACGGCCCGGTGGATGCGGCAATAAAGGCGGTGAAGAAGATCATCAGCCGCGAAACGGTAATTCAGGAATTCCTGATCCAGGCCATCAACCGCGGAAGCGACGATGTAGGTAAAGTCCACATGCAAGTGGAGCACAACGGAATGTTGTATTACGGCTTCTCGGCAAATACCGATATCGTTTCGGCATCGGTGGAGGCGTTTATAGATGCCGTGAATAAGTTTGTAGAATAAAAAAAAGATAATTATATGAAGACGCTTTTTGATAAAATATGGGACGCACACGTGGTCACTACAGTAAAAGACGGGCCTACGCAATTGTATATCGACCGGCATTTGTGCCACGAGGTAACCAGCCCGCAGGCCTTTTCGGGATTACGCGCAAGGGGATTGAACGTTTTTCGCCCCGAGCAAACGTTGCTCACTGCCGACCACAACATCCCGACCACGGGACAAGACAAACCTATTCAGGATGAAGTTTCCCGGTTTCAGGTTGACACCCTGGCTAAAAATGCACGGGAATTCGGATTAACCTACTACGGATTGAGGAATTCCAGGAACGGGATTGTTCACGTTATCGGACCTGAGAACGGTTTTACACAGCCCGGAATGACTATCGTTTGTGGCGACAGCCACACATCCACTCACGGAGCATTCGGCGCCATTGCTTTCGGCATCGGGACCAGTGAGGTGGAGATGGTCTTATCATCGCAATGTGTCCTGCAAACGCGCCCGAAAACGATGCGGGTGAATTTCAGGGGAACACTCCAACAAGGTGTAAGCGCAAAAGATATGGCGTTGTACATGATCTGGCAACTCACCACAGGCGGCGCAACCGGCTATTTTGTGGAGTATGCGGGAGAAGCTATCCGTAACCTCACCATGGAGCAACGGATGACGCTTTGCAACCTGAGTATAGAGATGGGCGCCCGCGGAGGATTGATTGCCCCGGACGAAACAACATACGATTACTTAAGGGAGCGCGAATTTGCGCCCAAAGGCGAAAGATGGGACAAAGCGATGGCCTACTGGAAAACGTTGAAATCGGACGACGATGCCGTTTTCGATAAGGAAGTCACGTTTGATGCATCCCAAATAAAACCGATGATAACCTACGGGACAAATCCGGGAATGGGTATGCCCATAGACGGATCGATCCCCGAACTTTCCGATATCGACGAAGCGGGAAAAATATCGTTTGAGAAATCGTTGAAATACATGGGTTTTGAGCCCGGACAAAAACTGGCAGGGAAACCGATAGATTATGTTTTTCTGGGAAGTTGCACCAACGGGCGCATCGAGGATTTTCGCCTGTTCACCCAGTATGTGAAAGGGAAAAAGAAAGCCGGAAACGTAACGGCATGGCTCGTCCCCGGAAGCTGGCAGGTCCGCAGGCAGATCGAAGCCGAAGGCCTGGATAAGATACTCGAAGAGGCCGGCTTCGAATTGCGCCAACCGGGATGTTCCGCCTGCCTGGCCATGAACGACGATAAAGTCCCCGCCGGGAAATACGCCGTCTCCACATCCAACCGGAACTTCGAAGGGAGACAGGGACCCGGGGCACGCACCATCCTGGCAAGCCCGCTGGTTGCCGCGGCAGCCGCAGTATCGGGAAAAATAACGGCTCCGTAAAAATATTCAATGGACACATTAAAAGATATGGAAAAATTCAAAACACTCACATCAACATACGTCCCGCTTCCCATAGAGAACGTGGACACCGACCAAATCATTCCCGCACGGTTCTTAAAAGCTACTACACGCGAAGGATTCGGGGATAACCTGTTTGCCGACTGGCGATACGAAAAATCGGGAGAACCGAAAACCGATTTTGTACTGAACAACCCCACCTACAGCGGTGAAATTCTGGTTGCAGGGAAAAACTTCGGAAGCGGGTCGAGCCGCGAACACGCCGCATGGGCAATCGCAGGATACGGCTTTAAAGTGGTGGTATCGAGCTTCTTTGCCGACATCTTCCGGAACAATGCGCTCAACAACGGCCTGTTGCCCGTTATCGTAAGCGAAGCGTTTCTGACCGGACTGTTCGAAAATCCTCCGCATGCCACCCTGACGGTCAACCTGGAAGAGCAGTTCATAAGGAACAATGAAAACGGAAAAACGGAATCGTTCGACATAAATCCTTATAAAAAGGAATGTTTGCTGAAAGGGCTCGACGACATAGATTTTCTTCTGTCGAACAGGGATAAAATAGAAGAGTACGAAAAGAGCCGTCCTTTTGTGTATTGAATATAAAATGAAGTTTCAGATCATCAAGATATGGTAAAGCGGAAAATCGAAATAATGGACACAACGTTGCGCGACGGGGAACAAACCTCGGGCGTGTCGTTCGCAGCTGAAGAAAAAGTGAGCATTGTCCGCTTGCTCATCGAAGAATTGAATGTCGACCGGGTCGAGATCGCCTCAGCGCGGGTATCGGAAGGAGAATTTAAATCGGTAAAAAAAATCGCACAATGGGCAAACAGCCGCGGACATATCGATAAAATAGAGATCCTTGGCTTTGTGGACGGGAATGCGTCACTCGACTGGATCTCCTCCGCAGGATGCCGGGTGGTCAACCTCCTCTGCAAGGGCTCGGAAAAACATTGTACCCACCAGCTCAGAAAAACTGTTCAGGAACATCTTGCCGATATAAAATCGGTAATTGCGGAAGCCAAAAAGAGGGGAATGACCGTAAATGTTTACCTGGAAGACTGGTCGAACGGGATGCGCGACTCCCTGAAGTATGTTTTCGAAATGATGGATGAGCTTCAACATCAGCCCATCACCCGGTATATGTTGCCCGATACGCTGGGCATATTAAATCCTTCCGAGGCCAAAGAGTTTTGCGAGACAATGATCAGCAGATACCCCGGCCTGCACTTCGATTTTCACGCGCACAACGATTACGACCTGGCTGTTGCCAACGTTTTCGAGGCGGTGAAGGCAGGAGTAAAAGGGGTCCACGTCACTATAAACGGTTTAGGTGAACGCGCCGGCAACGCACCCCTTACAAGCATCGTCGCCCTTATCCACGATCAGCTAAAACTCAGTACCAACGTTGCCGAAGACAAACTTTACAGCGTAAGCAAAATCGTGGAAAGTTACTCCGGCGTACGTATTCCCAACAACAAACCCATTATCGGCGACAATGTATTCACGCAGGTGGCGGGAGTCCATGCCGACGGCGACAAGAAGAAAAACCTCTACCACAACGACCTCGTGCCTGAACGGTTTGGACGTTCGCGGGAATACGCCCTGGGGAAAAACTCCGGCAAGGCCAACATCCTGAAGAACTTAGAGGTGCTGGGAATTGAAGTGGACGATGAGTCGGCAAAAAAGATAACGGCACGCATCATTGAGCTGGGCGACAAAAAAGAACTGGTCAGCCCCGATGAACTTCCGTACATCGTTTCCGATATCCTGAAAAACGGAATCGATAACCAGGAGATCCAGCTGCTCAATTATTCGCTGAACCTCACCGACGGGATGCGCCCCACGGCCACCGTAAAAATATCCGTCAGGGGTGAGGTTTACCAGCAGTCGGCAGCAGGCGACGGACAGTACCATGCCTTCTCCAAAGCAATGTATAAAATCTACAAAAGCCTCAACAAACCCACACCCGAACTGATCGATTACGTGGTGGTCATTCCGCCCGGCGGGAAAACCAATGCGTATGTGCAAACCATTATCACATGGAAATTCGACGGAAAGGTTTTCAAGACCCGGGGACTGGATGTTGACCAGACGGCAGCAGCCATCAAGGCTACGATAAAGATGCTGAACATGATAGAAAAAGGAAATATTCCGGTTATCCGACAGATGGAATTACCGTAAAAAAAATAAAAAAATGAATTTGAATATAGCAGTATTACCCGGCGACGGCATTGGCCCCGAAATTATGGAGCAGGCATTGAAAGTTACACGTGCCGTATGCGGGAAATTCAACCACGACGTAACGTTCAAAGAAGCTATTGTCGGCGCTTGTGCCATTGATGCCGTTGGCGACCCATACCCGCCGGAAACGCACGAAGTGTGTATGCAGGCGGATGCGGTGCTGTTCGGTGCCATCGGACATCCTAAATTCGACAACGACCCCAACGCTAAAGTCCGTCCCGAACAGGGATTGCTCCGTATGCGCAAGCAACTGGGATTGTACGGGAACATCCGTCCCGTGATGACATTCCCGTCGCTGATCCACAAATCGCCGCTCCGGGCCGACCTGGTGGAAGGAGCCGATTTCGTCTGTATCCGCGAACTTACCGGAGGAATGTATTTTGGCCGTCCGCAAGGACGGAGCGAAGACGGAAACACGGCTTACGACACGTGTGTTTATACGCGCGAAGAGATAGAACGTATTTTACATCTGGCCTATAAATTTGCCGGACAACGCCGCAAAAAAC
Source organism: Bacteroidia bacterium 43-41 (assembly GCA_001898165.1). Lineage (GTDB taxonomy): Bacteria > Bacteroidota > Bacteroidia > Bacteroidales > Dysgonomonadaceae > Petrimonas. Next base: position 42,608 of record MKTD01000033.1, read on the forward strand.
TTACCGTGGTGGATAAGGCAAACGTGATTGCTACATCGCGCCTGTGGCGGCAGATAGCACAGGAGACGGCTCCGCAATATCCCGACATCGAGACCGATTATCTGTTCGTGGACAACGCGGCCATGCGTATTATCCAGTGGCCCAAAAGCTTCGATGTGCTGGTGACCGAAAATCTTTTCGGCGATATTCTCACCGACGAAGCATCGGTCATTACCGGATCGCTGGGAATGCTCCCATCGGCTTCGATAGGGATACACACTTCGTTGTTCGAGCCTATCCACGGTTCCTATCCGCAAGCGGCCGGGAAAGATATAGCCAACCCGACAGCCATGATCCTCTCCGCCGCACTGATGTTTGAATACGCTTTCGACCTGCCGGACGAAGGCGCGGCCATTCGCCGGGCCGTTAACGCGAGCCTCGAAGCCGGAATTGTTACCGAAGATATTGCCGAAGGGGGAAAAGCATACAAGACAAGTGAAGTGGGCGATTGGGTGGAGGAATATATTAAAGCAACCAAATAGTTCACTGAAGTTAGACTATTGCTCGCTGTGGCATAATGCAAGTAAACTTGCCTTCTGCTCATTCGGCTTAACGCAATAGTTCGTCTGACGATATTTTGCACCTCACAAAATAAGCTAAAAGGCCTCTCGTTTTAGTCGCTTTAATAAAAAAAATAGAAAATAAGAATAAAGATAACAGGAATGGACAATAAAGATAAAAAACAGCTCCGGAGTAACAAGTCAACAGCCGGGCGGCTGATGGCCGGCGCGCGCGCGTTATGGCGTGCCAACGGAATGAAAGACGAACAGATGGGAAAGCCCATTATCGCGGTGGTGAACTCGTTTACCCAGTTTGTTCCCGGACATGCACACCTGCACGATATCGGGCAAATGGTGAAAGCGGAGATCGAGAAACTGGGGTGCTTCGCCGCCGAGTTCAACACCATCGCCGTGGATGACGGCATCGCCATGGGACACGACGGGATGTTGTACTCGCTGCCGTCGCGTGACTTGATTGCCGACTCAATAGAATACATGATCAATGCACACCAGGTGGATGCGATGGTATGCATCAGCAACTGCGACAAAATAACGCCGGGCATGCTAATGGCGGCCATGAGGCTGAACATCCCGGCCATTTTTGTCTCGGGCGGGCCAATGGAAGCCGGAAAAATAGGCGACGAACAAATCGATCTGATTGACGCGATGATTGAATCGGCAGACGAGGCGGTTCCCCTGGAGCGTATTTCGCAGCTCGAAAAGCTGGCCTGCCCCACGTGCGGCTCCTGCTCGGGAATGTTTACCGCCAATTCCATGAACTGCCTCAACGAAGCCATCGGCCTGGCACTGCCCGGCAACGGAACAGTCGTTGCCACACACGCCAACAGGATCGACCTCTTCCGTAAAGCAGCCGGACAAATTGTGAAAAACGCCTACCGCTACTATTTCGACGGCGACGAAAGCGTCCTGCCGAGAAGCATCGCCACACGGGAAGCATTCCTCAACGCGATGTCGCTCGACATTGCCATGGGCGGCTCCACCAACACTATCCTGCACTTGCTGGCCATTGCCCGCGAAGGAGAAGTGGATTTCACGATGGACGATATCGACGCACTCTCGCGCAAAGTGCCCTGCGTGTGCAAAGTGGCGCCCAACAGCAAAAAATACCACGTACAGGATGTGAATCGCGCCGGAGGTATTTTGGGAATCGTGGGAGAGCTGGCCAAAGGCGGGCTGATCGACACATCGGTTTATCGTGCCGACGGGCTGACGCTAAAACAAGCGATAGAGAAATACGACATCACCACAGAAAATATCCATCCCGAAGCGCAAACGATATACGGCTCCGCTCCAGGGAACAGGTTTAACCTGGTTATGGGATCGCAGAACGCCGTTTATAAGACACTCGACACCGATCGGGAGAACGGTTGCATAAGGAACATCGAAAACGCCTACACCCGCGATGGCGGGCTCGCTGTCCTGAAAGGGAACATCGCACAAAACGGCTGTGTGGTGAAAACGGCGGGGGTAGATGAAAATATCTGGAAGTTCTCGGGAAAAGCAAAGGTCTATCATTCGCAGGATGAGGCATGTACCGCAATCCTGAACGGAGATGTAGAAGCGGGCGACGTAGTCGTCATTGTGTACGAAGGGCCTAAAGGCGGACCGGGGATGCAGGAGATGCTCTACCCCACTTCGTACATCAAAGCAAGACATTTAGGAAAAGCCTGCGCGCTGATTACCGACGGACGGTTCTCGGGAGGCACATCCGGCCTGTCCATCGGGCATATATCGCCCGAAGCAGCTGCCGGAGGCAATATCGGACTGGTAAAAGAGGGAGATATCATAGAGATCGATATCCCCAACCGGAGCATCCGTGTCCAACTGTCGGACGCCGAACTGTCGGAACGGAGAAAACAGGAAGAATCGAAAGGAAAGGATGCTTTCAAACCGGTAAGGGAGCGGAAGATTTCCAAAGCGCTGAAGCTCTACGCTCACTTCGTCAGTTCAGCCGATTTAGGCGGCGTAAGAATAATACAATAGTGAAAAGTGAAAAAAATTCTTAGTTTTTAGTTTTTAATTTTTAGTTTTAGCAATATGAATACGAGTAATCATTCACCATCCACCTGTTCTCCCGCCGGGGAAACAAAAGTAAACATTTCCGGTAGCGAGGCGCTTATCCGCTCGTTAATTGCAGAAGGCGTGGATACCATGTTCGGATATCCCGGCGGCGCTATAATGCCCGTTTTCGACGCTCTGTATGATCATAAAAACGACATAAAACATATCCTGGTCCGCCACGAGCAAGGGGCCCTTCATGCGGCACAAGGCTATGCCCGCGTATCGAGAAAGGCCGGCGTTGCCCTGGTTACATCCGGCCCCGGCGCGACCAACGCTATTACGGGAATTACGGACGCCATGATGGACAGCACCCCCCTGGTGGTGATATCGGGGCAAGTGGTATCGGGCTTGTTGGGTTCCGATGCCTTTCAGGAAGCCGATGTTATCGGGATCACCCAACCCATCACCAAGTGGGCATACCAGGTGAGGCGGGCGGAAGAAATCCCCTGGGCTGTCTCCCGCGCATTTTACATTGCCAACAGCGGCCGTCCCGGCCCGGTTGTCCTCGACATAACGAAGGATGCGCAGATCAACAAGATCGATTATGAATACAGCAAAACATCGTTCTTAAGAAGCTATATCCCCTTTCCCGAGCCGGAAGTAGAGAATATTAAAGCGGCGGCGGAACTGATAAACCGGGCAAAAAAACCCATGGCGCTGGTGGGACAAGGCGTGATCCTCGGAAACGCAGAGAAGGAGTTGCTGGCCTTCTTGGAGAAAGGCGATATCCCATTCGGTTCTACCATCCTCGGGCTTTCCGCCATCCCATCCGATCATCCGCTCAACGGGGGAATGCTGGGAATGCACGGCAATATCGCCCCCAACATGAACACCAACGAGTGTGATGTGCTTATTGCTATCGGGATGCGTTTCGACGACCGCGTTACGGGCAACCTCAACACCTATGCCAAACAGGCGAAAATCATCCATTTCGATATCGATCTGGCGGAAATGGATAAAAACGTGAAAACAACCGTAAAAGTGCTGGGGAATGCCAAAGAGACACTCCCGCTGGTCACCGGATTGATCGAGGAGCGTAAACATACGGAGTGGATTGAAAAATTCAGGCAATATAAGGAGACGGAATTCGATTGCGTGATAAAAGCCGAATTGTTTCCCGAAAACGGCGGTGAACTGAAGATGGGTGAAGTGGTGAACAAAGTGTCGGAAGCCACGGGACATAAAGCAGTATGTGTGACCGACGTGGGACAGCACCAGATGATGGCGACACGCTACTTTAAATCTACCCTGCCGCGCAGCATGGTCACATCGGGCGGACTGGGCACAATGGGGTTCGGGCTTCCTGCCGGGATAGGTGCGAAATATGGCGCTCCCCACCGTACCGTCTGCATTTTTGTGGGCGACGGCGGCCTGCAAATGTCCATCCAGGAATTCGGCACCATTCTGGAATACAATGTCGATGTGAAGATCATCCTTCTGAATAACAATTACCTGGGAATGGTCCGCCAATGGCAGGAACTGTTTTTCGATGAACGGTACTCGGAAACACACCTGAAGAATCCCGATTTCGTAAAAATTGCCGATGCTTACGGTATAAAAGGGAGGAAGGTTACAGAGAGGAAGGAGTTGGACGGCGCCATCGAAGAGATGTTATCGCACAAAGGCGCTTATCTGCTCGAAGCAGTGGTGGAAACCAAAGGAATGGTTTATCCGATGGTGCCCGCAGGCGGAAGCGTTACTGATATATTGATTGGAAACGGACGTAAACTATAAACTAAAAAAATCATGGAAGAAAAAACGTTATACACCGTCACCATTTTTTCCGAAAATACGGTAGGCGTGCTTAATCAGATTACCACCATCTTCACGCGCCGGCAACTGAATATCGAGACTCTCTCGGTTTCTCCCTCGGCGTTGGCGGGTATTCATAAATTCACCATCACCGTCTTTGCGGAATCAGACGAAGTGATGAAAAAACTGGTCCGCCAGATCGATAAACGGATAGATGTCCTGAAAGCCTATTTCAATGTGGACGACGAACTGATCCATCAGGAACTGGCCCTCTATAAACTGGCTACGGATAAAATAATGGAGCACGGGTCCATCGAATACCTGATCCGGAAATACAATATCCGGGTGCTCGAGGTGTCCAGCGACTGCGTAGTGTTCCTCAAAGCGGGGCATTACGCCGAAACGCAGGGGCTTTTCAACGAACTGGCCGAGAAGATAGGCGTACTGCAGTTCATCCGTTCCGGAAGGATTGCTATCACTAAATCGAAAGTGGAACGCCTGAGCGATATGCTCTCGAAAAGGGAAGAGAATAAGCCTGAACAACTTTCGCATATATCAATATAAGTGATTACAGCTAAATATAAGACATATAAATGTTTTGAGGGGGTACCCGTCCGATGAAACAGGCGTAATCTGATAAGCTGTTTGAGCGTAGCGAGTTATTTATCAGATAGCCTGTGAATCGAAAACGGGTCGCAAAACATTGTCAGTCGAGGATTTAGCTGTTATGATAGAATATGTAAAACTTAAAATACAATAATCCGACCAAGGGTATAAGACGTCTTTGTTCTTTGCTCTTGGTTCTAAAAATCTAAAAAAATATGGCAAAAATGAATTTTGGCGGGGTAGAAGAAAATGTAGTTACCCGCGACGAGTTTCCGTTGAGCAAAGCACAGGAAACACTGAAGAATGAAACAATCGCTGTTATCGGTTACGGTGTACAGGGACCGGGACAGTCACTCAACCTGCGTGACAACGGCTTTAACGTGATAGTCGGCCAGCGCAGGAACAGCAAATCGTGGGACAAGGCCGTTTCCGACGGCTGGGTTCCCGGCAAAACGCTTTTCGACATCGAAGAGGCTTGCCAACGCGGCACAATCATTCAGTACCTGCTTTCGGATGCCGCACAGATTGCTCTTTGGCCAACCGTAAAAAAACACCTGACGGCAGGAAAAGCGCTCTATTTTTCCCATGGCTTCGGAATCACCTATAAGGAACGTACCGGAATTATCCCGCCTGCCGATGTGGATGTAATCCTGGTTGCCCCTAAAGGGTCGGGAACAAGCCTGCGCAAAATGTTCCTCGAAGGACGGGGGCTGAACTCCTCTTACGCTATCTTTCAGGACGCTACCGGAAAAGCGTACGACAGGGTCGTTTCCTTAGGGATTGGCGTTGGATCCGGATACCTGTTCGAAACCGATTTCAAACGCGAGGTCTATTCCGATCTTACCGGCGAGCGCGGAACGCTGATGGGAGCCATCCAGGGCTTGCTGCTGGCGCAGTACGAAGTGCTTCGCGAAAACGGGCACACACCGTCGGAAGCGTTCAACGAAACGGTAGAAGAACTTACGCAGTCGCTGATGCCGCTGTTTGCCGAAAAAGGGATGGACTGGATGTATGCCAATTGCTCCACCACAGCTCAGCGCGGCGCCCTCGACTGGATGGGCCCGTTCCACGATGCCACCAAGCCTGTTTTCGAGAAGCTCTATAAGGAAGTGGCCAGCGGGAACGAAGCGCAACGCTCTATCGACAGCAATTCGCAGACCGATTACCGCGAAAAACTGGAAGAAGAGCTCAAAACCCTTCGCGAAAGTGAAATGTGGCAGACCGGAGCCGTAGTAAGGAAATTACGTCCGGAAAATAACTGACCGGTTTAAGTCTTTTTTTGTCCGTCGGGTCGTCACCAATGGCCCGACGGATATATATTCCGTACCGGGATCCCCACCCCATCCTCTATGTCGAGCATGGAGTTGATAAGATATACATGTTCGTATTCATGCAGGTTATCTACAGTGATTTCTGCCTCGCGGATGATGGATTCACGCAACAACTTCTGCCGTTTCGTCCCATTCAACAAACAGGTGCCGGGCGTGAAAAACTCCTTATTTTTCCGGAAAACCACATTGCTGTAGGTTGTATCGGTGATGCAGCCGTTTTGTACGATAAGCGCTTCATCGCACTGCCCTCTCCGGTTATTTAAAGCATCCAGCCGGGCCCTGTCGGAAAACTTGAACGAATAATCTACGTTATCTGCCTTCACAAGCCTGAGCGACCGGATTACTTTCGGAGTATATGCCGTAAATCCGATATTGCAGATAGTCCCTTTGTACTCGATCCTGCACTTCACTTTCTTATCACGAAGCGGCTCGGGCAGCATCACTTCGAGACAGGGCAACTCCGGAGCGGCAAAACCGAAATGCTCCGCAGTCCGTCGCATCCGTTCAACGTGAGCCTGTAAATTTCTTACGGCGCCGTTCTTTATGCAAATGGTTTCGAGGAACATGGGTCTGATCTGTTTCATCCGTATTCTATTAAAAAGGCAGATATACCTTCCTGACAGCTTCCGCATACTCTTTTTCACATTCGCTGTTGACGGTAATGCCGCCTCCGCTCCGAAAATAAAAGCCCTCTTCAGCCTGCTCAATATAACGGATCAACACGCATGAGTCGAGGTTTGTGCCGTCAAAATATCCGGCTACCCCCGTGTAAAAGCCGCGCGGCTCCTGTTCCGCTTCGCGGATAATACCGATCGTCGCGTCCTTGGGCGCTCCGGAAACCGACCCCGCAGGCAGCAGTTCAAAGAAAAGCGTTCCGATGTTTTCAAGGTACTCATCGGGAAGTGTCCCTTCAATCTCGGAGCTGACTTGCAAAATAGGGCCATCGTTTGTTTCCACCTTGTCGATATAGCGAAAACGGTTCACCTTCACCCCGGTGGCTATCCTGCTTATATCGTTGCGGATTAAATCTACAACGGTGTGATGTTCGGCTTTTTCTTTGTAATCGTTCAGAATCGTTTCGGCCGCATTTTCCACCGAAGCGTCAATAGTCCCTTTCATCGGATGCGAGAATATTTTTCCGTCTTTAATTTGCACAAACCGTTCGGGAGAAAAGCAGACAAACCTGCCGGGAACATATAACCGATACTTTGCCCGGCTGCGCAGGAATATCTCCTTCAGGGATAGGTCGGTCTTTACAGGCGTCTTTATCGTCAGGTTCGTAAGAAAGGAGTTTCCGGAACGCAGTCCGTCCATTACACGCGAGAACCTCCGGGCATACCGGTTGCTGTCTTCGGGAAAGGCAGAAAAATAAAAGGGTTTTTCTGCCGCTTTTTCCGTACCATTCATCACTCCGTCTATGTCGAAAAGTATTTCCGGCTGTTGCAGGGGATTTTCTATAAAAAAACCTTCGCCCAGCTCAAAATCGAGGCCGAACAAGAAAGGCGTTTTTGCCCGTCCGGCTTCGTCCATGCTTAGTTTTATATTGTTGCACGAGGTAAACATCCTGCAAAATTAACCGAATTCGATCTTTTTCCGCTATTTTTGCATAAAAAAGAGAAAATGAATAAAAAAGATTTACGCATTGTCTTTATGGGAACACCCGGCTTCGCCGTGGAATCGTTAAAGGCACTGGTCGAAAATAACTATAATGTTGTCGGTGTAATCACTGCTCCCGACAAGCCTGCCGGAAGGGGTTACAAGTTTCAGCCATCGGCAGTAAAAGAGTATGCCCTGTCGACAGGATTACCTGTTTTACAGCCTGAAAACCTGAAAAACGAAATTTTCTTGAACGAGCTGAGGCGCCTGGAAGCGGATATTCAGGTGGTTGTAGCTTTCCGCATGCTGCCCGAGGCCGTTTGGACCATGCCGCCCCTTGGCACGTTCAACCTGCACGCCTCGCTGCTGCCCCAGTACCGGGGAGCAGCTCCCATCAACTGGGCCATCATCAACGGCGAAAAGGAAACGGGCGTGACCACATTCTTTCTCAAGCACGAAATAGATACCGGCGAGATCATTTTTCAGGAAAAGACAGCCATTGGGGAGGACGACAATGCAGAAACCGTGCACGACACCCTGATGGTCCTGGGCTCACGTTTGGTTTTAAAAACCGTGGATGCGGTTATTGACGGGACAATCCGGCCGCAGCCGCAAAGCAACTATATCGAAAATGAAAAGGAGTTAAAACCAGCGCCAAAAATATACAAAGAGACGTGCCGGATCAACTGGAACAGGCCTGTACAGGAGATCCACAACTTCGTCCGCGGACTATCGCCCTACCCTGCTGCCTGGACGGAATTCGAAGTGAACGGCGAGAAGATGAATTTCAGGATATTCGCGACAAGGGCAAACCGGGAAACGCATCAGCTGCAACCGGGAGAAATTATTACAGACAACAAGACCACCTTACGGGTCGCCGCGCAAGATGGCCTTATTGATATTCTGGATATTCAGCTATCGGGAAAAAAACGGATGAAAACCGGAGATTTCCTCAACGGATTCTCGTTCTAGCCCAGCCATTCAATCAAGATTACGTTTCATTCGCAAAAATACACACTCTTTGTAGATTATCGCGAATGATCTGCTTTCACTATTCACTTTTAGTTCTTTTGTCTTTTGTCTTTGCTCTTTGCTCTTTGCTCTTGGTTCTTGGTTCTTGGTTCTTGGTTCTTGGTTCTTTGTTTTACCATTTATAATTCAACCCGAAACTGAGCAGTTCCGTAACTTGCAAAAAGTGGTATTTGGGATCGGGCGGGACACTGTCGTCGAACCGCAGGTTCAGGTAAAACCGGGTAGAAAAGGCATTGGTCAGGGCCATATTCAATGTATTTTCTAACTCTGCTTCCACCTTTTCGTAGCTTGTGAAATACTTTAGCTGTGAATTCCACGTAATGTACCGGTTGAAATCATATATAAAGTTGGCTGTAACGGTGGAACCAAAATCTATAGTGTGTGTTTTCCCTTCCTCAATTCCGTAACGGGTCACGTTCACCTTATCATTACCTATATACCTGAAGTTAAAACTTATGGGGGCCAAATGCAGGTCTAATCGTGTCCTGCGATGCCTTACCTGTTCCGACCGTTTATCCAGGTTGTATTTCAACCCGATACCGCCGTTTACATACAACGGGGCTAAAAATGCCGATCGGAGCTCGTTGGAATTGGTCAGGTAATTATTGAAAAGCTGCGACTTCACATCTAAGTTGACCGAGTAAGACCAGTGTTTATTAAACGCATCCACGCCAAAGTCCCCGTAATAACGCAACAGATCTTCACCTATCCTGAACTTCCTTATGGAATCGTCGGGAGCGGTAAAAACGGAGAGCCTCCACTCAAACGTATTGTTAAAGCGGATCCTCTCTTTCCGGTAATTCATTCTTATGATATGGTTGTTGATGATATTAACGTTGCTTGTCCCGCCCTTATGCCAGTTTGGAGAGAAATAGCTTTGCGACAGCTGCAAGGAATGTTCCCCGCTGTTGATCCAGTATTTCCGCTTTATCTCCACACCCTCCACCTGGGGAGCATTCAATGAATAACTTGTTTCCGTAGAAATTAACTCCCTGAAAGGATTAAAAGTTTCAATCACATCGTTGTCTTTGCTGGATGACGGCAGAGAATCCAGGTGAAAAACCGAAAGTTTCACGCGATCGGGGTATTCCATGTAAAAATCCCTGCGCGTTTTGTTTATAAACGCCGCATGCCGCAGGTCGGGGGCAAATGTCTTCTCCTGTGGGATCAGCAATCCCTTATAAAGGTTGCTCTCTTTGGGCGGATAAAAAGATAAATCAGGCGGCAGCATCTTTCCCGTGAATATCATCGGAAGAAACAGCGGATTATAAAACAGGGTATCCCTGAGAGTCAAACCGCTCAGGGAGCCTGGATCGTATAAATTATCAGGCAGTTGCAGCGTACCGTTTGCTTTTCTGTGATACAAAGAGTCTAACGGCACACCGACAGTCGCAGCCGAAGATTTCTTATAGATGTTTTTTTGTTGCGAAACAGCAGGTGCAATCCCGAGAGGGCTGCTTTGATCCCCTCTCTGCTGAATTAATTTTTCTATATCTGTTATGTTCTCGAAAAGCTCCAGACTATCGGGCACCTGGGCAACGGTTTTCGATAAAATAAACGGAGCAACCCAAAAAATGAGAAACAAACCAATCTGTTTCATAATTGTATTATTCGACATTTTTTCTATTTTTAAGAGCAAAGATAAAAATAATTGTTGAATTACTGCTCATGGGTGATCGATGCAACTTAAGAGAATTTGTAATAATTACAACAATTGTGGCTTTATTTTGTTAATTTTGTAGTAGCTTTATTTACTTTAGATAATCTGTATGAAAGGAATCGTTCTTGCCGGAGGCTCCGGCACCCGGCTTTATCCCATCACCAAAGGAGTTTCCAAACAACTTATCCCTGTTTACGATAAGCCCATGGTCTATTACCCCATTTCTGCCCTTATGCTCGCAGGAATTAAGGATATCCTCATCATTTCCACTCCGCACGACCTTCCCGGCTTTAAGAGGTTATTAGGCAACGGCTCGGACTATGGCGTAAACTTTGCTTATGCCGAGCAGCCCAGCCCCGACGGGCTGGCCCAGGCGTTTATCATTGGCGAGGAGTTTATCGGCGGCGATTGCGCCTGCTTAGTGCTGGGCGATAATATTTTTTACGGGCAGGGTTTCCCCAATTTGTTGAGAGAGGCCGTTAAGAATGCAGAGGCGGACAACAAAGCCACCGTCTTCGGATATTACGTGAACGACCCGGAAAGATACGGGGTAGCCGAATTTGATAAAGAAGGCAATGTGCTGGGTATTGAGGAGAAGCCCCTGCAGCCAAAATCGAATTACGCGGTTATTGGCCTTTACTTCTACCCGAACAGGGTGGTGGAGGTGGCGAAAAATATTCGACCCTCGGCAAGAGGAGAGTTGGAGATAACCACCGTAAATCAGGAGTTTTTAAAAGAGAAGCAGCTTAAAGTTCAACTTCTCGGACGCGGTTTCGCCTGGTTGGATACGGGCACCTTCGGCTCTTTATCCGAAGCATCCACTTTTATCGAAGTGCTGGAAAAGAGGCAGGGGCTGAAAATATCCTGCCTCGAAGAGATTGCCTGGCGCAACGGCTGGATTGATGACGAAAGGCTTCGGAACTTAGCGGAACCGATGAAAAAAAATGAATACGGCAGGTATCTGCTGAGATTAATTGATAATGAACAGGTAAACTTATGAACATTATAACAACAGAGATAGAAGGCATTGTTATTCTTGAACCGGAAGTGCTTGGCGATGAGCGGGGCTATTTCTTCGAATCGTTCTCGCAGCGGGAATTTGAAGAAAAAGTGTGTAAAACCACCTTTGTCCAGGACAACGAGTCCAGTTCCCAGTACGGCGTCCTGCGCGGTTTACATTTCCAGAGACCACCCCATACACAAGCAAAATTAGTGCGCGTGGTAAAGGGGAAAGTGCTGGATATTGCCGTGGATATCCGGAAAGGGTCGCCAACGTTCGGCAAACACGTTTCGGTAGAATTGTCCGGCGAGAACAAACGTCAGCTTTTTATCCCCCGCGGATTCGCCCACGGTTTTGCGGTGCTGAGCGATGAAGTTGTTTTTCAGTACAAATGCGATGATTATTACGCTCCCCACACCGAAGGCGGCATCTTGTGGAACGACCCTGCCTTGGGGATCGATTGGAAATTGCCGGCAGAAGACCTGATCTTGTCGGAAAAAGATAAAAAAAATATATTATTAAAAGAGTTAAAACTATTCTGATGGAAAGCCCGTTCAAAAAAAATATCCTGATTACCGGCGGAGCCGGATTTATCGGCTCACACGTGGTAAGGCTGATGGTAAACAACTATCCCGGTTACCGCATCGTAAACCTCGATAAACTCACTTACGCAGGCAACCTGGCCAACCTGCGCGACGTTCAGGATAAGCCCAATTATCTGTTTGTGAAAGCCGACATCTGCGACTTCAACGCTATGTTGCGCGTGTTTGAAGAATACCGGATCGACAGCGTCATTCACCTGGCAGCCGAAAGTCATGTGGACCGCTCCATTACCGATCCGTTTTCATTTGCCCAAACAAATGTCATGGGCACACTCAACCTGCTTGAGGCCGCGCGAAGGTCATGGCGGGGCTCAAACCTCTTCTACCACGTCTCCACCGACGAGGTGTACGGAGCATTGGAGTTCAACGATGCCCTTTTCACCGAAGAGACCCGGTACGATCCGCACTCGCCCTACTCTGCCTCCAAGGCAGCCTCCGATCACTTCGTACGCGCCTATCACGATACATACGGATTACCTGTTGTTATCTCCAATTGCTCCAACAATTACGGGCCGTATCAGTTCCCAGAGAAACTAATCCCGTTGTTTATCAACAATATACGGAACAACAAACCGCTTCCGGTTTACGGGAAGGGTGAAAACGTGCGCGACTGGCTCTACGTGGAAGACCATGCCCGTGCCATCGACCTGATCTTTCACCGGGGGAAAACAGGCGACACCTACAACATCGGCGGGTTTAACGAGTGGAAAAACATCGACCTGATAAAAGTGATGATCAAAACCGTTGACCGGTTATTGGGACGCAAGGAAGGCGAATCCGAAAAACTGATCACTTACGTTACCGACCGTGCCGGCCACGATCTGCGTTATGCCATCGACTCCGCCAAGCTAAAAGATGAACTCGGGTGGGAACCGTCGTTGCAGTTTGAAGAAGGTATTGAAAAAACCGTCCGCTGGTACCTCGACCATCAGGATTGGCTGGACAACGTCACCAGCGGCGATTATCAGCAGTATTACAAGAAAATGTACGGCGACTGAGTTTTTAAAAATTTTTCATTGATACGGCAACAAACTTTTAAAAAACCGATGTAGTTAAATTCAAACTACAAGAAATGCCGACGTTGTACTACAAGAAATGTCTGCATTTTACTACAAGAAATGTCCGGATTTTCCGTAAAAACAATTTTTCACGGGTGCTGTTGGAGAAAGATTATATTACCGGCGAAAACGATGTTTTTGGGATTTATGACCGATTTTTTAGGATGTGGATTGTAGAGAATTGGTAAATTGGTGGGGAATAGCCCGGTTGCGTCGTGGTGGTAAAAATTTTATAGTTCAGAGCCGGCATATTCAGGTAATTGTTTATACCTTTGTATATTGTGTGAATGTATGAAGCGTAACCATGAGACGAAAAGAAATTATAAAGCAAATCAAAGACGTTGTTCAGGACGTAGCTCCTACGGCAAAGACCATTTTGTTCGGCTCGGAAGCACACGGCGAGGCACGTCCCGATAGTGATATTGATTAAATATAGTCAACGAGGGCATTGTATTATGAAAATTACAAACTTGCCGACTATGAATTTGGGAATAAGAAATAAAATGTGTATCTTTATATGCCGTTAAGAATAAGATTATTATGCAGAAAAGAAGCCCCGAAGTAAAAGAATTTATTCGTGAACACTCCTCCTTGTTCTGGTATATTCCCGAAGATAAAAAGGAAGATATCAGTGACGAAACATTGATGGAGTTTATTTTGAATTACGGCAGTATGGACGATGTTTTGCAATTGAAAAAACTATGGGGTTTGGATTACTTTTCTTCTTTGTTTCTCAATTTAAAAGGACGGAAAAAATTGAATTATTATCCCGAAATTTATAATCTTTTTCACCTCTATTTCAGCAGATATGCACAAAGAAATTCTGGATACTAACCAAAATTTACTGCTCGATTTAGTAAAATCTTTCAGACGGGAGTTTTATATGGTTGGTGGCACAGCAATTGCCTTACACATCGGCCACCGGCGCTCTATCGATTTCGACTTGTTTAAAGCGACACCGTTTCAGGCGAAAAAAATTTTAAATAAAATAGATAAGCAAGGGTACAACTATCTGATTACACGAAATGTAACGGGTCAATTAAATCTGATTATCAATAATGTAAAATTCACTTTTTTCGAATATCCATTTAGTATCGAAGCAAACGAAGACTTCGATAAAAAAATAAAGATTCCCACATTATTGGATTTGGCTGCGATGAAAGCGTTTGCACTCGGACGCCGGTCGAAATGGAAAGACTACGTTGATTTGTACTTTATTATCAAAAACCATTATTCTTTTAATCAAATAAGTGTTCGGGCATCGGAACTTTTTAATCAACAGTTTTCCGGAAAGCTTTTTCGTGCCCAACTCTCCTATTTTGATGATATCAACTACGAAGAAGCAGTGGAATACCTCATTCCTTCACCTCCATGCGAAACTGAAATCAAAGAATTTCTCATCGATACGGCAACAAACTTTTAAAAATCCGATGTAGTTAAATTCAAACTACAAGCGCCTCCTTATCGGGAGAGTATAAAATTATTGCATTTGCATTACTCAAAAATAATAATTACTTTTGAGCAATTTAAATTTCAACGATAAGGAACAATCATGAAACCTATAAATCCATTTATCACAAGCGGTTATATTTCATCGGAATACTTTTGTGATAGAGAAATAGAGACCGGGCAGTTGCTCACCGAGCTTATCAATGGTAACGATGTGGCATTAATTTCCACTCGCAGAATGGGAAAAACCGGATTAATCAAGCATGTGTTTAACGATCAGCGTATTTCAAAAGCTTATTATACCTTTTTCATCGATATTTACGCGACCAAATCGCTTCGGGAATTTATTTTTGCATTAAGCAAAGAAATAGTTGACGGCCTAAAACCTTTTGGCAGAAAGGCTTATGAGACTTTTGTCTCTACTGTTAAATCTTTGCAGGCAGGGATTTCGTTTGATGTGTCGGGCATTCCGAATTTTCATCTGAGTTTGAGTGATATTCAGAATGAAAAAGCAACGCTAGACGAGATATTTCATTTCATTGAAAAAGCCGAAAAACGGTGTATTATTGCTATCGATGAATTTCAACAGATCGCTTCTTATCCGGATAAAAACATTGAAGCAATCTTGAGAACACATGTTCAGCATTGCAACAACGGGCGCTTTATTTTTGCCGGCAGTCAAAGGCACATCATGGGAAATATGTTTTTGAGTGCGTCCCGTCCGTTTTACCAAAGTGTTTCGATGATGCAATTAGGACCCATTTCGATGGAGCATTACATCGCTTTTGCTCAAAAACATTTCGATAAAAGCGATAAGACCATTACCAGAGAAGCTATAATTTCAATTTATAATCAGTTTGAGGGTATTACGTGGTACGTTCAAAAATTACTGAATACGTTGTTTTCAAATACGCCCAAAGGCGGAACGTGTTCCGAGAATATGATTGCTCCCGCTATCGATCAGATAATTAATTCATTCCGGTATGTTTACGCGGAAACCATGTTTCGTCTCCCCGAAAAGCAAAAAGAATTGCTGATCGCGATAGCGAAAGCCGGAAAAGCAGAAAGATTAAAATCGGCGGAATTTATAAGCAAATACAAACTATCATCGGCCAGTTCCGTCCAATCCGCTCAGCGGGTGCTGTTGGAGAAAGATTATATTACCGGCGAAAACGATGTTTTTGGGATTTATGACCGATTTTTTGGGATGTGGATTGCAGAGAATTGGTAGATTGGAGGGGAATAGCCCGGTTGCGCCGTGGTGGAAAAAATTTTATAGTTCAGAGCCGGCATATTCAGGTAATTGTTTATACCTTTGTATAGATGGGCAATAGAGATGAGATTAAATCGCACTTATTGGCCAAACTGCATGAAGAAAATGTCTTTTGGTCATTTGATAAAAGTTCTTGTCAAAAAATTAGTGACTGGAACCTAATTAAATACGTACTCATCTATCTGGATCTCCCTGAAATTGACCTGTTGTTTAAGGTATTTCCCAGAAGAAAAATAAAACGAGTTTGGCTTCATGAGGCGGTTGTTCAGGGAAATTATTTACGTAATATGAATATCTGCATAGCCAATCTGTACTTCGATATCAAACATCCCGTCCAATACCTGAAAAGGATGGAAACGTATTATTTAAATAGAGCCTGACAACCAATCCGAATTGTCCATGGATAAGTCATTAGTCGATAAAACGAAAAAAGTCATCGAATCGATATCCAAAATGGAATCGATCAAACCCTACATCCTTGTCGGAGGCACGGCCCTTTCTCTGCAATTATCAAGCAGGATGAGCGAAGATCTCGATTTTATGAGATGGCAACAATACCGCGGTGAGAAAATGGATGTAGATATCAAATCTATTACAAAAGAAGTGAAATTGGGGCACGTTATCGACAAAATAAATATTCTGGATAACAATCAGGTGGAGTTTTTTATTGACGGAGGAGTTAAGCTTTCCTTTTATGCACCGGAAAGAAAAGCTCCTCAAATAAATAAGGTACATTTTCTGAATAATTTATACTTAGCGGACATAGATACCATCGCATCCCTTAAAATGGAGACGATGCAACGCCGAAATAGTTTTCGCGATTATTATGATCTTTACTGTATTCTCAAAGAAAAAACGAATGAAGAGATAATCCGTATTATCGATAATTCCCTCAAATATTCCGACCATTTAATGAAAAGCAAGAACTTATTGGGGAAATTAGGTAATTATGAAAGGTTTACGAAAGATGAAGACTTCAAGCAGTTGGAGCCTAAATACGATATTTCTTCCCGGGAAATTGCCGAATTTATGGATCTCAAAGTAAAAACAGCCTATAAAAACAGGCAGTAAACAAAGAGAGGATGACAGAAAAGAGATGGCTGGCGACCTATGTGAAGATGCACCACGAAAAGCGGGTACGCGACCGGCTTACGGAGATGGGCATCGAGAACTTCCTGCCGGTGCAGGAAGAAGTACGGCAGTGGAGCGACCGCAAGAAGAAGGTGGAGCGGGTGCTCATTCCCATGATGATCTTCGTGCGGGTAGATGCCGAAGAGCAGCGCACCGTCATTACCCTCCCTTCGGTGTTGCATTACCTGACGCTGCGCGGCGAACACGCCCCCACCGAGATCCCCGGGGAGCAGATGGATCGCTTCCGCTTCATGCTCGACCATTCCGATAGCGCCGTCAGTTTCAGCGCCGGCGACCTGCAGCCGGGCGAAAGGGTACGTGTGATCAAAGGCTCGCTTGCCGGCCTCGAAGGCGAATTAGTTACTGTAGAAGGTTTATCCCGTATTGCTATCCGCATCCACCAGTTGGGTTGCGCCGTGGTAGAGATGAGCGCCTCCATGGTGGAGAAAATAACCAATAATTATTGCCCGTTATAAAAATAACCACTATTTTTGTACTTGGTTTAACGATTACAGACCAGCTTTAACGAAAAGACTTATAACTACATGCATAAAGAGTATAAATTTATCGGCCTGTTAACCTTGCTGTTCTTCCTCTCCACCGCACTATTCGCACAGATGAGCGACCAGCAGGTGATGCAGGAAGTAATGAAGTACAACAGCCAGGGAATGTCGCAACAACAGATATTGCTTGAGTTGAACAAGAAAGGTGTTACGGCAAGCCAACTACAGCGTATTCAGGAACGGTACAATCAACAGAATAACCAAGCAGTGCCGGCAGCATCGAATAAAGACACCCAACAAGGTGTGAGCAGGGTACTGCCCGACATTCAACCTATAGAGAGGATAAACCCCAACGATACCATCCCGCCCGGAGAACGCATTTTCGGACAAGATTTTTTCTCTAAGGAAAACCTGACTTTCGCACCCAACGTAAATATGCCCACCCCGGCCAATTACATATTGGGACCGGGCGACGAAGTCATTATCGACGTTTGGGGAGATTCGGAATTAAATGTGCGTTACACCATTACTCCCGACGGGTACATCACCGTGCCGGGGCTGGGGAGGATCCAGCTCAGCGGAATGAGAGTCGATCAGGCAACCGGCCGCATCCGCAATGAATTTTCTGGCATTTACTCCGATCTCAATTCAGGCCAGCCGCATACTTTTCTTGCCCTTTCCGTAGGAAATACCCGCACCATAAAAGTGAATGTGATGGGTGAGGTGACCACTCCCGGAACCTATACGCTGACCTCTTTTTCATCGGCCTTCCACGCACTGTACGCCGCCGGGGGAATAACCCATATCGGGAGTTTACGTAATATCCGCGTATTCCGGGAAGGGCGTGTGGCGACCACGGTCGATCTGTATGAGTACCTCCTGAAAGGCAATAACATGAACGATATTACCCTGCAGGACGGGGATATTGTGATGGTTGATCCCTACTTGGGGCTTGCCCAAATTACTGGGGAGATAAAACGCCCCATGAAATACGAAATGCGCCCCGATGAAACGCTTAAGGACCTGCTTGGTTTTGCCGGCGGTTTTACGGGCGAAGCCTATAAAAACAACGTTCAGATAGACCGGAAGGGAGAGTACGAAAAAGAGACCTTCACGGTGAACCAGTCCGATTATTCCTCTTTTCAACTGCACGACGGCGACTCCGTAACCATCTCTTCCATTTTGAAACGGTTTTCGAATATGGTGGAAATAGACGGCGCCGTTAACCGTCCGGGGCAGTACGCCATTGGAGACCAGATAAGAACGGTGAAAGATCTGGTAGCGATAGCCCGGGGGATAACGGGCGACGCTTATGTTTACCGTGCACTGCTTTATCGTGAGCAGGAAGATCTGCGGCAGACCATGGAGTCGTTCGACTTAGACGCCCTGCTGAATAACCGGATCGCGGATATCCCTTTGCGAAAGAACGACCGGCTCCATATTCCCTCCATCTTCTCGCTCGAGGACCACGTTACGGTATCTGTCGGCGGCTCCGTACGCGCTCCGGGCAATTATCCTTTCGCCCTGAACATGCGCATTGAGGACGCTATCCTACGGGCGGGCGGGCTCAAAGAGGAAGCCTCCACGGAGCGGGTCGATGTTTTCCGGCGTATTAAGGATCCCTCCAGCACCACCGTTCCGTCCACAATGAGCGAAGTATATACTTTCACGCTCCAGGAAGGGAAGATCGTCTCAAACGATCCCTCGTTCGTACTGCAACCGTATGATGAGATCGTGGTGCGCCATTCCCCCGGCTACGAACCCCAAAGCATGGTTACCATAAAAGGAGAAGTGCTCTTTGGCGGTCGGTATGCCAAAAAGACCCGGAATGAGCGGCTTTCGTCATTAGTAGAGAGAGCGGGGGGGCTGACCGGCTACGCCTATCCTAAAGGAGCGAGGCTTACGCGCCAACTGAACGACGAAGAGTTTGAGCGTTTAAAACATGCCTTTGAGACAAAAGCCAAAATGGATAAACTCAATATGGACTCGTTGAATTTTGATTCATTGGGTTTGCGACATCAATACGTGGGAATCGACTTGGAAAAAGCATTAAAGAGACCTGGGGGAGACGATGATATTGTTTTAAGGGATGGCGATGTGATTTCAATTCCCCAATACGAAGGAACTGTAAAAATATCGGGAGGGGTGCTTTATCCGAATAACGTTACTTACGACAAGCGGTTGAGCCTGGATGGTTACGTCCGCCAAGCCGGGGGATATTCGCGCTTAGCAATGAAGAGCAAGCCTTTCGTCGTCTATATGAACGGAAAAGTAGCTACCGGCCGGTGGGCGAAGATAGAGCCCGGATGCGAAATCGTAGTGCCAGAGAAGCCGGAACGACAACCCATGTCTTTACAAGGCATACTCGGGATTTCAACCAGTATTGCTTCTTTAGCATTGCTTGTTTCCAATCTGGTAAAATAATGTGAGTTTATGGAGGAAAAAACAAATATACCCATTTCCGGATATAACGCTTCGGATGAAATTGATCTGAAAGACATTATAATCCAGCTCTGGAAAAAACGCAAGTTTATTCTGTCTGTAACCGGTCTGTTTCTACTGTTAGGAATCTTCATCGCCCTATTCTCCCCAGTCAAATACAGCGCTCACTGCACCGTTATACCGCAAAGCGGAAAGGATGGATCGAGCAGCAGTCTGGGTGGATTGGCCGCCATGATGGGTGTCAATATCGGTGCCACGGGAGCTACTGGAGGAACTCTCTCCCCCAACGTTTATCCGCAGATCGTAAAAAGCGTGCCTTTCACCCGCGAGATCATGCAAACGCCTATAAAGGTAGAAAGATCCGGGGGAAAAGAGATCAGGCTGTACGATTATTATACAGACAAGCAATATCAACCGTTCAATCTCCTCGGGAACATCAAAAAATATACTATTGGGTTGCCCGGGGTGTTGATCGGAACGATTCGCGGAGGCAGCAGGCAAGAGCAGGCAGTGCCCTCCGACACCGTTTCGTCACTGCCCATCCTCAGCATGGAAGAAGAACAGGTATATCAAGCTATTCAGCGTTCCATGCAACTGGACCTAAATTCAAAGGACGGATACATCATCATCAGTTATACTTTTCCCGAAGCCGGAGCAGCAGCCCGGATCACCGATCAGGTACGTAAAACACTTGAAAAGTATGTTACCGCATTCAAATCAGAAAAGGCAGAGGACAACCTCGCTTTTGTGGCACAGAGTTTTGATGATGCCCAAGTCGATTTCTTAGATAAACAGAACAGGTTGGCTTCCTTCCAGGATGCCAACAGGGGACTGACTACTGCTTCGGCGCGCGCTACCGAACAACGCCTTCGAAGCGAATACGATGTTGCTTTCACCATCTACAACGAACTGGCCAAACAGCTGGAGCAAGTCAAGCTGGCAGTAAAAGAGACTAAACCGGTGCTTACGGTTATCGAACCGGTAGTGGTGCCGGTGCAGAAAAGTGCCCCCAAACGTAGTATGATTCTGATTGGATTCCTCTTTTTGGGATTGATTGTCGCTATCGGATGGATGTTCGTTAAGCCTTTTGTTACAGAGATTTCGCAAAGCGTTCGGCAAAATCAGGGTTAATATCCTGATAAACATATATACTTCAGCGAGGGCAGAATTTTTTCGCTGATTGTTTTTAAATTGTAATTCTGGACTACCCCACCTATGTAACAATGTGACAGGTAGCCACGAAGTGTGCCCGGAATTAATGAAAAGACTTCCATAAACATTATGAATGTACTTAAAGCTTGCTATCTTCCCATTTTGACAGAGGAGATCGGTCTAATCAGTTATAATGACTATTACAGATTAGTGAAACGTTCCAATAAGTCCGTTGGGTAGAGAATAGAAAGATATGAATGCGAACAGATTATAAAATAGACTTTTTGGAAAAAACTACTTCTATATCTTCTTCTCAGAATAACAAACGTATTGCAAAAAATACTCTTATGCTGTATTTTAGACAGATACTGATTTTATTGGTTAGTTTATATACAGTTCGCGTAATTCTCGATGTTCTGGGTGTTGAAGATTATGGTATTTACAACGTAGTTGCGGGAATTGTTTCTCTGTTCTCATTTTTAAGTGGGGCTATGGCATCAGCTACACAACGTTTTTTCTCATTTGCCATTGGGAAAAATGATACAGAGCAATTAAAGAAAATATTCTCTGTAAATATATTTATATATATCGGCATTGCACTGGTTGCTATACTTTTATTAGAAACAGTCGGCTTATGGTTTATGAATGAGAAACTGGAAGTTCCTACTGATAGGTTTGATGCCGCTTGTTTTATTTACAATTTTTCAGTATTTACGTTTAGTGCAACAATCCTTACTTCTCCCTTCATGGCGATAATTATTGCCCATGAAGATATGCAAGTTTATGCTTATGTATCAATCATCGAAGCCGTTTTGAAATTAGGTGTTGTCTTCTTGCTGATGTATGTTGAGGCTGATAAATTAGAATTATATGGAATTTTACTTTTTATTGTTTCCTTAATCAATGCCGTAATTTACATTTCAATATCGTTACGAAAATACGAAGAGTGTCAATTTAATAAGTTTTATTGGGATAAACGTTTGGCACAAGAAATCGTGGAATTTACAGGTTGGACTCTTTTTGGTCAAATCACCACAGTTGCAAGAAATCAAGCTGTAACCATTTTGATCAATCAGGTATTCAATCCTGTGGTGGTTGCGTCACGAGCAATTGCACTGAGTGTAAGTGGTCACATTGGTGTTTTTGCCAACAACTTTAATACCAGCCTATATCCACCTATCATAAAATCATATTCGAGTAATAAAAAAAATGAGATGTTTTCACTCATTTATAATGGATCAAAACTTACTTTTTTTTTGATATGGATAATTGCTTTACCTCTACTTTTAGAGATGGAAATGATTTTAAGTATTTGGTTAAAAAATATTCCTCCTGATGTTGTTCTTTTCTCTCAACTGGCAATAATTGAAGCACTAATTTTGGCACTCAGCCTTCCAATCACGACTGCTGCCCGTGCACCAGGTAAAATGAAAACTTATGAATTAACTCTTGGAATAATTCAATTATCAATTTTTTTTGTATCTTGGGTTGTGTTAAAGATGGGATACCCGGCTTATTCTGTCTTTATTGTAGCTATTGCTGTCAATGTTGTAATGTTTTTTGTGCGATTATTCATCGTAAGTAATTTAATTGATTTGCCAAAGAGTCATTTTATGGTTAAAGTTATCTTCCCAGTATTAGGTATTATTCTTCTTTCGGCAGTTCCTTCACATTTTCTTCAAAAAATATTACCGGAAAGTCTTCTTTATTCGACAATAGTAGCTATGTTTAGCATGATAATAAGTGCAATAGTCATGTTTTACATAGGTTTAGATGTACATTGGCGTAATAAAATCCAGTTTATTATTGAAATTAAAGTAAAGAAAATTTTTAAAATTGGAGAATAATGAAAATTTTAATATTAGGCGGAACTGGTGCGGTGGGTAAAAATATGGTAGATCTATTATCAAACACCGATAATGAAATTGTTATCACTTCTCGTACTAAACGTGAATCACACCAAAATGTAAGATATATAGAAGGCAATGCTAAATCTACGTTATTTATTACAAACATTTTAGAAGAATATTGGGACGTAATCATTGATTTTATGGTATATACAACTCTTGAATTTACTGAAAGAGTAATTTTACTTTTAAATGCTACGTCTCAGTATATCTTTTTAAGTTCTGCCCGTGTATATGCTAATTCGAAAGGATCCATTAAAGAGACCTCACCACGACTTCTCGATATATCAACTGATCAAGAATTTTTATCTTCTGATGAATATTCTTTAACTAAAGCTAGACAAGAAAATTTATTGAAAGAATCTGGAAGAAGCAACTGGACAATCATTCGTCCTTATATAACCTATAGTTCCCAAAGATTACAATTGGGTGTTTTTGAAAAAGAAAGTTGGCTATATAGAGCATTGAAACGAAGGACCATTGTTTTTGCCAGTGATATTCATTCAAAGTTGACCACTATGACTTCTGGCTTGGATGTCGCTAAAGGGATTATTACCATTATTGGCAATCGCTATACATTAGGTGAAACTTTTAATATCACCTCTACGAGGTCTATACTATGGAGTGATGTTTTGAATATTTATTTAAATGTGCTTGAAAATCATTTAGGTTCCAGACCAAAGCTCCTACTAGATAATATTGAAAATTTTCATTCTTATTACGCTGCGAAATATCAGATTAATTATGATAGGCTTTTTAATCGAGAATTTGATAATTCAAAAATATCAAAGTATGTAAATGTCGAAAGTTTCATTTCATCCGAAAATGGATTGAAAGAATGTTTGGAAGATTTTCTTAAAAATCCTATCTTTAAAGGTATTGACTGGCGTGCAGAAGCGCTTAAAGACCGAAGGACTAAAGAAATTGCCAAATTGAGTGAAATTTCAGGTTTCAAGCAAAAAATTAAATATTTACTTTACAGATTTCTCATTAATTAATATTCAATTGTTATGGCAAACTATTATACAGATGAAAGGAATGTACAAATTGTTGTGGCATTATTAAAAAAACACGGCATAAAAAAAATTATATCTTCACCAGGTAGTGCAAACTCTCCTTTAACAATAAGCTTACAAATTGATTCATTTTTCGAAATTTATTCATCTGTAGATGAGCGTTCTGCTGCGTATATAGCTTGTGGATTAGCAGCTGAATCAGGAGAACCAGTTGTTATTAGCTGTACAGGAGCTACAGCTTCGCGTAATTATCTACCTGGTTTAACAGAAGCCTATTATAGAAAACTACCAATATTGGCCATAACCTCCACACGAAAAATCTCAAAAATTGGTCATTTAGTTGATCAAGTGATGGATCGTACAATTTTACCTAAGGACGTAGCAAGAATTAGCGTTACACTACCAATTGTAGAGACTCTTGATGATGTATGGGAATGTGAGATTAAAGTGAATCAAGCGATTTTAGAACTTAAGAGACATGGGGGTGGTCCGAGCCACATAAACCTTCCTACAAATTATATCGGATCATTTTGTACTTTAGAGCTACCTGATGTTAGAATTATTAATCGCATTACTATTAATGATAAATTTCCAGAATTACCTAGATGTAAAGTAGCTGTATTTATTGGATCTCATGTACCTTTCAGTAAAGAACAAATTTCGATTATTGAAAACTTTTGCGCTGTAAACAATGCAGTAGTTTTATGTGATCATACAAGTGGATATTCTGGAAAATTCAAAGTTCTATTTCCATTGATAAATTCACAAATTTATTTAGATAAAACTTTATTAATCCCTGATATATTAATACATATAGGAGAAATTTCCGCTTTTTTTAGTCCGTTTATTAGTAATCCTACGCAAGTTTGGAGAATAAGCGAAGACGGAGAAATTCGAGATACTTTTCTTCGATTGCGCTACATTTTTGAAATGTCAGAACATAATTTTTTCGAATATTACTCTTCTAAAAACATTGATGGTGATAATGATGAATATTATCAATCATGGGCAACACAATTTAATAGAATAAGTGAAAAAACACCAGAGTTACCATTTTCGAATGTTTGGATTGCTCAACAAATAGTACAAAAAATCCCAAAAGATTCAGTAATTCATTTTGGAATTCTAAACAGCTTACGGTCTTGGAATTATTTCGAAATGCCCTCCTCAATCACATCTGCTTCAAATGTTGGAGGATTCGGTATTGATGGGAATCTATCTTCTTTGTTAGGTGCTTCGTTAGCGCATAAAGGTAAACTATATTTCGGAATTGTAGGTGACCTATCATTTTTTTACGATATGAATGTTTTAGGAAATCGTCATATCGGAAATAATTTACGTATACTTTTGGTCAACAATGGAAAAGGAACTGAATTTAAGCTATTTATGCATAAAACTGCTAAATTTGAAGAAGCGGACGATTATGTATCTGCAGCAGGACACTATGGAAATAAATCTCCAGAATTAGTTAAGAACTACGCAACAGATCTTGGATTTGAATATCTTTCAGCTTCAAATAAAGAGGAGTTTTTAACGGTTTACAAAGATTTTATTAATCCGATAATAGTAGAGAAGCCAAAATTGCTGGAAGTTTTCACCAATGATTTAGATGAGAACCAGGCTCATGTTTTAATGTCTCAGATTGAAACAAATGTAAAAGGTAAGACTATACAATTTGCAAAGAAATTATTAGGCGAAAGTGGAGTAAAAACTATAAGAAAAATCATAAAATAGCCCCATAGAGTTATTTATTCTTTTCTTTTTCTGGCAAATGAGTTTTTCATTGCTAATCAATCTGATTAAATAGTTATGAGAATATTAATTGTTAATCAACCTCTCAATAATCGAGGCGATGAGTCTGCCCATAAGGCCCTTGTTCGTTCGTTGACTGTAAATTTTCCTAAATCTGAAATTTTAGTTCTTTTTATTGCTGCCAATCAAGATAGTATTGAACAATTTAAAGTAAAAGAGAGCAATTTAAAGTATTTAAATATTTTAAGTGAAATACGTGGTGGTAATAGAATATTAATTAAGGCTAATGAATATAAACTGTCATTTTTATGGTACTTACATCCTGTCACATACAGGATTCTTAAAATAATAAATAGTGTAGATCTAGTTGTTTGTGCTCCTGGAGGAATTTGCATGGGAGGGTTCCAAGATTGGACTCATATATCAATATTATCAATGGCTAAATATCTTAAAAAGAAAATTGCATACTATGGGCGATCATTTGGACCGTTTCATGAAACGACTAAAAGGAATAAACGTTTTAAAAAGATTAGCTATGAATTATTACATTATTTTGATTTTTTATCAATAAGGGATGCAAAAACTCAAAAACTTGCCGAAGATATTGGAGTAAATTATATACCTACTGTTGACACTGCTTTTTTAGATTATCCAGAAGTTCAAATACCAAACGAAATTAGTGAAAAAATTGGAAAATATTATATTGTATTTGTTCCGAATGAATTAAACTGGCATTATGCATTTAAAAGTATTAGCTCTGATATTATAATACGATTTTATATTCGTATTTTTGATATAATACTCGATAAATATCCTAATTGTAAAATTATAATGTTGCCTCAAATATTTAATGACTTAAGTCAGAATGAATTGCCATTTTTTAGAAAAATCGCAAAGAACAGCTCAAATTCAAAAAATATTATCATTTTAGAAGACAGTTACAGCTCTGATATTCAGCAATGTATTATACGAAATTCAAAATTTGTCATAGGAGCAAGGTATCATTCAATTGTATTTGCTATTAATAATAATGTACCTTTTATAGCTTTATCATACGAACATAAAATTAGCGGATTATTAGAATCAATAGGTAAATATGATCGCATCGTAGATATTACAAAAATTTGGCAAAATGAAGAAAGTATTAACTATGCTCTCTATCAAATAGAAATATGCTTAGATTCGTTAGTAAAAGATGAATATGCACAAATCAAAGCAAAGGAAATTGCAAATAACTGTATGAATAATTTTATCTCAAAATATAATCAAATAATTAATGTTTTTAGTTGATGTTTCAGTTATTATTGTAAATTACAATACAAAGGATTTGACTATTAATTGTATTCGATCAATCTTTGATCATACAAATGGAATAAATTACGAAGTCATAGTAGTAGATAATGCTTCATCAGATGGTTCACTTACAGAAATCGAAAATAAGTTTCCATCTGTAATTACAATAAATTCACAGGAAAATTTAGGATTTGGGCGTGCGAATAATTTGGCCAGCCAATACTCAACAGGGAAATATTTATTTTTCCTTAATTCTGATTGTATACTCATTGAAAACGCGATAAAGAAAATGTTTGACTATTTTGAATCACAAAATAATTCAATAAATAGAATTGGAGCCATTGGCTGTTTGTTGTTAGACATGAATCGAAAACTCAATACTTCTTATAACCGTTTTCCTACACCCTTTAGTCAAATAAAAAGACTCTTTATAGAAAGGGTTAATAGATTATTTAATACTCATTTTAAATTAAAAGATAGATTTAACTATCAGTTAGATAAGAATTATGAGGTTGATTTTATAACTGGCGCTGATTTATTTATATCAAAAGATGTATTTACTTTTCTAAATGGGTTTGATCCATCTTTCTTTTTATATTATGAGGAAACAGATTTACAAAAAAGAATGTCAGATAATTCACTCAAACGAATCATTTTAGATGATGTTGAAATCATACATTTAGAGGGAGGATCGACTTCAAGAAAACTAAGTTCAATTACAATATTTCTAAATTCAGAATTTAAATATATGAGAAAACATTATCCAGTATATGTATACATGTTATATTATTCAATTATGACAATACTTATGTTACCGACTCTATTCGTTAGTTCTCATTCAAAGAAAGACAAGAAAGTTTTTTTAAAAATGTTGATTAGAAATTGTAAATATTCAATCCATTAAGATATTCATCTATCTCATAAATATCACCATATCACCAGGAGTGAGTTTAAATTCTTCCTTAATCAAATTTGCAGGAATAATATATCCATTTTTTAATACTATTTTAGTTTGCAAATCTGTTTGAATATCGATTCCAATTTCTTTATTGAGGTTCGTATTTTGAATCATAAAAAAATAATTCATTTCGTTCTTCATCTCAGATAACAAAGCATTACCACCTTTGATTTTGATTGATTTAACAAAGTAAGGCAGGCTAGTTAATTCTTTTGTTTCCAAAGGTATTTCTCCAAAATGGCTTACTTTTATAGTCTTACTTGTCAAGAATATTAACGAATAATTTTGAATCTCATTATTCATTTGTTGTAAGTAATCGTATACAATAGTTTTTGAACCATCTACGTCAATTGGTCCTTTATGAAAATCCCATCTATTAGAAGTTGGTGTCCAATAAGTAAAATATTGAATACCTTTTGCCCCATAAGCTAAATTACTATATACTTGAAGACGGAGCTGTGCCAAATCAGGAATTGGATAATAATCATGTGCTGTAGTTAAAGCAAAAGCCCAAAAATGGATTCCAGCTTTATCGGCCTCTGACTGGATGATTTCTAAATTTTGATACCAGTTCACTCTAATAAATCCATTAACTATAGGATAGTGATCAAAAGAAAGAATTTTAACAGGTATTTTGTTTAGAAAAAGAGCAACATAGTTTCTATAGTCAATAGGAGAATATAATTCAGGCATTGCAACATTTGGAAAAAGATTTATATAACAGAAATGAGTACTGTCTATAGCTTCAATTTTTTGTAATAACTCTTTGAGTTTAGGAAATTCTGAAGTTATTGGTTCGTCAAGTAAAAAATACCCTCCATTAGCAGGATGATCTTTAAAACGCAAAACTGTTTTTTCAGTATTGTTGTATAATTCAGGACAACGAATCATCACTTTCAGGTTAAGTTGATAAGCTATATCTAAAGCCTTCTGTAAACTATCAGAATTTGTGTAATTAGACATACTAATTGTGATACCAGCATCTTTCATTTCTTGAAAACGTACAATATTAGTATGGTTTTGAGGTACTCCCATCCATGCTATAATTGGAATTTTTGAAGTATGTTCTATCGATGAGAAAAGAGTTAAATCAAGATCTTTGGTAAGTGTTTCTATGCTTTTAGCATTAAACTTTTTCACCTTCATGTCATCAGTGACGTCAGTTAAACAACTTAAGAATGTCAAAAAGATAATGAGAAAAAGTGTCTTTTGTATAATTGAGTTTAACATAAAATATAATCTTAATATTTATAAATTACGATTTAATATCAGTGAAAATATCGAAAATATCAATGTATTTGCAAAGTTAATTAAAAACTTTGAGTTTGAAATGTTTTAGCTCTGTTTTTCCTTATTTAAAATTATGCGTCATAACTGATTAGCAAAGCACTTCGTGTTGATGGATTCCAAATCCGAGAACTTTGATTTTCGGATTTGTGATTAAAGAGTAATATTTCAAATAATGGATATCAGTTTATCTAGGGTCTGCTGAATAATAGATATTAATGCTGAAAATCAGCAAATTAATCGGTATAAAATTTGCATAACTGCAAGAAATTGAGTATTTTTACTTCATAATCCTTGCATTTTATGATACGATACAAGAGCTCCAGACAGCTTTCAATTTCAGAGTTCAAGATGCCCTTTGAGGCAAAACTGGATGAGAATAACCGGTGGGTTGTTCTTTCAAAAATAGTTCCTTGGGAAGAGTTCGCCCGGCTTTATCACAAGAACTTCAAAAGTAACCGGGGTGCACCCACGAAGGATGCCAGGCTTGTACTGGGAGTGATCATCATCAAGCACATCATGAAGACGGACGACCGTGGAGTGATCGAGATGATCCGGGAGAATCCAGACATGCAGTATTTTCTTGGGCTCGAAACCTTCACCTATGAACAGGTGATGACACCGTCCCTGCTGGTATCCATCCGGAAGCGAATCGACCTGGATGTCTTTGAATCATTGACGGATGATCTGATAAGAAAAGGATTGAAGCTGAAAGCTGGGGAAAAACCGGAAGAGGTTGACACGGATAAGAAGGATGAAGAAGATAATGATGACGACCCTGATCCGCATCCGGGGAACAAGGGAAAACTCCAACCGGATGCCACTGTTTGTGATGCGGACATCAAGTATCCCACGGATCTGGACCTGTTGAATGAAAGCCGTCAAAAGGCAGAAGAATTGATTGATGATTTGTGTTTGAAGCTTGGAGTCCGGGATAAACCCCGCACCTACAGGAGAGTTGCCCGCAAGGAGTTCCTGAATGTGTCGAAAATGAAGAGAAAACCTGCCAACGTGTTAAGAAAAGTCATACGCAAGCAGATCAACTACCTGAAACGGGATATACGGACTATCAATGAGATGCTGGACACCATAAAGGATAAACCGGTTCCTTTCGACCGGCGGCAACAAAAATATTTTTTTGTCATCCAGCATCTGCTGCAACAGCAGGAGACAATGTACAGGAAGAAGAGCCATCAAGTAGAAGATCGCATCGTGAGCAGTCATCAGCCGCATGTTCGCCCCATCGTCCGTGGCAAGGCCAAGGCAAAGACGGAGTTCGGGGCGAAGATCAATATCAGCCTGTTGGATGGCTATGCCAGGGTAGATCATTTTGACTGGGATGCCTTCAACGAGGGGCAGGATCTTCAGGCACAGGTTGAACGCTTCAGAAAGCTGACCGGGAAGTATCCGGAGCTGCTTCAGGTGGACAAGATATATCTTACCCGGGAGAACCGGCGGTTTTTGAAAGAAAAAGGGATCCGCTACACCGGTGAGCCACTGGGCCGAAAACCGGTAAAGGAGATCAGGAGCGGATACCGGAAACGTAAGGAGCGACGGGAAGCGGCGGAACGCAACCAGGTTGAGGGGAAGTTTGGTCAGGGCAAGCGTGGATATGGTTTGAATGATATCCGCGCCAGACTGTCCTCGACATCAAACAGTTGGATAGGGGCTATCATTTTTGTGATGAACCTGATCCGCCACATGAGGGATATTCCCTTGCCTTATTTTGTCCCGTTACTACTGAAGTTGATGAAAGTGAGAAATAGAAATATTTATCCACTCGGGCCACAATTGAATTTTTGTGCCTGATTGGAAATTAATAAGCAAACCCTATCTAAAAGAAATTCGGATTTTCGTGTCAGATCGCTTATTTATTCAACTATCTGACAGATAAATAAACGACTTCGTAGCCAAATGGATAATCTTCTTTTATTCTATTTTTCTAAATGTACAACAGGTTTTGTAATATATATCTTTAATATTTGTGTATAAAAAAATGTAGTATGAGTTTGCAATTAGTTTCAATAATAGTGCCCTGCTATAATCAAGGGGCTTATTTAGAGGAATGTCTCCAATCTATACTAGAACAAACCTATAATAATTGGGAATGTATCATTATTAATGACGGAAGTTCAGATAATACTGAAGAAATTGCTTTAGAGTGGATCAATAAAGATATTCGATTCAAATATATCTATCAAAAGAACAACGGAGTTAGTGCTGCTAGAAATAAAGCTATAGAAAATGCTAAAGGAACTCTTATCCTCCCGTTGGATGGAGATGACAAAATTGGTAAAAGATACCTAGAACTTGGAGTAAAAACCTTTGAAGATAATTTTGATGTAAATCTTGTATATTGCAATGCGAAATATTTCGGCATAAAAGAAGGCCTTTGTGTATTACCTCCCTATGATAAGAAAAAAATTCTACTTGGAAATATGATTTTAAATTGCGCTTTATATAAAAAAGAGGATTGGATGGCTGTTGATGGTTATGACATTAAGATGAAAAATGGTTATGAAGATTGGGAATTTTGGATAAGTCTAGTTCTACATAATAAAAACTTCAAAGTAATAAAACTTGATTACGTCGGGTTCTATTACAGAAGAAACGAAATTTCGAGAGATGTAAATGTTTCTAATAATATCAAGATAGCTAAAAAACTAGTAAGATATATAGAAAGAAAGCATTTTAAATACTACTACGTGATTATTTTAAAAAAAATTATAAAAAAAACAGTACAATTCTTCAAATAAATATTCCACTAAATAATAAATAGATTAATTTACTAATAACGAATTAGTTTAAGTCGTTTTAAACAAAACTAAATGGATCCAGAGCAGGCGGTTGCATACAAAACTGTGAATCTTTTTTTTCTTTTGATTGCTATATTCGTTTTTTTATCTATAGGATCAAGGAGAAAACAAAAAGAGAATATTATTCCTACTTTCAGTAATTTTTTTGTCGTATCTTTATTATTAATAACTATACTACTTATCACTTTTTTCCCTGTTGGAAATGCTACAGATAAATTCCGGTATGAGAGGATGTTCAATGAACCATTTCTTCTGATAACAATGAGTGATTTAGGATGGGCTGCATATACTTATTTAATAAAAATAATTTTCAATAATAGTACTATTTATTTTTTAATAACTGCTTTTGTTTATGTGATCGGTTATTATATCTTTTCTGTAAAAATGATACCAAAAAAATATTTATTTGTTTTTTTGTTAGCATGTTTCGGAACATTCGGGTTCCTTTCCTATGGTGTTAATACGTTACGCGCGGGATTTGGATTATCATTATTATTAATAGCAATTGCGAATAGTAAAAAAAAATCTGTTTTCTTAATACTAGCTGTTTTATCTGTTCTCTTTCACAAATCAACGTTTATCCCCATTGTTGCGTATATTGTAACTTATTATTTAAAAGATACAAAAATTTATTTAACGGTCTGGTTTTTTGCATTAATAATCGCAATTACAGATATATCTCTCATTTCAGATTTTCTTCAAAAGTATTTAGGAAATTTTGATAATAGAGTTACTACCTATTTAGATCCTCAAGAAGAAGTTGAATATAATACAGGATTTAGATTAGGATTTGTCTTGTATTCTTTGGTGCCAATTATTATTGGATATTACTATATAAAAAAAATGATGATTAAAGACTCAACCTACATTCGTTTTTTTAATATGTATATAATGACAAACTCTGTTTGGCTATTAATTATGAGAATTATTTATTCTGACAGAATTGCTTACCTTAGTTGGTTTCTTATTCCTATTATTTTTTTATTACCATTATTCAGACAGAGAGTATTTGTAAATCAACGGTTGTATATTAGCTTCATATTATTAGGGTTGATTTTCTTTAATTTTATTATGATGCTATGAATTTCACAAAATCTTACGATTTTAAAATAAAAAATATATGAGCTCACTACCTAAAATTTCTATCATAACAATCGTATTTAATGATGAATCAAATATTGAAAAGACTATACAAAGTGTTATATCCCAAGATTATGATAACATAGAATACATTATTATTGACGGTAAGAGTTATGATAACACCGTTAAATTAATTAAGAAATATGATAGTCAGATATTTAAATGGATAAGCGAAGAAGACAAGGGGATTTACGATGCGATGAACAAAGGCATAGATTTGTCGTCGGGGGAATACATTATTTATATGAATTCAGGAGATTCATTTTATAACACATCCGTAATATCTAATATTTTTATAAAGAATAAGCTCTCACATGAACGAGATATTGTATTTGGAGATACTAGAGCTGTATTTAGTGATTATTCGCGCGTAATAAAAGGTAAGTATCCTGACAATTTAAATCCGATGTCTTTTAATCATCAGTCTGTTTTCGTAAAAACTGCTCTTTTAAAAAAAAACAAATTCAATACTGTATATAAAATTTGTTCAGATAAAAATCTATTTGCAGAATTTTTCAACGAAAATAGAACTTATCTTTACATTCCTGAGATTATTGCGAATATAACTGCTATAGGATATAGTAATAGCAGTAGGATAAACACTTCAATTGAAACTAGATTAATTTATAAAAAGAATAATATTCCCACTTCTAAAATAAATCTGCAAATATTAAAGAGTTTTATTATAACACTTGGAGAAAAGTTACTTGGGAAAAATGTTATAGCCTCTTTAAGAAAACTACTAATACGCTAACGGGTGGAAAATCATCAAATCTGGCATATGATTTATATACACAGCAAACCCTGCAATATCAATATATAATACATCTAAAATAAATATGAAAAAGGAAAGTCTCTTAATTACAATCTTTACACCCACTTACAATAGAGCAAATACACTTAGAAGATTATATGAAAGTTTAATTCAGCAAACATCAAACTTTTTCGAGTGGCTGATTGTCGATGATGGCTCCACTGATAATACTGAAGATCTAGTAAAAAATTTTATTGATGACGATAAAATAAAAATTTCATATGTAAAACAAAACAACCAAGGAAAGCATATTGCTATTAATACCGGTTTGAATTTGGCTCAAGGAGATTTGTTTTTTATTGTTGACAGTGATGATTATCTCACATTAGATGCAATTGAAACAATAAAGGAAAATTTGCATGAATTCGAAGACGTGAATGTTTGCGGTTTAGTTTTTAACAGAATATTTAGTAATGGTCTAAAAATTGGGAAACAGACTAGTTTAATGAGAATTAAAGCGAGTTTGTTTAATCTTAAATTTAAATTAAGACTACAAGGAGATAAAGCTGAAATATTCAAAACTGAAATTCTTAAACAGTATCCTTTTCCCCAATTTAATGATGAAAAATTCTCACCAGAGGCACTTATAATGTTTAGAATGTCAGGGCCCTATGACATCGTTTATATAAACAAGAATATATATGTGTGTGAATACTTAGATGAAGGATTAACGGCAAATATCATAAAAATAAGAATGCAGAGTGCTGTGGCAAGTACACTATACTATAAAGAACACTTATTTCGTTCTCCTAATTTGTTGCAAAAGTTTAAATCAGCTATCAATTTTTATCGTTTTAAAGAAAATAATAAAATAATTAAAGCTACACTACCATTTCCATATTCACTTATGAAACCTTTAGGTATATTGATGTATTTAAAAGACAAGAAGAAAATTATCCAATGAAAATAACTTTACTTTTTTTGGGAAGAAATGGTGCGGGGCCAAGATACAGTTTTTGTATGGCCAAGGCTTTAGTGAAAAATAGTAACATTTATTGTCAGGCTCTAATATCAAATAATGTAGATAATATTCAAGACTGGGAAAAATTGAAATATCATAGTAATTTTGAATTGCTGACAATTGAAACATATAAGAATAAAAAAGAATTTTTTTTACGTTTTATTAATATATTTAGTTATAGTAAGATATCAAAGCTTATTACCAAGTTTAATCCTGACTGGATATATATCCCAATGGGAGCTCTATTGAATCCTGGAATATTTCTTTTTCTTAAAGGATACAAAAAGATATATACACTACATGATCCGACACAACATATCGGGGAAAAGTCTGTATTTTTAGAGGCTTTAAGAAAAATTGAAATTCGCAATAGTTGCAGAATCATACTATTAAACAGATTCTTTAAAAATCTGACAATCAATAAATACAGAGTTTGCGAGAACGACATTACAATTATTCCCCATGCAGGCTTTTTCAAGAGTTCTAAACCCACTTTTCACAAAGAGTTTCAATTCAAAATCTTATTCATAGGTCGTATAGAAAAATACAAAGGAATTCCACTACTTATAGAGGCATATCATAAAGTCGTTCAACAAATTCCAAAATTAAAACTAATAATAGCGGGCAAAGGAGATATAACACCATATAAAATATCACTAAATAATGATTTATCAAGTAACATCGAGATTATAAATAAATGGCTAACGGACAGCGAGATTGAGTTATTAATAGAAGAATCAGATTTTGTGGTTTTACCTTATATAGATGCTAGCCAATCAGGAGTAATTCCTATAGCATTCGGAAACGGAAGGACAGTAATTGCGACCAATGTTGGAGCTTTATCAGAACAAGTGCCTAAAGGAATTGGTTTTACGGTGGAAGCCAATAGTGACGATATTTTACGAAAGATTATTAGTATATATGAAAATGGAATAGAAGAACTCAATAAGTTGAATTATAATGCTTATACTTATGCCAATGAGAATTTAACATGGGATTCTTCTGCTAACCAGCTAATCAATTTTTTAAAGAAATGAAAACTTTAATTTTGACTATTTTATCTTTTTCTGTTGTATGTTTTAATTGCATGTCTCAGTCTAAATATAGCGTGATGAAAGTTCCTATTTCAATATCAGAAAAATATCGAGATTTTTATCCGCAACCAAAGTCAAATAAAAAGATTTTTTATTTAGATACGGTGGTCCCAAAAGAAAATAAAAACAAAGATTATACTGAAATTATCCAAAAAGTAATTGATGTTAATAGTTATATTGTTATGCCTAATTATCCTGTCTATATAAATAAAAATGGTCTGAAAATATCCTCGGATAAAACTATTTATTTTCAAAAAATCTCTCAAATTATATTTAAAGGTCCTGCTGATTCTAGGGAAAGTGATATTTTAAAAGTTTACAAAGCCAAAAATGTTAAAATTTATAATCCTAATATTGTAGGAAGTAAATTTCAAAATGAAAAACAATGGGGTGAGTGGAGTGCGGGAATTGCTATCTTGGGTTCAGATAATGTTGAAATATATAATGCTTATATTTCGGAAACTTATGGAGATGGTATCATTTTAGCTGATCAATCAAGAAATATTATTATATATGGTGGATGGATAGACCAAGCAAGAAGAGATGGGATATCTATAACTTCTGGAATTAATGTATCAATATCTAATTTGACTATCTCAAATACAACAGGAACACTACCTATGTGTGGAATACAAATCGAACCTGACTGGCCGACAGATAATTTAGAAAATATTGTCATACGTAATGTAATTGGATTTAACAACGGTAATGCAACAATAAACACAAACGTAGGTCCCATGAATAGTAATGAAAAAGAATACGGAAAAAGAATCAGTATCACGCAGGAAAATATAACAGACTATTATTCAACTTTTGCAATTGGCTTTGTGATGAATGCAGATAATTCAAAATATACGCCAGCTGGGATTATTAGAGTGAAAAATATTAAATCTTTTTCAAGTAAAAACTTTATGTGGAAAGATGGGGGTAAATCAAACGTAATAATAAAGGCAACTTCTTTGACTGATAAAAATGGAAAAACAATCTTGCTTGACTAAAAAAAAGCTTTACCGCATTTCGACTGTTCCTATGTCTCTAAATCTACTACTCCAAGGACAATTAAAATTTTTAAATCAGTTTTATAAAGTCGTTGGTATATCAGACTTCGGCAAGGATTTGAATGAAGTACAAAATAGAGAAGGAATTGAAACTCGAGTAGTAGGGATGAAAAGAGAAATATCTATTTTAAAGGATTTTATTTCACTCGTAAAACTTTCTTTGCTTTTTAGAAAAGAGAAGCCTTTTATTGTGCATACCATAACCCCTAAAGCAGGTTTACTATCTATGATCGCTGCAAAAATTACCGGGGTTCCAATAAGGATGCATACTTTTACAGGACTAATTTTCCCTTCAAAATCGGGATTAATGCAAAAACTACTTGTTAAGATGGATCAACTTTTATGTTGCGCTGCCACTAACATTTATCCGGAAGGGGAAGGTGTAAAAAATGATTTGTTGAAATATAAAATAACAAAAAAACCGCTAAAAATATTAGCTAATGGAAATGTGAACGGAATTGACGTATCTCATTTTAATCCCGCCTTATTTTCAGAGGAGAAGAAAGATAAATTTCGGTACAAGCTAAGTATGTGCAAAGAAGATTTTGTATTTATTTTCATAGGCCGTTTGGTGAAAGATAAGGGAATAAACGAACTGGTTTCGGCATTTTCTAAACTGAAAACTCAAAATTGCAAACTTCTCCTTGTTGGGCCTAAGGAACAGGATTTATATCCTTTGTTACCCGAAACACTTCACGAGGTAGAAACGAACGAAAATATTGTTTACGTGGGCTACCAAGATGATGTGCGACCTTATTTGGCGATAGCTGACGCACTAGTTTTTCCAAGTTATCGTGAAGGCTTTCCCAATGTCGTAATACAAGCCGGGGCAATGGGATTACCGAGTATTGTTACAGACATTAACGGTAGCAATGAAATCATCATTGAAGGGAAAAACGGGAAAATAATACCTTCTAAAGATGAAAATGCCCTTCTAAGAGACATGAAATATTTTATTGAAAATCCCGAAGAAGTAAAACACATGGCCAATGAATCCCGTCCACTTATCGTCTCACGATATGAACAAAAGATGGTCTGGGGAGCTTTGTTAAAGGAATACAAACGGTTGGAAACAGAATATGAGAACCGAAAAGATCATGTACAAACACTTTTTTAAACGAACGATAGACCTCCTACTCTCCCTAATAGGTTTTATCATAATTAGCCCTCTTTTCCTACTGTTGTGGATATGGCTGTCTATTGCCAACAAGGGAGCAGGAGCTTTCTTTTTTCAGGAGCGGCCGGGGAAAGAGGAGAAGATATTCAGGGTGATCAAATTCAAAACGATGACCGACGAGAGGGATGCATCAGGCAAACTGCTGCCGGATGCCAGACGACTGACACGTGTGGGGCGCTTTGTCCGTTCTACTTCGCTTGATGAAATTCCACAATTGCTGAATGTGATCAAAGGGGATATGTCGCTGATAGGGCCTCGTCCGTTGCTGATACAATACCTCCCACTCTATAACGACTTTCAGAAACGCCGTCACAAAGTACGTCCGGGCATTACGGGCTGGGCGCAGATTAACGGACGGAATGCCATCAGTTGGCAACAAAAATTTGAGTATGACGTATGGTACGTTGACCATATTTCGTTATCTTTGGACTTTAAAATCTTGTTGAAAACCATCCAGAAGGTATTCAAACGAGAAGGTATTAGTTCAGACACAAGCGCAACAATGGAACCTTTTAAAGGAAATTGAATATTAAAGATATATGTATTTATACGGAGCAAGCGGACACGCAAAAGTAATCATAGACTCGTTGAAAGCCTTGAAAATTTTTGTTTCAGGGCTTTTTGATGATAATCCGGAAGTGAAAAAACTTTTGGATTACACGGTATATGGGTCCTTTGATAAGAAACGACTGGGAGACGAGGAATTGATTATCTCGGTTGGGCTCAACAATATCAGAAAAAAAATAGTAGAGAAACTTCCTTTCGATATCTCTTATGGTAATGTAATTCATCCTTCGGCAATCATTTCAGGCTACGCATCCATAGGTAAAGGAACGGTGGTGATGCAAGGAGCCATTATCCAATCGAGCGTGACAATTGGTAACCATTGTATTATCAACACCGGTGCGTCCGTCGATCATGACTGTCACATAGGCGATTTCGTTCATATATCACCCCACGCTACTCTCTGCGGAAATGTTTCGGTGGGTGAAGGCAGCCAGGTAGGTGCAGGAGCTGTAGTGATTCCGGGAATAAAGATTGGCAAGTGGAGCCTTGTTGCGGCGGGTGCAGTAGTATTGAAAGATGTCCCGGACAATGTACTTGTTTTGGGCAATCCGGCAAGAGTGGTAAAAAAAATCAATATATGAGTAATAAACGTATTTGGCTCTCTCTGGCCCATATGGGTGGGCAGGAGCAGCGGTTTATTCAGGAGGCGTTCGACACCA
Organism: Bacteroidia bacterium 43-41; assembly: GCA_001898165.1. Classification (GTDB taxonomy): domain Bacteria; phylum Bacteroidota; class Bacteroidia; order Bacteroidales; family Dysgonomonadaceae; genus Petrimonas. Next base: position 82,315 of record MKTD01000033.1, read on the forward strand.
ACTGGGTGGTGCCCCTGGGGCCCAATGTGAACGGGTTTGAGAAAGATTTAGAGAAATTCTTGAGTGAGAAACATGTGGTGGCCTTGAGCGCCGGAACGGCGGCTATCCACTTGGGGCTGATCCAGCTGGGGGTGGACCCAGGCGATGAAGTAATCTGCCAGAGTTTTACCTTCGCGGCATCGGCTAATCCCATTAAGTATCTGGGCGCCACACCTATTTTTGTGGACAGTGAACCGGATACATGGGACATGTGTCCCGACCATCTTCGTGAAGCAATAGAAGACCGCATAGCAAAAACGGGGAAAAAACCGAAAGCAATTATTCCGGTCCATCTGTACGGGATGCCGGCGAAGATGGATGAAATAATGGCCATTGCCGGACAATACGAAATTCCGGTATTGGAGGACGCAGCGGAGGCATTGGGCTCTGAATACAAAGGGAGGAAGTGCGGCACATTCGGTGAGTTTGCCTGCCTTTCGTTCAACGGGAACAAGATGATCACTACTTCGGGCGGAGGGGCGCTGGTGTGCAGCACGGAGGAGGAAGCCAAACGAACCATGTTCTACGCCACCCAGGCGCGTGACCAGGCACCGCACTACCAGCATTCACACATCGGGTATAACTACCGGATGAGCAATATATGCGCCGGCATTGGCCGGGGACAGATAATGGTACTGGAGGATCATATCGCCCGCCGCCGGGAGATCAATCGGCTTTATCGGGGACTGCTGAAAGAGGTGCCGGGGATATCGTTTCATACGAACCCATCGGCAGAATTTAATTCGAACTACTGGCTGACCTGCATCATCGTGAACCCCGATACAGCAGGTTTCACACGGGAGGATATCCGGCTGAAAATGGAGGAGGAGAATATTGAAACACGCCCGCTATGGAAGCCGATGCACCTGCAACCGGTATTCGCTAGCGCACCCTATTATGGCGACGATACGGCCGAAAAACTCTTCAATAACGGACTCTGCCTCCCCTCTGGCCCAACACTGACAAACGAGGATATTGAGCGTGTGGCATCAGTCATCAAGGAATATCTATTGAAGCGATAAACGCCACCATTTGACTAGCTTGCAGTCTCTATGGAATGAAATTCCGGTTAATGAAACAAAAATAACATTGCTATGCTGATCAACAAAAAATTATTAGACGAAGTGACGGCCAAGGCGAAAACCAATGAACGCCTACGAATTTTAACCTGCACGACAGTTTGGAGGCTAAGGCGCAGCGGCTGCTCAACGCACTGGAACCCGGAACAATATTGCCTGTACACAGGCATCGGCATACGGCGGAAACATATATCGTACTCCGCGGCAGCATTCGGGTGTTGAGTACGGCATCCATATCCCTGCCGGGCAATGGCACACTGGGCAGTCCCTATGCTCCCCTGCAGCCGGAGGATGTCTTACATCAAGTGCCGTGACTTTGCCGATTTATAGACTCAAGTTGAAAGAGGGGAAATATCATTGTTTTCATCACCAGAAGGTTTCATAAAAATTTCAGTATTTATGATAGGAAGAGGATGATTTGACAAGCAGGTTCCTGCAGTCTTTGTCACCAAAATACCTCTCATCGCACCAATAGAAACACTCAATAATATAGGAATTACTCCCGAGTTATCTTCAATGGCTTTGTCTTTAAAAGTCAGATATTTTTCCAGATCATCGAATTCAAATAAATTGGAGGTCTCTAATTCTAATGCTTTTTTCCTTATTGGTTTAATTTCCTTATCTTCTGAATTCTGTTCAAGAAGATGATAATACCGAACTATTGTCTTTAATTGGATATTTTGGAGCATACTGACCCCCTATTCCGGGCATACTGACCCCCCCTGGAAATCAGGTTTAACTATAGTATTCCCCATTCTTTGTACTAAAATATCAGCAAGTTAAGCTAAAGATTTGTCATTGTTAAAAATACATAAACTTTTTAATTTCGAC
>MKTD01000034.1 GCA_001898165.1 Bacteroidia bacterium 43-41
TCAGCCTGATAGATTATGATTTCATCTTTCATTGGTTAATTTTTATTGTTGTTTAAAATTTTTAATTGAGTTATTTATCTACAATGTTTGCTAACGTTGTCAGCTACCCGAAGGTGGCGATTTCGAAGCACTTCACTGTCAACCAGGCAGAAACTTTGACAGAAGCGGAAAGCTTGATTTAACCACTGAACCGCAACTTTTGGGTAGGTGCTGTTGTGCGTTCGTTTTTATTTCATCTCTAAGTCTGTACGATCATATTCATTTGTCCCACGTTTTGAACGTTTCATCTTCCAATGTTTCATTGCGTCTTTGCTCGATAAATTTGGATTATCTGCCAAGAATGCTCGCATATATCGATTGTATTCAAATTGAGGTTCAATTTCACTGACATAACCTTTGTCTTTTTTTAACTCATTAATTCTATTCCATTCAATGATTGCGTCACCGAGTGTTTTACCAACATTTTCCTTTATCCATTTCATAAATATGACATTAAAGGCAAAATGAGAACCAATCTCTTGTATAAAAAAACTTCTAACATTCTCTCCGTTTTTATAGCTGTCAGTAATTTCAGTTTTAAGAGTTAATTTCTCTTTGCTCCAGTCAAATTTCGATTTGCCTTTTGACTTTGCTGCTTCAATTCTATCAGTTTTACCTGTCAGAATGTAATGTCTAATTCTGTCTGCTATTTCGATTTTTCCACCCGATGTTGAAATACCAACTCGTTTACAAAAGTCCACAAGTTCCTCTTTCAACCAATAAAAATCATTGAAGTCGGCAAGTGAAATATTTCTATCTAAATTCGGTCTATTATCCATATTTACGGTGTCTTATAAAATGACGCACAACGGACGGGGGTATGGGGCGGCCACTGTCTATATCTGTCTCAAAATAAAAGTGGCTGCACTATACCTTGTGTTATGAGTTAGTTAATAAATCTTTGTATTCGCTTTTCGTCATTATTTCGGTAGCTTTCAAGTAGTCAATCTTATTAATTCGGATGCTTATGTTTCTATCGGAGCAAATCCGGAATGGACATTTAATACAGAAGAGGCCGGATTATCTGATATCAGTACTGAATAGATCTGATAATCCTCCAAAAGCTGCTGTATATCTTCTGCGATGAATTTATCTTCAATCTCAACTAGCGTAATCAAATCACTTTCAGTCATATTATTTATTAATTACTCATAACGGATGGCAATATGCGTAGGCCGGGATTTCGAAGCTCCAACTTGTCAAGCCGTTACAATTTTTATTAAATGTATAAAAGTTTAAATTACCTACATCCCCCGGCTTACGTATATTGCGTGTTATGGGCTGGGGTTTATTCATTTTCAATTTCAGTTAATGATAAATATTCAAAATCAACCTTATTAAATTGTGATTTTATAAAACCAATAAAATCCACCTCTTGGTCATTTGGTTTATTTTTCCCAAAAACTATCAATTTCTTTTTTCGCTTATCATTTTCATAATGTACATATGACAGCAATTGACCTAATCCTTGTCTAATACAATCTTCAGCAAATCCAGCCGTTTTTACTTCATAATAACGGATTTCATTTTTTAAAGTCAGCTTCACATCAATATAGTTTTCCTCAAGCACTACATTATCAACACCGTACTTATCCGATAAAAATTTTTCAAGTTTCTCTTGTAGCTCATTATGAAATTGTTCGGCAACATATTCTCGTGTTCCTTTTCTATTTTGACTTGAAGTATTTCTTTGTCCAGTCGCTTTTCTCGCTTTCCGCTTTGTAGAATTTACCTGCTTATCTTTTTTATCAGATTCTTGTTCAATCCGATATTCTGAATACAGTTTTCTCATGTAGTCATAGACACTAATTCCAATTGGTTTAGTTTTGGCAATAAATCTATGTATTTCAGAGTATTTTGTATTTTTTGAAATCGCTAATCCTAAATTTTCCGCTATTAGATGAAGAGCATCCTTTTTAAAAATCGGTATAAATCCTTCATTTGAATATAGAAATGCGATTTTCCATTTGAAAATACTATGTAAATGAATATCATCAATTTTTTCTAGGTCAAGTCTTTGTGCTGATTCTATAATTTTTATCAATTCACTTTTTATGCTCTCAAATGCAACATTCTTTTTTTCTCCGAAATATGACAACCAAGAATGAGAGTCATCAGAAACTGCGTTTTTGGGTCTTTTCTTTTTATCTCCACGCTTATAAATGCCAAATTTTATACTATTCAATCCCTTGATACTTCCCAAAGGTCTTGTCTTAGTCTCTACATACTGACAAAATGTTTCAGGGTCTTTAACATTTACATATTCATCAAGACTCATTTTTTCAATTCTCTCTAAAGGCCATGTTTTAAGAAAATCAGTTAAGGTTGCTCTATCTTTATTTAAATCAGTCTTTTTCATATCTCAATGTCTATTAGTAGCAGTGTCGCACCCTTGCCCATAACGGTTCCGGGATTTGCGTTCGGGCGGGTTTCGGAGCACAAAACTGTCAACATGCACTACACTTGAATAGAAGCACAAAGCTCCAAGATTGAACGTCACCCCGCCTGACGCAAAATCCGTGTTATATGCCGGCTTTTCTGTCATTGTCTGTTTGCTTTGCTCCAAAATATGAGATCTAAAAGTTTCAAGTCCGTTAGCTTGTCGTGTTGTAATACTCCGTTTTTGTCCGCTTGTTTAAATTTATCTCGAATAGATTCAATTAGTTTTCTGTTAGTTGTTGCCCAATGTTTATACTCAACGCTGATTATAAAAAACGAAATGAAAAAACTCTCTTTTTTTAGTCCGAAGTAATTTTTGATTGGGTTGTCCAGCGCACAATATTCGTCTGGTCGGAATGTGTGAACAAGTTTTGCAAAAAAGGAACCGAGGTCTTTTTCTTTATAGTCATTGCCGTGTTTAATAACCGCTTTATTGAAACTGTCAAAGTAAAGTTGAGCCAACTTGTCCGCACGAATATTTTCTAAAATTTCTTTCTTAAGTCTTTCAAGTTTGTCAAGGTAGTTGTTGTCAATACCTTGAAGCGAATATCGTTTTTTAAATTGTCTAAAAAAGTCCCTGGAACTGTAATAAAGGGGTTCGTTATCAAGTGTCAGGAAATAGAACTCTTGAAAAGCTGCTGAAGCCTTGTCGTCAATGTGCGATTTTGCAAGGTCAGTTTTTACAATTTCGTCAATTGTCCCTTCGTTAATGTCTGCCGAAATTTGCTCGTAAACTGTCTGTTTAAGTGTGCTAAAATATTTTTGTACGTTATCGTTCATTATCGTCTGTTAAGCTTGCATATAACGTTTTCGGGCTTTGCGTTCGGGCGGGTTTCGGAGCACAAAACTGTCAACCAGCACTACACTTGAATAGAAGCACAAAGCTACAAGATTGCATGTCACCCCGCCTGACGCAAAACCCGTGTTATGGGCTGTGCTTTTTATTGTTCTTAAACTGTCAGCCTAAAAATGTTTCTATGTTCCTTGCTTTTTTTCTTGTTCTAGTTACTGTGTCAACCAATTTTTGTTTTAAACTACTTGAATAAGGTTCATTCAATTTAGGTTTAAAGTGAATTTTGAAAACATTGTTGTTGTCAAACGTTGCTAAACCTATATTATATTGTTTGAAAAAATCAATATTGTCAACTGCGGCCTTTGCAGCTTTGCTACCAATTACAACATATGAAACATTAGAAAAGCTTTTATGTCTAAAGGCCTGTTTGGCAGCTCTTTTCCAATTTTTAAGCTTTAATTCAAATGAAACAAACGAAAAATCTTGTTCATTTTTGGCATAGAATACAAAGTCTGGAATACCAAATAGACCTTGATACTCTTTAAGATATGTATTGCCAAAATTTTCTTTGAGAAATTTCTCAAAATGCTTTGACATTTCTAATTCTGTTTCAAACATAGTTTATAAACTTAACTCTTTTTGAAATGCATTAATTACATTAAACCAATTAGGTAAATGCGAACCGTTACTATCATCATCTAAAAGGACTGTTTCTTCAATTTTTCTAAATAGATTCATTGATTGCCTTATGTTTGTTTTCAGTGATTCAATTCTTTCAAGTTGTGTTTGAGGTAAAGCCTTTATTTGGTTATTAAAAACACAGAAATAATGTTTGTAAGGCTCTGGTTTCATAAACTGCCAGTTATAATCAGGCTTAAACATTAATGGCTTATACTCTGAGTCGTCAAAATAGTTTTCATAGTTGTCTATCAGTTTACTCATTGCATCTATGTATTGATAATCTATCCATTGAAGTAAAAGTGAACTATATAGTCTTGCTCTTGGTGCTCTCATTGGTCCATTTTCAAGGTCTCGAAAGCGTTTAATCCCAAAAGAGCGTAAATTCTCATATGAACCAATGGAAACAGAATCTGGCATTGCAATACTGTAGAGTATAGCTTCAGTATTATTATAGCCCAAATGAACTTCCATTCCATTCATTTTTAAAATATGAATGAATTTAAGTGCGTTAAGCAAGAACTCAAAGTCTTTAATTTGTTTACCAGTTGCGTTGTCTTCAAAAATTAAGTAGACCCCGTTAATCTGTTGACCAGTAATCCAATTTAGTGTTTCATTTCTCTTTTCTTCATCAGTCAACATAATTGTCTTAACAATAACAGATTGAAGAATTTTCTTCTTAATTCCTTGTGTTCTAATAAAGTCAATAAATGGCGATACAAAATAATCTCCTGTTTGCAAGAAGTATGTAGTTGGATTGTCTGCGTAATACCTAGTGGGAATAACAATATATTCAAAATTGTTTTTTAACTGATAATCAATACATAATTGAGCAAGGATTTGATTGCTGTTGTCAAGGTCTGGCGTTGAGTAGTCGGGTTTAATGTTGCCAGGAAAATAGGGATAAGTATCCAATGTTCCTTTTGCTTCATTCAGAAGATAAAGCTGAGGGTCAAGAAAACTTGTTTCTTTTAAGCTATTATCAAGTTGTATAAGTTTGTCTGCGTCAATGTTAATTGGTGAAAAAATTAATCCGTCTCCAACATTTTGTTGAAAACAATCTATATTCCAATTTAACCTAAAACCTGTTTGGTGGTATACTTTCATTTCTTTAAGTTGCTTTCAATAAATGACTTGAAAATTTTATAGTTTCTGAATCTTTCAAATGGCTGTTGTCTCAATGTTTTGCTTGCAAGTTCAACCATCCTTTTATCAGCTTTAATATCTTTTGTTTCTATTAAAAATTTATTTTGCAGAATGTTTTCTACGATTGAAAAATGATTTTCAAGATACGTGGGGTCAAAGGGGTGAACTCCTAAGAAGAGTTCAAAAGAAATTATTCCTAAGCTGAAAAAATCAGTTCTATGGTCTATAATATTTTTGTTATTAGTTAACTGTTCGGGAGAAGCATATATTGGTGTGCAGGGTCCCATTGGAGCAATTGTTTTTGTAAGAGCTTCCATATCAAGAAATCTTGCAATGCCTAAATCAATAATGCAAGGCATTCCATTATGTCTTATGATTATATTCTCAGGTTTCAAATCTCTATGAACAATGTTCTTGTCCCAAATAATTGAAAGTCCATCAATTAAATAATTAAGCAGTGAAAATATTTCTTCAACTGTTGAAAAAGAATTCATTACATTTCTTAAGGTATTTCCTTTGATATAGGCTTCAACAATTTCAAATTCTTTTGTTTTTATATCAATGTTAAAGTGATATTGTTGTGGATAATAGTCCGATTTTAGCTCTGATAAAAGCTCAATTTCTCTTTTAATCCTTTCGAGAGAAATAAAACTTTTTATTGCCCCCCTTTTTATTACTACTAAGCCAAGTTCTGGGTGTTCGGCTAACTGAACATTTTTTTGTCCACCAGAGGGTAAATCTTTAACTATTTTACAGTCGTTAATCATCTTTCAAATTTAGCAATTAATAGTTTTCAATGATTGGAATGTCTTAAAAAATCGTTTTTTCCGTGTCGTTGTGGTCGTTCACAGCATTGCCCATAACGGTTTACGGCTTGGCGATGTGGCGGATTTTAGCCCTAAAGTTCAATAGAATTACTGCTGTTGAACCTTGCACAAATGTTTCATAGAAGCACTCAAGCCGCCATATTGCCAAACCGATGTTACCTGCTGGGCTTTTTTTCATCGTCATATTAGTCGTCTTACTTTTTGTCTGTATGACAAATAATTTTGTCCGTGTTCCTTTGTTAAAAACTCTTCTTCCAGTCGGATTTGAATTTGGATTAAAATATAGCCTAAAATCAAAAATAGTCCTGTCAAGGCATTTGGTGTTGTTAGAAAAAGTCCAACCAAACTTAAAATCATCCCAAAGAATATAGGGTTTCGTGATAATCTAAAAAGACCTGCCGTTACAAGTTCGGTTTTTGTTTCTGTGTCAATACCAATTCTCCAAGAATTTTTCATATGTGCTTGTGCAATAATTGTCCAAATAAGCGCAATCGCCAAAAGTCCAAGTCCGATATATTTTATGGTCAAGTTATCTATTGAAATTATTGGCAAAAAATTGTCGTGCCAAGTTGGGAAAAAAGCGAAAGCTAGAACGTAAAGAAACATTGCAATAAGTGTCAGTTTGAAATAAAGTCCAATTAGTCCAAATGCACTGTCGTCTTTTGGTAAAACAAGTGGATTTTTTCCTATTCGTCTTGCAACAATTACGCTTTTCAAAACGAAAGCAAGTCCGAAGTAGATTATAAAATAAATTGGTAATGTCAGTCTTAAAATTTCGTCCATTTTCGTCTGCTTATTTTTTTGGTTGTGTCGTCATAGCCTTGCAGGTAACGTTCTCGCGGTAAAATCCCGTTTTAATGGGATTTAACGCGTGTTAGCAAACGTTGTTACTTAATATCATTTTCAAGTTTCTTTAATATTTCATTTACCTCAAAATCTAACACTGAAAAAGCAAACCATCTCTTTCCTAAATCTTTCAACGATGCTCCTAAATGAT